>CAJTFD010000001.1 GCA_910575625.1 Clostridia bacterium
CGTTCCAGTTGTGGATACGAAGTTCCTCCGGCATTGTACAGATCCACGATCTGCTGCTTGAATTCCGGGGTGTAGGATTTTTGGTTTTTCGCCATGCTGAACATCTCCTTTGCTCTTTCACTTGATAGTATAGATTGTTCAACTTTTCCTGTCCACACTTATATACTAACACCAATGCCGCATGGCTGGTCGGATCGCTGTATCCCTCGCTGTTGTATTTACTGATTCCCATAAAACGCACCTCCATCCTGCCCGCGGTTCTCTTTCCGGACCGTGTCCGCAGGCTTGTAAAACGGGCAGTCCCTCCCGCCAAAGTCATTGTCTTTCAAGCAGGTGCAGACACCGCCGCTGTTTGCAAAACAGTCCTCGTGCGCCCTGCACCCCTGCATTTCCGCCCTGCTCATCCCTCTCTGCCTCCTGAAATTAATTTGATATTATTTTCCATCCGTCTGCGGAGGACTTCCGTTTTGTTGAACTGCGCCCTCCAGTACCGGTACGCAGCCAACTCCTCCGAAATTTCCCCCATCTTCTGCCTGTACATATCGCACAGAGTCTTGTACCCGTCCGCCAGTTCCCGCAGCTCCGAGAGCAGCTCCTCCCTTGCTTCATCCGTGCAGTATGAATTGATGAGCCTTGCGGCTTTCCTCATCGCCGGCATCTTACAGGGGAAGAACGCCTTCACAATAAGCTCCATATATCCCGTCCCGTATTCAATCCGCAGCCGTTCCATCGCACACCCCCCTGCCTAATTAAAAGCTTCTATGGGATTCAGCCTCGCATACTCCCCGAAAAATTCTTGAGCCATAAGGTTATATGCTTGTGCGGCATCCTCCGCAGACCAAAAATAACCAAGATGATATTGATGTCCGTCTTTATTTATATAGGCACGGTATTTATCTTTTCTCTTGTCAAAACTGACGCCCTTAAAACCACTTGAATTATCTGCCCTTATTTTGGAGTTGTACTCGTTTTGCTTTTTGGAACAGATTCTCAAGTTTGACAGTGTATTATTAAGCCGGTTCCCATCTATATGGTCAACATAGTCACCTTTTCCGGCATTGACAACTAACCGATGCATTTTTACGGCCCTTCCAAATGTTCTACTCATGGCATATCCTGTCCCCTCCACACACCATGTATAAGGGCGTATCTTTTCAAGTGATTCTACGGAAATCAGACACTCCTGATCACCTTTCATCTTTAAAATGGCAATATTCCCGCATATAGTGTACTTATTGTTATTTTCCATTGCATCAGTCCTTCCTGTACCACTCACAAGAGTATCCATCCGCCCGGAGCAATAGCCCCTTTGCCCAGGGAGGCGTCCTGCCCATTTGCTCACACACGGCCTTAACGGACATCCTTCTGTCTGCTTCGATAATAATCTCATCATGCACCGTAGCCACAATCGCACAGTTTTTCAATGTCTGCATAGCGTAGCATAAAATATCCCGGCTCACCGCCTGGACAATGTTCTCCACAAACTTCGGGCCATAGCTTTCCAGCCGCTCCCATTTTTTCGTGCCGCCCACGCCCATATAGGTGACGGACTCCCCGCCGAACTGGTTCTCCCCAATCCTCGGCTTCACATAGGCAAGCCTCCGGCCGGAAAATAAAGTGATGAACAGCATCCCGCTCTGGTAGTTAAACCGGATGCCGTGTGTTTCCGTTGGCATCCTCTTTTTGATGCACTCTTTCACAGCACGGTCGACCGCCCACCAGAATTCCGTGATATTGGGGTTAGAATCCCGCCATGCTGAAACAAGCGGCTGCAGTTCTTCTTCCGCAAGTCCCATCTCCAAAGCACCCATGGATTTCAATGCCCCGACTGATCCGCCGTATCCAAGGGCCAGTTCTGCTATCTTGCCTTTCTGCCGCAGATGCCCGTTTATGCCGTGCTTTTCCACAGGCACATAGAACATCTGGCTTGCTGATGCACAGTAAATGTCACCGCCGCCCTCGAACACCTTCAGCCTCCACCGCTCCCTGGCAATCCACGCAATTACCCTCGCCTCAATAGCGGAAAAATCCGCCACGATGAACTTCCTGCCGTCCTGCGGCACAAAAGCCGTGCGGATGAGCTGCGAGAGCGTATCCGGAATATCCTCATATAGCATAGAGAGGGCATCAAAATCCCCGGCTTTCACAAGCTCCCTTGCCTGCGCTAAGTCCGGGATATGGTTCTGAGGCAGATTCTGCAACTGGATAATGCGCCCGCTATACCGCCCCGTCCTGTTAGCCCCGTAAAATTGAAACATTCCGTGCGCCCGGTTATCTGTACACACCGCATTCTCCATTGCCTGGTATTTTTTCACGGAGGATTTTGCAAGTTGTTGCCGGAGCATCAGCACCGTCCGTAACGGCTCCGGCGCATCCAACAGAAGCCCCGCCACCGCTTTCTTGTCAAGGGAGTCCGTCTCCATCCCGTTCTCTGAAAGCCACTGTTTCATCTGCTGCACGGAATTTGGGTTCTCCAGTTCCGTCAGTTCCTTCATGGCGACTGATAGCTCTGACTTGGAGCGTCCGTCCATAGCAATTGCCTGTGTGACCATCTCCATGTCCACGCCGATGCCCCGGTCGTTAATCTCCTGGTCCTGCCGGTATTCCTCCCACACAAACTCCGGTACGGGGAATTTGGCAAGCCTCTGCTGTATCTGCATCTCCGCCTCCACATCACGGAGGTTGTATGCCTTGAACCGCTCCCACTTTTCCCTGTCATGCTCCGGCAGGTTCCGTGTCCGTCCGCCGTTTGCTTTGGTCGGCTTGCACGGAACACAGAAATACCGGATCAGGTCTTTCCCCTCCGTCAGCTTCTGCTTCTCCAGCCCAAGCACCGCGCCCACATCTGCCAGCGACCGCGGGAGGCCGAGGCAAGCCGCCCACACCATCGTACAGCGCCAGCTCCCCGGCTCGAACCATGTGCCGAAATAATTTGACAGCGAGACACGTTCGAAATTATTATTGTAACTCCACTTGATGACGGAATCATCCGAGAGCGCCGCCATGATATCTGGAGGGATTTCCTCACCACAGGCAAGGTCTACAACCTGCACGTCCCCGCCATCTACTGAATAAGAAAACAGCAAAATTGTAAAATCCTGGCTCTCTGCATAACGGTAAACGCCTGATTTTGTAAGGTCAACACTGCTGAAACTTTCAATGTCCATTAAAATCTCATTCACTGTCATCCTCCTTACCGTCCGGTTTGAATGTCTTATTCCTGACAATACGGCTGATAGATGTGTACGAATGGCTGAACATCACAGACAGTTCACTAATCTTCATGCCCCGGTTGTAAAGAAACCGGATATCGCCAGCCTGTTCCCGGCTCAATTTAAATTTGTGCCTGATATCTTTTTGCACAGTTTCCAGCCCGTCCGCATCTGGAAAATTCAGGGATGCATACTCCCCGAACAGGCTTTTAGCAGCAGTATCGTGAGCGGCAGCAGCAGACACCGCATCTTCATAGCACCCAAGATAAACCGCCCTCCCGCAATAGCCTATCTGTGCCTGCCAGTTACCGGTCCGGACTTTGCATATCCCTTTATAACCACTTTGGTTATTTGACAGCGTACCCTTATTAAACTGATTCTGCTGACAAGTGCAGATACGCAGGTTCATTTTCCTGTTGTCAAGTTTATTGCGGTTAGCATGGTCAACAAAATCACGGCCTTTTGCACCAACAATCAACCTGTGAAGAAGAATCTGTCTTTTTCCTGCACCACTTGCCGCATAACCATGTATCCCAACAGCCCATTGATATGAAGACACTAAATCCACGTCTTCTGCATCAAGCAGAATTATGGTGTCGCCACATTTCAGTTCAGCCTCCCCGCTGTCATGCACAAAATATATATTTCTTGTCACATTCATTTTCCACCAGCTCCTTTCACCGCCTTAAGGGCGGCAGGGAATGAGCATCCGCCCGTTCCCCGCCACCCGGCGGCTGCGTCCCGTTATGCTGTTATGACAGGAAATCCTCTTCGTCCCCGACTTCATCCGCAAAGTCATCCTCCGCACGGGAACGCCCGCCCAAAGGCTCCCCATCACGGATTTTCTGTAAATTGTTCAGCCCGCAGGCGATACCTTTATTGCCATTGCTGTTGAAGGCATAGAAATTGATGCTCGCCCTGCCGTACACGCCGCTGTACACCTCGGAATGGTCAAGGATCGGCTGGCGGTCCGCATCCACGATCCCCGGAGCCGTGGAGCTGTTGGCATTGACGAAATAGGAATCCGCATAGGCTTCATCATCCGGGCGTTCCACATCCCCGTCACGCAGCGGAGTCTTTAAGACAGAAAGGGCAGGGACGCTCCTGCCGTTCCCCTTCAGCTTCGCCTCGCCCTCACGGTACGCCGCTTTGATGGCTTCCTCAATCTTGGCAATGGTCTTTTTATCCGATTTCGGGATAATGAGGGAGACAGAGAACTTCGGCGTGCCGCCCTGGATTGCCTTCGCCTCCCATGCATTGCAGTAGCTCCACCGGGTGTTCGGCCCGGTGATTACCTTTGTTGGATTATTGACTGTGTTTGACATATGATTTTCCTCCTAATTTTCCTTGAAATCTTCCTGCGCCGTGTTCATCGGCGGCCTCTTGTCGCTCTCTGGGACTAACGCGGGCTTGCCCTGCGGCTTCTCCACAAGGCCCTTCAAAATCTCTGCAAATTTCTTCTTGCCCAGCAGCTTCTCCATGGCCGTGATGCCCAGGAGCTTCGGCTCATACGGGTCGAAGCCCGCCTTCTTCACGGTATCCGCCACGGCATCCTCATCCATGTACTTCCGGTTGGACCTTCCGGCCACAACTTTGAACCCGGCATACTTCACGCCGCTTAATGCCTGCTGCAATGCAAACTCCTTCACGTCCGCCGCCCATGCCGCCAGCTCATCCGCTTTCACGAGGATCGCCGCGATCTCGTCATCCTCCAGCGTGGCCGGCATCTCGAAGTCATACTTCGCAAGCTCCAGGTTGTATTCCGCCCGTTTCCTGCAGACCGCCTTCGCCTTGCAGAACTTACAGTGTTCCCCGGCGCAGAAATCGCCCTCCCCGGCATAGGCCAGCCTCGCCTTTTCCGAAAGCTCGCCCACCGCCCACTGGAGCAGGTCTGCCTTCGCCATGGCATACACGCTGACGTTCTCCCGCCGCGGCTGGTAGATCGCCATGCGGACGGTATCAATGTCATAGATGCCGTCGAACAGCTCCAGAGCGCCCAGGGCATACAGCATCATCTGCGGGTTCCCCTCTGCGGAAACCTCCACGCCCTTGCCGTGCTTGTAGTCGATGATATACAGCGTCCCGTCCGCAATAATAACGCAGTCGCCCGTGCCGAAGCCCTCCTCCACATACCGGGAGAAGTCCAGCCGCTGCTCGATCAGCACCACCGGGTCTTTGCAGGTTTTCTTTGCCTCCTCCACCAGTGAAAGGACATACTCCGCGTACCCGCAGGCGCATTCCTCCATCTCCTCATCGTAGAATGCAAGCCCCTCCGTAGGGTCTTCAGTTTCCATGCCCAGGGACAGCTTCAGCTTGTGTTCGCACAGGCTGTGGGCATCAGTGCCCTGCTGCGCGTATTCGCTGCCCGTATCCTCATAATTCTCGCAGAGCCTCGCAGACGGCGGGCAGGCAAGCCACCGGTGGCTGGAGGATGCGGACAGTAAAGCGTGTCTCCCCATCACAGCACCTCCGCTTCCGCAAGCAGCGCAGGGTATTCCGCCGGGTCGATCTCCGACAGCTTATCCGCGCCGTGCTTATTCAGCAGTTCCCTCACTTCCTCCGTGTGTCCGGAGCGGGATTTCTCCGCCAGCACCGCACGGACTTCCTCCAGCGTCAGCGGCTTCTCCTCCGGCTCCTGCTTTGCCGCCTTCGCATCCTTCTTCGCCGTGTTCTTTGCAGCAACCTTCCCGGTCTTTCCCGCTTTCTCCGGCTCCTTTGCAGCCGTCAGCTCTGCCTCCGCTGCGCCATTGTCCGCCGCCGCATCCGCAACGGCCTGCAGGCTGTCCGCAAGGGAGCGCAGATCCCCGATGACATCAAGCAGTAACTTCACTTTTCCCATGTACGTTTCCTCCTTCCATGACTTCACTCACTGCCAGCTCCCGGACGGAATCGCCCGGAACGATGATGGCCAGCCTCCGCTTCTCCCCGAGGAGGAAGCGTAAGAAACGCTCCCTCACGGAGATATGGCGGCAGCTCACGATCCCGCCGGATGCCGGCTCCTTTGAAACACTGATCCTCAACGTGTGTTCCATGCCCATGACCTCCATTTCCGAGGGCTTTCACTGCTGCCCTCTGGCATAAGCCATGGGCGGGCGCATTTTCGGACGGTCAGAAAAAAGATTTTTTCATTTTTTTCAGCGCCCTTTTTACCGCATGCCGGACTGCTGACTCATCCTTCCCTTCCTGGGCGGCTATTTCCGTATAGCTCCACCCCTCAATCACGCACCGGCGCACAAGTTCCCTCTGGCGGTCATTCAGGCAGGAGAGCAGCCGCTCCACCTCACAGTCCTCCACGGCCTCCTGCATGGGGTTGGACGGAGCCGCAAAAAACCTCTGGTCCTCATACATAAAAGTTTCCAAAGACGTGTGGCGGTCCGGCCTTGTGTTCCGCCTGTCGCTCTTTTTGGTTTCCTCCACGGAAGAAAGGTAGAACTGCCCGATCTCATCAGAAACTTCCAGCTCAAGCACCCTGCCGTCCGCATCCTTGTATTCAATTTTCATTCAGATTCCCTCCAGTCTTGAAATTTGGTTAAACAGTTTCAAGACTGGAGCGGAGGCGCACGGCTCCTGAACAGCGGGCACTCCTTTGCGCAAAAAAAGCGCACCCACACAATGGCAGGCACGCCCGTAATGAAAATCATGTATCCTTTTGTAATATGTCCGGGGATAAGATAGAAATGTGTCGAATAAAAAAAGCCCGCAGCCCCTTTGGAAGGTGCTGCGGTATGTACAGAAAAAATATGATGTCCTGTTGTGGGTGGCGGGAATCCGTTCCCTGCCTGTTCCATGCCCATGGTATCCCCTTTCGTGGGGACAGCATTTTGTTCCGGCTTCCCCGGCAGCCTGCCGGTGCCATCTGCCGGGAAAGCCCTGGGGACTGTTCCGCCAGATGGCCTGTCCTTTCTCTGAACAATAGAAAACACCCAGCATAACACAGCCGTCCTGGCTGCTTTTATCGGGTGTGTCGTAATTTATCCTTCTGCTGGTGCCTTCCCTGTCTAAAGGAACGGCATTTTGTCATCCGTAACCAGAAAAAGCGGGCGCACTGCAATCCACATTCATCGTGAAACGCAGCACGCCCGCTAAAATGTATGTATCGCTTTTGTTTACCGCTTTAAATGTACTGTGGAATATCTGTCACTAACGTTCCCCAGGAGTAATCACCAATGCACAAAGCATTGGCATAAAACGAAAGAAACAACCTACTATGCTGTATATAAGGCACCATATTAGATCATCTTTCAAAGATTCATTCCATTCGCTTCAAACTCCTTTTCCGTAATAGTTTCAAACTCTCCCGAATAATTTTCCAAAAAATCATACGCAAACTTTCGATTCAGCTTGTCATGAATTTTCTGGTTGTAATAATTTCTCAGACAGCTATAACAGGAAGGCGAACAGTTACATCCTTTCGTTATTTCAATCGCCTTATCAACTACCTGCCGAAATTTATCTCCAGATTCAGTGACCAATCTTCTTACATGACCGGCCCCGCCTGCCACAGCATCATATAAAACAACAGAATACATCAGTTTATTATCTAAAATAACTTTATGTAGACAACCCTTAATATCATTTCGTTCAATATCCAACTCTGCCGATAATGCTTCTAACAGAGCATACATTACAGACAGCATCATTTCTTGATTTCCTGCCTGTGGACTTGAAAAAAACAAACGTACAACATCCGTCTTAAATACATGACATAACTTATTCTTCACCAACTTCACTTCACAATCTTTTCCCCATGGTGTAGGATGCTTTTTCTCCATAGTTTTCTGATGTGAATTGAAATCAGCCTCATCCAAATTCTCAGTAGTACTTTCTGAATATCCACAATGTGGACATACATAGAAGTCATCGTTGCATACCACCATCAATGAATCATTTACAGATGTTTCCATACAGAATTTATTTCCATCATTCATAACAAAAGCATACTTCTGCATTATCTGACGCCTGACATCCCCGATATAGAAATCATCACTGCGATAAACCTTATCTGGCTTGCGCATTGGAACATCTTTTGGTTTACCATCTGCAACAAAACCTCTTCTCGGCTCAATAGCCTGTTTCCAACGATGCTGTTCAATAATTTTATGGCATGATACACATTCTTCCCCAGAAGAATCCGGCTCCATAGAACGGTGATTCCATGTAAGACAGGAAGGATTTTTGCATTGTGCGATATATGCGGTTTCCCAATCCTGTCCCGTAGTCTGCGGAAGTTTTCTGATATATCGACTGGTATACAGCTTCCCGTCTGCGACTACCTGCGCATCTGGAGCATATTCAGAAATAGCAAGCTGAAGGTCTCTAACCATTTGTAACTTCTTATCTGTTGCATTATTGGCATTCTGATGCAGTTCTACAGTATCTACTGGAAACCCATATTTCGGCAGCACATTATTTCTGACAAGAAACTCTATCAATTCATTTCTACCACGATTATCTTCTTTGCCTCGCCGATAAGATTTCATCTTTCTTTCAGCTTCATCTGCCTTATGAATGGATCCCTCCTTTAATTGTTTCTCAATCTCATCTTTATAATATTTAACTGTTCCCCTAAATTCATCTACCGCCATCTTTAGGACACCATCTTTGCCAATTAATTTCTCCTTCCATGAATAATCATTGATTCCCATAGTTTCATGCATCGATTCAGGTATTGAGTTTTGAAGAACTACTTTCAAATGTTCTGGCTTGCTTTCAAGATAAATGCACAGTCTCTCCCACCCATTTTCATTAAGTAAAACATCTGCATTGTTTAAATTGTAGACATCAATCTGCTTTGCAAAGAAATCACTTAAAGCCACTGCAAATATATGTCTGAGAATTACTTTCTCATTTTTAACTGTAAATAAGGGTACACCTATTTTGCCAGTAATCATATTCTCAGGATTTTTATAATATGTAAAATCGTGCGAACTTAACTTAGCATATGTTAGTGAGAATGCAGTCGCATTCTTACCACGCCCTGCACGACCGGCTCTCTGAACATAGTTTGCCGGTGATGGTGGCATATTACGAAGATATACGGTTTCCAAATCACCTACATCCACACCCATTTCAAACGTAGTGGAACAGCTCAATGCATTGATTTCCTTATTGACAAACATTTCTTGGTACTTCTGTTGCTCCTCTCTTCCGAGCTGAGCTGTATGCTCTTTGATATGTAAAGGTTGCATGAGTGTTGATTTGTAAAGTTTTGCATAATGATTGTCATCAAGAAGACTTGCATGAGTAATCTGTTTCAGGTGACCGCCACATTTCTGTGTTGTACACATCCATTTACAATTAGTCATACTTGTTTTGCCACAGACATCACATACATAAATGGGAACATCCTCCGTGCCTGCCCCTATCGTAAACCGCTCTGTACTAAAATAAAATTCGCCATTACCAGCAGAAGAGAGACTCTCCTCCCCGCATAGAATCTCATCCCAATAAATCTGTAACAATTCATTAGCGGCAGTTTCGTCTAAATCAAGAACCTTCATAACACGTTTTAGCCGACCGTTTTTTAATAGTTTTCCATTTTTCCTGCAAGCTGCAGACCATCCTGCCAAATACGCCTTCTTTTTGTCCTTGTCCAGATCCTTACACCTCTTTATTCGCTTAGGTCTGGCAGCATAAAAAATATATTCTCGATCATCATCCGTTAAATTGCATTCTCCTTCCAATGCACCATGGTATACAATATCCATAACAAGCAAATCAAACAGGGCTTTCATATCATGACTGTTCTGACCATATGCTTCTGCAACGCCTGCCATAATATCTTCACTATTTCCCTTGTAATCAAACTTTATCATGCCCATGGAAACAAGGCTGGTGCTTCTGCGGGCATTAACCATTTCATTCAGTACAGCAATCCACGCATTCTTGCGGCTAATCGCAGTCAAATTTTGCTTTCCATTATCACCGGGTTCTGCAAAAGTACGGCAGGAATCAAAATATGATGCCAATTCATCCACAAAATTCTGGATTTCCCAAGGATGAGAAGCCATATTGTCGCAATTTTTCTCCACAACATGCCAAATACCACGACGACGTAAAAACTCACTGTAGGAAGCTGTCATATAAGATGCAAAGAACGCTGCCTCACCACGACTATCCGAGAAAGACAAAAACTGCCGTTTTCTCTTAATGATATCTACTTGTGAATTCTGTCTTGCTGAACTAAACAAACCTCTCTTTGTTCCCAAATCACTTTTTTTGCTATTAAGAACTTTTTCACTCTCCGGCAATTCCTCAAACAACGATGTTCCAAGGACAGCCGTTGCCGCATCATATCCAAGATAAAATGTCTTAAAATGTCCAAGATTACAACTTGGACATTTTCCATCGCCACGCACGCCACCTTTTTTGCCTTTTCTTACTCTCACATAATGGTTCAATCCACAGGTACAGGGAGGATCTGATTTCAGACTCTCATGAATAATCGATCCGCACTTCGCACAGACCATATAATCGTTCTTTCCGATTTCGCCTATAGTTTCTTCCTCATCTTCGTCATCTCCATCAAGAACAGTGTCATGACTGTCCCAAAGCAGATAATATTCTATCTCCGGATCATAAGAACTATTAGCAAATTCTAACTTTCCATCCAGTTCTTTCCCGACTATGGCGATACGACCACAGTCATCACAAACAGCACATTCAAAAACCTTCCAATCCTCACTGCCAATAATTATATTCCGGTTTCTGTTCAGCATTAGCCTTTTATACTTCCCCAAGGTGATGTATGCACCTTCCATTGCTTTCGCAAACATATGATAACGTGCCTTTATCAGTGGAGATTTATTCTTCGATGCCTGTACCGCTATGTTAACGATATTAACAACATCCTGTTCTGTGATTTCATGTTTTTGCTGAAAACCTTTTGTAATCTCAGGAATCGTCATAGGATGGTTTATTATTGTACGAAGTTCTCTATATACAGATGCACTGACACATAAATCATACAAAAACTCTGCATCCGCCTGTCCAACAGGAATAGTTATCTCATAATCACCGACAATCTCATTAAGTGGTTTCTGCGGATCAATCAGCTTGCCAAACAAAGAAACTGGTATATTAGAAGCTGGCTTATCATAAGATGGAACTATAATTTCAGAACGGATAATGTCTTCTGCCATGAAAGTGGTATTACACAAAGTATCCGCAAATTTTACGATATCCCCATCCGCTTCCTTCCCGCCCAATGTAGCACTGGTAAGGATATGCAACACATTAGCGGGATTGCTGATCCTTGCTTTCAAACGTTTTAACAGCAGAGACGTCTCCATTCCTGTCGCACCGCGATAAATATGAGCTTCGTCCAACACCAAAAAACGAAGTTTTGCTCCTGAAAAAACAAGGTCATCTTTCGGTCTGAGCATCATATACTCAAGCATCGCATAATTTGTCACCAAAATATGCGGCGGCATGGTCTGCATTCGATCACGGGAAATAATCTCGTTCTTCAACGGTTTTAACGGATACCCGTTAGTATCCTTATAAATTTTTCCATACTCCGTAATACCGTCCTGCTCATTCTGCTTAGTACTGCTGTTATACACACCAAAAGTAATATCGGGGTAATTTTTCAGCATATTTCGCAGTCGCTTCATCTGGTCATTTGCAAGGGCATTCATCGGGTATATCAAAATTGCTCTGACCCCTGAAGAAAGTGTTCCTTCCTCTGCTTCACGCAGGATATGGTTTATAATGGGAATCATGAAACACTCTGTTTTTCCAGAACCGGTACCAGTAGTAACAATCAAATTCTTTCCTTTATTAGTTTTCCTGAGTGCTCTTTCTTGATGAAGATACAGCCCTCGATTGATCTGTATTTCCTTCTCGCCGTCAGGAATATTCCCTTCCAATCCTCGGAATAAAGGAGGAGCCTCGCCTTCTTCAATCATATCCTCCATACTTTTCCCCGTTTTATAAGAATCACTAATATCAAGATAGGGGCCTTTCGATACAACGCCTTCTTCCTGCAATGCTGCAACAAATTGCATAGCATAATCCCTATCAGAGATATGGAATAATGTGGAAATATATCCTATAAATTCATCTTTTATATTTTTTGCCGCCGCTATTGGATTAAACATACTTATATCCTTTCTGTCCGGTACAAGTACAAATCAACAAGGGAATATTTGTGCTTGTTCGCTTTTGTTTCTTCATGATCTGTCAGCGCATAGACCATTTTTTCTAAATATCTATCATAATAGTGATAATAGCAAAATCCATCGTAATCGGAGTTTGTTATGCACAGGACAACATCTCCAACATAAACAATCCTCACGGGATTGACCATCATCTTTGTAACTCCCCGCTTGTTAGTGTGTGTGTCAAACGAGAATTCATAACGTTCTCCATGATATCCTTCTGTAAACAGGATTCCTTTGTAAACAGGCCGATATCCCTCCGAGGTATCTTCCATACCTGTAAACTCTATATTATCAATGTAGCATGTTTTAATCTTTATATGCCCCGCTCCCTCATTAGATTCATCTGTAATAGCATCCACCACAATACGCCTATCTTTAAAACGCAGTAAATTTTTATCACCAACAATGCAATCACCCTCAGCAATCACTTCCTTAACCTTTTTAAAAAGACTCCCAGAAAGAATACTGATTTTAAAACGGTAGTTTCCAATCTCCATATCTGCCGGGATTTCTATACTTTCGATACCTTCATCAAGTTCAAATTCCGTCAAAGAATCTTCATTTCTAAATAATGCAAGCGTAAATTTTCTTCCCTCTTTTCCGATAAATCCTCCGCCTTGATTCCAAAAAAGTCTGTTATTTTCTGTCCAAAATTCCGGTGTTTTCAGAAACCTTTCTTTATAGAAAACACGAGTCAGCGTATAACAATCACTTTGTCTGATACCTTTAACCACCATTTGAATCTCTGTAAGTGAAAATGTATCCGTTCCTGCGAATGACTGCAGAACATTTCCAAGAGTAACCACCCCTTGCCCATCATACATAATATCCTTGCCACCGATGGTAAACCGAACTTCTGTTTTTGCTGGACTCTTTACCATCAGCAGACTACTCTGCGGAATGTTTCCAATATAATATGCCTGAGCTGTCCCATTCATCCACATGCCAGAAGTTTCCTCAATCTGTATTTTAGGAATGACAATATGGAGTTCTCCGTTCCGATATGGCACACTCACTTCTTCATCTTCTTGCGTAAATAACACAGTTTCAGAGAAATCGTCTATACTAATCATAAATCTTGCATCAATGTAATCATTTTGAGAATAATAAAATTCCCGATTAAAATCTCCCTTTGCACTGCCAATCAGAAGAAAACTCCTATCAAAAACTAATCTTTCATTATCAAGATTTATAACTTGAATCCTGCATATATCCTCTTTCCCTTCAATCAGACAGTTAAAAGCTAATCCTCCATTGTTTTCAATTTTAGGAAGTTCTGAAAACTCAATTCGCTCTCCGTTCTTCAAAACTATATACTGCCGTACAAACTCGGCATTTCCCAAAATGATGTTACAAAAGCCACCGCGATAAGCAAAATAATATTCCACATCTTTCACACTCACAGTGGGAAGAACAGCAGATTCTGCAGGTGGAAAAACACGGATATCTGTTCCTCCAATGCTGTCAAAGGAAAGCAGTTTCCCTCCTACCGTAAGCACAAAACCATCTTTCAATTCAATGAAGAATGCTTTAAGACCTCCCACCTTAAAAGCATCTATATCCGTAGCTTCTGTCTTTTCAGCTTCAAAAGCAACAGTGTATGGCATAACCAGTGTATAATTACCGCGCTTCAATTGGCCAACGTTAATTTCCGTTGTTCCGGAGAATATCAGCATATGGCGATATAATGTATCGTCGGAGTTATATATTTCTTCATTATCACAGGTAATCCGAACTTGAATATCCAGTTCATTGACATCCCTGTTAAAAGCAGGCAAAGAAACAGAAACCCCATTTAATGTTTTTCCAAGTTCATTTCCATACCAGCTTAAGCTTTGCTGATATACAATTGCTCCACTGTAATAAAAAGTAAGCATAGCTTTACTGACATTTTCGCTTTTCAAACGAATATCCGGTACCACTAGCTGCACATCATTCTCGTTCTTCAACACCATCTTTGTTCTGATTCGGGAATAGTCAATAGCAATATCCCGTTGTCCATTCTGAACCTGATGCTCTGTCTTTCTGGTATTTGCAATAGCAGTAACCTTATCTTTGAACCACTCTTCACAAAGCTGCTCCTCATAGGTTTTTACTGGCATTTCCTCAGAATTAATCAAAGCCTCTATCTTAGCAATCAGCTTTTCAAACAGCTTGTGAGTAAAGACTGGCCGTAAAAGAATGAGCTTACGGATACCTTCCTGGAATGAATATACACGAGAACTGATTGTAAGTTCTGTATCCTCAGTATTTTCTCCACTTAACTTTTGCTGTAGCGATTGGATCATTACTTCAAGCAAAGGATCTCCCGGAATCATCTTCCAATTCAGATTATTCTTATAAAAATCAAACAAAAAATCGAATAAAGCCATCCACGATTTTCTTGTACTGAGAGCATGGATAACAGCCGTGGACTTAAATGCACGACCATTGGCATCTTCGACGAAAAGTCTGTGATTCTTCTTCATTGCACTTTCAAGCGAAGCCTGCAAAAGGCGAACCACAGCACCGTTTGTATCACGATACCCAAATTGTAGTGAAATAAAATTCCAAAAGTTACTGTTCTCTTCATTCTTCCAATTTTTTGCATGATTGATAAGAGCTAACGTTATCTGCATTTCTGCACGCAAAGTCATCTTTGCAAGCGGGTCTCTCAGAACTGTATCAATATACTTTCTAGTGTTTTCATTCAACTTATCCAATGTTTCCTGCTTAAGAATCTTGCTTCCGAGAAGCGGATAATGTGCAAACACCTTATCTTCAAATTTTCCGTCGCTATGGCGTTCCATCATATCCTGTTCAAGAATGTCCTGAACAAGCCCTGGCCGTTCCATTGAGCGTTCAAAACCAAGCACTTTTATATATTCACTCAGGGAGTAACCTTTATTATAGCAGTATGTATTAAGAATCCTGTAAATCCTGGAATCCGTAGGAAAATAAACCACATTGTCACAGACGATATACTGCTTCAGTTCCTCAATATGACGTTCTCTGGCACCATCTGATGTAAGCTCTGTCCCATCTAATTTAGATTCAAAACCATAAAGTTCAATAAAGTCCTTAATTGCATATCCATTTCTGGATGCCAGGGATCTAATCCACTGATTTTTAGGTTCAGAAGATATGTATACTTTTCCATCAATAAGATTTTCCTGAAAGAACGCCACTATCTGATTATCATTAACAGCTCTTGCATCACCTATGGGATAACCTGACAAATAAATTGCATATTCATCAGCAGAAAGCCCTCTAAGCTGTGCATTCATTCTGAATTTTTCAGGATATTTGGGCATAAAATAAGGTTTTTTAATGCAATAAACAATATCTCCATCTGCTTCGCCCGAAAGTTCGCGTTCTGAAAATCTGTGGAAATTAATATTCATTATCATCTGCTGTAAGCTTTCTGGCAAGTCCGCAAGGAAGAAGCACTTAATCTCATTTTCATACACAAAGATACAGCTTAAGTCACCCTGCCGATCATTCATGCAATAACAGATTACATTTTCATCATTGTAATCAAATTTTTTGACAGAAATTAATTTGAGCAGGATATCCCTCTCACTTTCAGTCAGTCTTTTGCCCGTCCAGATTTCTTGGCGTTTTGGTGACTTTTTATCAATTGCATTATATATGCTTTGACGAGACAGATCGAACCACTCTGTCATATGTCCAATTTTAAAAGCAAACTGCTCAACAAGTTTGTCAATTACCGGGAAATCAAATCCCTTTTCGGCAAATTGATGTTCTATCATCGCATCTTCATCCGATTCGTACTCAATGTGAGCAGGCTTAAAATAGTCTTCTCCCAGTTTATAAAGAAGATCTATCTGTTCCAGAAGCTGTTGCTGCGAAAGGGTTCCCATATTCTTCAAGTGTAGAATATCTGCAGGGTCTAAATCTAATACTTGACCTATTGTTTCAATATGCTCTATGATAAAACAATTACAAATCCGTACCGAAACATCCAAATCTGATGCGGGACGACGTAATATTTCTTCTGGAAATGATGGTCTTTCCCCAACAGCTAATCCAGATCTTTTCATTTTATCTTTAAAATCATCAAGTTGTAATATCCCGTCTGCCTCTATTACATGGAGAAGTTCTTCGATTTCGGCAATACTCTTTGATCCCATATTGCGGATTTTGTCTAAATTTTCAATATTCTCAATAAGCAAATAAAGCGTACTAATGTTAGCTCGCATTAAACAATTGAACGTTCTTGTGGAAAAATTCAGTGTAGATATCGGAATCTTACAGTATTCTGCTCTATTCTTAATGTACATCAATATCAGCCTCTCTCAATGGACTAATTCTATTCCTGTTTACAAGAAAGATGCCTTAAGGAGCACTTTCCTCAAGCCCAAGCCATCCTTTTACCGTTTCCACAGCATAACCAACCGCCTGTGCTATCTTTTCAATATCAAGTCCCATCTTATACAAGTTTCCAGCTACTTCCTGAGCTTTTTTCTGCTCAGACTCTTTCCTCATTTCCTGGATTGCCTGACACACATCAACCGCCTCCTCGCCTTCATCATATTTTATTCCTGAATTTGTAACCGCCTCAATCACATCCGCCGCCCGGCGCTCCACTTCCCGAAAACGCTTTTCATTGACTTTTAGTATTCTGCTTAAATTCTCACTATCTTTTGAATATTTGATAAAAAGCATCACCTCTCGCAGACTGGACTGGAATTTCATGATCTCCTCATCCGTCATCTGAGATGGGGCAATCAGCCGCACATGGTAATTATCCATACAGGCAAGCACATCTTGGTCTGAAATATCCATCATGTCAAACAGACTCAACGGTCCATCCCATTTTTCCGAGCCGAAAAAAATTGTCACTGTGATGGATGGTATCAGTCTGTCCTCCCGCCAAAAACCACTTAAGAACTCACCTGTGCTTGGATTTTTCCTGCCTTCGCCGACAACTTCCTCTCCCTGTTCCCTTTTCCGCCTCATCTCCTGCCGATGTGACTTTGCCGCTTCTTCCACCTGTCCTGCGTATTCCAGTGCGTCATACAGATTGTTCTTCACTGCCATTGCATAATGGATCTCCGCCTGGTTCTCCGCACCATAAAGGATGTATTCCATCTTCCCGTCCGTCATTGCGGCATACAGCTTCTGCACATCACGGAATTTCTGGACAGGAACTACGGCACTGTCTGCACCATATGGCAGCGCAATCTTAGTGGAATCTCGTTCTGCAAGCTGCTCCGGCAGAATCACCTGCCGCCCGCCATAAATATAGTAATTAAAGATGTCGGCAAATATATCGGCATCTTTTACATAATCTTTTGTGATTGTATCCACTTTCAACGGCTCCCACTGCCTTTCTGTATAAAATTTATGTCAGGCATTATACCTGTCAGATTTCCCACCCTGCCATAGTTTCATTATACTAAAGGAACTACTTTTTTTCAAGCGTATCAGAGCCTCCTCCCAAAGTGACCACGGGGGTTCACTTTATTTGACCACTGGGTTCAAAACGACCTATGGGGTGTTCATTTTCTCTGACCACGGGGTTCAAATGCCCTTTGGGGAGGGTTCAAAAGTGAACACCCCTCTGCCGACTGCCGCAGATTCTCAAACCGGCCAAAAAGCAAACAAGAGATTCCAGCAACAACCAATGTGCCGGAACCCCTTGTTTTCAGCGGTTTTCCCGATATTCTGTTCATTCCCTTTGTATCAATTAAGCGGTTTACATTTCCACATACGTTTTTACCAAATGCCAGCCCTGCTTTTTTACATAATCCATGAGGATGGATTTCTGTGTGGCAATGCTCGCACTCTCGTTTTCCGTGCCATCGTCCTTTGATAGGCGGCAGTAAATGCCGACTAAATAGATTTTCTTTTCTTCTTTGATTCCTGCCATACTGTTAAACCTCCGTCCTTGCTCTAATAGGTTTCATGTTCCATTGCGTACATTCTAAGCGGATATCCCCTCATTGTCGAAGGTGTCACCTTCGGCAATCTTCTTCCGTATATCCTCGGAGATAATCGGGATGAACGCCTCCGCAACGGTCTGTGTGCCAACATATTCACGACTGACAATCATCTGCACTGGCTGTCTTGCCACAATACGCTTTCTCTTTTTGTTCGCTTTCTTATCCTCGCCCATACTCAAATCTTCCTTTCCAGACAGGGCAGGGGAGCGTTTGAAAATGCCCCCACCCTGCCAATCAGATACCATCAATCGCCGCTGTTCAATTCTTTCTGCAATGCTTTAAGGAGTGCCGCCGCTTCAGCAGCGGTCAACGTGATTCCTTTCCCGCATTTCTCACGGTTGGGGGAAAAGCTGCGGATGTCATACTTTGGCTCGTTCCCGTTCCATGAAATCAAGTTGATTTCCTTTGTATAGCCGCTGTCGCTTGCCGACAATACAGCGATTTCCTTTACAATCTCGTACTGGATTTCTTTCATTCTCTACCTCAACTTTCTGTACTTACCTCCCGAAAAGAGAAGATTAGCGGCTTTCCCTGCCCCGTTTCCTCTGCAATTCACGCTCCAAAAGCTTGATGATGGTGTCCTCCATCTGCTTCGGCGTTGTTCCTTTCGGGAAGTATTTCTTTAACCGCTCCATGCCGATTTTCACGGTTTCTTTCTGGTTTCCCTTTTCCTCGGTCATAATGGAAAATATCATATCCATGTCAAGCCGCCCGCTCTGGCTCAAGGTTTTCATCCGCTGTGCCTGTGAGAGTGAGGGCGTTGCTTCTTCACTTTCCATCGTGGCGAATAGATTTTCCTGCTCATTTTTCTTCAAAAAGGACAGCTCCACCGCAGGCGTGAGGGCGATTTTCCTCTCGTCCACCATCTGCAAAATCGGCGGTAACAGTTCCGTCAATCGGATAAATCTCTGCACGGTCATCCTGCCAACGCCGAAGCCCTGCGCCACTTTATCGTCTGTCCGCAACCTCGTCCCAACTTGTGACGAGGTTAAGTCTGTGCGGAAGCCCTGCCGCTTCATGGCTTCGGATTTCATCTTGTAGGCAAACGCCCTCTCCGATGGCAGGATATTTTCTCTTTGGAGATTGCTGTCCACAAGGGTGATGATGGCTCGGTCACGGTCTAATGGCAGGACAAAAGCGGAGATTGTGTTTATCCCTGCAAGCTCCGAAGCACGGACACGCCGCTGTCCTGCAATGATTTCATAACCATTCCCGTCCTCTTTCGGGCGTGTGATGATTGGCGTTACGATTCCAAATTCCTTAATGCTTTCCGCTAACTCTGACAGCATTTCATCCTCCACCACATGAAACGGGTTGTCGGGAAATGGGTATAAGTCTGCGGTCTTTAATGCCTTAAAATCCTGTTTCTTCAATCTGCTACCTACCTTTCCCTTAATTTATTTCTTCCTGTTTTCTGCAATTCTTCCAATACTTCTGGCGGGATTTTGGAGAGCAGCCGCCCCATCTGCTCGTTGGTTTTCTGCAACTCAAATATCCTCTGGTTGGCTTTCTGTACCTTTAATTCCTGTTCATACTTTTCATCACGCATACGCCCCGCATAATCGGATTCCTGCCCGATTCTCTCTTTCAAACTGTCAATATACGCCTGCTGTTTCCCGATTTCCTTAGAGAATTTCTCCACGTCTGGAAGCCATGCGGAAAGCAATTCTAACGCTTTATTTCTTTTCTTGCCTGCATTAAAGGCGTTGATGTCGGAGAGGGCAGACACGATTTCCGCATACTGTTTATCCAGTCTGCCGCCCAACTTATAGAGCCATGTGGGGATGTGTTTCCGCTTCGTTTCCATTGAGGACTGACCTCTTTCCAATTCGCTCCACTGTGCCGACATCCGCTCATGGTAGGCGGTCTGCCACTCGGACAGGCTCTTTTGGTTGCCTAAGATAGACTTTGCTGACAGCTTGTTGTCGGGTGTAAGCGGCACAAAGCACAGGTGCATATGGGGCGTCCTCTCGTCCATATGGACGACTGCGGAGAGGATATTCTGCTTTCCCACACGCTCCGAAATGAAGTCAAGAGCCGTCTGGAAATACGCTTTTTGTTCTTCGGGCGGTAACTGGTTCATAAATTCGGGCGAAGCGGTGATAAGCGTTTCCACCATCATCACGCTGTCTTTCCTCGTCCTGCACCCTGCTTCAGCCACCATTCGGTTTATCTCTTTTTTATAGGTGTACTTTGGCGGTGCTATGAGATGGTAATTGTTTTTAGAGCGTTCCATATCAATATCTGGATTGCTTTTGTAGGCTTCTTTCTTCCGCTCGTTGTGGCGTTCACAAGCCGCAACGCCGCCTGCCTTGCGTTTCTGGAAACGCAGGATTGCATAGGGCATGGCAGGATTCCTCCTTTCTTCGGCGGGTAACTGTCCTTTGGGTGACAGCGGTGACGGTGATGACGGTGATTTTGGGATACCCCCACGGGAGCCGCCGACTGTCACCGCTCATTCTTCCATCCGAAGCCGCAAGGCGCAGGATGGGCAGGGCGTAAGCCCTGCTTTAAGGGAGTTCAGAGGGAACGTCTGGCACACGGCTCTTTGCGGAGCAAAGTGTAGTGTGTTACACCCTGTAAACGCAGTCGGAAAAATCGGGAGATTTTTCTGACCGCAGGGGTGGCTTTACGAGCCGAAAAGGGCGAGTAATGCCCACGCCTGCACTTTGCGTTTACGGGGTGTTCTCCCGTAGGGATGACAGCGGCGGGGGTATCCCAATATTGCCGTCATCACCGTCACCGCTGTCACCCGCAGGGCAGAGCCGCCAGCTTTACATGGCTTTAGGTGTCAATGACAGTAACAGGGGGTATCCCAATACTGCTGTCACCGCTGTCACCCGTCTGCCTTGCAAGGGCTATCTGCCTGCCGCCTTTTTTGCGGCTGTACTGGTAGCAGATATGGTTTTCGCTTAAAAACGTGGTGTGGTATTCATTGAGCCATTTCGTAATCACCGTGGGGACGGTTTCTGTTTCCCCCATAGCGGCTAACAGCTCCGTTGCCGTTCCCGTCCATTCCCCTTTGTCCTGCATGAAATCCACTAACCGAAAAAGAACATCTGGAATCACTTCTTTGGCAAGCTGTTCCTGCTCCTTACGCTCCACCAGTTCCCAACTACAATCACGGAAACGGAGCGTGAACTCCTGATAGGGCGTGTCCCTGCCCGTCACATACAGCTTTGCGGCATTGGAAACACGGCTTTCCTGTTCCAGGACAAAGGTTGCGTCCGCACTCCCCGTCAATCCCGTCGTGCCAGACACTTTGTTGAACACGTCGCTGTCGTTCTGCTTTCGGATGTGGTGTACGACAATGACCGCCAATGAGTGCCTGTCGGCAAAGCCTTTGATAAGGGAGATGTCCCCGTAATCGCTTGCATAGGCATTGTCTTTGGATGCGGTGCGGACTTTCTGCAAGGTGTCAATCACAATGAGCCTGCTGTCGGGGTATTCTTTTAGATAATCCTCTAACTGCACGATAAGACCGTCTGACAGCTTATCGCTTGCCACCGCAAAGTGAAGCCGCCCGCTCGCTTCATCCGTCAAATGGAACAGCCTGTCTTGGATGCGGCAGAACGTATCCTCAAGGCAGAGGTAAAGCACGTCGCCCTCCCGTTTCGCATATCCCACAAGGTGATTCCCTGCGACACGCATAGGCAGAGCTTTAGCATGAGCCAGCTCTTACCGATTTTCTGTGAGCCGCAGAACAGGGTTAAGCCCGTGGGTATCAGACCGTCCACCACAAAGGACGGCTTCTCAAGCGGCTCATAAAGGAGCGTATCGGCGTTGACCGTCTGAAGCTTCTGCATGGGATTCCTCCTTTCGGGCGGTGTCTTTGGTTTTGTTGCGCATAGGCATGACCTCCTTAAAATTGATTTACTCCCACGGAAAAAGTGAGAGTATGTAATGCCGCCATCCCCACGCCGATAATAAGCGGATTCCTTTTTCGGGCGGTAACAGTCAAGGTTGGAGATACTTCCTCATTTCTGCCTTGACTTTCTCCCTTGCAACCGATACAGATTTCTGGACAGCAGAAGCGGTGCAATGCTCCATTTCCCCGATTTGGTAAAAGTTAAAATCATACTCGTAA
Source organism: Clostridia bacterium (assembly GCA_910575625.1). Classification (GTDB taxonomy): domain Bacteria; phylum Bacillota; class Clostridia; order Lachnospirales; family Lachnospiraceae; genus MGBC164599. The sequence goes on from CAJTFD010000001.1 coordinate 22,412, forward strand.
TAGAGCAGGAAACGCCGCCTTTGTATCTCTGGCAGTCGGGCAACCGCTTTGTAAAACAGTTCATTCCGTTCTTTCTCAATCATGCTTTCGTCAAGCGTTTTTGGCACTCTCAAAGCACGTCTGTAAAGCGTTTCGTCCCACACCTCGTTAAACTCCCTGTGCCGCTGGTTCCATTGCTGAAGGTTCCTGTTCCTGCGCTCCATCTGCCGAAATTCAATGAATAATTGTTCTGACACTTCCAGTTCTTGGTGTTCCCCCTGCCCGTCCTTAAAACTGATAAAATACCTTGCGCCGCTTTCCGTGGATTCCTCCCGAAGCGTGTATGTCTTTGCCCTATATGCCATCCTGCTTTCCTCCCGAAAAGAATTGAATGAGGGGATTGCCCCTCACCCGATAGCCCATAGGAAAGCAGGATGTATTAGACACTTATAAAATTTTCCACAGCTTCTTCCGCAGATGGTTTAACCTTGCATAAATAGCCCCTGCCGTTAAATGCACAAGCGGGGCAATCTCCTTAGTGGAATAGCCCTGCATTTTCAGCAGGACGATTTGTAACGTGCGTTTGTCCACCGTGATTAAGGCAAGATAGAGAGTTTCGTTCTCAATCTCGTCCAGTAAATCAGCAACAGACTTTACCTCTGCCTGCTTCTCCCTGTCCGCCATGCCCTCAAGGTATTCGCCGAAGTCGCTCGCCCATCGGTAAAACCGCCTGTTGGAATTAAAATCTGCCCTGTCGTCTGTGCGAATTTGCTCAATAGTCGCTTCATCAACGCCGCACTCACGCAGAACCTTTTCCTCGGCTTCTTTCCAGATACGCCATTTCCTGTCCTCCCGTCCGTGGTTGTATGCCATCCTTATTTCCTCCAATCCAAACTGATTGGGAGGGCAGGAAAAAGCCCCCTCATTTTCCCAAAGGAAAAAATAAGGGGGCTGAACGCCTTAAATTTTGTTTTCCATTATCTTTCTCAGCTTCGCAAGGATTTTGGCTTTGCGTTTGTTCACAACGCTCTGTGTCACGCCTAACCGTAATCCGACTTCCCGTTCGGAAAGTTCTTCAAAGAAGATGGCGTTTACCAATACCCGCTCACTGTCCGACAATAAGAGCAGTTTTCAGCCTGTCCACCATCACCGCATGGACAACGGTTTCCGCAACATCCACCGTTTCATCAATAATGAAATCAAGCACATTTCCCTCACTGTCTGTAAATCCCTCCAATGACAGTAGCTTGTGGTTTGTGTCCAGCTTTCGCAAATAACGCCACCGTTCTTTATCCCGATAGAAATCCGTGTACTGTTCCCGCATTACCTCAAGCAGACAGCCCTGAACGGGGATAAACAGCTTGTCCATGTAACTCTGGTCGGATTGCCTGCGGCGGCAGAAATCCATATAGGATAATTCCACATAACCGCCGCTTTCTTTGATATATACTTTTCTTGGTGCATACTTCACCGTAAGTACCTCCCATCTGAATTTTTGAATTGTTAAAATCCAGATGGAAAAGGCGGCGAACGACAGCCAACAGTAGAAACAGCCCTGCGGCATAATCTGATAAAAAACGACAAAAGAAAAACCGCAAAGGCACTGTGACCTCTACGGTTATAAGTGATACTAATTCTGCTAAGTGGAGATTCTACTTCTGGTTTCATGGTGAGAAGTAGCGTTGCATAAGCAGGGACTTTTTTGACTGGCTTCCTGCCATTCCCTGATATGCTATGTATAAGTCTACTCTGCCTTTCATACGAAGATAGATTACTGTCCAAAAAAAGGGCATAAAAAATCCCTCCAAACTCTAAAACAGGTTTGGAGAGTGTCTGTTAAGTCTTTTCGGGCATAGCATAACCGCCCACCAATACGCCGTTTTTTTATATGGTGGGCATTTACCAAAAAACCTTTATATGATGAAACAGAGCCGATAAGCTTTGAAGTGGAAACCACCTTGTTCATTCGTCTCTGCGTTTAAAGCGTCTGGCTCTTTGGTGATTTATTTGTTCTCCCCTACAAATGGGATTTTAACTACTTCTTAATTAGTCGTTTAAATTTTGGAAGTATAAAACTCCCTAACAAATATAAATTACACAGATATACAAATAGACTTCCAATATACGAATAAAGAGTAAATCGCCCTTTCGTGATAACCTGTGCAGATAATGTCTTTGTATCAGACTGAAAGTAATCGGTCTGTGCCAGCACATTACCTCTAAAATCTGAAACAATCGACATTCCGTTATTTGTATGTCTGATTATATTACTTCCATTTTCAACCCCACGCACAATCGCTGTCTTTGCAGCTAATAATGTCATTTCTTTCCAATCCGAAGCTGGAACAATTAGTATATCTACGTTATCTCTACCTGCCTGCTGTATGTTCGACAAAAATGCCATATCAGAACATATGAACGGTGCAATTCGCCCATATTCTGTATCAAAACTTTTTAACATTCCATCTCCTTTTTGGCACAGTTCTCCGATTGAACGTCCATACTTAAAATATTCTGAAATAAGTTCTCCCTGTGGATTGAATGCTACTGTTTTGTTTTCCTTTAAGTCCACATAAGGCGTTTTCACCAATAACGAAACAATCAAATAAATTTCTTCCCGTTTTGCCATATCCGACGCACGTTGCAGCAGTATATCTTCATCTTGTTTTAAAACCGCTCCATTCAGTTCCGACCAAAAAACAATCTTTGCCCCTGCTTGTGCTTCCAATTCTGTTTTTTGGAAAAGTTCATCAGCTACTGATGATAGTTTATTCCTTGCATTTGTAATATTTTCATCAGTAAATGTATTGGTATAAAATGTAGAATATATATCTTTATCATCATTTAGCAGATGTGAAATCGGAACGGTTACACCAGCAATCCTAACACTTTTATCTGAATTTCCTACAAAATGAAATATAACAATTCCATAAGCAAACACCAATCCAATTACAGAACCATATACGATAATGTATTTTCTGATATATTCTTTTTTGCTTTTATTGTTCCAAATCCATATAACCATTGCCGCCGTCCAATATATTAAAAAGGTGATTCCGTAAATTCCTGTTACCGTTACTATTTGTAGCAGATATAGATTTTGGTATTGTGTATAAGCGTCAGACAGCCCTCCCAATATAGGATATGTCAAATAGATGATATACTCTATTGATACCATCATACTTGCAAAAATAATAGTGTCCTGAAATCTCATCTTTGATTTTGACCAGTAGATATATGGTAAAACTTTCAGAAAAGACAACAAAACTGCTACCATTATACATATCTTTATATCCATTCCAATGGCTTTCCCAAACTGGACAACAAATCCAATGGCATATATAGCACTAATAATAAGATATACTTTTCGGGTATGATTGAGATAAACCATACACAGAAACAAAATTGGATAAATCCACGCAAAAATAGGAACACACCATTCTCCGTTGGACATTACATAAATTAGATAACTTAATATTATGAAAAATGCAAAGTATTTATTTTTAAGTAAATTTTTCATATTTAATTCTACTCCCATATCAATTATCCATATCCAGATTAAATCCTATGATATTATTTGTTTTCCGATTAGCAAAAATCTCTCCGTAACCAGTTGTAAGATTATACAGAACACTCCATTGTAGTTTGTCTATATTTCCATCAAAAATACCGACATCAGCCAATAATTGGACTGCCTGACCTGCCTCAAGTATACCGTTATTTGCTTCTATCGCATTTTGCACTTTATCATAGCGTTCAAATTCAGTAAATCCTTCTCCAATATTCAATCCGTCATAGGCAATAAAATTAGAAGCAATTTGATATTCGTCCTCCGCTTCAACGACACAAAGTTCTTGATTTACATATTCCACAATGACAGAATGCCCACTTGCATCAGCAATTAAATAATGGCACTCGATACCTCCAGAAAAATATATATTATATTGTTCTAACAATTCAATGGCTTCTTCCATTGTAGCCGCTTTATCAAGTACAAGCCGGATTGCTGTGGTTGTATTTAATGTTATTTTGTCGGGATTATATGGGACTTCCGCTTCTGGCACTGCAAGCACAGTAATCGCAAGCCCTTTCTCATTCATTCCGTCAAAGGGAAGAAATGGTGCAGCTAACGTCAGGAAATCATCAAAAAGTAAACCACTTGGTAAATTGTCCTCGGAATATCCTGCAAAAGAAAGATTGACGGTGGAAACCGAAGCATATCCATTATTAGGTGCAGTGTAAAGTTGTAAAGACGGGGCATATAAATAATCAAAATTTCTTCCAAACAAAATATCGCCATTCTCATTTTTTACGACAAAAGCTGTGCAACCGTCTCCCGTAACACCCAAATTTATTGGCAGTCCTTTCAACAACCTTTTTGTTACAAATGCTTCAATGTCCGCATCATTTTCAGCGCCAGTTTCCAGAAAATCATCAAATCCATAATCGCCATAATAGGTCATTTGATACATTCCGTAATCATCAACCTTTTTCAATGACATAAGAGAGCGCAATTCATTTCTAAACAATACAAATGCTACGATTATAATAATCAACAAAGCTATTCCTATACCTACTATAACCCGAAGGACAATTTTCTTCTTTTTTTGTTTCATATTTGCCTCACTCCATAATTTCAATTTGTTTAATTATCCAACGCTGTTATTATATCAGTTTACTTCTTCTGTAACTTTCAAAAAAACGCTATTCTTCACAGAAATACTCGCAGGCATTCCCATCATCTTTTTTGTAACTGTTGCAAAATGTGATGGTGAATCAAAACCAGCCAGCATTGCCGTTTCCGTAATATTTTTACCATTCAATAATGCTAAAAAAGCTGTTTGCATTTGATGAAACTGAATATAACTTTTTAAGGGCATCCCCATCTGCTCCTTAAATAAGTGCGACAGTCGGCTTGATGACAATGCCACTTTATCAGCAAAAGAAGCAATTGAATGGGTATTGCAATTACACTGTTCTATTTCGTATAGCAAATCCTTAATTCTATCATCATATATTTTAGATTGCTCTTTTAACCCTAAAAATTTGTATAGTTGTACCATAAACTCTCTATATTCTCTCAGTCCATCGCTATCAATAAGGCAAAATAATAAATTTTGGATGTATTCAATATCTTGATTATCAAACATACAATACTTCGTTCCACCCATTCGTTTCTCCAATTGAATGGCTAAACTTGAAGTCGGTTCAATTATCATAGTAAAATACATTTTGTTGCCTGTTGAAAAACTATGTAATATGTCGCGGTTTATAACAATACATCTACCTGAAATTTTATTATCTTCTACACTTATCTCCAAATTTGTTTCTATGCTTAAAAATAACTGCATTACCCAATGCTTATGTGGAACAGATTCAATTTGGTCTGTTATGATTGAGATTTTATCTCTGTCCCAATATATTTTATTCATATATGTTACCTCCCGCTATGCTTAGCTTTTTCTTTTCTTGTCGCATAACGTATTATCGTTCTTTTTCGGCTTCTTTTTGTTCTCTACTTTGAACTTTCCTTTCTATTTTTCCTTATTCATGCTGAAACTTTAACACCCACTTAGGATTTCTTCTTTCTTCTATCAATAGGCTTCTCGGCAATTATCGGTATAAGCCAAACACGGTTGATATTCATTGCTCCTTCAATACGATTTTCTTTGCATAACCGCTGCACCCATCTAAGCGATACGTTCCATTTTTCTGCGGCTTCCTGTGCTGTCATATATTCAAACATTTTTAACCTCCTATTGTGTACTGTATATAGTATAGCCGCTTGAACGAACTGTATCAAGTAGATAAATATGGATATTCATTATAACTTTCCGAAAAGAAAAACGACAGAGCTTTTACCCTCTGCCGCCATGTTGCCTTGCTTATGTGTATATAATTTCCTCATTCACAATCTCCCTCGCACAAGCCCTTATGTTGTTGAGCCGCTCTATCCATTCTAAGGCGTTTTCTTCCTTTAGCCGTTCCGTTATGCTCTGTGCCTGTTTCATGCCCTCTATGAGCCTTTCAAAGCGTTCCTGCGCCTGCTTATCAATGTCGGCAAGGTATGTATTCAGCCTGCCGCTTGTGAGAAGATTGGTGTATGTAACCCTGCGGTACTGCTTCAGATAGTCCAGATGCCGTTGCCCCCATGTGCCTATCGGCTGTTCTTCTTCGGCGGGTACAGTTAAGCACGGTATTAAATAATCTCCTTGCCGCTCATATTTGCCGCCCAGTTCCTCAAAAATCGTCTTTGCCATTGTCTGTTACCTCCACATTCTTTTTTATTTTGAATGTCCGCAAAATACGTCCTACATCGGCCGGTTTCCAAGGCGCATCCAGGTGGTGTAGGGCAACCAGCCTGTCCTGGATATTTGTCCCTGCGCCTAACTTCGGTGTAGAACCGAGCAGAATACGCACCTGCCCAGAGCGCACCTTTGAAAATGATTCCGCTTTTTTCGTTTCTGTCCCGGCTTCATGGATAAACGCAACCTCCTCCCTGGGGATTCCCTTTGCTACCAGCTTCTCCCGCACATCGTCATAGACATTAAACGTGCCGTCATTTTTCGGCGTAGACAGGTCGCAAAAAATTAATTGTGTCCCTTTGTCTGCAGAAGTCTTTCCCCATATATCAAACGCATTGTTTACACAGCGGTTGACCTTGCTTTCCCCCGCATCCGGCATCATGTCATTGATGAGCCGCTGATCCAGGGCGCATTTCCTCCCATCGTTGGTGATCTTCAGCATGTTATCACATGACGGGTCTACATTCCCGGCACGGACTACCTCTGCCCGCTCTGCAAAGGAGCTGACCAGATCCTGCTGCTCCTCACTCGGTTTCAGCACTTCGTTGATATATTCCGCTTTGGGAACCGGAAGTTCCAGCATATCCGCTGTCTGGATGTCGGCGCTCTCCTTAAATAATGCGATCAGTTCCGGGAGGTTAAAAAACCGGGCAAACCTTGTCTTTGCCCGGTATCCTGTGCCTTCGGGAGAAAGTTCTATGCTTGTCACCGTCTCGCCAAAAGCCGCCGCCCAGGAATCAAAATGCCCCAGGCCCATCTTCTGTATCGTGTCATACTGAAGGTAACGCATAATGGTATACAATTCGACCATACTGTTTGACACGGGGGTCCCGGTTGCAAACGTGACGCCCTTCCCTCCGGTCAGTTCATCCAGGTACTGGCACTTCATGAACATATCGGAGCTTTTCTGTGCGTCCGTCTGTGAAATCCCGGCAACATTGCGCATCTTTGTGTATAAAAACATATTTTTATAGTTGTGGCTCTCATCTACAAACAGCCTGTCCACGCCTAACTGCTCGAATGTCACCACGTCGTCCTTCCGGCTCTGGTCATTCAGCTTCGCAAGCCTTGTTTCCAGCGTTTTCCTAGTCTTTTCCATCTGCTTGATGGTGTAGCGTGTGCCTTCTTCCTCCGCCAGCTCTGCAATCGCGTTCGTGATGTCGTTCATCTGCCTCTCGGTGCTCGCAATCTGCCGTTCCCTGGAAAAGGGGATGCACTCAAACTGGCTATGCCCGATAATGATGGCATCATAATCCCCGGTTGCGATACGGGAACAGAACTTCTTGCGGTTGGCAGGCTCAAAATCCTTCTTCGTTGCGACTAAGACATTTGCGCCCGGATACAGGCGCAGGAAATCGCTGCCCCACTGTTCTGTCAAGTGGTTTGGCACAACATAGAGGTTCTTCTGCGCCAGTCCAAGCCGCCTGCTCTCCATGCCGGCAGCAATCATCTGGAACGTCTTGCCCGCACCTACGCAATGTGCAAGCAGTGTATTGTTTCCATATAAAATGTGCGCCACCGCATTTTTCTGGTGGGGCATCAATGTAATCTCCGGCGTCATGCCCACGAATTGGATATGGCTCCCGTCGTATTCACGGGGACGGACGCTGTTAAATAAATCGTTATATTTCCTGCACAAGTCCTCCCTCCGGTCAATGTCCCGGAAAATCCACTCCTTGAAAGCTTCCTTTATCATTTCCTGCTTCTGCTGTGCAATCATAGTTTCTTTTTTATTCAAGACACGTTTTTCCTTACCGTCCTCCACAACCGTATCAAAGATTTTTGTGTCCTTGAGATTCAGCGCATCTTCCAGCAGACGGTAAGCATTTGCCCGCTGTGTCCCATAGGTAGCTGTGACTAAAGAATTTCCATAGGAATCCGCACTTTTCCCGGAGATATTCCACTGGCCGTTAATTTTCGCATACTTCACGTCAATCTGGTTCCCTAAAAAATGCTTCGGCGTATGGAACAGCTCCCCCATAAACTCCGTAATATAAGCCGGGTCTACCCAGGTTGCCCCAAGCCGCACCTCAATCTCCGATGCCTCCAGGTCTTTCGGCTGCACCCGTGTGAGTGCCTGCACATTGATTTCATATTCCGGATGGTTTCCCGCAAACTGCTTTGCAATTTCCAGTTTCTCACGGACATTTCCGGACAAATATTCATCCGAAGCCTCCCACTGGTCTGTCAGGGGATTTTTAAAGATCACTCCTGCCAGTTCCTCTGTGACTTCGGATTCTGTCTTTCCGGATAACTCTGCCATAAATGGCACATCCACCTTTGCCCGCTCCCCGATGGAAACGGCAAGGGCTTCACTGGCAGTATCCACGCTTGTCACAGGCACAGCTTTCCGAATGGTACGTTTCATGAAAATATCCGCTTTCCGTTTCAGCTTTCCTTCTTCATCCACCAATTCCAAAGATGACAGCAGACAATAACTGCTGTCCTGGGCAAATGCCCTGCGGTTGGCGTTACTGCTGATCAGGCCGTACTGTGCAGTAAAGCGGTCATACTGTGTATTTAATTTCTGCTGCAGCACGGCAACTTCCGCATCGCTCCCATCCTCCATCTGGCACTGTAAAAGCTCCTGCGTCAGGTTCCTAAGCTCGATCATCCCAAGCACACGCTCTGTCGTCATAGTGGGCAGCTCCATCCGGTTCATGACCGAATTTTCCCGGTAATACACTTTCCCATCTACGTTTGCAAAGCTGAAATTCTTCACAGACGGGTCTGCCGGGATGGATGTCACCGTTTCCTCTAATTCCGAATCTTCCAGATCCATCTCCGTAATCGTCCCCTGGATATGCTTCACTGCCTCCTTCAACTGCTCCGAAAGGACAGCGCCCGCTATCGGCCTTACCGTAGTTTCCTGCTTGCCATACTGTGTGCTTTCCGTGGTAAATTCCCCAAGCACCATCTCCGGATGTTCTGCAAAATAGGAATTGACCGTATATCCCTCCGGTGTCGTGCCAAGCTCCACCCAATCCGGCTGTTCTAAGGATGCCCGGTCTCTTTTCTGGAAAAATAAAATATCCGCCACTACGCTTGTCCCGGCATTCCTCTGGAACGCATTATTGGGAAGGCGGATTGCCCCAAGCAGATCCGCACGATTGGCTATGTACTGGCGCACGGATGCGCTCTGCTTGTCCATCGTGCCGCTGGATGTCACCACCGCCACCACGCCGCCCGGACGCACCAAATCCAATGATTTCGCTATAAAATAATCATGTATCACAAAGTTGTGCCGGTCATACCTCCGGTCTGCCACCTTATAAGCGCCGAACGGCACATTGCCGATCACACAGTCAAAGAAGCTGTCCGGGTATGCAGCGGTTTCAAACCCCTGCACGGAGATATTATTTTTCTGGTAAAGCTGTTTCGCTATCTTCCCGGAAATGCTGTCAAGCTCCACGCCGTACATATTCAGCCCGTCCATAGGCTCCGGCACTAATCCCATAAAATTTCCGATTCCGCAGGACGGCTCCAGCACATTCCCCCGCTGTAACCCCATGTTTCCCAGGGCTTCATACATCGCTTTAATTACCGTAGGGGAAGTATAGAACGCATTTAAGGTAGATGCCCTTGCCTCCCGGTATTCCTCTGGCGTCAGCGCCGCTTTCAGTTCCGCATATTCTGCCGCCCACGCTTCATCCTTATCGTCAAACGCCGCCGGGATGCCGCCCCATCCGACGAAACGTGATAAGATTTCCTGTTCCTCCGGCGTGGCAAGGCGGTTTTCATACTCCAATGCTTTCAGGATGAGGATTGCGTCCATGTTGGCACGGAATTTCTGCTTTGGACCTCCTGCGCCCAGGTCATCGTCAGTGATATGAAAATTTATCTTCTCCCGGCGTTCCAGCCCCGGTGACGATTCTCCTGTACCGTTATCCCTTCTGGACTGCCCGGAAGCCTGCCGGGTACTGCCGTTTCCGATCCCTCCAGCTCCCTCTATCCCATCTGCGGCAACAGGCTCTAAGGGGAGCCTGCGGTCTTTGCGGATATGGTTGATTTCCTCCGGATTCATCACGTGACTTGTCAATGGATTGATCTCATTCCCAAATGCAGCCTGTTCATTGGCTGCCATCCGCTCCATTACGTCAGCAATCAGCTGCATCTGCTCCGGAGGGAACTCCGGGTTCAGCATAGGCACAAGGTTCAAACCTTTTTCAGCAGCTTCATAGATAACATCCACCTGCTCCGGTGAAAAATCATCCCGATATACGTCTGCTTCCTCCATCGCAAGGAACAGCCTGTTTTCAATCAGACCGTATTCCTCAGCGTCCGGTTCCTCCTGCAATTCTTCCAGATTAGGAACCGCTGCGCCCGTCTGAGGCAGCTCCGTTTCTTCTTCCTGCGTCTCCTGCTGTATAAAAGGGATAAATTCCCCCACATACTCAAACAGCTCATTCTCCCCTGGGAGATAATTCTTCCCCGTTTCCACGCACCGAAAAACATCTGCGGTTTTGTCTGTGCTTGCTTCATAAAAGCTGCTGTGCAAATACGGATGCTGCCCATCTTCATAATCAGATATGCCAAGTTCGTTATGCGATCTAGTATTCAGGATAATGTCCTGTGCGTTGAAGTTTTCCTGCAGTTTCCCAACAGCTTCAAAATGGAATCCCCCATACTCAAATATGCCGGGTTCTCTTTGCATAAGATCCGGTTCTGCGGATTTTGCGGAATCTGCGGTTTCTGCTTCTGCCGCCGTTTCCGCTTCCCGCAAATTTTCCTTTGCTTCTTCTGGAAATGCCGCAATCTCCTGTAACTCTGCATCCACCGCCATGCCTTTTGCCCACTCCGGCGCATCCGGGTCATTTTCATGCAAGGCAATGGCGTCCCGGCTGTCCACAAGGTAATCCTGGTACGTCCTCTGGAAAATATCTTCCGCCATCCAGTCCCGGAAGTTATCCCAGTTCCCATAGGCTTCTGCCATAACGGGGGCGTTTTCCCTGTTGCGCACCATTAAATTGTCCAGTTCTTCCTGGACAATATCATACGCCATATCTTCATCGACATCCCTGGAACGGATGACATCATAGGCTGCGCTGCTTTTAATGGCGGCAAGGGCAGTATACAGGCACTCTTTGTAAACACAGCGGGAATCTTTCTGCAATGGGCTGTTCCCTGCACGGAGATGGCGGTTCAACGGATTTTCCTCAAGCATCTGGTCATATCTCTTTTGGGGGACCACACGCCCTGCAATGGCACGGTTCTCCATGTCAATCAGATACACGTCATAGTCGTTTGTCCGTTCCACCTGGTACAAATGGTTTTTTTCAAGGTAAAGGAACTGGCCGGGGATACGGCTGTATAATTTCTGTGACTCATCCTCCTTTTCTTCCCGGGTTCCCGTCTCCTTTTTCCCTGATTTTGCTTTAGCGCCTTTTTGCGTTTTCGGTTTTGCAGGCTCCGGCTCTGGTTCGGATCTGTCCATGAAATCAAACAGGGATAACTGGGCGCCATTTTGTATCTGTTCCTCTTCTTTTTTCCTCTCCGGGAAAATCGTATATGTCCCTTCCACATACCCGTGGAGGTCGGTGAGGATCTGCGCCCGCTTCTCATAATCTTCAAAATCCAGCGGCAGTGCGGCAAAAGCGGCATCCATATCTGCAAGGAGCTGTTCCGCAGTGTCAGGATTTTCCAATAAATGCGGCAGTTCCTCCCTTGCCTCTTCATGCAGGAAATTGTCCGTAAACGGCCGCTCAATTTCATCCGGCATATGGTAATAAAAATTGATTACTTTGTCTGCCATCTGCTCCCGCTCATAAACAGGCATACGGGAATAATCGGACGGTTTCAGGTAGTTGTCATTTTCAATCAAAGCCGCTACCCGTTTTGCCACTTTTGGCCATTTCAATAAGAGTTCCACATCTGGCTCACTATAAGAGCCTCTCGCAAGCTTTAACCCCTTCCCGCTGTAATCCGCATGGGAATTGTCCGCGCCGGACAGCGCATGGCTCCGTCCGCCTATCCCATAGCTTTCCTTAATAAAATCCGTTTTTTCCTCATCGGTCTTATCCTGTATAAAAAATGCGTAAGTGGAAAGCCGCCCGTCCGAATATACGCCGCCTCCCCGCAAAAAAGCGTCAATCTCATCCTCTGTGATGAAAACAGGGTGTTCCTCCCATGCAAATCCATCCCTTGCCTGGTATGGCATAGCTTCCTTTGCAAACTTCTCAAATTTTTCGCACACCCTGTCTGGACGGTAAAAGTGGAACCGCATAATCTCCTTGTCCAAAGAATATGCCTCTGCCAGCCCTGCCAGACGTTCATTCAAGTCCTTTAAAAATTCCAGCTGCGCCAACAATGCCTGCAGCCGTTCCACTTTATCCGGGAACCCGCCACGGAATACCTCCACATCTTCAAATACAAGCTCCGCAACGCCGTCCGCCATATCCTGGTACATATAGGCAAGTGCGTTGGCGTGTTCCTTTAAAGCATTATCCCTTGCGGCGTCCAATACCACCTGCGGCGCATACTCCCCCTGTTTTAAAAACTGGTGGATGCGCCCGCACACATCTTCCCAGGATAAAAATACCTTATCCAGAATCCGGTCTGTCACCGTATGTCCTACGGCAATCTGCATCCCCAGCTCATCATACCAGACAGAATATTCCTTGCCGTCTATGGTAAGCCCGATGCCGCCTTTGCCATATTCCCTCCGGACAAATTCCGTATATTCCTCCGGCATCTGGTCTATCATAAAATTATAGATGATCCGGAGCTGGCTCCCATTCCGGTTGCCGCCGCTGCGCAGGACTTCATCTATCACCTCTGGAGAAATCGCAACCTCCCCGGCATAGAGCGCCTGCATCCGTCCCTCAATCTCCCTCTTCTGCTGTTCCACAGTCGGAAATCGGGCAAAGATAAAGCAGAGGCTTCTTTCTCCTCTGCTTCACTCAAATCCTGTTCTGTTGTTTCCTCATTTAGCTGTATACCAATTCCTTCAAGATGCTCTCTTCCGCCATTGCCGTCAGTCCATTCATGTGCGCTGCCCACGCCATCTGGTCTTTCTCCTTGTCCGGGGCTGGGTATTTCAGAAGCAGCCCTTTCATCAGGACTTCCATCCTCTCCGTCGCTGCCTGCTCGATCTCCATCAAGTGCCTGTCCAGTTTCCCCGACAGCATCATGCTCTGGTACCATCCCTTCCGGTTCTCCTTCAGGTACGTCCGGCGCAGCATCCCGTACTTCCCGATGGCCACTTTCGGTTCCTCTATCGTCAGGTTCGGGAACAGGTAATCCCCTTTGCGATGGTAAGTCAGTTCCATGCTCATTTCCTCCTCGTATAATAAGTTTATAGCCAGTCAGAACAGGCTATAGACTTATTCTTTTTTGATATAGATGCAGGATGATTTCTAAGAGGACTCCCTCTCCATCCCTTCCCATCTATACAGTTAATAGTTACCAGTCTCAGTTCTTTCTACATAGATGTGAGGATATTCTGATGGAGGTCTGGAGGGGTCCTCCCTTTCTCCCATAATGCTGGTCCATCCTGTCCCATCTAATGTTTTGTTGTTTACTACTTTTTACCAGAGCCTCCCGGTGCTATAATGGTTCCCAGTGGAACCTGGGCTAAGGTACTGCTCCGTTCCTCCTGCAAAGCATCTGCTATTGCTCAGAAAGCATGCAGCCCGCACCGCCGTACCTTGACTGCTTACACAAATGCTGCACCGCCAGGTCTAGCCTCCAGCAGGGTATTTCTCCTGGACCAGTGCTGATAACGCGAGGTTGCAGCTGGTACCCCGGGCCGGGATAAGCTTTGGCCCCTGTTCCCCATCCTTATCCGAAAGGTGGTGATCACACATGAAGAAGATAAAGATCGATCACCTGTCAACGCTTTTTGTGGGGATCGACATCGGTTCCCGCACCAACGTCATCTCTGCCCTCAACTTTGACCAGGACTTCCTGATCAGGATGATCCCCGTGGCCAATGCCCAGGGCGGCGCAGAGCAGATGGAGGAGATGATCGCCCAGGTGCTCTCACAGCACCATGAGTTCCGGGCTGTCATCATCGGGTTGGAATCCACTGGTTTTTACGGCGTACATATCGCCAACTACCTGTCCACCTCCGAAAAGCTGGCACCTTTTTCTACAAAGGTCTACTGCCTCAACCCCAATGAGGTAAAGCAGTATAAGAAGTCTTTCAACTCCCTTGACAAGAATGACGGCATTGATCCCTTTGTCATCGCTGATCTTGCAAGGGTAGGGCGCATCCGTAGATGAACTGGTTGCTTTTATCAGCTCCAAAAGCCGTGGGCGGATTGCAGACCCGGAACAGACCACTTATCTGCTCCAGAAGGCCGCACAGGACTCCTACCGGCTGGACCAGTGCCTTTACGAGCCACTGACCGTTTCGATCGGCTGTTCCTTCAACTGCATCAGCGCCTTTGAAAAAGAACTTAAGGCCATAAACGCCGCGATCCAGAGAGCCGTAAAGGGCCTCAACCCCACGGAATACCAGATACTGGCCTCCGTCCCCGGCATCGGCCCGGTCTACGCCAGCGGCATACTTGCTGAACTTGGCACCATTAAGTGCTTCAAGAGCAATGATGCCCTTGCCAAATACTGCGGCATTGTCTGGAAGGAGAACCAGTCCGGGGAGTTCGAAGCAGAAGATACTCCCATGAACAAAGCCGGCAACCGTTACCTGCGGTATTACATGATCGAAGCTGCCGGGAGCGTAATGCAGCACTGCCCGGAATACAAAGCCTTTTATGACAAGAAATTTGCTGAGGTAAGAACCCATCAGCACAAACGAGCACTCGCGTTGACTTCCCGTAAACTGATACGTATGCTTTTTGGACTGCTGGCCAATGGCAAACTCTACTCTGTGGAAAAGAGTAGGTGATCCATAACGCTTATCAAACTTACGTTCTTTTTGGGCGGTAAGTCTATTAAAGTTACCCTTTTTCCAGAAAATCTTTTTTATTTTCCTCTTGACATTTCACCAAATTGCTTCCTTCTGCTTCCATTCTTCCAGAAGCGTATAGATCACATCCTCAATCTGTTCTTTGGAATATCCTATCGGGAAATAATTGCTGATTTTTTTTGCGGGGATAGTCACATTTACATTTTCTTTCTCTTTCCGCACTAAAACCGCATATACCTTCCCTTCCGTCAATTCCCCTGTTACACTGACAGCCTTCAACTGCTCTGCCTGCGCCTTTGATGGGAATATGCCGCTGTTGCTGATGGCATCCACAACCCATGCCTGTTCTTCTGCTTTCAGATAAGACAGCTTTTCGCCCACCACCATTGGGATTTTATTTTCATCCACATAATCCAGCAGTTCTTCCACCAGTTCCGACAGCCGGATATAACGCTGTACCGTCCTCCCGCTGTCCCCGGCAGCTTCCCCGATAGCGTCTGCAGTATATTTCTCTCCTTTGCTGCCCTGGTGCTTCATTGCTTCGTATTTCATCCGATATGCCTTTGCCTTCTCACTTGGCAGGATGTCCTCCCTTTGGATATTCGTATCCACCATCAGGACTACCGCCGTATCATCATCCATTTCCCGGATAATGACAGGCATTTCCGTAAACCCTGCAAGTTCGCAGGCCCGCCACCGCCTATGCCCTGCAATGACCTCATAGCCGCCTTCTGGATGCGGGCGCACAATCCCCGGCATCAACACACCATACTGCTTTACGCTTTCCACTGTCTCCTGCATCTTTTCATCATCCAGCACCCGGAACGGATGGCCTTTAAACGTATGCAGCTCACTCAGGGGAACGGAAGTGACCGTTTCCCCTGCTTCATCTATGCCAAATAAATCATCAAAACTGTTCAGCTTTACTTTCTCTGCACTCTTACTCTTCATCCGCAAGCACCTCCTGTGTCAGTGAATGGTAGCCGCCTGCCACAATCCCCTTCGGGTCGTGGAGATAGATGCTTTTCCCTTCTGCCGTGGTTTCCGCAGCCTTTACGGACAATGGGATGCAGTTCTCAAAGATATGTACCCGGTTCCCATATACCTCCCAGATTTGCGCTGAAATGTCCCTTGCGAAGTTTGTCCTCCGGTCTACCTTTGTCAGCAGAATCCCCATGATGTTAAGCGCTGGGTTCAGCTTCCTGTGAACCCGTCCAATCGTCTTTATAAGCTGCTGAAGTCCTTTCACTGGGAGATACGCCGCCTCTACGGGAATCAGTACGCTGTCTGCCGCTACAAGGGCGTTTATTGTAATCATTCCAAGCGAGAGCATACAATCAATAATCGCAAAGTCATACTCCCCTTTTACACTGTTCAGATACTGGCGCAGTATCGTTTCCCTGCTCATAACATTTACCAGGGCGGTTTCCAACCCTGCCAGTTCGATATTTGCCGGGATAAAATCAATCCCTTCCTCATGGCGGATAATCCCCTCGCCAGGCTCTACGTCCTCGTCATTGATCACTTTTTCCATAATATTCACTAACGTCACATCCAGCTCATCCGGCTCTGCAATCCCCAGGCTCACCGCCATGCTGCCCTGCGCATCCGACTCCACCAACAATACTTTCTTGCCTGCCCTTGCAAGCCCGATCCCTAAATTCACACACGTCGTTGTCTTGCCCACTCCGCCTTTCTGGTTTGCCACTGCGATCACTCTGCACATATTACTTTCCTCCTGATTCTTCAATCTATTTCTCTGTTTTCTCCACTTCCGCATACACACGGAAATATTTCTTTGTCCCCTTGTTTGCAAACGGTTCCGATACCGACTTCACATCCACATCCTCCTGCCGTTCCAGAAGCCGCCGGAACCAGTGCAGGTCTTTCTTTGTCCCCTGCATCCTGATCTTAAGCATACAAATCCTCCATATCCACGTAAAAACAGTATTCCGGATAACGAATCTTCACAGCCTCCCAAAAATATCTGGCATAGCCGCAGCAGAATAAATCTTCCACCGTATAACAACGGCACTCCTTCAACTGTTCCTCTGCATCCTCACTGTCATCGACGCTTGGCGTTCCATTGCAATAGAGATTAAATGCCATCCGTACAATCCTTGCGCTACCGCTGGTCTGCCAGCCCTCACGCAAGCACTCTGTTTTTACGCATCCTGTTCTAAAATCATAAATCCTGTCTGCATTTACCCTTGTATCACGGTCAATTCCAAGGCAATACACCAATGCCTTATGGTACACATCTTGGTATCTGCATTTCTGCAGATTCACTTTATAAAAATCTCTATGTTCCTTGTTTTTGAAAGTAATTGTGCGAGTATCTTTCTTTTCTGCACCTACCGCTGTATTTGCTGCCATAGCTTGTCCTCCATTCTGAAATACTTGGGAGCTACACTCCCAAACCCTTGTGGAATCCGTGCTGCCAGTTACCCAAAAAACGGCTAACTGGCAACCCGAATTTTGTCTATCCCAGAGAAAACCCCATTTCCTATTTCTCTAAGACTATGCTTCCCATAGTAGCCTGTGAAATTTAATTATGAAGTAAGATGATTTCAAGAACTCTGATGACTTGAGTAAACTTCGCTGAAGATTGCGGATACTCATTTTACTCAACTTGTGACCCCCGTAATACTCAATTTGAAGTGATCTTAGACGGTGTTTGGCGGTGTTCAGCGGTACTTGAACGATTACCCTTCTATGAATGAAAAAGGCTCCAAAAACCTTATAACCACTAGAAAGTACAGTGTTTACAAGGCTTCTGGAGCCTATAAATACTTTAATTAAATTTGAATTGAAAAATTCGCTTATTT
The DNA here is from genome assembly GCA_910575625.1 of Clostridia bacterium. Lineage (GTDB taxonomy): Bacteria > Bacillota > Clostridia > Lachnospirales > Lachnospiraceae > MGBC164599. The sequence continues at coordinate 40,393 of CAJTFD010000001.1, forward strand.
GCCCATCTGTGCAGCAACCTCGGCCGCAAAATCTTCCTCTTTCTTCTCAATACCTTCCCCGGTCTCATACCGCACAAAACCTTTGATATTGATCTTAGCACCATTGGCCTTAGCAACTTCTTCTACATATTTGCCCACAGCCTGCTTGCCATCCTCTGCCTTCACATACACCTGATCCATCAGGCAGATCTCTTTCAACTCTTTGTTGATACGGCCCATGACCATGCCATTGATGATCTTATCATTGGCATCTGGTTTTTCCAATTTTGCCTGGGTTGTGAGGATCTCTTTTTCTTTATCGATATAGGACTGATCCACCTCATCCCTGTTGGTGTACAGAGGTTTCAGCGCTGCCGCCTGCATCGCGATGTTTTTTGCCATCTCCATGACAGCGTCATTGACCACATCTGTCTCCACATCGATCAGGACCCCGATCTTGCCGCCCATATGTGTGTAGGAAGCAACAAAACCGTTCTCCTCTTTCACCTGCTGGAATCTGCGGATGTTCATGTTTTCGCCGATGATCGCGATCTGTCCGGCCAGAGCTTCCTGCATGGTCTTTCCCTCGTCGAATTTACAGGGTTCTGCGAGGAATCCCTCTATATCAGCTGCGCCTGTCTCCAGCGCCTGGGCAGCCACCTGGTCTACAAAGTTCTGGAATTTTTCGTTCTTTGCCACGAAGTCTGTCTCCGCGTTCACTTCGACCACAACGGCTTTCTTCTTGTCATCTGCCACCAACACTTTGCAGAGTCCCTCGGCTGCGATCCTGCCCGCTTTCTTCACCGCTTTTGCAAGACCGTTCTCCCGCAGGTACTCGATCGCCGCATCCATATTTCCGTCTGTCTGCGTGAGAGCTTTCTTGCAGTCCATCATGCCTGCGCCTGTCATCTCCCTCAGCTCTTTTACCATTGCTGCTGTAATAGCCATCTTCTATCTTCCTCCATCACTGTACTTGTCTACTGGTCATCCTCTATCTACGCTTCTTCAGAAACAGCTTCTTCCTCGAAGATCTCCTCCGCGTCAGCCTCTCCCTGGTTTGCCTCAATGACAGCGTCGGCCATCTTGGACAAGATCAGTTTTACCGCACGGATCGCATCGTCGTTTCCTGGGATGATGTAATCCAGTTCTTCCGGGTCACAGTTGGTATCGCAGATACCGATCAGCGGGATGCCCAGGATATGCGCTTCCTGTACACAGATCCTTTCTTTCTTCGGGTCTACCACGAAGATCGCATCCGGGAGTCTCTTCATCTCCTTGATGCCGCCTAAGTTCTTCTCCAGTTTTGCCCATTCTTTGCGGAGCGCGATGACTTCCTTCTTCGGCAGCACTTCAAATGTCCCGTCCGCCTCCATAGCCTCTATCTCTTTCAACCGGTCGATACGGCTCCTGATCGTCTTGAAATTCGTCAGCATACCGCCCAGCCAGCGTTCATTTACATAGAACATGCCGCAGCGTTCCGCCTCTGTCTTGATAGCGTCCTGTGCCTGTTTTTTCGTCCCTACGAATAAGATGCTGCCGCCGTTTGCCACCACATCCGCTACCGCGTTGTATGCGTCGTCCACCATGCCTACGGACTGCTGCAGGTCGATGATGTAAATCCCGTTCCTCTCTGTATAGATGTACGGAGCCATCTTCGGGTTCCATCTCCGGGTCTGATGTCCAAAATGTACGCCTGCTTCCAAAAGCTGTTTCATTGAAATAACACTCATGTCTTCTCTCCTTTTTGGTTATCTGCTTCCGCATAAATCCCTTCCCGCAGGGACTGACCTTTGCAAAAAAATGCCAGCACCTTCCATTGGGATCCTCATGCGTGCTTATTTATACGACTTTCCTATTGTATCACATACACTTTATCAATGCAAGACAAGATCAGTCTAAATAGCGGCAAAAGATCATTGACAAAATATTTTTATCATAATAGATTTCAGAAAATAGAATGCTGCCCTGTATTTAATCCAGATATTTCTTTTCCTGGGCTTCTCGCCTCTTTCTGGTCAGATAGCCCAGGACCAGCAGACAGACAAAGCTGAGCAGGCTTATCCTGATGAAAAAAAACAGCGCATGCCGGCCCACATCCACATGCCCGCCTGTCTTACGCACCAGCGCGGCCGCGTAAAAGACGGAAAATACCCCAGAGATGACGATACTCAGGAGCAGGGATCCTCCCACCGTCATGTCGCCGCCGTTTTTTGACCAGATCCCGTTCTTGACTGATCCGGCCACCAAGGTCAGGCCGCCTGCAAGGAATATGACCATTTCTCCGGCCACAGTCTGCAGATCTCCCACCCAGATCAGCTCTGCCACGATGACTGCCGCACTGAGCACAAACATCACATAACTGGCGCGCTCCCCCACTTTTGCTATGACCTGGTCCTGTCTCTCATCGAGTTTTCTCTTTATCATCCACTTCCTCCTCCCAAAATAGATCGTTCAATGTCTTATCCAGTTCCCTGCAGATGGCGACGCACAATTTAAGTGTGGGATTGTAATCCCCGGCCTCGATCATCCCGATGGTCTGTCTCGTCACGCCCACCCGCTTCGCCAGCTCCGTCTGAGAGATATCTTTTTCCAGACGGGCAAATTTTACTTTTAGGTTCTTCAGCTCCATCACCTCCATGTATAAGATAACACGTACGCTCCTGTATGTCAAGTATATTTAACATATAGTTTTTATATTTTACTAAAGTCTATAAAACATTACATATATATGCAAAAAGCGGATACACAGAGCCACATACCCGCACCCATGCTGATCCGCCTGGCATGTGATGGATAGATTTATGGACAAAAAAATAGCGCCCTCATCCTGCTGAGATAAGGCGCTATTATCAACTGATCCTACTCCACGTCCTGAAGAGCTACAACACCTTCCTCCCCAGTCCGGACTTTCACAACTTTACTCACATTATAGACAAAGATCTTCCCGTCCCCGATGTGTCCGGTATAGAGCGCTTTCTTGGCCGCCTCGATCACCGTCTCCACAGGGATCTTGCTGACCACCACCTCGACCTTGACTTTCGGCAGCAGTGTCGCATCCACTTCCACACCGCGGTACATCTCGCCCGCGCCCTTTTGCACGCCGCAGCCCATGACCTGTGTCACAGTCATACCCGTCACGCCCAGGTCATTCATCGCCTTCTTCAACTGATCATAGCGGGACAGCTTTGCGATGATCGCCACCTTGAAGATATTGGCGCTCTCCAGGGGCGCGACTGCCACTTTCACAGCCGCCTCCTTCTGTACCGCAGACGCTGTATCGTAATCGTCAGAACCCAAGTCTGTGTTCTCATTGATCTCCATGGTCATGGTGTTGGACACATCCATGATGCTAAATCCCGAATAAGCGGAAGCCAGACCATGTTCGCAGGAATCCAGGCCGACAATCTCCTCTTCCTCCGTCACGCGCAGCCCTGTACACGCCTTGACGATCATAAATGCGATCGTGATCGTCACCGCCGTCCAAACCGCCACAGCCGCAAACCCAACCAGCTGCAGTCCCAGCTGCCCGAAACCGCCTCCATAAAACAACCCTTCCTGGATACCGGCCGTATCAAAAGCCGGGGAGGAAGATGTGGCAAACAGGCCCACTGCGATCGTGCCCCAGATACCGTTCAGACAATGGACAGCCACCGCACCCACAGGGTCGTCGATGTGCAGTTTATAGTCCAAAAACCAGACCCCGAAGATGACCAGCACGCCGCCCACGGCCCCGATCACCAGTGCGCCAAAGCAGTCCGTCACATCACAGGAAGCCGTGATCGCCACCAACCCAGCCAGAGACGCATTCAAGCACATGGACACATCCGGTTTCCCATATTTTATCCATGTAAAGATCAGACAGACCACCGTGGCGATCGCCGGTGCGATCGTGGTCGTCACAAAGATCGAAGCCAGTTCATCCACGGACTGTGCCGCCGCCCCGTTGAACCCATACCAGCCAAACCACAGGATAAAGACACCCAGACATCCAAGGGGCAGATTGTGCCCTGGGAATGCGTTGACTTTCGTGACCTTTCCATCCTTATCCCTGGTAAATTTCCCGATGCGCGGCCCTAAGATCTTCGCCCCGATCAGCGCCGAGATGCCGCCCACCATATGGATCGCGCAGGAGCCGGCGTAATCATGGAAACCGATCTGGGCGAGCCATCCGCCGCCCCAGATCCAGTGCGCCTCGATCGGATAGATCAGCGCGGAGATCACCGCCGAATAAAAGCAGTATGATAAAAATTTTGTCCGCTCCGCCATGGCCCCCGACACGATCGTGGCCGTCGTCGCGCAGAACACCAGGTTGAACACAAAACTGGACCAGTCAAAATCCGCATAAGCCGTGAATATGTCAAACCCTGGCCGCCCGATCAGTCCCATCACATCTTCGCCCAGCAGCAGACTGAACCCGATCAATATGAACATCACCGTCCCGATACAGAAATCCATCAGATTCTTCATCAGGATATTGCCCGCATTTTTGGCCCGTGTAAATCCCGTCTCCACCATGGCAAAACCGGCCTGCATCCAGAACACCAATGCCGCGCCGATCAAGAACCAGACGCCGAATATCTCTCCGTTTACAACACTCATGATATCTTCCATATCATTCCTCCCTCAAGACAATACACATGTTCCTATATAAAATCGACATGTCTGCTGACGCAGACATCCCCATCCATGAAAGTCAGCTGCTCCGTGCCTTCGGCACTTCCACAGCTGCCAGGTGTATTCACAATCCGGGCTATCGCCCTACTTGTTCATACACCTTAGTCCGTCAAATGTCAGGCCGAGTGTGCAAACAAGTTTGCCCATCTTCCTGCCGTTTTCCGGGACTTTCATAATAAAAAACGGAGCCAGGTATACTCGTATCCCTACGAGCGCCCTTGCTCCGTTTTTTTCCATATTAATATCCTACACTTCGAAGATCAGATCGCCGTAAGACGGCATCGGCCACATTTCTTTATCCACCAGCATTTCCAATTTATCCACTGGCGTACGCAGCGCTTCCATCGCCGGCATGATCTTGTAATAATAAAACTCTGCCTGCTCCTTGCCTTCCTCCATCGCCGAACCCTGGTCGGCCAACTCCATCAGTACATGGAGATTCTTCTTCGTCTCCACCAAAAGCCCTGAACACTCCGCCAGCAATTCCTGCTGTACGCTCACATCCACAGTCCCCGCAGACTTGATCGTGTTGATCGAATCCGCCAGCTTGGTCACGTATTTGATCACAGCCGGTATGATCTGCTTGCTGGCGATGTCGATCATGACCCTGGCCTCGATGTTGATCGCCTTCGCGTAATGTTCGTACATGATCTCCGCACGGGATTCCAGCTCCGCCTTCGTGTATACCCCGAAACTCTCAAACAGTTTGATCGCCTTCGGCGTCACCAGGGATGGGATCGTCTCCACCATGGACCTGTGATGGGGGAGTCCTCTGCGCTCCGCCTCTTTGATCCACTCCTCTGAATAACCGTTGCCGTTAAATACAATCCTCTGATGCTCAGTGGCGTACTCTTTGATCATGTCATGGACGGCCATGTTAAAGTCGTCTGCTTTTTCCAGGATGTCACAGGCTTCTTTGAACGCCTCCGCAATGATCGTATTGAGGACGATATTCGGTGAAGCGATGGAATCCCTGGAACCGACCATACGGAATTCAAATTTATTTCCTGTAAAGGCAAACGGTGACGTCCGATTCCGGTCTGTGGCATCCTTTGCCAGGTCCGGGAGTGTCTTGACACCCGTCTGCAGTTTGCCGCCCTTTAAGCTGTGGGTCGCTGTTCCGGTGCTGATCAGCTGTTCCAGCACATCCTCCAGCTGTTCGCCCAGGAAGATGGAGATGATCGCCGGAGGCGCCTCGTTGGCCCCCAACCTGTGGTCGTTGCCCACATCCGCAGCAGATTCCCGCAGAAGATCCGCATGGATGTCCACTGCCTTTAAGATACATGTCAGCACCAGCAAGAACTGGATGTTCTCATGGGGTGTCTTGCCCGGCTCCAGCAGGTTGATGCCGTCGTCAGTGATGATCGACCAGTTGTTGTGTTTACCGGAGCCGTTCACGCCGGCAAAAGGTTTCTCATGGAGCAGGCATTTCATCCCATGCTCACAGGCCACTCTCTTTAATGTCTGCATCACGATGTGGTTGTGATCCACCGCGATATTCGCCTGGTCGTAAATGGTCGCGATCTCGTGCTGGGCCGGAGCCACCTCGTTGTGCTGCGTCTTCGCCGTCACACCCAATTTCCACAGCTCTTCGTTGACGTTCTTCATATAGGAAGCGATCCTCTGACGGATGGTCCCGAAATAGTGGTCATCCAACTCCTGGCCCTTGGGCGGCATCGCCCCAAACAATGTACGCCCCGTATAGATCAGATCCTTCCTCTGCAAAAACTTCTTCTCATCCACCAGGAAATATTCCTGTTCCGGTCCCACCGAAGGTGTCACCTTCTTGGAAGTGGTGTTGCCGAACAAACGGACCAGACGCAATGCCTGACGATTGATCGCTTCCATGGAGCGCAGCAGCGGCGTCTTCTGATCCAAAGCCTCCCCCGTGTAGGAACAAAAAGCGGTCGGTATACACAAGATCGCGCCTGCCGCATCATGGCGTACAAATGCCGGTGACGTACAATCCCAAGCCGTGTAGCCCCTGGCTTCAAATGTGGCGCGCAGGCCGCCTGAAGGGAAGGAGGAAGCATCCGGTTCGCCTTTGATCAGCTCTTTTCCTGAAAAAGACATCAGCACTTTCCCGCTCTCCAGAGGCGCTGAGATAAACGAATCATGCTTCTCCGCCGTAACCCCTGTCAGAGGCTGGAACCAGTGTGAAAAGTGGGTCGCGCCCTTTTCAATGGCCCACTCCTTCATCTCATGTGCCACCACATCCGCGATCTCCGATGTCAGCTCTTTCCCCTCTTCAATGGTCTTTTTCAGCTCCTTATATACCTTTTTCGGCAGACGCTCCTGCATCACAGCATCGTTGAACACGTCCTCTCCGAAGATTTCAGTTACTTTAACTAGATCACCCATATTTCCTCTCCCTTTCATTTTGGCTATGGAAAAACTCCCATAATCTAAAAAAGACATTCCACCCATATATGTGGAACGCCTTTGTTCTCTCTGGATATAAAGATACTCTAATTCTGAAATAAATGCAAGAGTAATAATCCATAAAGTCAGTTTTGTATTTCTGGCGATTCCCGTCGATCTTTACAATGGACGTTTTTATGTGTCCAAAAACAAGTGCAGCGCCTGTTTTCTATTTTCCACATCGACCTGCTGATGACTGCCCCCGTATTCGCCGTCCAGTGTCCAGGAGATGGATTCCTCAGACTTTATCGTGATCCTGCTCGTCTTAAAAGAATCGATCATATCCGTCCGGTCCTCCGCGACCAGCAGGGACGCGATGATCTCATTTAGCTCCAGGGGATTCTTCGGTCTGCGGATCAGCGTGACTTCAAACAGCCCGTCGCTCATATCCACATTTTTCCCGGTCAGATGCTTAAAACCACCGACGGAACGGGAATTTGTGATCATGCCATAGATATAATCCCCCTCCAGGCAGCGGTCTTCCGCCTGGATCTTACAGTGATAAGATTTGATATCCAGGAGGCGTTTGGCCCCTTCCAGGATGTATGCCACATGGCCCAGTATGTTTTTCAGATTCTGGTTTGTCTCGTAGGCCACATCGGTGAACAGTCCGAAGGCCGCGATATAGACAAATGTACCGTCATTGAAACGCCCCACGTCGCACCGGTACAGGCCGCCTTTGGCCACAGCCGCGGCCGCCTTTACCATATCCTTTGGTATGGACAGGCTATTGGCAAAATCATTGGTGCTCCCCGCCGGTATATATCCCACAGGCACCGGACTGCCGCAGGCCATCAGCCCGGAGACCACTTCGTCGAGCGTCCCATCCCCGCCGCTGCAGACCACCGCGTCCACTTTGTCATGGTATTCCATGACCCGCTCGTAGCCATCCCCTTTCGCCTGGGTGGGGTAGACGATCGTCTCATATCCGGCTTTTACAAAAATATCGATGATATCGGCCAGTTTCGCCTTGATCAGGCCCTTCCCCGCCCGGGGATTGTATACAAAAAATAATCTCTTCTCCATACCCCCACCCCCGTCATCCTGCCATAAACGCTTCGATCTCTTCCACAGTCTTTGGGATATCCCCCGACAAGACCTGACAGCCGTCCCTGGTCACCAGGAGAGTGTCCTCGATGCGGATGCCGATGCCCAATTCTGGGAAATAAAGCCCCGGCTCCAGTGTAAACATCATATCCTCCTCCAACACAGCGTGTTCATCCCCCACATCATGGGTGTACAGGCCGATGTAGTGCCCGGAGCCGTGATAGTAGTACTGAGCGATCTCCTCCTTTTCCTGGATCATCCCCAGCTTGATCAGTTCCTCCGCCATAACGCCCTTGCTGATCTCCTGCAGCTCATCTTTCGGCTGTCCCGGTCTTGTGCGGGCGATGGCCGCTTCCAGTCCTTTGAGCACTACCTCATAGAGCTCTCTCTGCTGTTTCGTAAATCGACCGCCCACCGGATATGTCCGGCTCACATCCGATGCGTAATGGCCCCATTCCGCTCCCAGATCGAATAAGATCATGTCCCCGTCTGCCATCTGTCGGTCATTTGCAACGTAATGGAGCACGCACGCATTGGGACCGGAAGCCGCGATCGTCGGGAAGGCATGCCCCGCGTTGTTATCTTTCAGCACAAAATCAAAATATGCTTCCGCCTGGTACTCATACATCCCGGGCTTCAAATTTTTCAGCATATGCAGCACACCCGCGCTGGTGATCTGACAGGCTTTCCTGTGCAGAGCGATCTCCTCTTTCGTCTTCACCTGGCGCATCAGGCTCAGCTGCCAAAAAGTATTGTGGATGCGGATGTACGGATAATTTGACTGGACTCTTGCCGCAAACTCCTGTGCCGGATTCTGGGTGAAATTGTTTTCCCACTTTGCGATATCGATATAAAGATGCTCGATCAGATTTTTCCTGCCAAAGAGAGGGATGCTCTCCATGAATTTCTCCAGATATTCCACCTGTTCGATCCCAGTCTCGGCACTGACGCTCTCTTTTGTGTAGGATATCCCTTCCCAACGCTGTTTTTTCTCGTCCGGATGATCGATGAACAGGACTTCCCGGTATTTTCCCTCCTCCTTCACCGCCATAAAGACCGCCTTCGGCTGCTCAAAACCGGTCAGATAGTAAAAATTCGCGTAGGGCGTGAACGGAAACATCTGGTCACCCCTGTCCTCTTTCAACTCCCCGGCAAAAACAAATCCCATGGAATTGTCCTGTAAGATCTCCCGGTAAAGCTCTCTCCTGCTCCTATGAAATTCTGGACTGATCATCTACTGCCTCCTCTACTTTAAAATTCCCGCCGCCGAATAGCCGGCATCAATTCAGGGATGCCAAATGCGCCCGCCAAACTTTCATGTGTGGTGGTGCGTCCACTGCCAGGCGCATGCAGGTTTGATATATGCCAAAAGGAACGCAGCTTCCCGCCGCGTCCCCCGTTTGATCCTTTTATCTACACCAATTCCAATACTACTTCCATAGCAGCGTCGCCTTTTCTCGGACCAATCTTCACGATACGTGTATATCCACCGTTCCGGCCTTCGTACTTTGGCGCGATCTCTGAAAACATCTTATCTACCATGTCTACCTGTTTTGTATTTCTCTTCTTTCCAGCGTTCTTTGTCGGAACTTCTTTCACCGGATAGAATACCTTGAGCATCTGTCTCCGGGCATGGAGTCTGGAAGGAGAGTCCTTCTTGATCTCTTTTGCCACTTCCTCGAAAAGAGCTACTTTCTTACCGTCTACGACCTTCTTTTCTCTCTTGCCGTCGGCATCTCTCTTGGCAACTTTTGCCATGACAGTCACTGTCTCATAGTTGTCCTTCTCCCGGACAGCCATAGCGATCAGACCTTCCGCGATCTTGCGCACTTCTTTCGCTTTGCTCTCTGTCGTCACGATCTTGCCATGATATAACAGGTTCGTCACCTGATTGCGCAGAAGGGCTTTCCTCTGACTGGATGTTCTTCCTAATTTTCTGTATTTTGCCATTTTTCAAATCCTCCATCTGTGGGGCAACCCTGCCACGCTCATCGGGCTTACTGACAGGTGCCAGGCATCCACTTTCTATAATTTTTACTCTTCTACAGGCTGGAGCTGTAAGCCGAGTTCTTTTAATTTCGCCAACACTTCTTCCAATGACTTACGCCCTAAGTTCCGCACCTTCATCATGTCCTCGGAAGTCCTGTTGCACAGTTCCTCCACAGTGTTGATGCCGGCCCTCTTTAAGCAGTTGAAAGAACGCACAGACAACTCCAATTCGTCGATGCTCATCTCCAGCACCTTCTCCTTCTCGTTGTCCTCTTTCTCGATCATCACTTCCGCAGTCTTGGCATTCTCAGACAGATCGATAAACAGGCTCAAATGCTCACTCAAGACTTTTGCCGCCAGGCTTACCGCTTCGTCCGGATCTAACGTACCATTTGTATATACATCAAGCGTCAACTTATCAAAATCTGTGATCTGACCAACACGAGTATTCTCTACAGTTAGGTTCACACGCTCTACGGGCGTGTAGATGGAATCGATGGCGATGACCCCAATGGGCATGTCGTCCGTCTTACCCTTCTCTGAGCTGACATAGCCCCGTCCCTTTGTAATGGTCAGTTCCATTACAAGCCTGCAGTCTTTGCCGCCGTTTAAGGTGGCGATCACCAGGTCTGGATTCATGATCTCAATATCCTGATCCACCTGGATATCTGCCGCCGTCACGGTTCCTTTTCCTTCACACTCCACATAGGCAACCTTCGGTTCATTATCCGTACTCCTGTTCCGGATTGCGAGGCTCTTCAGGTTCATGATGATTTCCGTCACGTCTTCCTTTACGCCAGGGATCGAACTGAATTCATGAAGCACCCCGTCGATCTTTACCTGACTGACCGCAGCCCCTGGCAAAGAGGAGAGCATGATGCGCCTGAGCGAATTTCCCAAAGTAGTCCCATATCCTCTCTCCAAAGGTTCCACTACAAATCTGCCGTATTTTTTATCTTCGGAAATATCCGTAATTTCAATCTTAGGCTTATTAAAATCAAACACTATAAGACACCTCCTTGGGTGTTACCTATTATTTAGAGTATAACTCGACGATGAGCATCTCATCCACTGGCACATCGATCACTTCTCTCGTGGGGAGCTCTTTTACGACCCCTTTCAGGTTTTCCTGGTCAGAGTCAAGCCACTCTGGTACAAGTCTGCCCGCAGTGATCTCCAGGACACCTTTGTACCTCTCGGAGCCTTTACATTTTTCTCTGATCTCGACAACATCGCCTGCCTTCACGAGGAAAGAGGGGATGCTGACCACTTTTCCGTTCACGGTCACGTGTTTATGGCCGACGATCTGCCTTGCTTCCCTCCTCGTCCTTGCAAGACCAAGACGGAAGATGACGTTGTCAAGTCTGCGCTCTAAAAGAGACATCAGGTTTGCACCGGTCATGCCCGGCATCTTATCGGCTTTTTTATAATAATTACGGAAGGGTTTTTCCAATACACCATAAATAAACTTTGCTTTCTGTTTCTCGCGCAGCTGAAGGCCGTATTCGGATATCTTCCGGTTGGTCCTGCGCAGCTGCCTTGTGGATTTCTTATTGATCCCAAGATACATTGGGTCCAGATCCAAAGATCTGCATCTTTTCAGTACTGGCACACGATTTATTGCCATGTTTAGCTACCTCCTATATCAATCTCTATGAAAAATGGACTATACTCTACGGCGTTTCGGGGGACGGCAACCGTTGTGGGGAACGGGTGTCACGTCGCGGATACTTGTCACTGCCAGACCACATGCCTGCAGGGCACGGATCGCTGCTTCTCTTCCTGAACCAGGACCTTTTACCATTACATCTACCGTCTTCAGACCATGTACCAAAGCAGCCTTCGCAGCAGTCTCCGCCGCCATCTGTGCTGCATAGGGAGTAGATTTCCTTGAACCTTTGAATCCCAGGCCGCCGGCGCTCGCCCATGACAGAGCGTTGCCTTCTGTATCCGTCAATGTAACAATGGTGTTGTTAAAGGATGACTGGATATGTGCCTGTCCTCGTTCAACGTTTTTCTTGACACGACGTTTTGTCGGTTTCTTTGTCGTTTTTGCCATTTTAAACTAACCTACACTTTCTATACATTCTTATTTCAGAGTTATCTATTTCTTCTTATTAGCAACCGTCCTCTTCGGACCTTTCCTTGTCCTGGCATTTGTCTTGGTGTTCTGGCCACGGACAGGCAGTCCTTTCCTATGGCGGATCCCCCTGTAACATCCGATCTCCTGGAGCCTCTTGATGTTCATGGCGATCTCCCTGCGCAGATCACCTTCCACGATACAGGTCTCCTCGATCGCTTCACGGAGCTTGTTCACCTCTGCGTCCGTCAGGTCCCTGACGCGGGTGTCCGGGTTTACGCCGGTCTTCTCCAACAGTTTGTTTGAAGTTGTCCTGCCGATCCCATAGATATAGGTCAGGCCGATCTCTACACGTTTGTCTCTCGGTAAGTCCACACCAGCTATACGAGCCATAATTTCCTCCTCATCTCTTTACAAGACTTTTTGTTTCCATAAAAAATTTTCCTAACTGGGGTGCGCTGCAAATGCACCCAGCCGCATCCGTCCTTATAGAACATACTCTATGCGGCCTTTCCGGGGTCTTCCCGGTATTAGGCGTATGAATGTGAAGACTGTTCTTATACCCGTGAGCCAGATGATCCGCCAACAGATTTCCGGTATTGCCAGAGGATAGGCAGATCATCTGGCAGATAAGTATGCTCGTGAGTATAAACATGACAGCATCCAGGTCCTATGACTTTCGCCGGATGCCTGTGCCCACAATTCTATAAAACAAAGGAACAACACACCCGGGTGGTTCCTGTTTGTTCCTATTTTTCGCCTAAATCTTTGATCCTAGATCCTTAACCCTGTCTTTGCTTATGCTTGGGATTTTCACAGATGACCCTGATCCGTCCCTTTCTCTTGATGATCTTGCATTTATCGCAGATGGGCTTTACAGATGATCTTACTTTCACTGGAAATCCTCCTTCCGTTATCAGATCTGCCCCTTCGGGCAAAACACAAAAGTTCGCTTAATATTGTATCAAAATATCTTCCATTATGCAAGTATTTTTTATTTATCTCTCCAAATGATCCTTCCTTTAGACAGATCATAAGGGGAGAGCTCAATGGTCACTTTATCGCCAGGTAAGATACGGATAAAATTCATACGCAGCTTTCCGCTGATATGGGCCAGCACCACATGCTTGTTCTCCAACTGGACTTTGAACATGGCATTGGGCAGCTTCTCCAACACGACACCTTCTACTTCGATCATATCTGCTTTCGACATGGAAACCTCCTATGGATTATCATAATGATTGGGAGAGTGTTAATATCTCCGGCTCTCCGTCCGTTATCAAGATGGTGTTCTCATAATGGGCGGAACGCGAGCCATCTTCTGTCACTACCGTCCAGTCATCATCCAGCCACACCACATCCGCGCGCCCTTCGTTGATCATCGGCTCGATGGCGAGCGTCATGCCTGGATACAATTTCATCCCCCGCCTCTTCTGTTTGAAATTGGGGATCTGGGGTTCTTCATGGAGCTTTGTCCCGATCCCGTGCCCCACCAGGTCCCGCACGACCCCGTAGCCAAAACGTTCCGCATAGGCGCCGATCGCCCCGGAGATCTCAAATAGATGTTTCCCGGCTTTTGCGTATTTCAAACCTTCAAAAAAACTCTGGCGCGTCACCTCGATGAGCTGGCGGGATTCTTCTGATATCTCGCCCACGCCGTACGTCCTGGCGGCGTCCGAATGGTAATTCTTGTAGATCAGGCCCGCATCCAGGCTGATGATATCGCCCTCTTTGAGTATCCGGTCCTTTGAAGGTATCCCATGGACAACTTCCTCGTTCACAGAGGTGCAAAAGGAAGCCGGAAAACCATTGTAATTGAGGAAATTCGGCACACATCCCCGGCGGCGGATCAGATCCTCGCCCACTTTGTTGATCTCCCAGGTGGAGACCCCCGGTCTGATCGCTTTCGCCAGCTCATCGTGCACCTGTTCCAACAAACGTCCGGCCTCCCGCATCCGTTTGATCTCACTTGATGATTTGATTGATACCGACATCCCTTATTCTCCTAAGATCTTCTTGATCTGGCCGAATACTTCCTCCAGATCCCGGGTGCCGTCCACTTCTTTTAAGACGCCTTTTTGTGCATAGTAGTCGATCAGCGGCTGTGTCTGGTCATGATAAACGCCAAGGCGCTTCTCCACAGTCTCCGGTTTATCATCGTCGCGGAGGATCAGACCCTCTCCGCAGTGGTCACACACACCGTCCTTCTTTGGCGCTGCATATTGGAGATGATATGTAGCTCCACAGTTCACACATGCCCGTCTCCCGGACATCCGTTTGACGATGGCCTCATCCGGCACATCCACATTGATGGCATGATCGATCTGGCTGCCGCTCTCTTTCAAAGCCGCATCCAGGCTCTCTGCCTGCGGGATCGTACGCGGAAAACCATCCAATACATATCCGTTCCTGGCATCCGGTTCCTGGAACCGGTCCATCACGAGAGAGATCGTCAGCTCATCCGGCACCAGCATCCCCTGATCCATATAGGATTTCGCTTTCTTTCCCAGCTCTGTCTCATTTTTTATATTCGCGCGGAAGATATCCCCTGTGGAAATATGGGGGATGTTGTATTTTTCCGCGATCTTCTTGGCCTGCGTCCCTTTACCTGCACCCGGCGCACCCAGCATTATGATCCTCATAGCACTCTACCTCCTACCGCAAAATATCACCAAAGGCTGCGGCGCTGCCACCACAACCTTTTCGATGATCTATTCGTTTAAAAAACCTCTGTAATTGCGCACCAGCATCATGGACTCGATCTGTTTGATCGTATCTAAGACCACGCCCACCACGATGATGATCGATGTTCCGCCAAAGGACACCTGTGCGCCAAACACGCCGTTGAAGAAAAACGGGATGATCGCCACGATCACCAGACCGGCCGCACCGATAAAGATGATGTAATTCAAGATCTTCGTCAGGTAATCAGTGGTCGCCTTACCCGGACGGATACCAGGTACGAACCCGCCCTGTTTCTTCATATTGTCGGCTACCTCTATCGGATTAAATGTGATGGAGGTATAAAAATAAGCAAAAAAGATGACCAGCACCACATAGACCAAAAGCCCGATCGAGTAGATCGGCCGCTCCGGATTGCACCAATTGTTGGAGGACAGCATCCGCAGCACTTCGCTGCCCATCCCCGTCCCGTTAGCCTTGCCCAGGACACTGGCGATGATCGTGGGGAACGACATGATCGATGACGCGAAGATGATCGGGATAACGCCCGCCGTGTTGACTTTGAGCGGTATATGGGAGGACTGGCCGCCCACCATCTTTCTCCCCTGCATCTTTTTCGAGTATTGTACGGGTATCTTCCTGGTCGCATCATTTAAGATCAGTACGAATACGATCATGACCAGCACGATCGCGCAGATGATCAGTGCGGCCAGCGCACCTTTGGCGATCGTCTTTCCTTTTACAAAAGTCTCATATAAGCCTGTGAAATCATTGGGCATGGTGGATACGATGTTGATCGTCAGCACGATGGAGATACCGTTTCCCACGCCTTTTTCCGTTATACGTTCACCGATCCACATCAGCATGGCAGAACCGGCAGTCAGGCATACGACCACAACAAACGCTGCCGCGATCTTTTCAAATACCGAAGAACCTGAACCTGAAGAAAGTACCGGGATCAGTCCCTGACGGCCAAAACCGATGGACATGGCGATGCCTTCAAATACAGAAAGTCCTATCGTCAGGTAACGGGTGATCGATGCGATCTTCTTCCTTCCCTCTTCACCATCTTTATGCATCTCCTCCAACTTGGGGATCGCGATGGTCAAAAGCTGCATGATGATGGATGATGTGATATACGGAGTGATGTTCAACGCAAAGATCGACATCTGCGTAAAAGATCCTCCTGTAAATGCATCAAAGAAATTGAACGCATCTCCTGACTGGCTGTCGAACCAGTTTCTAAAGTAGTCCCCATCTGTTCCTGGGACAGGCAGCTGTGACCCGATCCGGATCACGATGATCATCAACAGTAAGAAGAATAACCGCCGCCTGATATCTTTTACTTTAAATACGTTTGCCAGGCCATCGAACATTAAATCACCTCTGCCGTTCCGCCAGCTGCTTCAATCTTTTCTTTTGCGCTGGCACTGAATGCATTGACTTTGACATGCAGCTTTTTCGTCAATTCCCCGTTTCCAAGGACTTTCACGCCATCTTTTTTGTTGGAGATCGCACCGCTGCTCAAGAGGTTCTCGATCGTAACCTCTGCGCCGTCCTCATAACGGCGGTCCAGCTCTTCCACATTGATGATCACGATCTCTTTTGAATTGCGATTCGTAAACCCTCTCTTCGGGATACGTCTGTACAAAGGCATCTGACCGCCTTCAAACCCGGCTTTCTTTGCGCCGGAACGTGCCAACTGACCCTTGTGCCCTTTGCCGGCTGTCTTGCCGTTGCCTGAACCGTGTCCCCGGCCTCTGCGGAAACGGCTGTGCGTAGAACCTTTTGCCGGTTTCAGATCATATAACTCCATTTTGACACCTCCTCTAGTCTTCTACCTGTACCTCTTCTACTTTCACTAAATGCTGTACCTGATGGATCATCCCCCTGACTGCGGGATTATCAGGCATGACCACGGTCTTGTTGAGTTTGCGCAGACCCATGGCTTTTACTGTCTTCCTGTGTTTTGGGATCGCACCGATCGTAGATCTTACGAGGGTGATCTTTAATTTAGCAGCCATTTATTTAGCCCTCCTTATCCAACAATTTCTTTTACTGATTTTCCGCGCAGCCTTGCCACCTCTTCCGGTGTCTTCAGTTGTTTGAGCCCTTCGATCGTGGCGAGCACAACATTTTGCTTATTATTGGAACCGAGGGATTTTGTACGGATATTCTTGATCCCGGCTAACTCGATCACGGCACGGACCGGACCGCCTGCGATCACACCGGTACCGTCTGGAGCCTTTTTCAACAGAACTTGGGCGCTGCCAAATTTGCCGATGAAATCATGGGTGATACTCCCGTTGTCGTCCCTGGCTACGGTGATCATCTTCTTCATCGCGTCCTCTTTGCCCTTGCGGATCGCCTCGGGGATCTCGGTCGCTTTACCTAAGCCGGCTCCCACATGTCCATTGCCGTCGCCTACAACGACAAGGGCTGTGAAACGGAAATTACGACCGCCTTTTACAACTTTTGTTACACGTTTGATGGCTACTACTTTATCTTCTAACTCAAGCTGACTGGCATCAATGATATTGCGTTTCATGTGTCTTTTCCTCCCTTTCTAGAATTCCAACCCAGCTTCTCTTGCTGCGTCAGCTAAAGCTTTGACTTTTCCATGATATAAAAAGCCGCCTCTGTCGAACACTACTTTTTTGATGCCCTGCTCAACTGCCCTTTTTCCGATCACTTCGCCTACTTTGGCAGCGGCTTCCACATTGTTGGTGTGCTCCAAGCCGGCCTTTACCTCTTCCTGGAGGGTAGACGCAGATACTAAAGTCCTGCCAACTGTGTCATCGATGATCTGCGCGTACATATGGTTGTTGCTCCTGAACACGGCTAAACGAGGAGCCTGTGTTGTACCGCTTAAGCGATGACGGATCCTTCTATGCTTTTTCTGACGGATTTTCGCTCTTGAAATCTTCTTAACCATTTTCACACACTCCTTATTTATTTCTTACCGGTCTTTCCAACTTTGCGTCTGATCACCTCATCGACGTACTTGATACCTTTGCCCTTATATGGCTCCGGTCTCCTCTTATCCCTGATCTCCGCAGCATACTGGCCTACTTTCTGCTTATCGATCCCCTCAACGGTAATCTTGTTGCCGTCCACTTTCGCTTCCAAGCCTTCCGGATCTTCCATCTCCACCGGATGGGAGAAACCTAAGTTGAGCACCAGCTTCTTGCCCTGTTTCGCAGCCCTGTAACCTACGCCGTTTACTTCCAATTCTTTCTTGTAGCCTTCATTTACGCCTGTCACCATGTTCTGGATCAAAGACCTAGTCAGACCGTGCAGGGATTTCATCTTCTTTAAGTCGTTGGGCCGGGTGACTACGACCGCCCCGTCTTCCAACTTGATCTCCATCTCTACAGGGAGCGCTTTTTCAAGTGTTCCCTTCGGGCCTTTTACAGTTACATGATTGTTCTCTTTGATCTCCACGGTTACTCCGGCAGGTACGGTTACCGGTAATCTTCCGATACGTGACATCTTTCTTTCCTCCTTACTTAGATTGTCGGAAGGGGTTCCTATGACCTCCCCTTCTGTTTTCAGTTTTTGATCTGTGTCTCGCCGTCTTACCAGATAAATGCCAGGACTTCTCCGCCGACGCCTTCTTTTCTGGCCTCTTTGTCTGTGATCACGCCCTTGTTTGTGGAGATGATCGCGATGCCCAGACCTCCTAATACTTTCGGGAGCTCATCTTTTCCTGCGTATACACGCAGACCCGGTTTTGAGATCCTCTTTAAGCCGGTGATGATCTTCTCATTCTTGTCTTCGCCATATTTCAAGGTGATATGGATGGTCTTGAAGCTCCCATCCTGCACCAGATCGTATTTTGCGATATACCCTTCATCCAACAGGATGTTCGCGATCGCGATCTTCATCTTGGATGCGGGAACGTCTACAGTGTCATGTTTTGCAATATTCGCATTGCGGATCCTTGTAAGCATATCCGCGATCGGATCACTCATTGTCATGTAAGTTTCCTCCTCAATCCTTGTTAGACTTTACATGTCCTTTGTCTACCAGCTTGCTTTCTTAACGCCAGGTATCTGGCCTTTGTATGCCAATTCACGGAAACAGATCCTGCAGACCCCGTATTTTCTCAGATATGCATGGGGACGCCCGCAGATCCTGCAGCGATTATATTCCCTGGTGGAAAATTTTGCTTTGCGTTGTTGTTTGATCTTCATTGCTTTTTTCGCCATGGATCTTTCCTCCTAATCTTTAACTTGCGAATGGCATATTAAATAATCTCAACAATTCCCTGGCTTCTTCGTCTGTATGGGCTGTAGTCACGAAGATCACGTCCATACCCCTTACTTTATCGATCTTGTCGTATTCGATCTCCGGGAAGATCAGCTGCTCTTTGAGCCCCAGCGCATAGTTGCCCCTGCCGTCGAACGCATTGGGGTTCACGCCGCGGAAGTCACGCACGCGGGGGAGCGCCAGGTTGATCAGGCGATCTGCAAATTCATACATCTTCTCGCCGCGCAGTGTCGTCTTGCATCCGATGGGCATCCCTTCCCTTATCTTAAAGTTTGCCACTGATTTCTTTGCTTTACAGGGAACTGCCTTCTGTCCGGTGATGATCTGCATATCTGCGATGGCAGAATCTAAGATCTTCGCGTTCTCCTTCGCTTCACCAACACCCATATTTACAACGATCTTGTGGAGCTTTGGCACTTCCAGTTCATTTTTGTATCCGAACTTTTTCATCATGGCATCCACGATCTCATTTTTGTAGATATCTCCAAGCCTACTCACTTACTTTGCCCTCCTCTCTTACTGATCAATTACCTCTCCGGTCTTCTTTGCCACACGGACTTTACGGCCGTCTTCTAAGATCTTAAATCCGATCCTGGTCGGCTGTCCCTTGTGGACATACATCACATTTGATATATCGATGGGGGCTTCTTTCTGGATAATACCACCCTGCTGGTTTGCAATAGAAGGTTTTGTGTGTTTTGTCACTTTGTTCACGCCGTCCACGAGGACTTTATTCCTCTTTCTGTCCACAGCGAGTACTTTGCCTTCTTTATCTTTATCTTTTCCGGTGATCACTTTTACTGTGTCGCCTTTTTTAATCTTTACCATTGATCGATCGCCTCCTATAATACTTCCGGAGCGAGAGAAACTATCTTCATAAAATGCTTCTCACGCAATTCACGAGCTACTGGCCCAAAGATACGTGTTCCCCTGGGGGTCATATCTTCTTTTATGATCACTGCGGCATTTTCGTCAAATCTGATATATGAACCATCTGCACGGCGCGTCTTGTTCACTGTGCGCACGACCACTGCCCGGACCACATCGCCTTTTTTGACAACGCCGCCTGGTGTTGCATCTTTGACAGTAGCTACGATGACATCGCCGATCTTTCCATATCTCCTTGTGGAACCGCCCAGTACGCGGATACACAAAATCTCTTTTGCGCCTGTATTATCAGCAACTTTCAGTCTGCTCTCCTGTTGGATCATGGATCTTCCTCCTTATATTATTTTACCTTCTCAACGACTTCCACAAGTCTCCATCTCTTTTCCTTGGACAGGGGCCTTGTCTCCATGACTTTCACGGTATCGCCAATACTGCACTCATTGTTCTCATCATGAGCTTTTAATTTATATGTTCTCTTTACGATCTTCTTATAAAGAGGATGTTTTACATGATCTTCAATCGCAACAACAATGGTCTTGTCCATCTTATTGCTCGTCACTTTACCCACGCGGGTCTTCCTAAGATTTCTTTCCACGACTGATACCTCCATTGTTATTTCGCAGCAGCTGCATTCTGAGCGATCACTGTCTGGATCCTGGCAATATTCCTGCGGACTTCTTTGATCCGACTGGTATTGTCCAATTGATTGGTTGCATTCTGGAACCTCAGATTAAAAAGTTCTTTCTTGGCAGCTACTAACTCTTCTTTCAATTCTGTGTCAGATTTTGCCCTTAATTCCTCTAAAAATTTATTAATCTTCATTGTGATCACCGCCTTCTAAGTCTGCGCGAGAGACAATCTTACATTTACATGGAAGCTTATGCATTGCCAGACGCAACGCTTCGCGTGCTATTTCCTCTGAAACGCCTGCGATCTCAAACATAACGCGTCCTGGTTTTACTACTGCTACCCAGTATTCTACGGCACCTTTACCAGAACCCATACGTGTCTCAGCCGGTTTTGCTGTCACCGGTTTGTCCGGGAAGATCTTGATCCATACCTGGCCGCCCCTCTTGATATATCTGGTCATGGCAATACGGGCTGCCTCGATCTGATTTGACCTGATCCAACATGGCTCTGTAGCGACCAATCCGTACTCGCCATAATTGATCTTGTTGCCCCTCATCGCTTTTCCTCTGATGGATCCGCGGAATTGTTTACGATGTTTTACTCTCTTAGGCATTAACATGATTATTTATCGCTCCCTTCCTTTTCTGCTTTTGTCGGAAGAACTTCGCCATTATAGATCCAGGCTTTTACGCCGACTTTTCCATAAGTGGTATCTGCTTCTGCAAATCCATAATCAATATCTGCGCGAAGTGTCTGCAGCGGGATATTCCCCTCGCTGTAAAATTCTGTACGGGCCATATCTGCGCCTCCGAGACGTCCGGATACGGCGGTCTTGATGCCCTTTGCGCCTGCTTTCATCGTCCTGCTCATGGTGGATTTCATAGCGCGGCGGAATGAGATACGGTTCTCCAACTGGAGTGCGATGTTCTCTGCCACCAGCTGTGCATCCCTGTCTGGCCTTTTTACTTCTTTGATGTCCACGATCAGCTTTTTATCTGTGTAGTTCTGCAGCTCGGCTTTTACTTTTTCGATCTCTGAGCCGCCTTTGCCGATCACGATACCTGGTTTCGCTGTATAGATGATGATCTTCACACGGTCGGAAGCCCTCTCGATCTCAATCTTGGAGATACCGGCTGTGTATAATTTCTTCTTTAAAAATTTACGGATGTTGTAATCCTCGATCAGATAATCTGCAAACTCTTTTTCCGCATACCATTTGGAATCCCAGTCTTTGATGATCCCCACGCGAAGGCCATGTGGATTAACTTTCTGTCCCATCTTTTCCCTCCTTATTTCTCATCCAATACGATGGTGATATGACTCGTCCTTTTCTCGATACGGTAAGCCCTGCCCTGTGCTCTGGGTTTGATGCGCTTCATCGTCGGTCCTTTATTTGCATAGCACTGGGCAACATATAAGTTGTTTGCCATCAGTCCCTGATTGTTCTCAGCATTTGCAATGGCAGACTCCAACAGCTTCTTTACCAAACTGGACGCATACCTGGGGTTGTAAGTCAGGATGCCGAGCGCTGTCTGCACATCTTTTCCACGGATCGCATCCAGCACAAAACAAGCCTTCTGTACGGATACACGCGCGTAGGATAATTTTGCATGCGGCCTTGTCTCTCTATTATTTGCATTCCTTGCTCTTTTGATCTGGGATCTATGTCCTTTAGCCATGGATTTTAGAATCCTCCTTTCGCTACTCCTGTCTGATTCTCTCTATATTGCGGGCGCCGATCCCTTGTATTACCGGCGCACCCCTGATTTTTTCTCATCCTTACCGTGTCCCCGATAGGTCCTGGTTGCCACAAATTCTCCTAATTTATGTCCGACCATATCTTCTGTCACATACACCGGCACATGTTTCCTCCCATCATGGACCGCAAATGTATGACCTACAAACGAAGGGAAGATCGTGGAACGGCGTGACCATGTTTTGATTACTGTCTTTTCATTCGCAGCGTTTAACGCATCTACTTTTTTCAGTAAACTTTCGTCTGCAAACGGTCCTTTTTTCAGTGAACGAGCCATGCTCTAACCTCCTTTATTTTGCTAATGCCTTGCCATCTCTTCTACGTACGATGTACTTGTTGGACTGTTTGTTCTTCTTCCTTGTCTTGAGGCCCAGTGCAGGTTTGCCCCATGGCGTGCTCGGACCTGGACGGCCGATACCTGTCTTACCTTCACCACCACCGTGCGGATGGTCGTTGGGGTTCATGGCAGAACCACGTACTGTGGGACGGAATCCCATGTGACGTTTACGCCCGGCTTTACCAATATTGATCAGGTTGTGGTCTCCGTTTCCGACTACACCCACTGTGGCGCGGCATACGATCGGGACCATGCGCATCTCTCCGGATGGGAGACGTACAGTCGCATATTTTCCTTCTTTTGCCATCAGCTGTGCGCTGTTGCCTGCAGAACGCACCAGCTGGCCGCCGCGGCCTGGATACAGCTCGATGTTGTGGATCAGTGTACCGACTGGGATCATGTTCATCGGGAGGCAGTTGCCTGTGCGGATCTCTGCATGTTCACCGTTCATGACTTTCTGGCCTACTTTTAAGCCTTCCGGCGCCAAGATATAGGTCTTCTCGCCGTCTGCATAGGCCAGCAGCGCGATGTTCGCGGATCTGTTCGGATCGTATTCGATGCTCTTTACGGTTGCCGGAACATCGTCCTTTCTCCTCTTGAAATCGATCAGTCTGTATTTTCTCCTGCTGCCGCCCCCGCGGTGCCGGCATGTGATCTTTCCTTGATTATTACGCCCCGCATTCTTCTTCAGGGATACGACCAGTGATTTCTCTGGCTTTGTCTTGGTGATCTCGGAGAAATCAGATCCGGTCATATGCCTTCTGGATGGGGTATATGGTTTATATGATTTGATCGCCATTGTGATCCTCCTTTCGAATTTCCGGCTTATAAGCCTTCAAAGATTTCAATATCCTTGCTGTCCTCTGTCAATGCCACGATCGCTTTCTTCCTCTTGGCTGTCCGGCCGTATACCATCCCGCGTCTCTTTTTCTTTCCGGGCAGGTTCATGGTATTGACTCTCTTTACTTTTGTCCCCTCGAACATCTTCTCAACAGCCTCTTTGATCATGGTCTTGTTGGCTTCCGGGTGTACGAAGAAAGTGTATTCTTTCCGGCCCATAAGCTCCATGCTCTTCTCTGTGATCACCGGCTTTAAGATAACGTCATAATATTGTATATTTGCCATTATGCGAACACCTCCTCGATCGAAGCTACGGCATCTTTTGTCAGGATCACCGTGCTGTATTTCATGATATCATATACGTTGAGCATCCTGGCATCGATCGTAGCGACGTCCGGGATGTTCCTTGCGGAGAGCATCACGTTCTCGTCCACTTCCGGCATGACCACCAGTGCTTTGTTTACTTTTAAGTTGTTTAAGACTCTTACCATCTCTTTCGTCTTGATCTCGTCTAATCTGAGAGTGTCTAAGACGATCAGCTTGTCTGCTTCCACTCTGGATGAGAGTGCGGACTTGAGTGCAGCCCTCTTCTCTTTCTTATTCATCTTCTTGGAATAATCCCTGGGTGTTGGCGCAAATACAACGCCACCGCCTGTCCACTGCGGCGCACGGATGGAACCCTGCCTTGCATGTCCAGTCCCTTTCTGCCTCCAAGGTTTCCTGCCACCGCCCCGGACTTCAGAACGGGTCTTCGCTTTCTGTGTTCCCTGGCGTTTGTTGGCGAGATGACGCACTACAGCCTGATGCACCAGATGTTCATTCACTTTTACGCCGAATACGGCATCGTTCAATTCGATTGTGCCGACTTCGTTGCCTTCCATATTATAAACAGATACATTTGCCATCTGTGTATTCCTCCTTTCTCCGTTAGACGATCACCTTGACGGTCTCTTTGATGGTGACCATGGATTTCCTCGGTCCTGGTACAGCGCCTTTGATCAGCAGTAAGTTGTTCTCCACGTCCACCTGCACGATCTCCAGGTTCTGGACCGTCACTCTCTTATTTCCCATCTGACCGGGCATCTTCTTGCCCTTGAATACCCTGCTGGGGTCGGATGCCGCGCCGTTGGAACCTGCATGGCGATGATATTTGGAACCGTGGGTCATAGGTCCTCTGGACTGTCCGTGCCTCTTGATCGCGCCCTGGAAACCTTTACCTTTTGAGATCGCGGTGGCATCGATGTGGTCGCCCACCTGGAAGATATCCGCTTTGATCTCCTGGCCCACCTCATATTCGGATGCGTTCTCGAACTTGAATTCCCTTAAGTATCTCTTATAAGGAACGCCTGCTTTATCAAACTGACCTTTGAGCGGTTTGTTCACCAGTTTTTCCCGTTTGTCCATATAGCCTACCTGGATCGCGCTGTAGCCGTCGTTTTCTTCCGTCTTGATCTGTGTCACCACACACGGCCCTGCCTGCAGGACGGTCACTGGGATCAGATTCCCATTCTCGTCAAAGATCTGGGTCATACCTACTTTTGTCGCCAATATGCCTTTTTTCATATTTTCTATTTTCCTCCTTATAGCGGATCGCCAGCATTTTGATCTGCGGCGGTCATATAGTCATTGCCTGCTATTTTTTCTTCATCTTGATATCTATATGGACACCTGCCGGCATCTCCAGCCTGGAGAGCGCATCAACAGTCTTCTGGGTCGGTGTCAGGATATCGATCAGCCTCTTATGTGTCCGCTGTTCAAATTGTTCACGGGAGTCTTTGTATTTGTGCACTGCCCTTAAGATCGTCACTACCTCTTTCTTTGTGGGCAGCGGCACCGGCCCGCTCACCTTTGCTCCGTTCTTTTTCACCGTCTCAATGATCTTGCTCGCTGACGCATCCACCAGTTGATGGTCGTATGCCTTCAATGTGATCCTCATTACCTGATTTGCCATAAAAAAAGCCGCCTCCTTTTCGCACTTTCTGGATCAGTACGACAAGCGGTGACTGTACACTTCTCCGTGTGTGTCCTAGATGACTTCACACGTTCCCTCTCTCGGGATCTACTGCATGATAGGGGGTTTCTCCGCCCAACAGTTCTCTATTGTACAGTGACTTGTCGCCAGTTTTATTGGGGTATATCCAAAAGGACCTTCCTTCGATACACCGAACTTGACATTCGCTCCACGGAAAAACCTGCACATAAAAATAGAGCAGCAACCTCACGCTTCACAGCTATCAATGTCACAACGTAGTTTAGTATAACGTATTTCCAGATATATTGCAAGTTATTTTTATAATTATTTTTAAAAGCGCTGCCTTCATAAAAAAATACATATCCTCAAAATCCATACAATGACAAAAAATCCTTTCAATCAGAGAAAGGATTTCCAATGCCGCAGACCGGAATCGAACCGGTACGGGTATCACTACCCACGGGATTTTAAGTCCCGGGCGTCTGCCAGTTCCGCCACTGCGGCAATCATATTGTGTTGCAAACGACCCAGAAGAGACTCGAACTCTCGACCTCCGCCGTGACAGGGCGGCGCTCTAACCAACTGAGCCACTGGGCCAAAAAACTATATTATCACAAAATATCTAAGGAACCAGGCAATGCAAATGGACCTTCGGGGACTCGAACCCAGGACCGACCGGTTATGAGCCGGGTGCTCTGACCAACTGAGCTAAAGGTCCATAAAAACATCATCGGTCATTGCCATCCATCAGGGAACAGCGGTATCCTTCACCCTTCCCCTATGACTCCAAGGGGATTTGAACCCCTGTTACCGCCGTGAAAGGGCGGTGTCTTAACCACTTGACCATGGAGCCTTGCCTCAGCGACATTTAAGATTCTATCATATGTTTATCTGTATTGCAAGAGTTTTTTGTAAAAAAATAGATAAAAATATTGATACAGAGGACGCCGCCCCAGCAAAACACTGGAGCAGCGTCCCGACATCCTCTCTACGCCATCCCGCCGGGGAGCAGATCCAGACGGATGAAATACCCCTGGTCATGCTGGCACACCGGGCACACTTTCGGCGCCTCCATCCCATGGTGGACATTCCCGCATTTCAGGCACATCCATCCGATCTCCACGTCAGACACAAAGAGCTTTCCATCCTCCACGAGCTGCGCCAGACGGCCAAACCGGTCCCCGTGGGTCTTCTCGATCTGGGCGATCTTCTGAAAAGACGCCGCCACCTTCGCAAAACCCTCCGAGGCCGCCACCTCCCCGAAATGATGGTACACATCGTCGTGCTCCTCATACTCATTGTGCTGCGCCGCCCGCAAGAGCTTACCCACATCCTTATAGTTATCCACCGGATAGCCCGCATCGATCACAATGGTATTTCCATTTAACTCCTGCAGATGATCATAAAAGATCTTCGCGTGCTGCTGCTCCTGGGCCGCCGTAAACCTAAATGCCTGCTCGATCACGTGGAGATGCTCCTTTTTTGATAGATCGGCGCTGAACACATACCGGTTTCTGGCCTGGCTCTCCCCCGCAAAAGCCCTCATCAGATTTGCTTTTGTCTCACTGTCTCTAAATTTCACCGACATACTGACCTCCTTCATATCGATCTTGGATTTTTTTACTCTCATCCAGTATGCCCGATCTTTTCCATATTTATGATCCATATTTGGAGGATCTATGATCAGAGGACCTGTTCCCGGGGCATCCGCTTAAATTCCCTCCAGACCATATAGATCGCCAGGATCCCGGCCGCTCCATCCGCCACCGGTCCAGCGTAGATCACACCGTCGATCCCTAAGATCATCGGAAAGATCACCACCAGCGGGATCAGGAAGATCAGCTGCCGCGTCATCGACAACAGGATACCCCGGGTAGATTTTCCGATGGAGGTAAAAAAATTCGCCGTCAGCGGCTGCAGCCCATTTATAAAAGTAAAGAGCATAAATATGCGGAAGTATTGTATGGCAAACTGATAATACAGCTTCTCCCCCGACCCAAACATGGACGTGATCTGCCGGGGAAATATCTGGAATCCCAAAAAAGCAAGGATGGCGATCGCCGTAGCCACCGTCCCCGCATAGCGGTATGTAGCCCGCACTCTGTCGTATTTCTTTGCGCCGTAATTAAACCCGAAGATCGGCTGCGCCCCTTGGGATATCCCGATGACGATGGCCATGAATACCATATTGACCTTCGCCACGATCCCCACCACTGCCAGAGGGATGTCGCTGCCATACACCGAGTTTTCCCCATAATAGCGCAGTACATTGTTCATCACGATCTGCGTCACCGTCATCGCCAACTGGTTAAAACAGCTGGCCGCCCCCAGGGACGTGATCGCCAGCAGGCACTTCCACCGGGGCAGGAATCCTTTGAGCGGGAGACGGACCGTCTTAAACCGGGGCAGATAGGCGAAGACAAGGACCGCCGATAAGATCTGCCCGATGACCGTCGCCCAGGCCGCCCCCGCGATCCCCATATGGAATCCGAAGATGAACAGGGGGTCCAGCACTGTATTGACCAGAGCGCCGCTGACCATAGTCCCCATCGAATAAGTCGGACTCCCGTCCGCCCGGATCATATGGTTCCCGCCTGTGGTCAGGATATAAAAAGGCATCCCAAAGGAGGTGATCCCCACATAATCCATAGCGTGATCCATCACCTCCGGTGTGGCTCCGAACACCAAGATCAAGGGCTTTAAAAAAAGCCGGACCACCACACAGATCACAATCCCGGAGATCATAAGGCTCCCAAAGGAAGTCCCCGCGATCTTTTCCGCCTTCTCCTTATTGCCCCGCCCCATCTCCAGGTTGAAATTAGACGCCCCTCCGATCCCCAGCAAAAGCCCCAGGGCCGTAGCCAATGTCGTCAGCGGGAACGCCACGTTTGTCGCCGCATTTCCATACATCCCCACACCCTGGCCGATGAAGATCTGATCCACGATGTTGTAAAGGGCGCTGACCAACATGCTGATCACCGCCGGGACCGCAAATTTCGGCAGCAGCCTCCCGATCGGTTCCGTGCCCAATGGATTTTGCCGTCCTTTCTGTACCTGTTCCATACTCTTTCTCCTCCAGATCATAGTATAACATGCTCTAAAGGCTGCCCTAAAAGCTCTCGCTTTTAAAGCAGCCTCTTTCTATAGAGCGCTCAAAATACTTAGATAACCCTTCTCACATCTAAGATCGTCCGATATGCCGCATTGTCGCTCACCTTGATGCCGCCGGCCGGATAAGGGGCGCTGTTTGAAGCATGTACGATCTGGCCATTGCCCATGTAGATCGCGATGTGGCTCCCGTAGCAGATCAGATCGCCCGGCTGTGCCTGTGAATATGGGACGCTCACGCCGTTTGCCATCTGCGCCTCCGAAGTCCTGTTCAGCGCCACACCGAAATGTGCATAGACACTCTGGACAAAACCGGAACAATCCGCGCCGTTGACCGGATCCGTCCCGCCCCAGACATAGGGATTCCCCACAAACTGCAATGCGTAATTGACGACTTCCTGTCCTGCGCCGCTGCCAGTGGACACTGCCGGAGTCGTCACACTGCCGGTGCCTGAACTGCTCTCATCGATCACATTGCCGTACTCATCCGTCTGGACTGTGTCCGTTGTATCACTCCCGTCATCTGTTACCGGGCTGCTATCCGTGCTATCCTCCACTGTGGTATCACCTGTGATGCCGTTGATCTCTGTGTCGTCATCTTCTATATCTTCAGACCCCAGGTCTGCGATGTTCTCCACATCCTCCGTCATATCAACTTCTTCAGCCAGTTCCTCTCCTGTCTCTGCCTGCGCGGCTTCCTCCGCTTCCGCTGCCGCCGCAGCCTGTCTGCGCGCTTCCTTTTCCGCTTCCTGGGCAAGTCTGGCTTCTTCCGCCTTCCGGGCCGCCTCTTCCGCTGCCGCCGCAGCCTCAGCCTGCCTCCGGGCTTCTTCCTCAGCCGCCAGCCTCTCAGCTTCCAGGCGTGCGATCTCCTCTGTCTGCTGCTGCAGGAGGGATGCATACTCCTCGGCCTGGGACTGTGCCGTCGCGATCTGCGCCTCGTAATTCTCCGAGTCAGAACGCTTCTGGGCTAACTGGCTCTCCAGCGAAGCCTGCTGAGCTTCCTGCTGCCCCTTCATGTCCACCAGCTCAGCCTTCTCAGCCTCCAACTGTACACCCAGCGCTTTCACGCCCTCCACTGTGTCCTCGAACTTCTGCAGGTTATCCCTGTCGTACTCATACATCTTCTGTGTATATTCCGCCTTGTTCAGAAGATCTGGGAGGTCCTTCGACTCGAACAGCACCTGGAGCCAAGCGGAACCGCCCCCCTTCTCATAGAGGAACTGGATGCGCTTTTTCATGGCCTCGTATTGCTCATCCTTCTTCTCCTGCGCCTCCTTGAGATCCTCCTTCGTCTCCTTGATCGCTGTCTCTTTCTTTGCGATATCCTTCTTGAGCACATTGACCGTGACCATTACGTTGACCAGTTCCTGGTCCAGTTCATTTATCTCCATGCTCAAGGCTTCTTTCTGGACTTCCAGACTCTCGATCGTCGCATAGGCTTCATTCAAGCTATTGTTCGTTGTTTCCTGCTCCACACGCAGCTGCTCTTCTCTCGTCGCCCCTACGCTCACGACCTGTGCAAATGTCACGACAAGCGCCAGTACACAACATATCAATCTTTTCTTCATGATCAATCAACCCTTCACTTCTATTAAAAATTACTCCCCTGTAAGTTCTCCTTGACTTCTCATTCATGATAGCACAGTTTTAACAGCTTTTCAAGAGTTAATTTTAATAAATTAAATATTTTTGTAACATTTCGATAATCTCTTGTAATACTTAAGGACAAGGAAAATGCCCGGCGCACAGCCAGGCATCCCTCTCTATCGTTCTTTTATTGGCCGCTGAACAGGTCTTCCAGCACCTGCCCGGCTGTCTTACTCTTATATCCATCCGGGTCTGCCAGCGTATTCGTCTTCCACCGCATCATATTGCTGGCCCTGATGTATGAAGTCCCCACACTGCAGGATGAGTTGAACTTCTTCATCAGGCTTGGGTAATACTGATTCATATAACGCTGGGCCAATGTGATCGCCTCGCTGTCCCAACCCCCGGCCGGCGTCGGCGTCCCGTTGATCTGCACGCACGGCGGTGTGGAGTGGACGATCACCAGACTGCCGTCCGAACACTGCCCCAATACGATGAATGTATGCCCGGACATACTGCCCACGTCCCCAGGCTTAAACTGCCCTATGTAATCCTTCTTGCTCAGTGTGGTCTGGTTGCGCAGCGTCCCATACCCTCTGCTGGCATACACGCTGGCGATCGTGGACGCTTCCGCCACATAGCCGCTGCCCACACCGCTCTTCGTCTCCATGACCTGATAGGTGCTCCATCCCACGAAGCCGGAGCAGTCCAGCCCTTTCGACCGTGTCTCTGCGGAGAGGTCCTGGTAATTGGAAAAATCATAGGAACCGCTCTGGGAATCATACCATACTTTCCACTCCGGGTAGACCCCGATATATGTGGCCGTCGGCTGCGCCCAGCCGCCTCCCCACACGTACAGCGTATTCCCCACAGGCTGCAGTGCACCCAGAAGGAAATTTTTGATCGTGCGGGCTTCCCCTGGCTTGCTGGTGGCGCTGTCCACATCTTTTACCTCATATTCCATCACACCGGAGGAATCGAAATAATAAGTCTTGGAATTGATCGTCTGCATGCCCGTGAGCCGCTGTCCCTTGCTCCCCTTCGTCTTGGACAGGTAATATCTGTTGCCATTATAAGTGAGCCATCCGGTCTTTACATACCCTCCGTCCTTAAAATAATACCACTTTCCCGAAATCTCCGTCCATCCCGTATAAGTGCCCTTCTGTGTGAAATAATACCTATGACCGCTGATGGTCTTCCATCCCACATGCATGTTTCCATCTTCCTTGGCATAGTAATATTTCTTCCCCACTTTGAAGAGCATATCGGTGTACATGGCCCCGGTCGTCTTATCCATGTAAAATCTATTTTTCCCGCCCGAGCTGTTTTTTTCCGAGACCCATCCATAGGCCATCGCCCCCTTCGGGGAGCCCTTCTTGAAAAAATACCATTTCTTCTTGATCTTCTTCCAACCGGTGATCATCGCCCCGTCCTTGCCCAGGTAGTACTTCCGGCCATCCTCTTCCGATGTGATGAGCTCATTTGCAGCCATCGCGCCATCGCCCGGTTTCAGGTAATAACGCTTGTTATTATATTGGATCCACTCCCCTTTGACCTTCCGGCCGTTCTGGTAGTAGTACCATACATCGTTCTTCTGCACCCATCCTTCCTTGATCGCCGCCTGGACTTCCACCGGCGTCGTCTGCACCGCGGCTACGCCCGCTCCCAGGAGGATGAATGCCAAGATGCTCAATATCTTCCAGCTGGATCTTCTTTTTCCCATTGCCATCGCCCATCCTTTTTCTAAATTATTACCACTTATTACGTTTATCCGTATCATCGAATGGCTTTTTTAAATGATTATTACAAATATATTTCATATTATAGCGTGGCAGAACTGAAATGTCAACATCTTAATTAAAGCCGTAAAACTTTTGGCAGATCTTATACAATGTGGTGGACATGCTGCGCCCGCCCTTCCCGGGCAGGTTCACCGCGCGGCCCAGGATGCCCCGTCGCACGGCCCGGTAGAGGCCCTTGTCCGTATCCTTTAGATACTTCCACAACTGGGCTTTTTTATCCATATTCTCCTCCTTGCCGGAGCGGATCAGCATGACGCTGGACACCGCGGTGATGATCGTCAGGTAGCGGATCATATACTGCCGCAGCTGCCTGGACTTCACCTGCGCCTGCGACAGGATGTCGATCATCTGCTTGTTGACCCGGATCTGCTGATCGATCCGGCTGATCATGACCGATTCATGCACCGACTGGTCCTCCCGTCCGATAAAATAGCGGTAAAAATTCACATCCAGGTAATACAGCGTGGTCACGCAGGGCAGCGGCTCGAATACGAACAGGTTGTCCACGTAAAATGTATGCTTGGGCAGCCGCAGCCCGCAGGATTTTAACAATTCCGTCCTGTATATGGCCGAGTGCATCAGGATGTATTTCCCGGTATGCATGTGTCTGACCTGATCCCAGCCGAAGACCTGGTCTTTCGGGAAACATTTCCTGTACTGCATGACTTTTTTCCGGGCGGCCCCCTGTTTCTCGTACACAAAATTAGTGATCAGCATGTCCAGCGTCTGGGGCCCGCGGGTCAGTTCCTCCAGGGTATCCATCACCACCTGATAAGCCTCCGGGTTCACCCAGTCGTCACTGTCCACCACTTTAAAATAAAGGCCGCTGGCATTGGCCAGACCCACATTGACCGCCTCCCCGTGCCCTCCGTTCTCCTGATGGATCGCGCGGACGATGTGGGGAAATCTGGCCGCATAGGCGTCGGCGATCCTCCCCGTGTCATCTGCGGAGCCATCGTCCACGATCAAGATCTCCACATCGTCGCCCCCGGCCAGAAGGGAATCCACACATTTTTCCATATAATCCTGCGAATTGTAACAGGGTACTGTGATGCTCAATAATTTCATGATCTTCTCCTATCCTTTCCTAATAAATGCATCGAAGGCTGACGGGATCGCATACTTTTCCTGCACCTCCTCTGCCCGGGCAAATATCATGTCGCCCTGCCGCCTCTCGTCCAACTGCTGCACACGGATCTGATACCCCCGCATCCGCCACTCCACATGGGAAAAGATATGTTTCGCCTCCCCAAGGGGACGGATGCGCAGCGGTCCAAGCCCCATCTCCCTCACCCAGGAGAGCGTCTCCTCCTCCTTGAGATGGCCTTTCACATTCGGCAGCTCATACAGTCCGGCCAAAAGCCCTTTCGCCGCCCGTTTGCGGATGGCCACACAGTCCCCGTCCTGGATCACCAGGACAGTGCGTTCCTCGATCCTGCGGGGTTTGGAGCGTGTCTTTACCGGAAGCTTTGCCGCCGTGCCATGGGCCGCCGCCAGACAGATGCCTTTTAGCGGACATTGACCGCATTTTGCCTGCGCGCCCGGCAGGCAGATCAGGGCACCCAGCTCCATGAGCGCCTGGTCATAATCCCCGGGACAGTCCGTTGGCATGACCGCCTGTATCTTTTGTCCGATCTGCCTGCGGACGGACTGTCTGGCGATATCCTCCCGGCTCTCCAACACCCGGGAGACGACCCGCAGCACATTGCCGTCCACCGCAGGCACCGGGATGCCGTAGGCGATAGCCGCGATCGCCCCGGCCGTGTAATCTCCGATCCCTTTTAAGCCCTTTAGCGCCTCATAGTCTGCGGGGAGCTGCCCTCCATAGAGTCCCATCACCTGTTGGGCCGCTTTTTGCATATTGCGGACACGGTTATAATAGCCAAGCCCCTCCCACAATTTCATCAGACGCTCCTCGGGACACTCTGCCAGGTCCCTGACCGTGGGCAGAGCCTCCAGGAATCTTTCAAAATAGTCCTTGACCACCTCCACCCGTGTCTGCTGGCACATGATCTCCGAGATCCATATCTCATAAGGGTCTTTTTCCACCCTCCAGGGAAGGGCGCGTTTGTTCTGTCTATACCATTTTAATAAAGGTTTTTCTATCTCCCGTAATCGCTCCACTTTTTTATCTCCAGTCTATCCATTTACACAGTCTGCGATACCATCATAACACAGATCCGTGAAAATGACCGTTGCTTTTTTCTTTTTGCCCCTTTAAAATAGAAAATAAAACACAAAGGAGGATCTGCAGACATGGACAGTATGATCTTTGACGTAGACGGCACTCTCTGGGACGCCACACCGATCGTGGCCGGGGCCTGGACGGACATCGCCCGCCGGGAATACGACCCGCAGGCGACCATCACCGCCCAGCAGCTGCGCGGACTATTCGGAAAACTCCTGCCGGACATCGCCGCCGCCCTTTTTCCAAAAGAAACACCCGAGCGCCAGATGGAGCTGATCGAGATATGCTGCGAGGCCGAACATACGGCGCTCTTAAATACCCCCAAGGCCCCCATCTACCCCGGCCTGGAAGACACCCTAAAAGTATTGTCTGAAAAGTACAGGCTCTTTATCGTCAGCAACTGCCAGGCCGGATACATCGAAGTATTCCTAAAATGCACCGGCTTCGCCCACTATTTCCAGGGGCATCTGTGTCCCGGCGACACCGGGAACCCCAAAGGGGACAATATCATCGCGGTCATCCGGCAGCATCAGCTGCGCGCGCCCGTCTACATCGGCGATACGGCGGGGGACCAGCAGGCCACGCGGCAGGCCGGCATCCCCTTTGTCTACGCTTCCTATGGATACGGAGAGGTGGATCAGCCGGAATACACGATCTTACAGATCTCGGACTTGGCCACCCTCTTCTGATCCTCCGGACGCTGCCGCCTGATCATCCCAAAAAAGGACCTGCACCTGCAGATCCTTTTTTCTTATTTCTTTATCCCTCTCAATTGAACACCACGATCGGGGTCTCCGTGTCGATGATCTCATACAGCTCCGCCGCTTTTTCCGGAGGCAGGTTTATACAGCCATGGGATCCGTTGTACACATACATATCTCCTCCGAAACTGGGCTGCCAGGCAGCATCGTGGAAACCTACGCCGCCGTTAAAGGGCATCCAGTACTGCACTGGGGTCTCGTACTCATACTCCCCATTCTCCTGCTTCTCGCCCCGCAGCACCTCATCCAGCTTCTTATAATACAGGTGGCATACACCCGTGGGCGTCTGCTTTTTGGGTTCTGGTTTCCCCGACACGAAATCC
Organism: Clostridia bacterium; assembly: GCA_910575625.1. Lineage (GTDB taxonomy): Bacteria > Bacillota > Clostridia > Lachnospirales > Lachnospiraceae > MGBC164599. The sequence goes on from CAJTFD010000001.1 coordinate 75,729, forward strand.
GACTCGAAGATCAGCGCTCCCTCCCGGTAATAATACATGTGCTGGACGGCCAGATCCACTTCTATATAAGTATCACCGATATCGTCGGAACCCGCGTGCATGGCCGTGCTGGCATAATTCGGCTCCCGGGTCACCACCTCTCCGTTTTTGATCTCCTCCAGCAGCTGGATCGCCTCCGCGTACTGATCGATCTGCCATCCGTAATTGCCTCCGGCCACGTTGACCGTCCGGCCCGAGCTCGCCGTGAACGTCCTGTTCGCACCCAAAGTATCCCGCCTGGCCGCCAGTTCCGCCACGTAGTTATATACATTCTGTTCCAACGCTTCGTCGTTGATGTCCACACTGCCGTCCTCGCTCACATGGATCCAGTTACGGATGACCTCTCCGTTTAAGACTTCCGTCTCGTCGCCAAACGTGTATGTGATGCTCGCCCTCGCATAACTGTTCAGATGATCCCGCTCCTCCACCAGACTCTGGTCGTCCTTGGTGACCGCGGCGGTAAAATAGACATCCTGCTCTTCCAGATCCAGGCTCTCCTGGCTCTCCTCCACGCATTTACAGACCAGCTCCAGTACTTTCTCCGCGTCCAATGCCGTCCCTGCCGTCTCCGGGATGATCGTAAACTCTCCGTCCTGATATTCCAGATGGGCATCTACCGGCTGTATCTGCCTGTCTGGCTGCATGCAGTCCAGCTGTCCCATCTGCACACGGACTTTCTCCCGGTCATAGGAGATGCTCTCCCCCACCGTGTAGGCATGCTCGTTGAAAAATGAATCGACCCAGCGCATGGGCTCCTGCTCTTCCAGCAGCTTCTGCACATCGTCATGGGGCTGGTACTTATAGTCGATGGCTTCCGCCGTGATCACCTGGGGTTCCGCATCACGGGCATAGACCGTCAGGGAGTAATCTTCCACGCTCCTTCTGATCAGCTGCTCCGCCTGTGCCTCCGTCATGCCGGAACAGTCGATGTGGTTGATGCTCGTCCCCGGCAGGAAACGGTCCTGGTAATAGTTCCCCACCCCCGCATAGACGCCGACGGTCCCCACCAGCAGCACGCCTATGATCACCGACGCGGCGACCAGACCTCTCCGGCTCTTCTTCTCCGGCTGCGGGGTGATGACCGGACGCTCCCTTTCCTGCCGGATCGGTTTCGGCCGCGGTGCCTCCGGGGTCTTTTTCTGGATCTTTTCCGGATCTTTTCCTGGATCTTTTTCCTGAAGGTCCTCCGGGGTCTTATCCTGATCCCGCAGGCTTCCCTGTCCCTGTGCGTCCTCTTCCTGGCTTTTCTCTTTCTGATCTTTTTCTCTTTGATCTTTCTCTCTTTGATCTTTCTCTTCCCGGGCTTTTTTCTGGGGTCTGGGGACCTCCGGCTCTTTCGCGGCGGCCGCCTCCTTCTCCTCCGGAACGCCCTCCTTGCGCACCAGGGACTCATCCAGGCGGATCCCTTTCGCGCGGGCTACTTTGACCGTTCCCGCAGTCTTCGCCTTGGGCGCCCTCTGCGCCGAGCTGATGTGGTCGATCGGTTCATCCCCCAGGGTGTCTGAGACAATCTTCTGCATAGCCCGCTCGATCTTACTCTCAAAGCTCTCCCCGTCTCTGTCCTCCCGGTCCTCCCGATTCTCTCTCTCCGACACGGCCACCGCCTGCAACTGGGCCAGGGCTTTCTTCACTTCCTGTGCGGGCAGTTCCACCGTCTCGTAGCTGCCTCTGCTCTTCTTCTTTTCGGGCTTAACTTTCTTACTGCTCATCGCTCTTGGACTCCTTAGATCATCTCACATATGGCCAAACAACCACCAGCTTAACTGGTGGTCTGCAACAACTATCTGGGTTTTTTGGATTTGCAACGGATTCATTATAACATACTTCCCCAAAAATGTACCCCCTATTTGGATGTATCAGGAAAATTTAAAACAAATGTCACATTTGGAAAAACTCCTTAATCTTCTCCCCGCCTATTCCACCTCCAGGAAATACTCCGCCGTCCCGTAAAACCTGTTCCGGGCAAAATTCTCCTCTCTCCACTTCAGTCTGAATTCATAGATCTTGCCCGCCTGCAGCTTTAACAGAGGCATCTCATCATGATATGCTTTCGCATTCTCCTCTATGCCTTTACTGGCCTTATTCCACTGGCGGATCCGCAGGACATCCGGCGCAACCTCCGTGGAAAAGGAATAGTACGCCGCACCGTCTGGGACCTTCAGCTTGCTGATCATCCCGCTCTCAGCCGCATCCAGGGCGCTGAACCCACAGGCGATCACGGCCCCCATCTCGCTGCCGTCCTCAAAATTCCAGGAATACGACGCCGGACCAATCTCCAGCGTATTTTCCGCAGACGCCTCATCTGTCAATGCGAATACCGGCGCCTCCGTCAATATGGGGCCCACCCGATCCGCCGCTTCCGGCGCGCTGTCCTTTTCTCCCTGTGCAGCGCCCTGTCCCGACACTTCCGGTGCGCTGTCCTTTTCTCCCTCTGCAGCGCCCTGTCCCGACACTTTCGGCGCGCTGCCCTTTTCCCCCTCTGCAGGACTCTGTCCCGCCGCACAGCCGGACAGCAGAGATAAGACCGTCATAAATAAGATCATTTTTTTCATTGAGATCCACTCCCTCCTCCTGCCCTCACCGGACCTGCCGAACCGCGTACGACTAATTCCGCCCGCAAGAGCAGCGAACTGATATATGTCTGGCCCAGGAGGCTGGCGAGCGCATAATAGCCACAGCGTCCGAGGGCGTTCCGGTCCTGCCGGACCGTAGTCAGCGGCGGCTCTGTATGCGCACTGAACGCCGCATCGTCAAAGCCGATGACGCTGATATCCTCCGGGATCCGATACCCCAGACCCCGGCAATGGCCCATCAGCTCCGCGGCCAGCTGGTCATGCTGGCACAGGACTGCCGTAGCCCCCGCCCCCAGCAGTCCCGGCCCATAGCCCGCCGTATACACCAGATCTTGATCCACCGACAGCCCATGGAACTCCATCGCGCGCATGTACGCCTGATACCGTTCCCGGCCGATCTGTGTCTTTAGTTCCCCGCCCAGGTAGCCGATGCGGGTATGACCCAGTCTTTTCAGGTAAGAGACTGCCATCTCAAGACCCTCGTCGCTGTTGACACCTACGTATGCGACCAGAGGATTTTCCTGGATATAATTGTCATAGAGGACCGCCGGGGTGCGTGCGTCCTTAAGATCCTCCATCCAGGGATCCGACGGAGACAGACCCAAGATGAAAGCGCCCTCATATCGGCCGCCCAGCATAAATGCATCGTAGGACATCCGGCTCTGCTGTTCCGGGGACGTATCGACCACATCCACCTCCCAGTCCGAGAGGACAGCCATCTGCTCAAACCCGATCACCAGGTCATGCCCAAACCCGGACGGATCTTTATGGTCCATATTTTCGATCAGGATGCATAACTTCCTGGCCGCATCCTTGCGGATCCGGTTCTTCTCATATCCGATCTCCACCGCCGTCTCCAGGATCTTCTTGCGCAGAGTCCCGCTGATATCCCCCGCATCGTTCAGAGCCTTGGAGACCGTGCTCTTGGAAACACCCACGATCTTCGCTATATCATTGATGGTCGGCATTCCGTCCCTCCTTCATTCCCAGAGTGCATCCCAAAACACACTCCAAGACCAGACTTTCTTTTCATTATACGCGACCCACAAGAAAAAATCAAAGAAAAAAGCGGTCCATATACGGCACGCACCTTTTTCCTTCCTTGACATACAGACATGCCATACTTATAATGATGATCGAACAGAACAGTTCTATGATCGGATCTTAAGGAGGAGCTATGATCTCAAAAGAAGAAAGGGCCTGTAAAGAAAAAGACGCCTACAACCGGGGATTGAACAGGAAAAGATACAGCCAGGGATTTGGCCATGCACAGGCCGGATATTCTGATGAACGGAAAAAGAAAGCCATCGCAGACGTATTAAAACGCGGAAAAGATAAAGATATCTTAGAATTGGGGAGTACGAGCTGGAAACAGTCCATCGACTTTGCCGCATACCCGCCTAAGAGTCTGACCTGTATCAACATTTCTAAAAAAGAATTAAAAAAAGGGATAAAAGCCGCCCATAAACTAAAAACAGGACAATACTGCTCCCATACTTTCCAGATCATGGACGCCCATCATCTGGAATTTCCAGATGATACATTTGATATCGTATTTGGGACAGGCATTTTGCATCATCTGGATTTTGAGACCGCCTTAAGAGAGATCTTCCGAGTCCTGAAAAAAGATGGTGAGATGGTCTTTCTGGAGCCATTGGGACGCAATCCCGTCGGAAAATTGGTCCGGCGATTGACACCAGATGCCCGCACACGGGATGAAAAGCCATTGGATAAACAACATTTCCGGATATTGGAACGTTATTTTGATATGGAGAACTCTTATTATCAGCTCTTTTATGTCCCAGCTGGCGTTTTATCAAAACATATATTCTCATCCCCCTACAATCCATTGACAAAAGCGGCCGACCACTTAGATATGTGGCTGGAAAGATCTTTGAAAAAGACCGGCATCTGTCTATATTATAGAATGGTCGTCATCCACGGAATCCCCAAAAGGATCTAAGAACGTTTCTGGCACTCAGGCGCCGCCCACCGGCCAAGACCGGCGGGCAGGACTGCCTACAGATCCGACAGTGTACACTCCCCATAGACCGACGAGAAGATAAAGCAGGCGTTGGATATGTAGATTGCATCTTTTATCCGGAAACAGATAAAAACGCCGCCCAAGACCGTTTTTGTATATTTTGCCTTTGTGATATCCCCAAAAATTTCTCTTGCATCTCATTCAGATAATGCTATAATAAGATCATATATTTTTTTACCCCAAAGTTCACGAAAGGATATTTTTATAGGTACATGAACATACGAGAAAGTGATATTTTGAACGCGCTGTGCGCAGAGCCCTTCACAAACCAGCGGACCCTGGCGGAGGCCTCCGGCCATTCCCTGGGAGTCGTCAACCGCTCTGTGAAAAATCTGCAGAAAGAAGGATATCTGGACGAGGACGTCCGCCTGACAGAGAAAGCCCATCTGGAATTCCAGGAGAAAGCGCCGAAAAACGCCATCATCTTAGCCGCCGGTTTCGGCATGCGCATGGTCCCGATCAGCATGGAAATCCCCAAGGGCCTCCTGGAGGTCCACGGCGAACCGCTGATCGAGCGGACGATCCGCCAGCTCCACGAAGCCGGGATCCGGGAGATCTATGTGGTCGTCGGTTTTATGAAGGAGAAATATGAGTACCTGATCGACGGATTCGATGTCACACTGATCGTCAACCCGGAGTACGCCGCAAAGAACAACCTCCATTCCCTGAAACGGGCGCTGCGGCATCTCTCCAACTCCTACATCATCCCCTGCGACATCTGGTGCGACCAGAATCCCTACCGCCGCCGCGAACTCTATTCCTGGTACATGGTCAGCGACCTGGTGGACAATGACAGTTCCGTCCGGGTCAACCGGAAGATGGAACTGGTCTCCACCCCCGCCCTCACCGGCGGCAACGCCATGGTCGGCATCAGCTATCTCCTGGAGGAACAGGCCGCCGTCGTCCGTAAACGCATCGAGGCTTACAGCCAGGACCCCCGCTGCGACGGATATTTCTGGGAAGAAGCCCTGTATCAGGATGATAAAAACCAAAAAGACAAGATGATCGTGACCGCCCGGGTGGTGCACACCGCAGATGTGATGGAGATCAACACCTATGAGCAGCTCCGGGAATTAGACGGCGACTCCGACCACCTGAAGACAGATGCGATCCGGGTCATCAGCCAGGCCCTCCAGACTTCGGAGGAGGAGATCACCCACATCACCGTTTTGAAAAAAGGCATGACCAACCGCTCCTTCCTCTTCTCCTGCAAGGGAAAAAAATACATCATGCGCATCCCGGGAGAAGGAACGGACCGACTGATCGACCGCCGCCAGGAAGCCCTCGTCTACCAGACCATCCGCGAAAAGGGCCTCTGCGACGAGATCACCTACCTGGATCCGGAAAACGGCTACAAGATCACCGGCTTCCTGGAAGATGCCCGGGTCTGCGACCCGCAAGACCCAGACGATACGAGACGGTGCATGCAGCGTCTGCGCGCTTTCCATGAGATGCGGCTCACCGTCGGGCATGATTTTGACATCTTCGGCCAGATCGAGTTCTATGAACATTTATGGGCGGGGATGCCTTCCGCGTACAGGGACTACCCCAGGACAAAGGAGCAGGTGTTCTCTTTAAAACCATACATCGATGCCCACGCAAAAGATAAAGTCCTGACCCACATGGATGCCGTCCCGGATAATTTCCTGTTTGTAAAAAATGCGGACGGGACGGAGGACATCCTGCTGATCGACTGGGAATACGCGGGGATGCAGGATCCCCTTGTGGATGTGGCCATGTTCTGCATCTATTCACTCTACGACAGAGAGCAGACAGACGATCTGATCGACGCCTATTTTCCTGAAGGGTGCCGCCGCCAGGACCGCATCCTGATCTACTGCTATATCGCCGCCTGCGGCCTGCTGTGGAGCAACTGGTGCGAGTACAAACGGACTCTGGGTGTCGAATTCGGAGAATATTCTCTGCGCCAGTACCGCTACGCCAAAGATTACTATAAGATCGTCCGATCAGGGTCTAAAAAAACGGAGGAATGACAGATGGATAGACAGGATAAAAAAGATAAATATCAAAAAAAAATCGACTGGATGCTCACCCTCCTCCCCCTGGGGATCGTCGTGACGCTGTGCATCCTGTTCTTCTTTGCGCCGGACCGGTCCAATGAGATCTTGAGCCGGGTGCGCTTTTTCTTCGGCGATACCTTCGGGATCTATTACCTGCTCATCGGACTGGGGATCTTCCTGCTCTCGCTGTATATCGCCTTTTCAAAATACGGCGGCATCGTCCTGGGCGATCCGGACGAGAGACCGAAATATCCTTTTTTCGCATGGGGATGTATGATGTTCACCTGTGGGCTGGCCGCCGATATCTTATTTTACTCATTTTCGGAGTGGATCCTCTATGCCTCCGACCCCCATCTGGCCGAGATGGGGAGCATCCAGGAATGGGCCGGGGTGTATCCGCTGTTCCACTGGAGTTTCATTCCCTGGGGGTTTTACCTGGTCCTGGCCGCGGCCTTCGGCTTCATGCTCCACGTCCGCAAAAAAGAACGCCAGAGATTTTCCGAGGCCTGCCGCCCGATCCTGGGCAGGCACACCGACGGGATACCTGGAAGGGTCATCGACCTGCTGGCTGTATTCGCGCTGCTGGCCGGGACTGCGACCACCTTCAGCGTTGCCACGCCATTGATATCCAGCATCATCAGCAGCCTCTTCCATATAAATGTCAGCCGGACAGTCATCACGATCCTCATCTTACTGCTGACCTGTGTGATCTATACCTATTCCCTGCTGCATGGCCTCAAAGGGGTCAGTATCTTGGCAAAGGTCTGTATCTGTCTGTTTTTTGGGCTTATTGCTTTTGTATTATTTTTTGGCGGAGAGATGGGGTATATCATTGAGACTGGGTTTTCTTCTTTTGGTAAGATGGTACAGGAATTTTTTGAGCTGTCCACTTTTACAGATCCATTGAGGGAGAGCAGTTTTCCGCAGAACTGGACGATCTACTACTGGGCTTACTGGATGGTCTGGTGCGTGGCCGCGCCCTTTTTTATAGGAAGCATCTCCCGGGGACGGACGATCCGCCAGACGATCCTGGGCGGGTATGGATTCGGGGTCGGGTCTACGACGCTCAGCTTTATCGTCTTGGGAAATTATTCTATGAAGATGCAGGTCACGGAGGCGGCGGATTTCGTGGCACAGTACCAGGATACGGGGGACCTGTATGGGCTGATCGTCTCCATCATAAAGACAATGCCCTGCGCATCGGTGGTGCTGGGCGTGGTACTGGTGACGATGGTCGCTTTTTACGCGACTTCCTTTGATTCGATCGCGCTGACGGCTTCCTGTTATAGCTATCATCGGCTGGGAGAGGGGGAAACGCCCCATAGGATGGTCCAGCTGATGTGGTGTGTCCTGTTGATCCTGCTTCCGGTGGCGTTGATCTTTGCGGAGAGCTCCATGGGGAACCTGCAGAGTGTGAGCATCGTGTCAGCATTTCCGATCGGGGCGGTCATTGTGCTGATCACCGTCGGTTTTTTGAAGGATGCTGGAAAATACCTGTCAGAACTGAAAAGAAATGGATCAGATGGATATTGATCTTCTCTCATAAAGGAAATCTACTATCCAAAAATCCTCCCAGAAGAAATATTTTATGATCTGCGCCAGGGTGTGTTTTAAAACATACTCTGGCGCAACGTATGAGACGATAGATACATCTGCCACAGGGATCGCTGTGATCTGGACAGCGCTCCCCAACATATCCGGCATCCTCTTGTCCAAGCGAGATCGTATCGGATCCATTTTTAATCCAACTGGAACTTGCCTACTAAATTGTTCATCAGCAGGGATTGATCCGACAACTCCTGCGCGGTAGCGGCACTTTCCTCCGAAGTGGAAGAGGTACTTTGGATAATGGAAGATATCTGGTCGATTCCCTGGGTAACCTGGGCGATCGCGGTCGTCTGGCTTTCTACCGCTCCTACGACCGCATCCACTTTGGTCGTTACATTTTCAGCGATGGAGCTAGTCGTATTCAATAATTCCGTTACTTTAGCAACTACTTGGTCTCCCTTCGCAACAGCATTGATGGAACCCTCTATCAACTCCTTGGTGGCTTTGGCCGCCTCATCAGACTTAGACGCCAGATTGCTCACCTCATCAGCCACCACGGCAAAGCCCTTTCCCGCACTGCCTGCCCGGGCAGCCTCGACAGCGGCGTTGAGCGCCAGGATATTGGTCTGGAACGCAATGTTTTCAATGGTATCGATGATCTTTCTGATTTCTGTAGACGAACCGGAGATCTTCTCCATAGCGGTGTTCAGCTCCTGGACATAATCCACGCTGATGCCCAATTGCGCCCCTGCTCGGGCCACAAAACGCCCTGCCTCCTCTGCCGCAGCTACAGTCTGTCTGGCATTCTCTGCGATATCGTCGGCAGTGGAGGAGAGTTCCTGGATCGCGCTGGCCTGCTCCGTGGCCCCCTGGCTCAGAGATTGCGCGCCACTGGATACCTGAACGGCGCTGCTGGCCACGGTTCCGGCGGATTGGCTGATCTGGGAAAGCGTATCTTTCAAGGAACTGTGGATGGCTTTGATGGACTGCTCCATGGCTACAAAGTCACCCGAATATGTACGGATGATATTCTCGCGAAAATCCCCCTGCGCCATTTTACCCAAGTGATGGGACACATCCTGCGCCACATCGTTTAGGCAGGATATCATGGTCTCCATAGCCCTTGCCAGCTGAGCGGTTTCATCCTTGGACCCCACATGCGGGGAGGGTGTGTGCAGATCCCCGTCGGCCATCTTCTCGAGTCGGGCAACGCAGGATTGGATCGGACCGGAGATAGACCTGCCTACTTTGAGCGCCACAGGGAATGTGGCGAGTACAACAAGGAGTACCACCAGGATCGTCAATATAATGCTCCGATCCAAAGAGGATTTAAATTCCCGCTGGCTGGCCTCAATGGCGATGCTTCACGCCTGATTGCCGCTAATGGGAGCAAACCCCACAAATTTGTTATCGCCATAAAAATCATATGCGCCAAAGCCTCTTTCTCCCTGGATCATACGCTGATTCACGGCAGCTACATCCGCCACGCTGGGATCCGTTTTCACAGTTTCGATCATGTTGGAGCCCTCCTCCACGATGGAAGCCTCCCGATGACCGATCACATTGCCCTTGTCGTCCAGCACATAGGCTACACCATCGTTGCCCATGGCCAGGTTGACCACGATGTCTGACAGAAAATCAGCGCTGATACCACCGTAGACCACGCCGTCAAAACGGCCGTTGGTGATGATAGGCATCTCCAACAGGAAGACCATCTGCTGGCCGTCATTCATGATATCAGAGATATAAGGCTGCATTGAGGACTTGCACTTTTGGAAATAATCTTCCTCAGCGTAGTTGTATCCCGTAGAAGAAAGCCCGTTGGCATCCATTTTGCCAGTGTAAAGAAAACCGTTACGCTGGGCGATGTCCTCCCGGACAGGGACCAGCTCCGGAGCCGTAGGATCGGATTCCCGAAAAATATCAGAGGCGGCAGCCTCTTGGAGAGCTGTCCAATAGTTCCCCATCTTCCATTCCACCGCGTCTGCAGCCATCTGTGTAGCGGGACCTAAAGTCTTTTCCATGACATCATCAATCCTGCTGGCATTCAATAGGGCTGTGATCACACCGATCAGCACTGAACCGAGCAGCACTACCGACAGCATACTGATCTGGATTTTTGATTTGATCGATTTCATACATTATTTTTCCTTTCACTTGTTTTTATTTAGGATAAGAGAGTATGCTCCTCTACAAAATATATACAATTTTGGGATATACTCTCAGCCTACGATATTTTAGCATGAAGCCGCAAAATATTCACCCTCCACATCTTCTTTGATCCAAGCGGACAGACTGGACACTCAGATCTCCCAAAATCCACATTGCATACATACGGATGATAAAGTATAATAGATTAGAGTGTGTTCGAAAACCGCTTTATGTCAACTGTATGTCACAATTTGCGGGAGATCTGCTCCGCATGAGGGCGGCGCAGCGGGCTGCGCCAACCGAATAAGGGGCAGATCGCAAAGTGAGACATACAGTTTGCATGAATGGGTTTTAAGACACGCTCTAAGATAAAGAAAACTAAAATGAGGTGAACGACTATGCTACCAGAAAACAATCCGAACGAAAACGAAGACCAATACACGAGCACCTACGACAGCAAGTGCCCCACCGACTCTTCCAAGGTGACCCACACCGTCGTCTACAAAAAGGCCACCTGCACCAGGATAGACGATATGATCCTGCATTTCAGCTGCGACAGGGATTCAAAATGCGTCAAATGCTACCAAAATTATCTGTAAAGTACACGCTCTTTCAGAAAGGGGATACGACCCGCAATGAGATCTAGAAAACATTCCATCCTATGTATATCCATATCCTTCCTGCTCCTCTTCTCAGGCTGCGGCAAAGCCCCACAGACCAAAACCCCTGCGGCCGCCAAGACCACGGAGGATGTCCTGCCAAGCCAAGCCCCAGATACCTCCACGCCGGAACCGACTGACACCTTGCAAAAAGAGGAGGGATCCGCCAAAACAGACACCCCGGCCCCGCCCACACCCACGGAAACTGGTACACCCCCGCCAGAGGAGGCCACGATCGAGCCGGTCACACCGATCGACCAGTATCTGGACTCCCTCACCATCGAGGAAAAAGTAGCCCAGATGTTCATCGTCCTGCCAGAAGCCCTCACCGGTACAGACCTTGTGACCGAGGCCGGGGACACCACAAGAGAGGCGATCGGCAGGACACCTGTCGGCGGCCTTGTCTACATGGAACAGAACCTGCAGACTCCTTCCCAGGTGAGCGAAATGCTGCAGAATGCACAGTCTTACAGTATGGACCGGATCGGGCTGCCCCTCTTCACCTGCATCGACGAGGAGGGCGGGAGTGTGGCGCGCCTGAACGGAAATCCCGCTTTCGGCCTCCCCTACATCGGCGATATGGCCGAGATCGGCAGCCTGGGAAATGTTGACCAGGCGTACAGCATCGGCCTGGAGATGGGCAGTTACCTTTCCGATCTGGGATTCAACGTGGATTTTGCGCCGGTCGCCGATGTGCTGACGGATCCCGCAAATGAAGTCGTCCGCTCCCGTTCCTTCGGCAGCGACCCCTCTCTCGTCTCCGATATGGCCAGCGCCGTCTCAAGAGGTCTGCGGGAAAAAAATGTGTGCAGCACATTCAAACATTTTCCCGGTCACGGCGCGACCGAGGGGGACACCCACGCCGGATACGCCTACACCTCGAAAAGCCTGGAGGAGCTTGAGGACAGCGAGCTGATCCCATTCCAGCAAGGGATTGATGAAGATGTGGATCTCATCATGGTCGGCCACATCTCCCTGCCCAACATCATCGGCGACGACACCCCCGCCTCCCTATCCTACAAGATGATCACCGAGATCCTGCGGGAGCGGATGGGCTACGACGGACTCGTGATCACCGATGCGCTGAACATGGGGGCCGTAAGCCAAACCTACTCGTCTGCGGATGCCGCTGTAAGATCCATCCAATCCGGTACCGATCTGATCTTGATGCCGGCTGACTTCCAGGAAGCCTATCAGGGTGTGTTAAACGCCGTCAATGATCAGATGATCTCCACAGATCGGATCGACGCCTCCATGCGCAGGATCCTCCAGGTCAAATCCCGTTTCATGTAAAATATCGACAAAACGCCAGATACCGCCGATACTCCATCAAACGAGTACCGACGGTATCCCCATACATCCCATCATCTCATGCAGCGGCTCAAGATCTCCTTCAGATCTTCGGGCGTAAATATATAATGGCTGTTACAGAAATGACAGTTCAACTCCACATCCTTCCCCTCCTGGATCATCTCCTCGATCTCTTTTCTCCCGATACTGATCAATGCCTTCTCCACCCGCGCCCGCTCGCAGTTGCAGAAAAACCTGCAGAAAGTCGTCTCCAATAACTCCACATCCAATCCCGTCAGCACCGTCTCCAGCATCTGCCCCGGTGTAAGGCCCGCGTCCAGCATGGAGGTTACCGGCTTTAATCCGCGGATATTTTTTTCCAGCTGGGCGATCACCTCTTCCCGGGTGTCCGGCATCAGCTGGATGATGAATCCCCCAGCTTGGCGCACCGTATTATCCCTATCCATCAGCACGCCCAAACCCACCGAAGAGGGAACCTGTTCGCTGGCCGCAAAATAATAGGTCAGGTCCTCCGCGATCTCGCCGGTCTGCAGTTCTGTCTGTCCCAGATAAGGCTCTTTCATCCCCAGATCCTTGATCACCTGCAGGCTCCCCGCGCCCACGGCCCTGGCCACATCCAGTTTACCCTGGGCATTGGCCGGGATGCACACGTTCGGCTCTCCCACATAACCTTTCACATTCCCATGGGCATCCGCCGTCACCGTGATCCCCTGCAGGGGCCCTTGAGCCTGGATCTTAAGAGTCAGCAGGTCCTTGTCCCCCTTCATCATCGCCCCCATCATCACGCCGGCCGTCAGGAGCCGTCCCAGGGCCGCTGTGGCCACCGGGCTGGTGTTATGCGCCTGCCGGGCGGCTTCTGTCAGATCTTTGGAGGCAGCGGCAAACGCCCGGATCTGCCCGTCCGCCGCCGTGCCTCTGACCACATGGTCTTGTCCATCCTTTCTCTCCATATCCTTGATCCATCCTTTCTATGAGCAGCTCTATATCTGCTCTACATCTGCACGATCTTCTGCCTGTAGATCCTCCTGAACAGGATCGTCGTCAATACAAGGGAGACAAGCTCCGCGATAGGAAATGCCCACCACACATGATCCAAGCCCAGGACACGCGCCAGTATGTAAGCCGACGGCAGGAGCACAAAGAGCTGTCTGGCCAGAGACACCCACAGACTGTAGATCCCATTCCCCAACGCCTGGAACACCGAGCCGATGATGATACAGTACCCGGCAAACAGAAAGCTCCAACAGATCCTCCGCAGAGCCGGGATCCCGATCGCCAGCATATCCTCCGAGGCATTGAAAAAGCCCAGGAGCGTGCCGGGGATCGCCATAAAGAGCGCCAGTCCGATCAACATCAGACAGACAGCCGTGATCACACTGAGCCGTATCGTCTCCACGATCCGTTTCTTATTGCGCGCACCGTAATTGTAAGCGATGATCGGCACCATCCCGTTATTCAGGCCGAACACCGGCATAAAGACAAAACTGTTCAATTTAAAGTATACGCCAAAGACAGCCGTGGCCGTGGGCGTAAACATCAATAGGATCTTATTGAACCCAAAGACCATCACCGAACCGATGGCCTGTACGATCGTGGTCGGAATGCCCACACTCAAGATCCTGCCCAGGATCTTCTTACTGGGACGGAAACCCTTCATATTGATATTGATCTCCGTATTCCATTTCACATTCATGAACATGGCCAGACACATAGCCACGATCTGCCCAAAGATCGTCGCCAGAGCCGCCCCGGCCACGCCCATCTTCGGAACGCCAAACAGACCAAAGATCAAAATAGGATCCATGACCAGGTTGATCAGCGCCCCGATGCTCTGCGTGATCATCGTCAGCACTGTCCGCCCCGTAGATTGGAGCAGACGCTCCATCATCAACTGCATATACACACCGATACAGCAGACAGATATGATCCGCATATAGGTCACCCCATAAGAACGGATCTGCTGATCCGATGTCTGTACCCGCAAAAAGAAATCCGCCATGCTTGTGGAAAACACTGCAAAGATCACATAACAGACCACCGCCAGAAAGATCCCGTTTCTCGCCGCCGCGTTGGCCCCCTCGAAATCTTTCTCCCCCAAGTTCCGTGACAACAGGGCATTCACACCCACACAGGCTCCTGCAGCGATCGCGATCATCAGATTCTGCACTGGGAACACCAGAGAAACCGCCGTCAGGGCATTTTCATTGATCCGCGCTACGAAGATACTGTCCACCACATTGTACAGGGCCTGTATCAGCATGGACAGCATCATAGGTAAGGCCATGCTAAAGAGCAGACGGGGGATAGGGACGACCCCCATCTTGTTTTCTTTTTGTACCGCTTCTCCCATCTTCAACCACCTTTCTTAAAGATTATGTGAAAAAATCGGATGTCCAACCCCTGGCTGGCCATCCGATAAATCCCTTTACTTCCATAGTGCTCCATTATAAAGGGATCTCACATGCCTGTCAATCCCTATTTTTTCCCGATTCCCGGGCAAGAACGTAGATCCGCTCGCTGTCCGGCCTGGGCAGCTCACGGGTAAATGCATCGTAGGCAGCCACAAATTCCATCCCCGCACGCGCTAAAAGCCTCTCCACTTCCTCAAGCGCGTACGCTCTCTGGACATGCGTCTCCTCATGTTTGGTATAACGCCCGTCCTCCTCCCGCAGAAAAACGGCCAATGCATAGACATTCAGACGCTCCCCGGGATCGTACGAATTTTCCCAGATAAAACTGGCCTCCTCCCGGTCTTCCGCGATCGTACAGTCACCCAGGATGTTTTCATATTTATAGACCGTATTCAGGTCAAAGATGAAGACCCCGCCCGGATCCAGGTAGTTATTGACCAGCCGGAATACTTGGAGGAGATCCCCCGGCTCTGCGATATAATTCAGGGAATCACAGACGCAGACCACAGCCCGCACAGTCCCGTACAGCTCAAACTCCCGCATATCCTGGAGCAGATACAGGATATCCTGACCGCTCTCGTCCCGCTTCTCCACAGCCGCCTGCAGCATCTCCGCGGACATATCCACCCCGATCATGTCATATCCGGCCTCAGACAACAGCTGGGTGATGCTGCCCGTGCCGCAGCCCAGCTCCAGGAGCAGGCCATCCGCGATACCCTGCTCCCGTAAAAGGCCGCATATATATCCTGCCCACTCCCCATAGGGGATGTTGTCCATGAACAGATCATAGACCGCTGCAAAACTTCCGTATACCTCTCCCAAATCCCCCTGCTCCTTTCACAAATGATCACTCTAGAGTGTGTCTGAAAACCGCTTTATGTCAACTGTAAGTCACAATTTGTGGAAGATCTGGCCCAAATGAGGAAGGCGTAGCGGGCTACGCTGACCGAAAGCGGGCCAGATCTTCCGCAAAGTGGGGCTTGCAGGTGGCGTGAATGGGTTTTCAGACACACTCTAGACTTATGCCCTGTTCCTGTGATATAGTGATGATATGAACAGAATGGATGACCCCGGACAGAAAAAGATCTTCCTGACCAGCCTCGCACTGGCCGCGGCCTTTGTGACGCTGGCTGGCATACTTACCGCCGCCCACATCACACTGCCGCCCTGCCTTTTTTTCAGGCTCACGGGTCTGTACTGCCCGGGCTGCGGCGGTACCCGCGCCTGTATCGCGCTGCTGCACGGGCACATCTTACAGTCCCTGATCTACCACCCCGTTGTCCTGTATGGTACAGCAATCTACACGGTCTATACAGCGTGCAACCTGCTCGCGCTCTTTACAAAGGGAAGACATTTTCCCCTGCGCGGCATGGCATACCGTGATATCTACCTCTATATCGCCGTGGGCCTGATCATCGCCAACTGGATATTGAAAAATATCCTCCTGTGCGTCTGCCACCTGGCCATGTGATCCCGGTCTTATCCCTGACCGCGAAATCCCCATTTTGGATCATTCTGCCAGCCCGAAAGCATCGTGCACGGCCTTGATGGCCCTCTCCCCGTCCGCCTCGTCGATCAGGACCGTGATCCGGATCTCGGATGTGGAGATCATATTGATGTTGATGTTGGCATTGTAGAGAGTCTCAAACATCTTCGCAGCCACGCCCGGGTTGCTCATCATGCCTGCCCCCACGATGGACAGTTTCGCGATCTTCGTCTCGCACTCCAGGCTGGAAAATGCCAGACGGGACTTATTCGCCTCCAGCGCGGACATCGCCTCGTCGATGTCCCCATCGTCGATCGTAAAGGAGATGTCCTTCGTGCCGTCACGGCCGATGGACTGTAAGATCACATCCACATTGATATTTTTCTTTGCCAGGCAGTCGAACACTTTAAACGCGATCCCCGGCTCATCCTTCAGCCCTACCACCGCGATCCGGTCTGCTTTTTTGTCCAACGCAACTCCACTCACCAACATTCTCTCCACGTCTGTATCCTCCTTCACCACAGTCCCTTCTACTTCATTCATGCTGGAACGCACCACCAGCGTCACGCCGTATTTCTTCGCCATCTCCACCGAACGATTGTGCAGCACGCCCGCTCCCAGTGTGGAGAGATCCAGCATCTCTTCGTATGTGATCTCTTTTAATTTCTTTGCCGTGGGCACCAGCCTGGGATCCGCTGTGTAAACGCCGTCCACATCTGTGTAGATCTCACAGGCATCCGCCCGCAGGGCCGCCGCCAGGGCCACCGCCGTCGTGTCCGAACCGCCGCGCCCCAGGGTCGTATAGTCGTCGTATTTGTTGATCCCCTGGAAGCCGGTCACCACCACGATCTTCCCGTCCTCCAACTCCCTGTTGAGCCGGTCGGTGTCGATCCTCTTCAGGCGGGCATTCCCGTAGGCGCTCGTTGTATGCATGGTCACCTGGAATGCATTCAGCGAGATCGCCGGTACGCCCAGGCTGTTCAAGGCCATGGCCATAAGCGCCACGGACATCTGCTCACCGATGGTAAAGAGCATATCCATCTCCCGCTTCGGGGGCCGGGACGTGATATCCTGCGCCATATCGATCAGTTCATCTGTATATTTACCCATGGCGGATAAAACGACCACCACGTCATTTCCTTTTTTATGATCCTCGATGCAGCGTCTTGCCACATTGAAGATCCTCTCCTTGTTGGCGACGGACGTGCCGCCGAATTTCTTTACAACTAACATGCCACTCTCCTTCTCATTTTTCCTGAAACAAGCGTTCCATCATATCCCATCCGCAGCTGACCACGTTTTTGCTCTCCTCTGCCTCGTCCTCCTGGTATCTCCACTGCCCGGCCTGGGGCGCGGTGCTGTCGTAGAGCAGGTAGGGCACCGGGGAGTCGGTGTGTGTCCGCAGGTGCACCGGCGTGGGGTGATCCGGCATGATCAGCATCCGGTGATCCAGCCCGGCCTGGGTGAGCCCCTCCTCCACCAGACGGATAACGCGCTGATCCAGGTACTCGATCGACTTCACCTTCCGCTCGGCGCTGCCCTGGTGACCCATCTCGTCCGGCGCCTCCACATGGATGTAGACGAAATCATAACCGTCCTCTGCCAGAGCCTTCACCGCCGCCTGAGCCTTTCCCTCATAGTTGGTATCCAGACCCCCGTTGGCTCCCTCCACCACTATGTTGTCCATGCCTGCGCCCACGGCGATGCCTTTTAAAAGATCCACGGCCGAGATCATCGCGCCCTTCTTCCCATGAGCTTCCTCGAAGGAGGACAGGGCCGGTTTTGTCCCTGCCCCCCAGAACCAGAAACTGTTGGCCGGATTTAAGCCCTTTGCCCTGCGCTCTTTGTTCAGGGGGTGCTCTTTCAGGATCTCGTAGCTGCGTTCCTGCATCTGCAGCAATCTTTTATCTTTTGGCAGATACGGTGTGATCTGCTGCTCCAGCACGTCGTGGGGAGGCGTCAGATCGATCACTTTCCCGTTTTTCCAGATGAGGCAGTGTCTGTAACTCGTCCCCGCATAAAATTGATACATCTCATCCGCCATCTCTTTTGTCACAGCATCCAATAATATCTTTGCATCCTCTGTGCTAATCTCGCTGGAGCTGTGGTCCAGGATCCTCTGCTGCTCATAGGGCACATCTTCCTCGGTCAACGTGACCAGGTTACACCGGAGAGCCACATCTTTCTCCTCCATATCCACGCCGATGCTCAGGGCTTCCAGGGGGGAACGCCCTGTGTAATACTGCTTGGGGTCATATCCCAGGACGGATAGATTTGCCGTGTCGCTGCCGGGCTTCATGCCCTCCGGTATGGTGCGCACCAAGCCCACCTCCCCTTTTGCCGCCAGCGCATCTATCGCCGGTGTACTGGCATACGCCAGCGGGGTCTGGCCGCCCAGGGCCTCCACCGGATCGTCCGCCATGCCGTCCCCTAAGATCACTACATATTTCATCCTATTATGCCCCTTTCCTTATCCGCTTCCAAAAGCATGTCTGAAAATACTTTATGCACAGTTGTGCGCCGCATTTTTTCAAACACTCTCTAAGATCTTTACATAATGGATCCCCCGCCGCTGTTCGATGTCCTCCACCATGGCCGCGGCATCCCCGCTGCCCGGGAGGATATCCACGCTCAGCGTGAGCATGGCGACGCCGTTGATCGGGATACTCTGATGGATCGTCAGGATATTCCCATGGAAGTGGGCGACCGTCGTCAGCACCTCCGACAGGATCCCTGGCTCGTCATCCATCTGTATGATAAACGTGATGGTCTTCCCCCGTGTCTCTGCGTGGAAGGGGAAGATATCATCCTTGTATTTGTAAAAAGAACTCCTGCTGATCCCCACCATCTCGGTAGCTTCCTGCACCGTCTCCGCCCGGCCGGAATCCAGCAGTTTCTTGGCCTCCACGACCAGTATCAGCACCTCCGGGACTGCTTTCTCCCGGACCACATAATATTTCTGGCGTTTCTTTGGATCTTCCATCTGCCGTCCATCCCTTTTGTCCATATCTGTTCGTATCTGAAATACATCTGTTTTTCACCGAAAGCTATATTAGCACGATCCAACCTTTTTCGCAAGCCTTTTCTGCGCAAAAAAACATTTGAAAAAGGACGCCGCCCATGCAGCGCCCTTTTTATACCCTTTCATACACAGGCATACTGGCCTCTATGACCGACTCGTGGCCAAGGATCTTAGATACGCATTGATGAACGGATCCAACTCACCGTCCAAGACCGCGTCCACATTGCCCACCTCATACCCTGTCCGATGATCCTTTACCATCGTGTAGGGCTGCATGACATACGAGCGGATCTGGTTTCCCCATCCAATCTCCGCGACTTCCCCCCGGATGCCGGAGAGTTTCGCCTCGTTCTCCTGCTGTTTCAGCAGATAGAGCCTCGCCTTCAGCATCTGCATGGCTTTATCTTTATTCATATGCTGGGAACGCTCATTTTGACACTGCACCACGATCCCGGTGGGCAGGTGGGTGATCCGGATCGCTGACGAAGTCTTGTTGATGTGCTGACCGCCCGCGCCACTGGAGCGGTACGTGTCGATCCGCAGATCCTCGTCCCTGACCTCGATGTCGATATCCTCCTCGATGTCCGGCATCACGTCGCAGGATACGAAGGAAGTCTGGCGTTTGCCCGCCGCGTTGAACGGCGATATGCGCACCAGGCGGTGCACGCCTTTTTCCGATTTCAAATATCCGTAGGCGTTCTCGCCCCGCACTTCGAAGGTGACGGACTTGATGCCCGCCTCGTCCCCGTCCAGATAGTCCAGCATCTCCATGGAAAATCCCTTGCTCTCCCCCCAGCGGGTGAACATCCGGTAGAGCATGCTGGCCCAGTCGCAGGCCTCCGTGCCCCCTGCGCCGGCGTGGAGCGTGACGATCGCGTTGTCCTGGTCGTACTCGCCGGAGAGCAGTGTCTTCATTCGGATCGCCTCAAATGAGGTCTGGAAATCCTCAAGCATCTCCTCAAGCTCCGGGACCACATCGGGATCTTGCTCCTCGTAGCCCATCTCCAGCAGGGTCTCCATGTCCTCCATCTGGCTTTTGAGCTTCTGGTATGTCTCCAGGTCGCTCTTCATGTATTTCAGGTCCCGCATCATCTCCTGGGAACGCTGGGGGTCGTCCCAGAAATCCGGCGCCTCCATCTCCCGCTCTAACTCCTCGATCCGTTTCTCCTTGTGGGCCAGGTCAAAGTGAATCCCTCACTTCTACCAGCGGCCCTGTGTAAGAATTTAAGATCGTCTTCATCTGATCCAATTCAACCACAGTCTCACCTTCTTTCTTCATTCCTGCCCTTTAAGATAACATATTTTGCCTGTAAAAACAACTTACAAGTTATACAGAAAAATCGGGGATATGGGCGGTTTCTTCCAAGGATCGCATAGGAAACAGACTATAACGGATGCATCTGTCCATGGATGTATGGCCGTAATATTTTATACTTTTTTTGCAAAATGTTTATTGATTCTCTGTCTGGGATATGCTATCATCCCCTTATCAGGATCTAAAGACACACTTTAAAAATGAGAGGAGGTGTGTACATATGACGACCGATGAAAAACTCGATCTGATACTGGATGGTATGCAGAACATGCAATCTGATATAAAAGAGATCCACTCGGATGTCAAAACCCTGAAATGGGCTGTCGAAAATCTTGATCAAAGACTGACAAGTATCGAACAGAGAATGACAGATATCGAAGAACGTGTGTCAAATATTGAAAAACGTGTGTCAAATATCGAAAAACGCATGACAAATATTGAAGAGCGCATGACAAATATTGAAGAGCGCATGACAAATATTGAAGAGCGCGTGACAGATATCGAAAAACGCGTAACAGATATCGAAGAGCGTGTAACACATATTGAAGAGCGCGTGACAGATATCGAAGAACAAGTAGCAGACATTGGACAACGTGTAACAAATATCGAATTGAGTATGGAAAATGAGATCCGTTTCAGCCTCCAGCTCCTTGCTGAAAACCACAGCAACTTGATCGATAAACTCAACCAGGCGGTCAAAGTGAGTGATAAGAACATGGTACTGGAAGTCCAGATGTTAAATTTTCGGATGCGGCTTGAAAAATTAGAATCAGCATTTTCTAAATTCGGCCCCCAGGCCGTGTGACCGAACGAATGACCGGCCACCTGACCCTCTCAAAAAAACGCGCCTGCGGCATAAAGTCTCACAGGCGCATTTTTATTTCTATCAAATATCCTTCTTAAAAATCTGAGGCAAAGACCTTCATCGCCTCCATCACATCTGCTTTCATCGCCTCTTTCCCCCATGTGGCCACATCATGGAAATAGACGATATCCTCCTCCGCCGCACACTGCTCCTTCACGGCCTGTCCGCCCGCTTTCGCCGCATACGTATAGTAGTTGATCTTGCGCACGCCCCGCTGGATGCACCGGCGGAAATCTTCTGCGCTGACCCCTGATCCGCCGTGCATGACCACCGGGATCTGGGCCTTCTCCCGGATCGCGCTGATGATGTCAAGATCCAGCTTCGGCTCCGTCAGGTACAGCCCGTGCACCGTCCCGAACGAGCAGGCCAGCGCATCGATCCTTGTGCGCTCCACAAACTTTTTCGCCTCGTCCGGATCCGTGTACAGAGATGCGACCGCCTCCCCCGAGCCGCCCATACTGCCAAATTCCTCCCGGCCCATGGATCCGATCTCCGCTTCCACCGACACACCGTAACCGGATGCGATCTCCACCGCCATACAGGTGTTCGCCACATTCTGTTCAAAATCCAGCATGGATCCATCATACATCACAGACGTAAAGCCCATGTCCATCGCCCTCTTGATATAATCCAGGTCTTCGCCGTGATCCAGATGCACACACACCGGCACAGACGCCTGTTCGGCCAGCATCACCATCACCGGCCCCAGCACTTTCACCGGGATCAGCGATTCATGCACCTGGGCAAACTGTATGATCACCGGCTGTTTCAGCTCCTCCGCCGCCTCCAGTGTGCCTAAGATCCCCTCCAGCGTGGTCACATTAAATGCCCCGATGGCCGCATGGTTTGCTTCCGCATAGGCTAAGATACTCTTCATCGTCACTAACATAGCAATTCCTCCTTATCTCTGGAAACCTGCCGCATAGGCATTTGCCCTCCTGCAGTCTTCATATAATGTTTTATAGATCTCATATTTCTCCCGGTAGATCTGGCTCTCCTCTTTCCTGGGCTCCACCGCCGTCCCAACCTGCACCATGGCCCCGGCCGCCTCCTTTAATGACGGATAGATCTTCAGAGCCGCAGCGCATAGGATGGCGCATCCCAAAGCCCCGGCCTGGGCGCACTCCAGACGATGGATCGGCCGCTCCAACACATCCGCTTTGATCTGGAGCCATGCCTGAGAACGGCTGGAACCGCCGGTCACCAGCAGGCCCGCCGGTTCCAATCTATCCGCTCCCAGCTTCTCGATATTGAGCTTCTGGTCCATGCACAGCCCCTCCAAGATACCCCGGTAGATATCCCCCCGACGGTCCGCCTCGTCGAGGCCCAGCATGGACAACCGGGCCTCTGCGTCCAGATAGGGTGTACCGCTCCCGTGCAGATACGGAAGGACCAGGATCCGCGTAGGCTTTTTAGGCATCTCTCGCTCCAGGATCTGATACGCCTGCCGCCCTTGCTCCCGCTCCTTTTTGGTAAATACTTTGGCAGCCCACTCTGTGAGCAGCCCGGACGTGACGTTGTAAGCCAATGTATTATAAACGTCAGGCTCCATAAACGGTTCGTTGGGATGCCCGCAGGCGAGGACGTGGCTGCCGGACAACGGCTTTTGCAGGATCGGGGTGATACACTCGGACGTACCCATGGAACACATGGTATACCCGTGCCCTCCCCGGCTGGCCACCGCCGCCACCGGCTGGTCGTGCCCGCCCATGACCAGCCAGGTCTTCCTGGGCAGGGAAAGCCTCTCGGCCACCGCCCGGGAAACCTCTCCGATCACAGAGCCTCCCTGCACCGGACGGCTAAAGAGCGCAGCCTCCACCCCTGTTTTTTCCAAAAGCCAGGGATCCCACCTCTTTTGATGCACATCGAAGAGCATCGTCCGGGAGGCCATGGAATAGTCTGTCACGTACCCTCCGCCCAGTTTGTGATACAGATGATCGCCCATCAGCAGGATATGTTCCGTCTTTTTATAAATCTCCGGCCGGTGGGATCTCAGGTATAAGATCTTTGACAGGGAATAAGAGATATGAGGTTTCAGCCCAGTGACCTCCGCGATCCGCCCGGCATCCAGCTCCCGGACTGCCTGTCCAAATTCCTCCGCGCCCCGGTCATCCGTCAGGAGCATGACCGGCGTGAGCTCTCTCCCATTTCCATCCAGGCACACGAACCCTTCACCAAAAGAAGACACACACAGGGCTCCCTCCTCCTGGACGGGACATTTCCCCATCGCCGCCGCCAGCACACGCTCACAGCTCTCCCACAGAGCCTCCGCACGCAGTTCCCGTTTTCCCTTCACAGCCTCCTGCCGATAAGCCTCATAGGCCATAGCCGCGATCCGTCCGTCCTCTGTAAAGACCACCGCTTTCACCCCGGTCGTGCCCAGGTCGATCCCGATAAAATACATGCCGCACAGCACCTCCTCCATGACTCCTATCTTACCATGTATGGCCGTTCCAGGCAAGTCAAGCATGGCTGCTTGGCCCGTCGCTTTGCGGAAATGGATCCAGAGAAGATCTGTCCTGCAAATACTTTGGGCTATAAGCCGGATCTCCATTGATTATAACAAAGGTAATATGATATACTACTGGAAGTTACATAAGTACATATTGTCAGGATTTACTAAGGAGGCAGCTGTCTATGGCCATTTATACGAAAAAAAAAGATCATCATACAAAGGCCCATATGGGGATGATCGATGTCACAGAGGATTTTCAGAACGCCGTCACCGGGAGATCGTTTTCCAGGTCATGGGGGAATAGATGATCTTTCAGTTCCATAACTACATTACTCTGTACTGCTCTAAAAGAAAACGGAGGGATTTTCATGTACCATACAACCGTCACACTGAAAAAGGGAGAAGGCCGCACCATCAAAGCTGGCGGCCTGTGGATATATGACAACGAGATCAGCACGATCACCGGCAATTTTGAAAACGGAGACCTGGTATCTGTCCAGGACTTTGACGGGTATTTTATGGGCTACGGCTTCATCAACACCCACTCCAAGATCCGGATCCGCCTCATGTCCCGTCGAAAAGAGCATATGATCGACGAGGCATTTCTCACAAAACGCATCCAGGCGGCCTGGGACTACCGCAAGGCGACCTGCGATACCGGCTGCTGCAGGCTCCTGTTCGGCGAAGCGGATCTCCTCCCCGGACTGGTGGTGGATAAATTTTCCGACGTGCTGGTGGTGGAGTCCCTGGCCCTGGGCATCGACCGCCTGAAACTGACGATCCTGACGATCCTGAAAAAAATCCTTGCCGACGACGGCATCCACATCCGCGGCATCTACGAACGCAGCGATTCCAAAGTCCGGCTGCAGGAGGGGATGGAACGCGTCAAAGGCTTTATCGGCGAACCCTTTGACACAAAAGTAGAGATCACAGAAAACGGCGTCCGCTACCTGGTAGATGTGGAGAACGGCCAGAAGACCGGATTCTTCCTGGACCAGAAATACAACCGTCTGGCCATACAACGCCTCTGCAGGGATGCAAAAGTGCTGGACTGTTTCACCCATACTGGCTCTTTCGCCCTGAATGCCGCTGTCGCCGGCGCCAGGAGCGTCCTGGGCGTGGATGCCTCCGAACTGGGATGCCTCCAGGCGGAGGAAAACGCCCGCTTAAACGGCGTCCAGGACCGGGTCTCTTTCCAGTGCGCGGATGTCTTTGAGCTGCTGCCCCAACTGGAAAAACAAGGGGAAACATACGATGTGGTCATCCTAGATCCCCCCGCCTTCACAAAATCCCGCAATTCCATCAAGAACGCCGTCAAAGGCTACCGGGAGATCAACCTGCGCGGGATGCGCCTGGTCAGGGACGGCGGTTTCCTCGCCACCTGTTCCTGCTCCCACTTCATGGATCCGGAACTGTTCGCAAAAACAATCCGCGAGGCGGCACGGAGCGCACACTGCCGTCTGCGCCAGGTGGAATTCCGGACGCAGGCCTGCGACCACCCGATCCTCTGGGCCGCAGACCAGTCCTATTATTTAAAATTCTATATCTTCCAGGTATGCCGGGAACTCTAAGACAAAACACCTCCAACACACACGGCGGTCCGTCACTGGGCCAGGAAATGCTCGATGGTCCGCCGGGCGATCTTCAGGGAACTGTCCACATTTTTTTCTTCCTCGTAGATCTTCAGGATCTCACTCTCCGCCAGCGCGAATGCCTCCCCGTACCGGTCGAACCGGGGTGTATCCCGCCCCTTCTCAATGACCGTGCTCAGCAGGGTGTGGTCGATGACCCGGTCGCTGGCCTCCATATCCCGCCGCAGGATCTCCTCCATCTGCTCGGAGCCCGTCACGTCCCGCAATACCGAAGCCCCCTGGGAATAACGGAAGATCTCCATCTGGATCTCCTCGTCGTAGGTCAGCGTTTTCAAAAACTCCCAGGCCAGCCGTTTCTTATGGCTGTGGCTGCTGATCCCCACCAGCAGACTGTCCACCTCGGAGATATTATCTCCCTCCGGCCCCGCCGGGAGGGTGATGCAGTCCCACTGGAACGTGCTGTATTTTTTTATCTTATAGGGATAGGTCTTGTAGGTGCGATACTCGGCAAAGGATAAAGGCATAAATGCCACATGTCCGCCGTCAAAATCCTCCTGGGTCACTTTCTGCCCCTGGTTTAAGTCGGTGAGCTCATTGACGTACCGCACCGCCTGGGCCACCTGCTCGGAATGGATATAGCACTTCGTCCCGTTTTCATCAAAGAGTTTCCCCCCGTTGGAATACGCCGCCTCCGCCCAGCCGTAATTGTAGGTGCCGAACTGATCCACCCGGCCGTCCTCGTCCGTATCTTTGGTGATCCGCTTGCAGATGCGCATGAGCTGTTCCCAGTCCCAGTCGCTGTCCGGCACACCGAATCCGGATTGATTTAAAAGCGTCTTGTTGACAAACATCAGCATAGGTACAGTCTCATAGGGCAGGGCATACTGCTGCTGATCCCGCACCCCAGAAGCCAATGCAGTCTGGAAAAATGCCGATCTCTGGAACTTTTGATCTTTATCCATCCAGGTATCCAGGCTGGCGAGCACACCCAGAGAGACCATCTTGTCAAAATCGTTGGACAGGACCATGAACACATCCGGTGTCTCCCCGTTTAGGATCTTCCTGGCCAGCCATTCGGAGTAGTCGTCCTTGGGGATCCCGCTGTAATAGTGGATGCGCACCCCCGGATGAGCTTTTTCAAATTTTTCTATGGCCTTGTCTATGATGATACAGCTGTCAGCATTTGCCACGCCCCAGTTGCTCCCGGCAAACATGCCAAATTCCAGGACCGTATCACCGCTTTTGCTGCCCAGAGCGACGGCCAGGATCAGGCACGCCGCCAGAAAGGCCACGGCCGCGGCCTGCCACTTTTTCCATCCCATGCCCTGTCCTCCTTTACATTGCATCCGGATGTTTTCCCACCTGGCTCTGCACGGCCCAGATCGCCAGCTGGGTCCGGTCCCGCAGATCCAGTTTGTTGAGGATCGTGCTCAGGTAATTGCGCACCGTCCCCTCGGAAAGGCTCAGCGCCTCCGCGATCTCCCGGTTCGACGACCCTTTCGCCACCTGGTCGATGATCTTCCACTCTGTCTTGGTCAGTGTTTCCACCAGTTCATCGCTGACAGGGATCGTGTGCTGCTGCTCCTGATCGGCCTGGGCCATCTGCGAAAACAGCCGGAGCACTTTCGCCGCGATATCCGGGTTGATCATGGCCCGGCCGCTGTGGACCGTCTCGATCGCCTCCACCAGGCCGTCCATGGACACACCTTTTAACAGATACCCGCTGGCTCCATATTTCAGGGCGTTGTACACATACTCGTCGTCGTCAAACGTTGTCAGTATGATGATCTTGACATCCGGGCACAGATCCTTGATGATCTTCGTGCACTGCACCCCATCCATCTTGGGCATACGGATATCCATGAGGATCACATCCGGCCGCTCCCGGCGCACGCTGCCCACCACTTCCTGTCCGTTGGCCACAGCATCCGTGACCTGCAGCTCCTCCCTGCTGTCTAACACGATCTGCAGACTCTGCCGGATCAGTTCCTGGTCATCTGCTATCAATACCTTGATCATAGTCTCCACCCCATCTGATCGGAATCGTGGCATCCACCAGAAACCCATGGCTGCCGTCAAATACTACTGTGCCATTGAGCAGTGCGATCCGCTCCTTGATATGCTCCGTGCCGAACCCCGGCTTGATCTTCTCGCATCCCACACCGTTATCCTGGATCGTCAGCCGCACATCCCCGTCCCTGCGCCACATCCGGATCTCCACCTGGGTGGCCTGTCCGTGGCGCATGGCGTTTGTCAGGCTCTCCTGGATCACCCGGTAGATCGCCTTCTCCTCATCCTCGCCAAAATACAGCGGACGGACCTGGCAGTCGAAGGTGACTTTCGTTTTGGCCAGGGTGTTGGTGTCCTTTACCAGCTTTTGGATCGCCGACTCCAGGCTCAGACGTTCCAGGGCATCTGGACGGAGCTGGCTCACGGACCGCCGGATCTCCTGGATCCCCTCCCGGGTCACACCGGAGATCACCTCCAGCTGGCTCTTCGTCTTATCCGGCGCGATCTCGATCATCGCGATGCAGGCATCGATCCCCGCCGAGATCCCGGTCAGAGTATGCCCCAGCGTGTCGTGGATCTCCCGGGCCAAACGGTTCCGCTCCTTGGTCTGCCCCATCTTCTCCTTCATATCCGCATATTTCTGCAGCTGGATATTCGCCTGCTGCAGCTCTTCATTGGCCACGGAGAGTTTTCCATATAACTCATTGACCTCCTGGATGGTCCCCCGCTGCTCCTGGATCACGAACACACAGAAAATGATGAAGATCACCATATTCAGGGATATGAGCACATTGTAGAAGCCCAATATATAGGACTGCTGCCCGGCCTCATAGCAGCCGATGTAATCCTGTATATCATACAGCGGGCAGTTCACGGAGACCAGCCCGTAATCCGTCCCCACGAAACTCAAGACCGCCAGGAGCATGAACACAAACTGTCCGGAGCTGTTCTTTGTGTAAAAGATCACATTTGCGAACACCCACAGAAGGATGCCGTTGTAGTTGAAGTTTAACAGGGAGACGATCGCGATGCTGACCACAAAGTCGAAGACCAGGGAGCCCGCTTCCAATTTGCCGTTCTCAAAATGGACGATGTCACGCATGATAAATGTACATGTGAGGATCCCCATCAGCAGCGCACACGCCGCGAAGATCATCCCGGGCCTGCGGGGGAGCGCTTCCACCCTGTCGATGAAATCCCGGGCGACATAGGAGTCCCGGATGATGTCCGTGGTCACCAGGATAAAGCCTGTTACGGCTGTCACTGTCACCCAGTTTAAAAAGAGCATCAGGTATTTTACCAGGGAGATCTCAATCCGTTTTGTTTTCATATGGTCTCTTCCAGAATATAACACATGACTTTGCACCTGCTTTCACATCACTGCCACCCATCAACATCAAATTCCTCCAGATTCTCCCGCGTGATCAAGGTCACTTCCACTGTGATATCCTTCTCGATCTTTTTTCCTTCCAGATAGTCATATGCAGCCTGGGCGCTGATCCGGCCCATCTGGATCGGTTTCTGGGCGCTGGTGCCCTCCATGTAGCCCTGCTGGATCATTGCCTTGCTGTCCGGAGAGCCGTCGATGCCGTAGATCATCACCCGTTCGGCCACATGGCGCATCTGCAGGGCCGCCAGAGCCCCAAGGGCTGTGGGATCGTTGCCGCCCAGGACCACATCGAATCTTAAGCCTGTATCCAGGATCTGCCGCATGACTTCCATGGAGACTTCAAATTCCGAGGTGGTGGACTTTTCCTCCACCACCTGGTACGCCGGATGCCCCTCGATCGTGTCCATAAATCCCTGCACCCTCTGCAGAGTCGAACGTATATTGTAATGGTTCATGACCACGATCCGGGCAGAATCCCTCTTTGCCATCAGGTCTCTGGCACACTGTACCCCGGCCTGATAGTTGTCCGACTGGATCACCGTCGCCACATACTGGGTGTCCTTTACATCCGTGTCCACGTTGAACACAGGGACCTCAGCCTCCTGGCAAGCCTGCAGGGCCGGTGTGATCTCCACCCAGTCCACCGGGTTGACGAATATCCCGGCCACGCCCTCGTCCAGCATCTCCTGGATCTGGGCGTTCTGCCGCTCCTGATCCTGGGCCGGGTCGCGGGTGATCAGGATGTCCCCGTTGGCTTCCACTTCCTCCCGGATGCTCTCGTTTAGGGCTGTGAAATAGGGATTGTTCATGGTCATGTAGGTGGCGCCGAATTTTAAAGGTTTATGGCTGTCTGCGCCTGCGGCCCGGTGCCCCCTGTGATAGGCGATCCCGCCAGCCAAGACCGCTGACACCATAAACAGGGCCAGGGCCTGTATGAAAAATCTTTTTTTCTTCAATCTGACTATTCTCTCTTCTCAAAATGCTGGTGATCGATCGCACACCCGAAAACATGCATACATGGCGCGGCCTCATCCAGATCTTTCCAGTATGCAGATGATCCGGATATCCCGCCGTCCTCTCCTGTTATTTATCTAAATTATACACCTATAAAAGATCTAAGTAAACCAAAAAAACGGCAAAACCTTCCGTCAGGCTCTGCCGTTGTGATACTTTTTTGTGTATCTTTCCTATGCTTTTGATTTTGTATTTTTCACATAATCGATGAACACAGCAAGCAAGATCACGATACCCTTGACCACATCCTGCCAAAACGAGTTTACGTTGAGCAGGTTCAGACCATTGTTCAGGATACCGATGATCAGCGCACCGATGATCGTACCGCCGATCTTACCGGAACCACCGGCCATGGACGTACCGCCCACAACGACCGCCGCGATCGCGTCCATCTCCGCGCCTTCACCTGCGGTGGGCTGTCCAGAGTACATACGGGAAGCCAACACGATACCGGCAAGACCCGCCATCACGCCTGAGAACGCATGTACGAAGAATTTTACCC
Source organism: Clostridia bacterium (assembly GCA_910575625.1). GTDB lineage: Bacteria > Bacillota > Clostridia > Lachnospirales > Lachnospiraceae > MGBC164599. The sequence goes on from CAJTFD010000001.1 coordinate 106,137, forward strand.
TTGAGACTTTGATACCGGAAAAGACTGCCGCCTGGGCATTTCCACCCACTGCGTAGATATGGCGGCCCATCTTCGTTTTGTTCATGATCAGCGCTGTGATGATCAAAACGATGATCATCAGGATGACCGGCACTGGGACGAATCCCACATACCCGGCGCCGATGAACTGCCACTCCTTTGTCACGACACGCACCGGAGAACCGCCTGTGTAGACTTTCGCCAGACCACGGGCGATGTTCATCGTCGCCAGAGTCACGATGAATGGCGGGATCGTGGTGCTGCTGATCACAAAACCGTTGAACACACCGATCACAAGACCGATCAGCACGCCCACGATCAGAGCGATCGCGATCGGCAGGTTATAACGTGACACACAGCCTGCCGCCAGCACACCCGACAGGGCGATGATCGAACCCACTGAAAGGTCGATGCCGCCTAAGATGATGACCATGGTCATACCACAGGCCAGAAACATATTGGTCGAGATCTGACGCAATACGTTGAAAATATTTTTTGAAGTCAAAAATGATCCGCTTGTCGCCGGAAATACCGCCAGGAACACGCACAATACCAGCAGTGCGCCGATGATGCCCATGTTTTCTTTCAGAAAAGCTGCCACTTTATTCGAGCTCGCTTTTTTTGCTGCTTCTTGAGCCATTTCTTCCCCTCCTTGATCCTTGTACCTTTACTATCTTAATTCGCTGCCAACTGCATGATCGATTCCTGGGTCACCTCTGCGTGGTCCAGACAGCCGGCCACACGGCCTTCCGCCATCACGTACACCCGGTCACTCATATTGATGATCTCCGGCAGTTCCGATGAGATCATGATGATCGACATGCCCTCTTTTACCAACTGGTTCATGATCGCATAGATCTCGGATTTTGCCCCTACGTCCACACCGCGGGTGGGCTCATCCAAGATCAGGATCTTCGGATCTGTGGCCAGCCAGCGTCCGATCATCACCTTCTGCTGGTTCCCACCGGAGAGATTCCCGATGGCCTGCTCCTGTGTGGGGGTCTTCGTGCTCATCATGTCAATGTATTTCTGAGTGATATCCACTTCCTTCTTGCCGTCTACGGCGATGCCGTGGATAAATTGTTCCAGCACTTCTATGGTGGAGTTAAACCGCACGCTCTGCACATGGTACAGACCCTCCAGCTTCCTGTCCTCGGGGACGAGAGCGATGCCGTATTTTAAAGCATCGATGGGGCTTTGGATATTGACTTTCTTTCCCTCCACATACACGTCCCCTTTGGAGCCTTTTGTCAGGCCGAAGATGCATTTCATCGTCTCGCTGCGCCCTGCGCCCACCAGTCCGGCAAACCCAACGATCTCGCCTTTTTTCAGCTCGAAGCTGGCATCCTGGACCATCTTCCCGTCGGAGATGTTGTCGCACCTGAGCAATGTCTCTCCCGCTTCCTGATAGTCCCTTGTATAGTAATTCGTCAGCTCACGGCCTACCATCATGGCGATCAGATCGTCCTTCGTCGTCTCTTTGACGACTTTCGTCCCCACGTACTGGCCGTCACGCATGATCGTCACACGGTCGCAGATCTCCTCCAGCTCGCTCATCTTATGGGAGATGTAGACGATCCCCACGCCCTTGGCTGTCAATTTGCGCATGGTCTCGAAGAGGAACGCCACCTCTTTATCTGAGATCGAAGATGTGGGCTCATCCATGACCAGGATCTTGGAATTATAGGAGATTGCCTTTACGATCTCCACCATCTGCTGCTGCGCGATGGTCAGATCCTTGATCAGGGCATTTGCATCTACATTTATTTCCTGGGCGTCAAGCAATGCCTGCGCCTCCTCCGTCATTTTCTTACGGTCGATCAATACACCGCTGCCATGTTCCCGTCCAAGGAAGATATTCTCGGCCACGGTCATGTGCGGGACCAGGACCAGTTCCTGGTGTATGATGGCGATCCCGTTGTCCTGGGCATCGCGCACGCCGCCTATGGTCACTTTCTTTCCCTCAATGGTTATCTCCCCTTCTTCCGGATGATAGATCCCACCCAGCACCTTGATCAATGTGGACTTTCCGGCCCCATTTTCTCCCAGGAGCGCGTGGACTTCGCCGGCCCTCAATTCATAGCTGACATCATTTAACGCATATACACCGGGAAATCTTTTATGTATATGCTCCATTTTTAACAAAACCTGTTCACTCAAATCATCACCCACTTAAAGTCTCATTAACAGTTCCTTGCTGCTCCAAACATGGAACATGCCCCAAAAGCCTGTCTTTCTATGCGGCTTTTGGGGCAGCCCCTTAAAAAAGCTATTGGATAACCATCCAGCAGTCCACGATCTTAGAAACTGGACAGTTTACGCCATTTGTTTCTTACTGCCATCCGTCTGTGCCATATTCTTCTACGTTGTCAGCATTGATCAGGAATGTCTCAACAGGATATCTGTCGTCCACTTCTTCCCCTGCCATGATCTTATACATCAGGTCTACAGAAGTCTCCGCGATGGATACCGGTGACTGCGCGCCTGTACCTTCGATCAGGGATTCGCCGGAAGCCAGCTCAGACTTGATGTCTGGGGAACCGTCCACGCCGTAGATCTTGCAGTCTGTTAAGCCTGCTGCGTTTGCCGCTGCCAGTGCACCCAATGCTGTCGGGTCATTGCCGCCAAAGATCGCAACCACGTCGCTGTGTGCCTGTAAGAGGTCTTCTGCGATGCCCATAGATACTTCCAAGTTACCTTTTGCATCCTGCTGCGCAACGATGTCAAAGCCTTTTCCTTCGATCGCATCCAGGAAACCGTTTGTCCTGTCTACTACGGAGTTCATGGTCGGGGAATCCAATACGATGATCGGGCCGCCGTCCGGGCATTTTGCTACCAGGTCTTCGCCGCAGACTTTACCTGCATTGTAGTTATCAGATCCTGCATAGGTAGCTACATAAGAAAGGTCTGCAACTTCTGTGTCAAAGTTTACGATGGGCACATCTGCTTCTTTGAGTGCATCCAATGCCGGAAGGATACCTTCTGCTTCTGCTGGATTTAAGAAGATACCGTCCATGCCCTGTGCGATCATATCCTCGATCTGTGTGATCTGGAGAGATACATCGTTGGCCGGGTCTGTGGAGATCAATTTGTCGCCTTTTTCCTCAACTGCTGTACGGATCGCATCCTCGATTGTTACGAAGAATGGGTTTGTCCCGTCCATACAGGTGTATCCGAATGTGTAGGGGCCGCCAGAGCTCTCTTCTCCTGCATCGTCGCCCTCTTCTGCATCATCAGCCGCGGCCGCATCATCGGCTTCGTCTGCTCCATCTGCCGCATCGTCAACTGTGTCTTCCGCAGCCTCTGTTGTCTCCTGTGCATCGGATGAACCGCTATCAGAACTTCCGCCGCCGCATCCCATCAGTAATGTCCCTGCCATGGATAAACAGAGTAACGCTGCCAAAACTTTTCTTTTCATGATCTTACTTCCTCCCTTTTAAAATCTAAGATCTTATGACTACTTGTTTACAGTCTCTATTTTAACGCAAAAGTCCTTGAAAATCACCTATATTTTGTAATCAAATTTCGATGACATTTGTCACATCACCCGTCCCTGTGACTTTTATCTCTCTTTTTACCTCTTTGTCAGATGAAAGTGCTCTTCCAATATCTGCTCGAACTGCTCCTGTGATGTGATCGACTCCTGCTTTGTCTGCCCGTGTTCCACACAGGTAAACACATCCCCCAGGATACTCTTGCTCCCCGCGGGCGTGCGGACATTCAGGAAATATTTCTGGGTAAAGACCGACTCCTCGCTCTTTGAACAATACTCATTCATCGTGATAAAATCCACATTTTCCTGGGGCATGGTGTTAAATTCCAGGACATCTTCATATGTACCGGAGGATGTGATGCGCCCCAATATCCACCAATAGTCGTCCTTCTTTCTTATGTAAAATGTACTCCCGTGAAGATGCTCGCTGTGCCCATCCTGGATCAACACCGCGCCGGACGGCATGGGCCCGCCATACCCCACATCACAAAAATACAGCCCCTGATCCAGCTTGACGATGATCCCCCTGTGCAGGATCGGAGGGGTATGATCCTTGCCGCGGACGATCCTGCACATACAGGGATACGCCGCATAGCCCAGATCCTTTAAAAGCTGTGTGAACAGGGCATTCAGCTCAAAACAGTAGCCGCCCCGCTCCTGCCTGATGATCTTTTGGAAGATATCCTCGATCCCCAGGGATATGGGTTCATGGGGCTTGTAGGATCCATAAACATCCAGATTCTCAAATATGATCTTGCACTGATGGGCATAGATCAGGGTATCCAGATAGTCTTTGTCCAGATCCTCACCCCGCTCTGTCTCAAGCCGCCGCAGATATGTATCCACGTCCGGGATCGGGGCATCTAAATGTCTGTACATCTTTTGTCACCTCATTTCTTTAATATAAAATATACATGGATACAGTATATAAGAACTCCCCTCCACTTACAAGAACAAAAAATCCCTGGATATATCCTTTTGGCAAGTATGCCAAACACCCTGTACAAAATGGCGGGATCAGAAATAAAAAATAAGGTCATTGTGCGGATTTACGGTAAAATCCCTTTGATCTATAATTATTTTCAGATTAATCACAGTTCCTAAAGATTGTACAATCTGTATGAGAGAGGGGGAAATATCATTTGAGTGACACAAACAACAAAAAAGAACCAAAAGGTCTGAGTAAAGCGCTGAAGCTGTTTTACGGTGTGGGTGACTGTGGATTTACCCTGATGACCAACGTAGAGAGTTATTACTTCAACTTTTTCCTGACGAACCTGGCCCAATTCGGTATGGGGACCGTATCATTCATCACCACGGTCGCCAGCGCTATCGACGCGTGCCTATCCTGGATGTACGGCGCAGTCTTAAACAGTATCAAACCGAAGAAATGGGGCCGCTACCGCTCCTGGCTCGTCTTACTGCCCTGGCTGGTGCCGTTTTTATACGCATTCCAGTTCCTGAAGATCGGGGACGGACCTCTGTCCGTTGTCGTCATCATCGCAGCGGCCGTATTGAGCCACGTTGTATGGAACTTCCCGTATGTGGCCAACGTATCCATGATCTCCGTGGCGGGCAAGACGCCGGATGACCGGGCGCAGCTCTCCTCCACAAGGGCGGCATGGGCGAATTTTTCAAAGGTCATCTTCTCCTATGTAGGACCGCCTCTTGCAGCGCTGTTCGCGGGCATGATCGGTGAAAAGAGCCAGTACGGCGCCACCGCTTTCGTCTTGGGCTGTGTGATGGCTGTATTATATTTTGCACATTTCAAGATGTTTGACGGATATGAGGAAGTGGAAGTGGATACTTCCGCCGCAGCGAAAAAAGACACCACCAAGACTTCCGGCGGTGACCTGCTCAAAGCTCTGCTGCAGAATCCGCCTCTGATGACCCTGATGCTGGCGGACCTGGCGAAATGGATGTTCAACTTCGTATGTTCCGGCGTCGCTATTTACTATTTTACATATGTTGCACAGAATGAAAAACTGCTGGCGACCTACATCCTGATCTCCAACATCTTGTGTGTTGTAGGCTCCTACCTGGCAAAGAATATGGCGAAAAAACTTTCCACACGGACCACCACCATCTTTACATTTTTTGCCATGGCCGTTATATTGATCATAGGCAACTTCACCTACTCCAACGTGACAATGGTCATCGTGCTGATGTCTGCCGCTCAGTTCGGATACGGCATCGCGTATGCCTGTACACCGGCCCTCTACGCGGATACGATCATCTATTCTGAATGGAAGACCGGGAAAAATGCCACCGGCTGGATCAGCGGTCTGCAGAACGTGCCCTTAAAGGTGGGCGTTATGACCAGGGGTATCATCATCTCCGCCTGTCTGGCGCTTGCCGCTTTTGACCCGTCCATCGACCCTGCAGCGGCCACAGAAGGACTGAAGAAAGGGATCTGTATGGCATTCATGATCATACCGGCCTGCGCGCTGATCATCGCCGCTGTGCTCTTGCTGGTGGGCTTTAGGATCACCAAGGATAAAGTGGAACAGTACCAGGCAGAGATCGCCCAGCGGGCACAGAACGGATAAGTTTATTGATAGAAAGGACATGGCTATAAATGGCAGGATTTGATAACAAAGAACTTGAGATCATCGGCGAATACAGCATGCCCGGGATCTACGGCGCACCGGACTGCATCGTTCCCCGATACAACTACCCCATCACACCAAAAGAGAACATGATCCGGATGCTGGAGGGCAAAAAGCCCTTATGGGTCCCAAACCAGACCCTGGACAACAACGCGATCCAGCCTCTGGTCATGCCGGACGCCCGCGCCAGGAACTTCGGCGGGATCGACTGGTTCGGCATTGAATGGGAATACGAACCTCTCTCCAAAGCCGCTATGGTCAAGCCAGGCACCCGGAGGCTCTCCGATATCACCAAATGGAGAGAGGAACTGGATTGGCCGGACCTCTCCGCCATCGACTGGCAGAAGGATTACGAGGAAAATTATAAGGGCAGGATCGCCGAAGACCGCCTGTCTTACTTTGTGATCGTCAACGGTCTTTTTGAACGGACAGCCGACCTGATCACATTTGAAGATGCCTTCTGCGCCCTTTTGGAAGAACCGGAAGAACTGACAGCTTTTTATGATAAATTGGTGGACTGGCACATCGAACTGATCAAGATCGCCAGAGACGTATACCATGCGGACATGATCCTATTCCATGATGACATGGGGACACAGATCAACACATTCTTCTCACCGGATATCTACGAGGAATTGTTCCTGCCCCAGTACCAGAAGATCACAAAAGCCGCCCACGACATGGGGATGTACATCTGTCTCCACTCCTGCGGATGTATCAGTAAGCTGATGCCGCTGATCATCCAGGCCGGCTTTGACGCATGGGAGGGACAGGATACCGCCAATGACAAAAAAGCGATCATGGAGACATACGGCAAAGACCTTGCCCAGTGTACACTGTACATCATCCCAGCCGATATGAGCGATGAAGACGCGGTGGCCGATATCCACAAACGGGTAGACGACCTGGCTATGACCGGACGTTTCGCCTGCCGCCTGCGGGATGAAAAAACAGACCGGGCCGTCAACCTGGCCGAAGAACTCTATCGTTACAGCAGAATGAAATATATGGAAATGGAGGGATAGACATGCTCACAGCAAAAGAAAATTTATTGGAAACTCTCAAAAAAGACGGAAAACCGGACCGTCTCGTCAACCAGTATCAGCCATTTGTGCCGATCATGAATGACCCTTTGAGCGTCTATACAAGGGGCAACCGTGTCAAAGGCACCACATCCTACGACCGTTGGGGCACCCAGATCCTCTATCCGGAAGACGCGCCGGGTCCCATGCCTCACGTGACCGAAGAGCTGAAAGTATGCCCGGACATCACCGAGTGGAAAAAATATGTCAAAGTACCGGATCTGGTCGCCAACTGCAGCGACGGATGGGAAGACGCCCTGGCTTCTGCTGCCGCCGTGGACCGTTCTGAAAAACTGGTCATGGGCTTCATGGGCACCGGCATATTTGAGCAGGCGCATTTTCTCATGGGATTTGAGGACACCCTGGCAAACCTGCTGATGGAGCCGGAATGTATGGCCGAACTGTTGGAAGCCATCGCAGAATACCGTTTTACCTATGCAAAATTACTGGTGGACAACCTCAAACCGGATGTGATCTTATCCCACGATGACTGGGGCACCAAGACAAGCCTCTTCATGCAGCCGGATACCTGGCGGGAATTCTTCAAAGACCACTACAAGAGGATCTACGGTTACATGAAAGAACACGGTGTGATCGTCATACACCATGCGGATTCCTTCTGTGAACCGATCATCGAGGATATGGTGGACTTAGGCATCGACATCTGGCAGGGCGTACTGCCGGAAAACGACATCGTAAAACTCCAGAAACAGCTGGACGGCCGGATGACGCTCATGGGCGGCGTGGACGCCACCATCGACCGGGCAGACGCCACAGAAGAAGAGATCCGCGCCAACGTGCGCCACGTGTGCGAGACCTACGGCCCAGGCGGACACTTCATCCCCTGCATGACCTATGGCCTCTCCGGGACCATCTACCCGCAGACAGACAAGTTTATCGCAGACGAGATCGACCGCTATAACAAAGAGACCTACGGGATCTGATCTTTTTGAAAATATAAATACCAGGACAGGATGGGGCGATACAGTGTCCTATCCTGTCCTTATACTCGTGAGCATATTTATCTGCCAGATGATCTGCTTTTTCCCTGAAATTGCCGGAAGCCAGCTGGCAGATCCTCTGGCTCACGGGCATATGTATAGGATCAACAGCAAAATACGGAGGGATGGCATGACAGCTCAATTTACGAATGATACGGGATTTACCCTGGGATTCCGACTGAACATGCAGATCATTGCAGATGCGCTGGAAGAGATAGACGCCACACACAGACAGATGGAGTTCTATTCCGCAGGGGATTCCTGTCGGCTGCATGGGATAAAGATCTTTTCAAAAAACAGAAAATTATGCCCAGAGTACGTCTACCTCATATCAAGCGGCCAAGTCGATGAAAGTTTCTCAGAGTACACAGGGATCCCGTTCATCATCTTAGGCCGCACCGACACACACCTGTTCCCGGAACAGAGCCCGATCATAGAGATCATGGGACAGTGGGACTTCCTGGAAGTCTTTGACGTGGTCCAGGAAACTTTTGAGAAATATAAAAAATGGGACTGGGATCTGCAGAAAGCATTGAACAGCGAGAAGCCGCTGGACGAAGTCCTGCTGGCCAGCATGAAGATCTTCCGCAACCCCATGTTCATCCACGACGCAAGTTTTTTCGTGCTGTCCTGCCCAAAACATATCCACAGGATGCTGTACTGGGAGACGGATCCGCGGACCGGGCGCAAGATGGTCCCCATGTCCACGATCAATGATTTCAAACTGGACATGGAATACCTGGAGGGACTGAGTAAAAAAGAACCTGTCATCTTTTCCGCAGACCAGCGCGGCTACCGGATCTTATATGTCAACCTCTGGTGCCAGGAAAAATACGAGGGCCGCATCCTGATCGACGAGATCTCGGATACCTTCAAGCCCGGGGATCTCTATGCGCTGAAATATCTGGGCAAACTGATCGAGATGTGCATCCAGACAAAAGAATTATTTTGGATGAGCATGAAAAATGAGATGGAACAGTTTTTCTCCGACTTACTCGCTGAAAAGATCCAGGATGAACAACAGATCTTAAACTATCTCCATCTGCTCAACTGGAATCTCCACGACCAGTACCTGTGCCTGAAGATCATAACCGAGCAGAAAGATTTCACCCTCCACTCTTACTCGGCAACGCTGGGACAGATCGGCGCCCAGCTCTCCTCCGGGCACACATTTCTCTATGACAACAGTATCGTTGCCATCGTGAATCTTTCATATGGAAATACAACTCCACAGAAGATACTGCGGGAACTGGCGATCATATTGCGGGAGGGACTGCTGAAGATCGGGGTCAGCACAGCGATCGATAATTTCATGCTCCTCCCCAAAGGCTACCACCAGGCCCGCACTGCCCTGGAGCTGGGGCGGATGAGCGACAGTATGTACTGGTATCATTATTTCGAGGACTACATGCTGGAATATATGATCGACTGCGCGATCAAAGACGTGCCCATACAGCTCTTGTGCATGTCCGCCCTCTATAAACTACAGGATTATGATAAAGAAAACAATACCGAACTCTATCAGACTCTGCGCGTGTTCCTGCGCCTGGAACGCAATCTTCTCCAGACCGCTACGGAATTGTTCATCCACCGGAGCACTCTCTCCTATCGGCTGAAACGGATCCAGAAGATCACCGGGGTCGACCTGGATGATCCCAGGGAGAGGCTGCGGCTGCTGATGTCTTATTATATGCTGGAGGGGAAGGACTTTTAAGACACGCTCTAATGATCCAAAAAGGCAGGTGGAGACTGTTCGCCTGCCAACCTCCCTCCGGATCCTTCGATCACAAGTCTATATCCTCCATCTGTTCAGCGATCTTTGCTGAAATCTCTTTGTTTAAATAACTCTTGTTCAACTTTCGTTTCGTATACTGCAGATAGGTATCTTTTGTGAGCATCATCAGTAAATCTGTGAAAAATCTCTCCCAACTGAAATACTCCTGACCCTCGATATACTTCCCCGGATTTTCTAAAATCTCACGCAGATCGTGACCTGTCACAACCCCCGACTTTAGGATCAGCCATTCAAAAGATTCCGGCAGGTACAAAACCGCCCCTTCTCTTTGCCGGATCAGTTTCATCACCCGGTCCATCTCCGGACCAAAAGCAGCTCCATCCGCGATGATGAGCATATTCTGACCAGGATTTTTCAGTATTTCCCTAAAAATATTTGATTTTCCGCCCGCACTGATCACTGGATATCCGCCCTTTTGACCCAAACTGGCAAAAAATCCATACCCTGCATTCGAATCTTCTACGATCACACACTCCGGTTTTACTCTTTTCTTATGATCCGTCCTTCCATAAATACGATAGAATTCATTGTACACCTGTTTGAGCGATGCATATTTTCCAGATTCCCGGATCCCATATATTTCTTCCACACTATAAGGCAGATTAGGAAGCCCCTCCCTCGTTACGATCACATAGTGATTATCCGATTCACGGACAGCCTCCGCAAAATCTTTTGTCGGCAGAAATACATTTTCCTCATCGATAAACACGATTGTTTCATGCATCGCAGAAAGGAGCAGTTTCCAATCCTTCCCCGCAAGCACCCGACAATTTTTTTCACACTGAAGGGTGACACCGCTATCCTCCCCAGACTCATCGTATTCCCGGATCATTTCCACCAGGGTTGTCTTTCCTGTGGCACTATCCCCCTTGATAATGGTTATGTTCCTTCGGATCGTAAAATCATATCGTACCTTCGCATTTGAGACAGTGATCCTATAGCTTCCTTTCATCCATCCCACTCCTATCGGACGATCATCCCCGCAACCGTGATCATTTCATACATGTTGTGGACAATCTGATCCGTATTTAAAATCTTTACAATAAACTCTCCTTCTCCAAAATCCATCAGGTGGCGCAGATTAATGGTCACATCCTGTATCTGCCCGATCTTCAACAACCACTTGGCACAATTATCACCGCATGCAGAGGCGTTAAAGATCCTCTCTGTAACCTGGTAGATCGCGATCAGTGTCTTAACGCCCCCTGACAATTCTCTGGGAGAAATCCCGCCAAAGACAGGGCTGTCGATCACCCGCGGCCCAAGAACTTCTGATCCGTCCACATCCCGGATCATTTCTCTGGATAATCCATCTGTGATCCATTCATCGGTATACGTGTTCTTAAAAAAAACCACCGGATCATAAACTGCCTCCGGCATATCCCCGAAAAATATTGAAAGCATGTCCATCCTACCTTTATATCTTTCTTTCAATCATAACCTAAACAGATCCAAAACGCAACCGGAAACAAAAATGCTGCCAAGGACATCCCCTGACAGCACTCTTTTATTTATTTATAAAAAGAATCTTTCCCGGCCACACGCTGGCTCATCCGGCTGTCTACCTGGATCGTCCGCTCCAGCACCTTCCGGATGGATTCTGCGATCTCACCGATCTTGACAGCTTCAAAACCATCCTGTTCTTTCGCCGTCCCGTGATTGAGCCAATCCCGCACCTGCTCCCGCCTCTCCGGCGCAAGTACAGACAACAGATACTGGATATCCCGGTCACAATCGACTGCACGATCGATCTCATCCTGCCGCATCTTGATCAACATCTCAAGGGATACCCGATCATCCCGCGCCAGAGCATCCTGCATCTCCTGGGTGGTCTTAAAGATCTCGTTCATGCTCCCGTACTTCTTTTGCAGTTTTTTCATGATCTCTACAAAAATTCCCTGTTCATCCATATCTGTCTCCTGCTTGTATGCTCTTCATCGGTTCGATCTTTTCTCGGCCTGGCGGAACGCGTCGCGCAGATCCTCGATCAATGGTTTGACTTCGTCCAGGATCTCCTGCCGCCTGCTGGCTTTTACGCGGCTCAACTCGTATATAAAGAAGTCATAGAGAGCCCTTAGCTGAGCACTGATAGCATATTCCCGGTTCAATGTGCGTTTCAAATATTTTATGATCTCCGCAGCCCGGTTGATGGACTGGTCAAAGATCTCTACATTCTGATCCTTGAGCGCCAGCTCTGCCCTGGTTATCCTCTTTACCAGTTCATCGAAAAGCAGGAGCAGCATCTCACCTTGCGTCATGGTACTCACTGACTGATTCTTATACTGTTGGTAACCGCTTGCACGCATTTTTTCTCTCCTTAATCTGTGACTTTTCCTATATAGATCCGCCGCCGGATGGGCGGCATTGTCCAGGGATGCCAAATGCGCCCGCCGGATATTTATATGAGGCAGTATGTCCGACGCCGGGCGCATAGAAAGTTTAATATCCGCCTGACATGGAACTTAAGTAACTGCTCTGGCTGTTCATCTGTGCGATCACTGTCTCCAGTCTGGTGAACTGGGCAATATAACGATCCTGTTCACTCTTTAACCGTGTTTGGAGCTGTTTGATGATATCGTCGATATCCTTCATGGATGTGTACAGTTCGTTGTCTGTCAAACTCATCGCGGCAGCTTCAGAACCCGCACGTGCGATCAGACTACCTTTTGTTCCCCAGGTCTTGGCATAGGAATCGGTGACCTTCTTCATGTTTGTCATCAATCCGGTCTTGGTATCCGTAAATAACCTGGCTACTTTGTCCGGTTCTGATTCCAGGGCATTCTTTAACTTATTCTCGTCGATCGTCAATTTACCATTTGACTGATACCCGGTAACCTCTGAGATACCGATGGCTTCCAGCTGGTTCATCAGGGAACCGCCCGCCACAAAACGCAGATCGCTGGATAAGTTGCGGAGCAGGTCGTCGCCGAAGAGGATGCCCTCTTTTGCTTTCTTCTCCCACTTCTCTATCTGTTCTTCGGACATCTCCTCTTTCTGATCATCCGTCAGCGGTGCGTAATCCCGGTCGGGTTTCGTGGATACCAGACTGTTGACCAGGTCTACGATCTCGTTGTAGGCGTTGACCATGTCTTTGATGTTTGTGAGGAGACTGTCTACGTTGGCTTTGGATTCGAAAGTGATCTCATTGCCTGCTTCCGCATTCGCTTTGATATCTATTTTATCATCTGCAGCGCTAACCCCAGCCTTATTTTCATATACGCCAAATTCGCCTTTAACTGTAATGTTCAGCCCATCCTGTGTGAAGGTATTCGAACTCCTGACCAGATTGATCTGTTCTGAAGAACCTGCATATTGTACAGTGACAATGGCATCCTGGCCTTTTCCCGCCTCAATGTCAGCATCCGTAACACCAAATAATTTCTTCGCCGTCTCATCAAGTCCTAACTTCCCGCTGGCTCCCTCAACCGTGGATGCAATGGTGAACTTGCCCGAATTCTGGAGATAAGAGATCTTCACGCCCGCATCTGCATTCTTATTGATCTTATCCATGATACTATTGATGGTATCATCAGCAGTGATCTCGATTTTTGCGCCGTTGATGTCCATGGTCGTCGGAACTGAGGGGATCGCCCCTGCCAGGAGACCCGAATCTTTAAGCTTTGCATTCAGATTCAGTTTATTATTTTCCCCCGCCAGTACATGGAATGCTCTGTGCTCTCCCACCATACCTGAACTACCGTAATCCAATGTCAGGATGGATGTTTTATCAGCGCCGCCGTCTGGCAGTGTTGTCTCAAATGTGAATTTATCGCCCGACGTATCTACTTTGACTCTGCCTTTTCCAACTGCTTTATCAAAGCCATCCTGCAACGCAGTCAAAACCGCTTTTTTATTCTTCTCCTCTGCGTCTGGATCCGTTGGATCCGCCAGCTTGGATGCATCTGGCATTTTGATGGTGATCTGCTTCCCATTATAACTGAACGTCAGGCTCTGTCCGGCTATCCGATCTTTAAAACTAACCGTTTCAGATATCCCGTTTTTTGTAGAAATATTATCGAAACTGGAACCGATCATCCATTCTTCATTTGTTCCATCATCTTTTTTCTGTATCCCAAAGCTTTCAAACAGCTTATCAGAACCGCCTGTTAAAACAACTTTCCCCTCATATTCTGGAGTCTTTGCCAGACCGATCCCATCGCCGCTTGCACCAAACTTCACATACTGCCCTAAATTCCCCTTTTCTCCTACTTTTACATTTGCCAGTGCTTTATTCAGCTGTTCAATAACACCCGCCTGGTCTGTAGGATCCGCAATCTCTCCAATATTAACGGTATATGTCGTTCCATCCACTTTGATCTTCAGTGACTGATCCTGGAAAACACTTACTGTTTCTTCTGCAAAATTGATGTCACCGGTTGTCAGCTTAGTATCCGATACTGAACTGCTGCTGGTCGCCGAAGCATTCTTCGCCATCTGCTTCACGCCCAGGATCGTCAAGGAATCCGCCGCATTCGACCCCGAAGCCGTCACACTGACCTTCGAAGCATTTTTCCCATTGGCGATGATATTCGTCCTGCTGAACAAGCTGGAATTTGACAGATTCGACGTGGGATTGGTATAATCCATGTATTTTGAAGACAAAGCCACCAATTTATCTGTCACGGAGCGGTACGCATCCTGTTTCCACTGGTATGTCTGTTTCTTCTGCTGCTGTTTTGCGATCTTTGCCCGGGTGCCGTAAGTCATGGACTCGATCAGCGTATCCCGATCCAGACCACTGGCCAGTCCGCCGTATCCATGCAGGCCGCCTCCTCCGGATACCAGACTGCTGGTACTGCTTGATAAACTTCCGATTGATGCCATAGTATGCAACTCCTCTCCTGAACATATACATCCAAGTTCCCATTCAGCCTCCCCAGACAGGAGTACCCGCGCCGGGACAGACTGATTTCGATATTTTTCTCAAATTTTTATCTATACTTATTTATCGACATATAGTATACTTAATTAATAGTGAAAAACGAATTTACATTGCCGCTAAGCTGTACACAGACATTTTAGATGAGGATCTTTCCCTCAGACGGCAGTGAATATACGAAACGGAGGATTCATCTTGTCAACGAACATCGTACTTACCAATCAAAAGGGCGGGGTCGGTAAGACTACCACAACTTCTGCGATCGCCTGCAGCCTGGTCGAACGCCGGAACACCAAGGTCCTGGCCATTGACCTGGATCCACAGGGCAATCTGGGGTTCAGTCTGGGGCTGGACATCGAAAACAGCAGTACCATCTATGAAGTTTTAAAAGGAGAGACGCCCCTGCAGGATGCCATACAGCCCACCGAATACTGTGATGTGATCACCTCCAATATCTTACTGAGCCGGGCAGAGCTGGAATTTACCGGGGCGGGCAGGGAATCCATGCTAAAAAATGCTCTGGAGCCCGTCAAGGATCTTTATGATTATATCGTGATCGACACCCCTCCGGCCCTGAACGTCCTGACTGTGAACGCATACACCGTGGCGGATCATCTGATCATCCCCATGGTCCCGGAGATCTTAAGCCTTTTGGCCGTCACCCAGATCAAAGAGACCATCGATTCGGTAAAATCCTCCTTCAACCCGGATCTGAATGTGCTGGGGATCCTGCTGACCAAATTCAACGGACGGACAGTCCTGGCCCGCGAGGTAAAAGAGATGACGGAGAACATCGCCCGTCAGATGGGAACGAAAGTATTTGAGACACAGATCCGCAACAGTGTGACTGTGGCAGAAGCGCCCGCCCACGGAGAGAGTGTCTTCGACTACGCCCCAAAATCCAACCCATCTCTGGATTATCGTAAATTCATTGAAGAGATCGCATCGGATATACATTTTTAATACAGGAGATTGACCTATGGCGAGAAAAAGCAATAAGACATCACATGTGCTGCACCTTCTGGCAGGTGAAGAACCTGTACCGGAGACACCCGAAAAAGAGAAAGAGACAGAAGAAACAAAAGAGCCTGCCGGCACAGCTGAAAAAGAGATCTCCGCAGAGGAGACTCCCACACCTTTGGAATCTTTTGGGCAGATACGGCCCGAGGAGGAAATGCCCAACATCTCGATCATCTCCACCGGGAACAGTGAAGATGATCCCGTGGCAGACCTGATCAAAGGGCAGTTGGAGGAAGACTTCCCCGAAGACATCCTGACAACGCATCCGACGCCCGATACCGCAGACATCCCCGCGGACAACGGCGCATCTGACACTGCTGAAATAGCCGCAGACAGCTCTCCATACAATGTCACCGATACCTCTGCCGACAACAACAGCCCTGACACTGCCACAGCGGTGGATAGCAACAGCTCTGATACCCCAGACAGCGACGGACCTGGCACCGCGGCGGCGGACAGCAGCGCCTCTGATACCGCAGGTATCCCCGCTGGCGGCGATGAGCCTGGCACCGCAGATATCCCCGCTGGCGGCAATGAGCCTGGCACCGCAGCGACGGCGGCGGACAGCAGTATGTCCGGTACTGCAGATAGCAGTGGAAACGACGAGGCCACGATGACTGCGGACAGCAGTGCCTCTGATACCGCAGATATCCCCATAGACAACGACAGCAGTACCTCTGTCCCGGCAGCTGGATCGGCGGAGCCGCCCGCACAGGAAGCAGAAAAAACCTCAGATATGCCCGCAGACAGCAATGCCGGAACTCCTGCCGGAGGATCAGACACGGTCGGACAGACTGAACAGCCAGAACCTGGAACACAGGCAGCGGAGACATCTGCCGAAACTGAGACAGGAGCATCCACCGCCGTCCAGCCAGACAGCATCTCCCCGGATGATACAGCAGCTGCCGTAAAGCCTGCAGATCCCACTGATCCCGCAGCTGTGGCGACATCAGCGGCATCCCCTGACAGACCACCCCTGGCCCAGGAACACCTGGACTCAGTCCTCTATCCCGCAGATGGGCATCATCTGCCAAACTACCGTTTTGTCAATGTGATGGAATACATCGTCAAGGATATCGCCATCGATTATATGAAAAAATTCGATATGTGCACCTGCGAACGGTGCGTCGTCGACACCATAGCCCTGACACTGACCTACTGCAGTGCGAAATACATCGTGGTCGATTCCCATAGTGTATCCCCTCTCCTGAATTTCTATTCCAACCACTATCTGGGCGATGTGACTGTGGAGCTGACGAAAGCATGTATCAAGATAAAAGAAAATCCCCGCCATTAACTGACGGGGATCTTTTCTGCCATCTCTTCGAGACTCTCTGTCTCTCCTGCTCCTTCTTCCTCTTCTTCCTCCGGCCGCTCAAACTCACTGGTCAGGCCGTTCCAGATCTCATTTACCTCTTCTACACAATCCATATACAGCTGTGCGATCATATTCGTCTGGATGTGCAGTTCTTTTGTATGCATCTTTAATTTTTTCCAGTCGGCCTGCTCATAATCCAGGATCAGCTGGAACAACTCGCCGCCGATCCCTTCATTTCGGATCAGTGCGTCCTTGACAACATCCGGCAGCGGGATCCCCTCCAAGATCTCCTCCATAGTAGCATCGATGATATAATCCATCGTGGAGAACATCCCGATCATATAGCCCTCGGATCTTGTGATCTCCGTGGTCTGCATACGTCCCACCAACGCAGAAGCCAGCGTAGCGCGCAGGAATGACAGCTTCAGGACCTCCTCCGAGGCATTGTTGCGGTCACTGTCTTTGACGCTCAGCAGATACGCCCACTGGCGCAGCTGACTGATACCCAGCGTGACCAGAGCCTGCCGGATGGACGAGGTCTTCTTGCGCGCGGCAAAATATTTGGAATTGACCATCTTCAAGATCGCATAACTCAGGGACGCGTCCCGGCTTATGATCTTCTCGATCTCCTCCACATCCGGCTCATCTTTCGTCACCTCGACGACCAGATGGAAGAAGTTGCCCTCAAGATAATCCATCTTACTGGATTTTGTGATCGTCGCCCGCTCTATATAGTTTCCTTCCAAAAAGTCGACACCCACATCCTTGGCCAGATCATAATCTTCCTTCGTATTCACGCCCATAGCGATGCATTTTTTCTTAAAGCCGTGCAGCATATCCACAATATTGATCAGGGACCTTTTCCCCTTCATGTCATGCTTATCGGTCAGATCCACTTTTGCATAGTCCGCCATCTCCAACAAGCTGAAATATTTTGGAGAAAATTGAAAATTATTTATTGCAAATCTATAGCCGTCCCTGCGGTATTTCTGCATGATGGTCGAGGCCAACGGATGTATGACGATGCTGTCATCGACCTGGATCACCAACTTTTCTTTTTCAAACATCCTCGGTGTATTGCGGAAAAACAAAGAGGGCGGAAATGATAAAAATGTCGGCTTATCCTTAAATATGATATCATTATTCTGTGTGAGGAATCCGGATATGGTATCCGCGACTGCACTCTCCGACGCATTATACAAGCTGTCATTGTCGCTCTGGATCATGATCTCATAGCCGACGATCTCATCATCCTCACGCCTTTTGATCGCTTGACGCACAACATATTTATCCATCGATCTCCTGCTCCCTGTTCTCTAACAGATGGTCCATCACTTCCACCAGATGTCCGATCTCCGGCTTGGAAAGCTGCTCATCTGCCCCTAGCTGTTTCCCTTTGATCTCCATCTCCTGATTGATCAGGGAGGAAAAGATGATCAGAGGGATATGTTTCAAGTTCTCGTTTTCTTTTACCAATTTTGTCAGGCGGTGCCCGTCCATCTTGGGCATCTCGATATCTGTGATGATCAGCGCGACCTTCTGATCCAGGTCAGCATCCCTCTGTACACTCTTCAGATAATTCCAAGCCTCCTGGCCATTATTGAATTTCTTAAGATTGATATATCCGGCTTTCCGCAGAGAATCCTCGATCATCTTCGTCAGAAGGATCGAATCCTCCGCCAGAAGGATCGGATGCTCATTTCGGTTCCGCTCTCCCAGGGCATCGATCTCAGATTCCTGGATACCTGTCTCCGGCGCGATATCGGTCACGATCTTCTCAAAATCCAATATGGTGACCAGGTTCTTCCCGCACTGCGCAATCCCGGTCGCCACGCTCTCGGCCCCCCGGTTCAGCGTATTATCGGGTTTCTGGATATCCGCCCAGGAGATGCGGCTGATGCCCACCACATTATGTACCCTGAAAGCGATATGCATCTTGTTAAAATTTGTCACAAGGAAAAGATCCCGGGGGTTCTTCTCCGTGGGTTTACCTGTGAGGTAGAACGGCAGGTCGACTACAGTCAGCAGGATATCCCGCGGCTTAAAGATGCCTTCCACGGCCGGATGCACCTGCGGGACCGATTTGACCTTGTCGGACATCATAATCTCCGTGACCTTGGCCACATTGATCCCGTACAACTCCCCATACAGTATGAACTGCATGATCTCTATCTCATTTGTTCCCGATTCCAGTAAAATCTCTGTTTGTGCCATATGCTCCTCTCCTTTACATGGTTATTTCCGGCCTGCCAAAGGTCTTGATCGTTACTTTGCCGTCGCTCACATCCATGGACATGGTCCTGGCATAATTTGCACCCGTATCCTCTCCCACAAGGCGTATGCCCTGTTCGCGCAGGATCTTCTTTACGTTCATCGCATTCCGCTCCCCGATATTCCCCAGATCATGGCCGCCTTTCATCTCAAACATCTTAGCCCCGCCCGCGATCTTGGCACGTATCCGGTTCTTCACGCCTCCAAAAGCCGTCATTTTACGGATGGTCTCCCGCAAGCCTGTATCCGCATATTTGTAAAGGTTTTTATCAGCCATCGTCCCCAATTCCGGCAGCATAATATGGACCAGCGTCCCCAGTTTGATCATTGGATCGTACAATGCGATCCCGATGCAGGATCCCAGGGCATAGGTTATCAAAACGCCTTCCTGCCTGGCCATCTTCATATCCGCTATTCCCACAATGATCTGTTTCGCCATTACATCAGTCAACTCCCAACTTACGCATCAAATAATTTAAAGATTGTATATCCGGCATCATCAGCAAATGGCTGTCCAATACCTCTTTATCCACAATAAACTTACCGTTGATCATCATCAATTTATCCGTCACATACCCAAATTCTGCCATCGGCACACTCAAGATCCCACCCAGCATATTGATGGCAATACTCGGGATAGAGAGCTGGATCGTCACGCCTGTGAGTCCTGACATAGCATTAACATAAGATGAGATGATGATATTCCCAATCTCCTCCAACGCTGACTTCTGTATCTCCGTCAGATCCATATACTCCGTGATCTCCTGACCCATGACACTTTGCAGCACTGCATTGATGAAATCCATCTTCAGCACAAAGAGCATGATACCGTTGATCTCCCCCGACATCTTGACCAGGACCGCCGCCACGATCTCCTCTGGGGATCCCACCATCTCGATGGCCTCATTGTAGCCCAGGATATACGCCGCAGGCAATGTCATCTTCGTCTTCTTACGCAGCACCTGGGATAGGGCTGTCGCCGCGTTCCCAGTGCCGATGCTCCCGATCTCCTTGATCACGTCCAGTTCCAGAGCATTCATATCTTCATATTTTTCAATCCCCATGGATACTCCTTTCTTTTCAGTCCGCAGCTATCATGTTCTCAGACTATTGATCGTATTCTCAATCTCATCGGATGTCTGTACCATCCGCAGGGCATAGCTGTAAGCCCTCTGCGCCTCTATGATCTTCGTTATCTGGTCAGACAGATCCACGTTGGACATCTCCAGCATCCCTTTGCGCAGCTTTGCGCCCTGTGCGAGAAAAGGATCCCCATTCTTCGCCACTGGGGTAAATTCATTGTCCCCAACACCGAGCATACCGTTCTTATTTACAAAGTCAACGATCGCGATTGGCAGAGTATCCGGGCTATTCTCATTGACCTGGATCGGATTCGCGTTCCGGTCCAGGACCAGCTTACCTGTAGACGAGACCAGATAAAAATCATTGCCCCTAAGGGATAAGCTGAAACTCCCGTCCCTGGTATACGTGATCTCGTTGGTGGACGGATCGCGCAACATGAACATCCCGTCCCCCTCGATCGCATAGTGGTATTCACCCTCGCTCTCCGCAAGAGTCATCTGTGAAAAATCCGTATCCGCTTTCTGGATACGCATACCAGTCCCTGTGAGCAGTTCGTTATTCTCCTGGGCCTTTCCCTTCATCTCGTAATACATGAGTTCCGAGAAGATCGGGACCTTCGTCTTATAGCCCCAGGTATTGATATTGGCCGTGTTGTTCGCCAGGATATCCAGCTTATACTGTTCGCTGCCCACCCCGAGCGCAGCCGTGTAAAATGATTGATTCATACACACCCCTCCTTTATTTTACACTTTTCCAAGGTCTGTGACTGCCTTGCCCATGATCTGGTCATACATCTTTAAGACCTGGGAGGCGCTCTGCAAGGCCCTCTGGCTACTCATCATGTTCACCATTTCCTGTACAGCATCTACATTGGACCGCTCCAGGTATTTCCAGAGCATCTGCCCGTTGACCGCCACCGGCTGCTCATTGGTGTAGAACACACCGTCGCCGCCCTTGACCATATTGTTGTAATCGTTGAAATCCACCACCGCGATCTGACCGTACGTCGTCCGACCATCCTCACTGGTTATGCGCCCCGAACTGTCGATCTCGATCTTATCCGTCCCGATCTGGATGAATCCATTCCTGCCAACGACCCTTCCCACAGAGGGCAGGGACAGATATCCCTCGTCATCCAGGATAAAGGAGCCGTCCCGGGTGTATCCGATGCCGTCCTGGGTCTGCACCATGAAGAAACCGTTGTTCCGCAGGGCCACGTCAAAGATCTCATTCGTGGGTTCCACCGCCCCCGGCTCGAAATCCGTCACCGTCTCGTCGGACGCGCGGATCATCGCCATCGTCCCGATCTGTGTCTTGTTGTCTTTATCGATATTCCCGCTGCGGTACATCAGTTCTTCCCGAAACGTGGTCGCCATATATTTGTCGCTCTTAAAACCGGGCGTCGACACATTGGTCATATTGTTACTGATCACATTCTGATTGCGTGTCTGTGTCAAGATCCCGGAAGTTAAGTTGTAAAATCCCTGGAACATCTCCTGTCACTCCTTTCTAACCGATCATATCATCCTTTAAAAACAGCCGCATCTTACGCAGCGCATTGGCATGTATCTGTGAGATCCTGGGCTCGCTGACCTCCAAGATCTTGGCGATTTCCTTCATATTTAACTCATCCACATAGTAGAGGGACACCACCAGCTGCTCATTCTCTTTCAGACTGTGCAAGGCCTCCACCAGCTTCCCGTGCAGCTCCTGCTCCAGCAGATGGGCCTCCGGCTGTTCCTGCTGGTTGTTGGAAGGGAGCTGGACGCTCTTCTTGTTCTCCATCGTCTCCTCAAGGACCATGTCCAGGGATAAAACATTGAAGAGGTTCGTCTTGCCCAAAGCTTCATGGTATTTGTCCACGCTCACATGGAGATGCTCAGCAATCTCCTCCGCCGTCGGATAGCGGCCCAATTCGTTATACAATTCCATCGTGGCATTGTCGATCTCTTTCGCACTCTTTCTGACGCTGCGCGGGATCCAGTCCTGCCGCCTGGCCAGATCGATGATCATCCCCCGGATGCGCTTGGAGACGTAGGTCTCAAATTTGACGTTCTTCTCGAAGTCGAATTTATCCAGGGCATTCATGATCGCCAGCACCCCGTCATTGATCATGTCGTCCACCTGGGCAAAACTCAGGTAGACATCCCGCATCTGAAGGGCAATGCTCTTTACAATATAGACGTAACGCATGACCAGCTCCTGCTTCATAGACAGGTCATTGGTCTCCTTGTATTTCCTCAGCAATTCTTCATTGGTCATTTCGCTGTATGAACCCTGCGCACTCATAGCATAAACTCCTTGGAATCCTTCTCATCTATCCGTCAATGACACCTAAAGCCTGTATCTGGACACTGTTTGCGATCTCATTGAATGAGAGCACATACACATTGGGGTAGAACTGTTCGATCAGACGGTAAAAATACGGACGTATGACCTGGCTCGTCAGAACGATCGGATCTTGCGCCAGCTCGTGGAACTTCTTCATCTCCTCGCTGATCTGCTCTATGATCCTCTGCATGATATCCGGGCTGAGGGCCATGTAAGTCCCCTGGTCGCTCTTGGTCAGGCTTGCGATCATCCGTTTCTCAAGCTCTGTATCCAGGGTCACCACCCGCATGCTGCCATTCTCACTGAAACGCCGGGTGATCGTACGCTTCAGGGCGATACGGATATTCTCGGTGATCGTATCGATATCCCTGCTGTTGGGCACCGTGTCCGCGATCGTCTCCAGGATGGTCTCCATATCCTTGATCGGGATGCCCTCCCGCAAAAGATTGACGAGCACTTTCTGGAATCCGCCATAGGATATCAGGGCCGGCACCACTTCCTCCACCAGCTCCGGCGAATTTTTCTTCGTATTCTCCACCAGCTGCACCACTTCCTGGCGTGTGACCAGCTCGTAGGAGTGGCGCCGCAGCGTTTCCGAGAGATGGGTCAGCATGACAGAGAGCGGGTCGATGACCGTATAGCCATAAATCTCCGCGATCTCCTTGTTATCCGGCGTGATCCACCGGCTGGGTATCCCGTAAGCCGGTTCCACCGTCTCGATCCCGTCCACCTCTCCAGAGAGATTGGGCGGCTCAAGAGCAAGGTAATAATCCACTAAGATCTCGCCCTTTGCCACTTCCTCGCCTTTGATCTTGATCACATACTGGTTTGTATTCAGGCTGGAACTGTCACGCAGACGGATGGATGGGATCACAAGCCCCATCTCCTGGGCGTACTGCCGCCGGAATATGACGATCCGGTTGATCATACGCCCCCCGCTGGATTCATCCACCAGAGGGATCAGGCTGTATCCAAACTCCATCTCCACCGGCTCCACGGAGATCAGTGAGTAGATGTTATTGATATCCCTGTAATAATCCTCCTCGCTGACAGTCTCCTCCTCGGCCATCCCTCCGGCCGCCAGACCTCCCGCGGGACCGGCCAGCTCCAGTTCTTCCATCTGGGCCATATCCTGCATCCGCCGGCTGAGCATAAAGCCGCCGCCCACTAATAAGATAGCGAGCAGGATCATCTGAAATTTCGGCATACCCGGCACGAGCATCAGCACGGCCACGATCACACCCGCGATCATGATCGACTGGGGCTGGGCAATAAACTGTTTGGAGACATCATCGTTCAAACTGCCCTCGGCCACGGCACGGGTCACGATCATACCTGTAGCCACCGATATGAGCAGAGCCGGTATCTGGGACACCAGGCCGTCACCCACCGTAGCGATCGAGTAAACGGAGAGCACTTCGGTAAATTCCATGTTCCCCTGCACCATACCGATGATCACACCACCGATAAAGTTGATGGCCGTGATGATCAGGGACATGACTGCATCCCCTTTTACGATCTTGGTCGCACCATCCATAGAACCGTAGAAATCCGCTTCCTTCTGGATCTTATAACGGCGTTCTTTCGCCTCCCGTTCATCGATCAGGCCGGAACTTAAGTCCGCGTCGATGGCCATCTGTTTACCAGGCATAGCATCCAATGTAAACCTGGCCGCAACCTCAGACACACGCTCCGCGCCTTTTGTGATCACGATGAACTGCACTAATACGATAATGAAAAAGATAACGAACCCGACGATCACGTTCCCTTGCAGGACGAAATCACCGAAAGCCTGGATGACCTGCCCCGCACTTCCTGAATTTGTCAGGATATTCCGCGTGGAGGACACATTGATGCCCAGGCGGAACAGTGTGGTGATCAGCAGCAGCGATGGAAAGATTGAAAATTCCAAAGATTCCTTGATGTTCATACTGATCAGTAGAATGATCAAGCCAGCTGATATATTTAAGATGATCATTACGTCCAAGAAAAACGGACTGAGCGGTATGATCAGCAGCAGCACGATCACCACTACAAATAACGACACCGCATTACTCATTACTCTTTTCATGTCTTCACCAATCTCTTACTGTCATTCCCTACAAGATCACTTTGTGATTTTCCTTGAATACATATACCAAGATCTCCGCCACCGTCCCGTAAAATTCCTGTGGGATCTCCCTGTCCAGGGGTGTAGAGGCATAAAGAGCCCTTGCCAGGACTTTGTTCTCCACAATGTAGACATCGTTTTCCTCAGCGACCCGTACGATGCGCAGAGCAAGCTCATCCTGCCCTTTGGCAACCAGGATCGGCGCATTATCTTTTTCAATATCATATTTCAGGGCGACCGCATAGTGAGTCGGGTTACGGATGACCACATCCGCCTCCGGAACGGCCTGCATCATACGGCTCCTGGCACGCTGCCGCTGGATATCCCGGATCTTGCCCTTGACTTTCGGATCCCCCTCCGTCTGTTTGAACTCTTCTTTTACTTCCTGCTTGGTCATCTTCAGCTGACGTTCATAATCCCAGTGCTGATACAGATAGTCAAAAACCGCCAACACCGCGAAAGCCAGCGCCAGCTGGAATACGATCCGCATGACGGCATCCAGTGTATACGCCGTGGAGATGCTCAGGTCCATGTCGATGGTCCGGGCGATGCCCAACAGGTCTCCCCTTATCATATTATACAGGAATATGAGCAGGATTGAAATCTTTATTAGATTTTTCAGCAGTTCCACCAGGTTTTTGAGGGAAAACAGGTTCTTGATCCCGTTGATCGGGTTCAGCTTGCTGAACTTAGGCTTCACGGACTCCATCGTAAAGAGAAACTTGGTCTGGATCGCCGTGCTCAGGACCCCCACAGCCGCCATTATGGCCAGGAATGGCAAGATCACGATCGCGATCGTCCCCATCGTGTCGATCCCGATGCCTCCCAGCGTCCCCATAGATAATTCATCCACGCTGGCCATATAACCCAGATAGCGCAGCAGATAAGCCTTCACATTCCGATATATGACAGGGAAATAAAATTTCAGCCCGTAGAAAGCCGCCAAAAACGAAATGAGTGTAGCCACATCCTTACTGGTAAATACATTACCTTTTTTCCGCTGGTCACGCCGCTTTTTAGGTGTGGCTTTCTCAGTCTTCTCTCCGCCTGGCCCGTCCGCCATATTTACTCACATCCTTTTACACGGCGGATCCGCCGTTTATTTACTATGAAAGCTCCGGACAGCGGCCATGTGGAAGGCGTGCTGGCACGCGCTGACACGTGGACATTGGACGGACTAAGGTGTATGAGTGAGCAGGCAGATAAGCCGGATCACGAATACGCCTGGCAGCTGTGGGAGTGCCGAAGGCACAAAACAGCTGGCTTTCATTTATGGTGATGTCGCCGTCAGGCGACATGTCCGTTTACTACAAAAACTGTAAGATGTCCTTCATCTGCCGCAGCATATCCGTGATCAGGTTTTTCAGGAAATCCGACATCGGCCCGAAAAGGAACAAAAACAGGAGCAGACCTACGATGATCTTCACCTGGATCTGGACCACGAAGACATTGATCTGCGGGATCATCTTCATCAGGATCCCCAGTCCCATGGTGACGATGAACTCCGCCGCCATGATCGGAAAAGCTAATTTCATCGCCATCAAGATACACTCCGAGAAGATATCCAGCATGGCCCAGAACGCGCCGCTGGCAAAAGCCACCTGACCATAAGGCACCACTTCCGCCGAGGTCAGTATGATCTTCATCATCGCCAGATGTCCGTCCGATGCAAAAAACAACAACATGAAAAACACATTGTAGATACTGCCCGACAGCGGGATCTGTGCATTGTTCTGTGCGTCGTAGATCATAGCCATAGACATCCCCATCTGGAAATCGATGACGGCCGCCGCGAACGTGATCACCATACTGAAGAGCTGTACCACAAACCCGAGGAAATAGCCCACCAGGAACTCTTTCATCAACAGGACGCTGTATGCGAGGGTAGATCCCACCTCGATCGGATCCCCCTGAGAGAAGGAATACACAAGGAACGTCAACACCAGGATGAGCCCGGACTTCACATACATCGGTACGCTGTTCCGGCCCAGGATCGGATTGAGCAGCACGCATCCTGCCATCCGCATCATGACCAGGGAAAACAGCATAAATTGTTCTGTATCTATGATCGGCATTTCATCCCAACCTCCGCCGGGCCGCTATAAGGCCGCCATCAACTGAAAGATCTTAGTGGCAAAATCCTGGAGCATCGTCAGCATGTTGCCGCCTGTGAACACCAGGATCACGGAGATCACCAGCAGTTTTGGCAGGAACGTGATCGTCTGCTCGTGGATCTGGGTCGCCGCCTGGAAGATGGATATCAAAAGTCCGATCAGCATGCTGATCACCAACATAGGCGCCGCCAGCTTGATCGCCAGCACGAACACTTCATACATCAGATCCGACACTTCACCGTTTGTCATAACACCCTCCTGATTTCTTTAGCGGAAACTCTGCACGAGCGTGGAGAACAAAAGCTGCCAGCCGTCCACCGTGACAAAGAGCAATAGTTTAAAAGGCAGAGATATGGTCGCCGGGGGCAACATGAACATCCCCATCGACATCAATGTGGTGGAGACGATGATATCTATCAGCAAAAATGGCAAAAACAGCAGGAACCCCGCCATAAACGCGCGTTTCAGCTCAGAAGTCATGAACGCCGGGACCACCACTGTCAGCGGCAGATCCGTCAGCTCCTCCACCGCTTCCGTACCCGCCAGATCCATGTACATATCCACAGAACTGATCTCGGTCTGGCGCAGCATGAACTCTTTTAAAGGCACCTGTGCCCTCTCAAGGGCTTCCTCCTGGGTGATCTGTTCCTCCCGGTACGGTTCAAAGGCCGTGGTATTGATCTCAGAGATCACTGGATCCATAATAAAAAGTGTCAGAAACAACGAGATCCCAACCATCACCATACTCGGCGGCACCTGTTGGACTCCCAGGGCATTTCTGACAAAAGATAGTATGATCACGATCCTGGTAAATGATGTCATCATGACGAGGATGGATGGCAGCAATGCGATCACTGTCAGCATCAGCAGCAATTCCAGTGTAGGCACCCTATCCCCGTTGATATTTACAAGTGCGTCCATTCACTCCAACTCCTTATCCGTCGTGCTACTTCTTATCATTCCAGTGTTTTCTGGTCTTCCCCATTTTATCCAACAGTTCCCTGAAATCCATGGCTGGAGCCTGGGCATCCGCCCCATCGATCTGCAGAGGGATCAGGCCCTCCTCCTCCAGCTCGGCCAGCATATGCATTTCTTTCTCCGCCATCCCCAAAAGGAAATAACGGTCGCCGACCTGGACGATGGATACGGCCCGGCTCTGTCCCACAGGCAGCTGATCCACCATACGCATGTACTGGGAACGGCCCGCACGGACAGAGCCTTTGGCCACCAGCTTCGCCGCCACATAACTCAAATAGATGATCAGCACCACGATACACAAAGTGCCGACCGCCGTCAACATTCCTCCAAGCATCTGTCCACCCTATTCTAATACAGGTATATCCTCTGCCAGGATCTCTGTGATACGGATCCCGAAATTATCCTCCACGACCACCACATCGCCCTTGGCGATGCACTGTCCATTGACAAACAGATCCACCTGCTCACCTGCCACCTTATCCAACACGACCAGCGAGCCTTTTGTAAATTCCAGGATATCCTTGACCAGTTTCCTGGTACGCCCGATCTCCACGGAGACTTCCAGCGGGACACCCATGATCATATCTATATTCTCTTCCTGTTCTTCTCCTGCGCCGCCTCTTCCCCCAAAGGAATCTGTTGGCAGAGGATGGACATTCAGAGTCTTCGGTCCAGCCGGGGCATTCTGTGCGGCCGCCTGCTGCTGCATCTGGTTCATCATCACCTGCTGCATCTGACTCATCATCTGAGTCATCTGCGCCATCTGCGCCACCATCTGATCCGCCAGGGGGCTGGCCGCCACTTGTGGCTGTGCCGCCGCAGGGGCCGGTGCCGCTCCTGCAGGAGCTGGCGCTGGCTGCGCGGCTGGGACCGGTGCCGGCGCTGGCTGCACGGCTGGGGCCGGAGTCGGTGCTGGCGCCTCCTCTTTGACCGTATTGCCCGCCAACAATGCCTCGATCTCTTCCTGGCTCATCATATGGTTCGAAGATTCCTCCGCTGCCGGTTCCGCAGGCGCAGTGTTCCCCGCATCCCCGCCCGCCAGCAGCGCTTCGATCTCCTCCTGGCTCATCATGCGGTTCGAAGATTCTTCCGCTGCCGGTTCCGCTGCCACAGGCGCGGGCTCATCTGCCGGTCCTTCATCCTGTGCAGACGCCTGGTCTGCCGCAGGCGCGGTGTCCATATCCGACGCTTCCCCCGGGAAGAATCCCGACACGAGTTTTTTCGCCAGATCCGTGGGCATCAGGTTGATGAACTTACTCTCCATAGAGTCCCCGATACGCAGCATGAACTCCACGCTGACCATCACGTCCTCATCTGCAAAGTACTGTTCCTTAAATGACTTCGCATCCGTGATCTCCAGAGTAGTCGGTGTCGATATATTGACCGTCTCCCCCAGAAATTCAGAAAGTGCCGTAGCCGAGGCACCCATCATCTGGTTCATCGCTTCGCAGATCGCGCTCAGGTTGATCTCATTTAGCTCAAACTCTTCGTCCGGGATTTCGAAGCCCATCATCATCTCCACGATCAGCTTCACATCCACACGTTTGAGGAGCATGATATTGCTGCCCCGCAGCCCTTCTATATAGGTGATCTCCACACCGATGGCAGGCTCCAGATCGTCAAATTCGAACTCGTCTTTGACAACTACTTGCACCTGGGGAGTTGTGATATCTGTCCGCGTACTCAACATTGTAGAAAGAGCAGTAGCGGATGAACCAAGACTGATGTTCAGTATTTCGCCTATGGCATCTATCTCTAATGTGCTAAACTCTTTAAAACTCATATGTTCTTACTCTCTTTCCGTGAATTTAGATAAAATGCCGCTTTAACCCGCCTACTTGATCTCCAGAGCTTTCTGCGCCATCGTTTTCAGAGAATTAAATGCCGTAATGTTGGCCTCATAAGATCTGGTGGCCGACATACTGTCCACAGTCTCCTTGATCAGATCCACATTCGGCAGAGAAACATACCCCTGATCATCTGCATCTGGATGATCCGGGTTGTATACGCGTTTGAATTCACTATCATCTTCTATGATCTCCGACACACGGACGCCGCCTTTGGTCGTCTCGTGATTGTTCGCCGCGCTCAGGAGCGCTTCCCGGAATGTATTGTTGCCGATTTCTTCTAAGACTACAAGTTTACGGCGGTAAGTCCCCCCACCCTCCGTCCTTGTCGTGTCGATATTTGAAATATTTTCCGAGGCCACATCCAGCCGCATCCGCTGGGCAGTCAGCGCCGAGGCGCTGATGTTGAATGAACTAAGAAAAGACATGTCCGCTCCTCCCTATCAGGCATCCACGATACTGGATACAGTCTTTAAGATGCGGTCCGGTTTAAATGGTTTCACGATAAAGTCTTTTGCTCCTGATTTGATGGCTTCAATGACCATACTCTCCTGGCCCATCGCGGAACACATGACCACAACTGCATTGGGGTCTTTGCCCTTGATCGCTTTGAGCGCTTCAAGGCCGTCCATATTGGGCATCGTGATGTCCATGATCACCAGGTCCGGTTGGATCTCTGCGTAAGTCTCCACAGCCTGCAGGCCGTCTGCCGCTTCGTACAGATCCGTATAACCTGCTTTTGTCAGAGTATCTTTTACCATCATCCTCATAAAAGCCGCATCATCTACTAATAAAATTTTTGCCATTTCCTCTACCTCTCCTTAAATATATTTTTCATCACAATAAGTAGTATCGATCATGTCTGCCCTATCGATCAGATCACTTCCGTCTCCATCTCCTCCAGGATCATTTCCTCTTTTTCAGTGGGGAACGCCAGCTCCCTGAGCCGCGCTTCCTCCTCCTCGTCCGCGATCCGCTTCTCGATCTTGACCGCCATATTCTTCTTATGGACGCCCAGTTTGCCGGTAAACCACGGCTGATCCTCTATATAGAGGGAAACTTCTGATTCTTTTGGTTTGTTCAGGTCGATGACATCGCCCACATGCAGATTATACAGGTCTTCCAGGCTAACCTCCACAACACCCAACTGTGCATTTACATACAGAGCCGAACTGCGGATGCTGTTCATGATACGATCTTTCGTCCTCTCGTCCTTCTGTTCCACATCCAGGTTGATATTTTTCTTACGGTCAATGATATTGAAGATATCCGTAAGAAGTGTCCCCGGGATACATATATTTATATTCCCGCCCAGATTCCCCATCCGGACAGACAGGACGATGATCGCGACCGTTTCATCCATGCTGATATCCTGGAACATGCTGGGATCTTGCTCCACCCGTTCCAGATCCGTCTCCATCCGTATGTATCCAGACCAGGCGTCTTTGAGGGCGTTCACAAAATAACTCATCACCTTAGCATACAATACATTCTCAATAGATGTATACACATAGCCGCTGCCGACGCTGTCGTCGTCCCCGGCTCCACCCATCATACGGTCGATCATATTCACCATCAATCGGGGACTGATGTGCATCAGGATGGGCAAGTTCTTGGGCTGGTCTGGCAGGCTGACCTTGACCAGGGTCATGATGTCACTGTCCGTCAGAGCATTGCTAAATTCATAGTACCTCTGCTCTTCCACATCCAACACTTCCATATCACTGTTCAGACGGAACATACCATTCATCTGAGAAGAAGCGATCCTGGAATAATTTTCATAGATATTACGCAAAAGCTTCAGCTTTTCAGTGGTGATCTTCCTTGGACTGTAGAAATCATACTTCCGGTACTGTATTTCTTTCTTCTCTTCTTTTTCCTGGGGGGCTGCGCTGTCGTCACCCCCTCCCTTCATCGAATTAAGAAGGGCATCTATCTGGCTTTGCGATAATACTTCAGACATTTTTGCGCTCCTTTATCACTGTCCATATACTTGGTCATAATACGCATCCAGGTTTTGTTCAACTGCTCCAGTCCGCGTGATCAAGATCTCTACCCGACGATTCTGCGCCCTTCCTTCTGGTGTATCAAAGGTCGCGATCGGGCGGAACTGCCCGAAACCAGAGCTTATCATCTTCGCCGGATCCAGATTGCTCACCTGCTGCAGATATGCCACCACTTCCGCTGACCGTTCCGCCGACAGCAGCCGGTCCGTATGTGCCTCGTTCGGTATGTTCGGAGCGGCCTGGGATGTATGCCCCAACACCTGGATCTGCTGGATGGAATCAGCCACGGAAGCCATGGCCTGCCCAAACGATTCCAGGATAGGCTTACCCTCATCTTTCAGGGCAGAACTATCTCCGTCAAAAAATACCATATCCTGGAATGTGATAAACGCAAAGCCCTCTCCACCTTCCACGGTCACATTGTCACTTAAGTTCTGCTGTTGGATCATTTCTTGTAAAGTATACATCAGGTCCTCGAAATTGTCTACCATCTCTGGTTGGTCCATATGACCTTCTACATCATCGTCCCCTTCTTTCAGATCACTGTCCGTGACGATCTGGGATACGGCATCTGCGCCGGGGTTAAAGCTCTTTACTATGATCTCCCATTTCTGCTGATCCACTGAAGAAATAGAATACAGCAGTACGAAAAAACACAGCAGCAGCGTCACCATATCGCCATATGTACCCATCCAGTCAGATTCTGCTTCTTGAGGGGGGGTTCTCTTTTTCATAAATGACTCACCTCATAAATATCTCTCAGTTATCATGCCCCGCCGGAACTATCCGACTCCAAGATCTGCAGCTGCTGTTTTGTATCCAGGAAAGATACCAGCCGTTCTTTCAGGTTCTTCGGGTTATCTCCTGTCTGGATCCCCAACACGCCCTCTATGATGATCTGCTTGTAGAGGATCTCTTCCTCATTTCGGATACGCAGTTTCTTACCGATCGGAAGATAGATCAGGTTCGCCAACACACATCCGTAGAATGTCGTGATCAGCGCCACGGACATATCCTGCCCGATGCTGCTGCTCCCGCCGGATGTCACATCCATACCTTTCAACATATTGATCAAACCGATCAGTGTACCGATCATACCGAAAGCCGGTGCATAACCGCCCGCCTTGTCCCAGATCCCCGCGCAGTCCTCATGCCGGGCCGCCATATTATCCACGGAACCTTCCAGCATCTCACGCACCTTATCAGCTTCCATGGCATCCACAACGAGCATGACCGCCTGTTTGAAAAAAGGATCATCTAAGGCATTCGCTTTTTCCTCCAGAGCCAGAAGTCCGTTCTTCCTGGCGATCTGCGCCATATCGACCAATTGGTCGATGGTCACTGCGGGATCGTATTTCTTTCCACTGAGCAACATCCCTGTGTGACGGATCACCGACTTTAATTTACCTAACGGGTAGCTGGCAATAACTGCCGCCAAACTGCCGCCGAACACGATCGCCAAACTCTGCACATCCACAAAATTCCCCATTGCGCCAAAGCCGATCCCATATATGATCAGAGCAAAGCCGATCACCAAACCTAGAATACTTGTAATATCCATCTGTACGCCTCCATTACCTCATTCACCTTCTCATCCTTTCTTTTGCATCTATAACCGCCGTCTGTCTATGATCAACTAACAGATCCCCTGATCATTTCCTCATATTCCCGGATCCTGCCATTGAATTCAATGGTTTTCTGGATGATCTCTTCCACATTCTCGCGCACCACATAGTAACGCCCTGTATCCATGATGACCTTCGACTCTGGGATTATTTCCACACATTCGATGTGAGAACTGTTGATAACGATCGGCTCGTTATTGATCTTTGTCAATTCTATCATACTATCCCCGCTGATACCTCCTTAATCATGAAAAATTCCTGCCACCACCCAGATCCTCCGGCGACCTAATGGCAACAAAATCCTAAGAAGCGCTTTGACACGCTTCTTAGGCAAGCATCACTTGAATTTTATCGTTTCATATTTACCAATTCCTGGAGCATCTCATCTGTGACTGTGATCACTTTTGTGTTGGCCTGATAGCCTCTCTGGGTGGTGATCATCTCGGAAAACTCTTTTGCAAGGTCTACGTTGGGCATTTCCAGGTAGCCGCCCAGGAATGTCCCCAGGATGGCATTGGATTCTCCTACGCTGCAGACACCGGAGTTATCGCCCATTTTGTAATAATATCCTGAATCACTCTCCAGACCGTTTACATTTTCTACATTTGCAAGTGCAATTTTTCCTAGAGTGATCTTTTTCTCACTCGATGCTGTATAACCCACGATGGTACCATCACTCATGATCTTATAATCCTGGAGCTTATACCGTGTGTCTCCATTGGCTGTTACAAAATCACCTGGATTCTGAGCCGGATCATTCTGCTGATCATTCTGCTGATCCCAGCCAGGTACTTTGATCCGTACCAACTGTGTTAAATCCATCGTCGGCTCTGCTGCCGCATTTGCATTTCCTTCAACACCATATCCATAAATATAATTACCACTGTTATCCACCAGATATCCCTGGTTATCTACCATTAAAATCCCTACTCTGGACAATGAGATCCCTGCCTGGCCTTTCAGATCGAAAGCTGTATCATTTATCCCCGTTATTGTATTTGCGGCTTCATCAGGTCCTCGTGAAGAACCCACGATCAAAAATCCAACCCCATCTATCATGACATCCAATTCCCGCCCTGTGGAATATGGCGTACTCTTACCGAAATCCCTGCTGATCGAAGACATCTGCACACCATAGCCCACCTGAGAAGCGTTGATACCACCCACGCCTCCTGCCATCTGTGCATTACCCCCTGTAGAATTTGTATTATTTGTATACAGAGAATCAGCAAAATTAGCGCTGCCTGCTTTAAATCCCCATGTATTCACGTTGGCGATATTATTACCGATAACATCCAATTTAGACTGATGCGTCCTCAAACCTGCAACGCCTGCAAACATTGATCTGACCATTTTTCTTACTTCCTTTCTAAAATAACAAGAGTTAACTCTGCTCTTGTGCCGCTGCCTCCCCGCCATTCGGGCGGAAACGCCAAGCCTCCGTTATGGTCCGGCTATACCAACACGGCACTGTCTATATTCGTAAATATGTTATCTCGCATCTCTGCACCTGACATGGATGTGATCACGGTGTTATTTGTCACATTCACGATGAATGCGGCCTGGGAACTGATGATCACCACATCTTTTGCCCCCTTCTCCCGCGCTTTGCCCACTGCCTGGTTGATGCTGTCAAGGAGTGTGTCTGTCATCTGAATGCCCCTCTGCTGTACGCGCTGTGCCGCATGCTTGGAGAAATGTACCCCGTTGCCCTGCTCTGCCTCTTTACGCAGCAACTGGCCAAAACTGCCTGCCTCACTATGCTGTAATTTCAACTGCTGGACATTCGTCGCGTTCCCCGCTCTGGAAACCTGATCAACCTTTTCTAACATATCTGTCACCACTTTCTCACATCATCCCTTATGCTCATTAGCGACATCTTCTTTTTCAATCCCATCTTACTACCTTACACATCCGCAGCCTTCCCTGGCCTGACAGACCAGCTGGCTTTAGACATTCTGTGTCTGTGTCTGCTGTTCCTTCTGTTGTGTATCCTCGCCGTCTGACTTATCCTCTTCCTCCTGCTTTGGCACCTCGCCGACAGTCATCACCTGGGAGAGGTCATACTTCTTTCCATCCACATAGACCATAGGAGATCCCTCGTAAAGGCTCACGCCATCCACTTTGCCGGTGATCTTCTCCCCTGTAAGCTTGCCATCTTTATCCACCAACGCTACCGTCACTTCTTTGCCCATCATACCTGTGGCATAGCTGGTCAGGTTGACTGTCAATACATCGTTCATGGAACTGGTCATGCTCGTCATGGACGAGATCATGGATGTGGTGGCGTTCATACTGGCCATCTGGGTCAGAGTGGACATCATCTCCGAGTTTGACATGGGATTCGTCATATCCTGATACCGTAACTGTGCCGCGAGCAACTTCAGAAAATCTGTGGACTGCAATTCTTTCGTCGGCGCGGACGTGGTGTAACTGGGGCTGTAGCTGAAATCGTCTGTAACCGGCACCTGCGGTTTGTAGTCCGTGTTGCTGCCGCCCGTGCTCCCCGATACTCCGTCTACTGGCATATACTCTTACCTCCTTTATAAAACATTCAGATCACTTCAGATCAATCCAAGTCTCAGCTGCTGCAGGAAATCCTGGTGTTCATCCTGTGCTGTCTTCTTCTTTTCTTTCTCCTGATCCTGCTGTTGCTGCCTGGAATTTTCCTGGTTGTTATACTGTTCCAGATAATCGCTCTCCTCCTGATCCACCATGACCATGGTCGGTGCACCTAAGTTTTCTTCCATGATCTGCGCGATGTTCTTCGCGCCGGAAGAGAGGAGTTCCATCGTTCTCTCATTGCTGCACACAATGGAGATACTGACTTTCTCTGCCGTGTAGGCAACCTTGATCGCTAATTTCCCCAGGTTCTCCGGGTGGAGTTGGATCTCAAATTCCTGCTCCCTCATGGACGCTCTCATTTTGAGCTGATCCATCAGGTTATCCATAAGTTCCTGCGGACTGGCGGCCTGTATGTGCACGGTCGGGACTGCCTCCGTCTGCCCCTGTTGGAGCCGATCTTGGAAGACATTCTGCTGGAGGGAACCCTCCGCGGCATGAGACTGGGCAACAAAATGCCCCACTTGATCCATCTGATCTGTCCCTGCCTTCTCCTCTGGTCCTTGTACATGCTGTGCTGTGCCAGACATCTTCCTGTCTGTGGTCCGGTGTACCCCGGCCTCTGTCTGTGCCTCCACATGCCTTTTCGGTACACTCTCCCCGGGGAGCTTCTCACCCGCCTCCACATGCACCTCTTTCTTTGGCGCTTCCGATGGCTGCTGCATCTCCGCCTTCACATCCGCGGCAAAAACCTCTGCGGCTCCTGGATCTTTTGCCGGCTCAGACACGATAGTCTCCTGTGCCAGATTCTGGACCGGTACGACTGTGCCCTCTTCTTTGACGGACTGGACCATTCCTGCCAGATCTGTGTCAGTGACCTGCACAGATACCGGTCCGGTCACTTCCTCCACTGCCGGCTGCTGCACTGCAAGATCCCCGGGCAGTTCCGTGAGGATCTCCAGATCTTCCAACTGGCTGCCGCCCATCATCAAAAGCTGGAACGCCTGCATCCCCGGATCCTGTAAGACTTCTTCATCCCCAAGACCATCCTTTTTACCCGGCTTTCCCTGGGCATTCTGCACTGACTGGCCCGTGACATCCGTCTCGGATGCTTCCGTGGACTGCTCCGATGAAACGGTATCCTTTGAGGAACTCTGTAACAGGCTGCGGAAATCGTCATCCCCAGATCCGCTCTTTCCAGATTTCCCGGAAGGCTTTCCGGTCTTTGGCTGCTGCTGGACCGTCTTGTTCGGCAGGCT
Source organism: Clostridia bacterium (assembly GCA_910575625.1). Taxonomy (GTDB): domain Bacteria; phylum Bacillota; class Clostridia; order Lachnospirales; family Lachnospiraceae; genus MGBC164599. Next base: position 143,538 of record CAJTFD010000001.1, read on the forward strand.
CAGCTGCGGCATCAAATTCTGCATGATAGGTTAAAACCTCCTTTCCAAATATATTATATATGGTAAACTGCCAAAGGCAGCTCCACCCTTTTCAGATCGTCTGCTCCTCCCGCAGGCTCCGGCTGCGGACATTGGAGACAAACTCTTCTATGAACTGCTCTTCACTCTTCTGCACTTGGTACTCATACTGTGCCAGCTTCTTTTCTTTCAGATGCTCGATCGAAGAAGTCTCGGTCTTGGCCGCCACCACTTCTTTCCGCTTTTCCTCTTTTTTCTCCTCTAACCTGGCCAGGGCCTCCCGCTCAAGCCTCTCACGGGCACGCAGGTTGCCGAGATAATTCTCATATACGCTCATCTCCAGGACACTCATCCCCTCGAGGCGTTTTTCCTGTAATTCCCCCGACCAGCTCCTGTCTTGGTCCACCAGGCTGTCAATGCGCTTTTCCGCCTTGACAATGTCGCTGATGATCTGCGCCTGCTCATTGCGCAGATTGTCTAAGACCTGCTGTTTATAGTTTAACACAGTATGAAGGGAAAAGTAAAACTTTTTCATGGAATTTTCATCTTTCTAAAAATCTATAAGATCCGGTCAGTCCAATATCTTATGCATATGCTGGATGACCTCTTCATATGAAAAACTTTCGTCCGTCTGCTGCATCAGGAACGCGTTGATCTGATCGATTTTCTGGATCGCCTGGTCCAGCTTCGGGTTGGTGCCTGATTTGTACGCGCCGATGGCGATCAGGTCCTCATTCTTGGTATAAAGGCTCAGGATATCCCGCAGCTTCGCAGCCAATCTCTTATGTTCATCGGAGACGATGCTGGTCATCAGACGGGAGATGCTGGCATTCACATCGATAGCCGGAAAATGGTTCTCATTGGCTAACCTCCTGCTCAGCACGATATGCCCGTCCAGGATACCGCGCACGGTGTCGGCGATCGGCTCATTCGTATCGTCGCCCTCCACCAGGACGGTGTAGACCCCTGTGATAGAACCCTTCTCAAAATTCCCGCTGCGCTCCAAAAGTTTAGGAAACTCCGCATAGATGGACGGTGTGTAACCCCTTGCGACCGGCGGCTCTCCGATCGCAAGCCCGATCTCCCGCTGCGCCATGGCAAAACGGGTGAGTGAATCCATCATCAGCAGCACATCTTTCCCCTGGTCCTTGAAATACTCCGCGATCGTAGTCGCCACCAGTGGACATTTCATGCGCAGCATGGCTGGCTGGTCGGACGTGGCGACCACCAGGACCGAACGCTTAAGACCTTCCGGCCCCAGATCTTTCTCCGCAAATTCCAGCACCTCACGGCCACGCTCGCCCACCAGCGCGATCACGTTGATATCCGCCTTTACGTTCTTGGCGATCATGCCCAGCAGGGTGCTCTTTCCCACACCGCTGCCAGCGAATATACCGATACGCTGGCCTTTGCCGATCGTGTTCACACCGTCGATCGCCTTTACGCCAAACTCCAGCCGGTTGGTGATCAATGGCCGGTCCATCGGGTTGATGAACGTATTTTCTACATAGTAATACCGCTGGGACTGAAAGCTGCCCTTGTTGTCCATGGGACGGCCCATGGCGTCGATGATACGGCCCCGCAGGAAATCGCCCACCGGGATCTTCAGCCTCTTCCTGGTGTTGCGCACGAAACTCCCTACGGCGATGCCGCTCAGGTTCTCATAGGCCATGATCTGGATCTTATCATTTTTAAATCCGACCACCTCCACTGGGATCTGCTGGTTGCGGTCCTCGTCGTAGATCATGGCGATGTCACCGATGCTGGCGTTGCCGCCCGATGCCTCGATAGACATCCCCACCACGTTTTCCACTTTTCCGATATGGCTCACGGTCTCACCGCTGGCGATCAGTCCTGGCAATTCACTGAACAATCTATCCCTCCTGCCCTCTTACAGGCGTGCGTTATTCAATATATCCTTTATGTTCTCCATCTGCGTGTTGACACTGGCATCTACAATCTCATCCGGAAGCTCGATGATGCAGGTCCCCGGCTCTTCGTTCTCCATCGCGATCACTTTCAGATTATCGGTCAGACGGGCCATCTCCCGCAGGAGCTGGGCATCCCCTCTGACAATCATCTCTGAATCCTGCTTGGAGATGTAGATCTTCGCCCACTGGGTCTTCTTGATCTTATCAGTGGCCGCCACGATCATCCTCTTGATCACTTCCCCGCTGGAACGCAGGCTGGTCTGGATGATCTTCTCCGACACGGCCAGACAGATCCTCTTGAGGTCGTCCAGATACCGTTCCAGGATCCTTTCTTTCTCCTCCGTCACAGAGTCGATCACCTGGCGCATCTGATTCTGGAGCGCTTCCAGTTCTTCTTCCAGTTTCTGGTCCATCTCCTGCTGCGCTTTCTTGTACCCGTCGTCGTAGCCGCTCTTGTGGCCGACTTCATAGCCCTCCCGCCGGGCGTTCTCCTCGGCTTCTATGGCTTTTTCCTCCGCCTGCTGTGTGATCTGGGCAGCTTCCTGCCGGGCATCCTCCAGGATCTGGACGGCTTGTTGTCTGGCTTTCTCCAGCTCTTTTTCTATTTCTGCGCGCTCTTTTTCTATGCGCTCCTTCTCCAGCCTCTCTTCTTCTGGGATTTCCTCGTCCGAGTCCGCCCCATCTTCCGGCTGAGCCTCCGCCATGGCCTGCTGCTCAAAATCGATCAGAAATTCATCATAATCATAGATCTCGGCCCCTTCACCGCTCCTGACCACACGATAACTAGGCAATGATATCATCCTTTCCACTCTTAGCGATCACGATCTCACCAGCTTCCTCCAACTGACGGATCTGATTTACAATCCTCTGCTGTGCCTCCTCAACATCTTTCAGACGCACGTTCACAGTGATCTCCAAGTCGGAGCGGACACTCTCAGCCATACGCGTAGACATATTTGCAAAGAATAGGCTGGCCAGTTCTTCGTTTGCGTTCTTCAGAGCGTACACCAGATCGCGCATGTCGCAGTCCCGGATGAAACGCTGTACAGACCGATCGTCCATGGTAAGGATATCCTCGAACACGAACATCTTCTTGCGGATGTCTTCCGCCAGCTGGGCGTCTTCCCGCCCCAGTTCCTCGAATATGTATTTCTCATTGCTCCGGTCGATGTTGTTCATGACCTCAGCAATGTAGTCGATACCGCCGATCGTCGTGTAGTCGGTGGTAAGGATGTTGGAGAACCGTTTCTTCAACTCCGCCTCCACCACTTTGATCGCATCCGGTGAAGCCCGGTCCATCCTGGCTATGTTCTCAACCACCTGTATCCTCTTCTCCTTGGGCAGCTCCTCGATCACCTGGGCCGTCTGGCTGGGATCCGCATAGGAGAGCACAAGGGCAATGGTCTGGGGCCGCTCATGCTGCAGTACAGACAAAATGTTTTTGCTGTCCGTACTGCGGATGAAATCGAATGGACTGGCCTTCATAAACCGATTCAGTTTTTCCAGCAGCCTGGCCGCCGTGCTCTCGCCGAAAGCTTTCTCCAGCACGGTGCGGGCATACTCGATACCGCCGTCCGTGACCACTTTCTGGGTCAGGCACATCTTGTAAAATTCATCCAGGACGGCTGTGGTCTGCTCGGTGGTCAGATGCCCCAACTTGGCCACTTCCACGGTCAGACCCTCGATCTCTTCTTCCGTCAGGAATTTATAGATCTCCGACGCCTGATCCACACCCATGGATACGACCACGGCCGCCGCTTTCTGCTCCGTCGTCAGGCCATATTCAACCATCTCTTCAGCCATTCGTCTCACCTCCATTCAGCCAATGCCGCAGCATCTGAGCTGCGATCTCCGGACTCTGCTCTGCAAACTCCCTGATCTGCTGCCGCAGTTCCATTCCTTTCTGGGTCTCGGCATCCATAACTTCTTGAAGAGCATCCTCTTCTTCAGCCTCAGCCTCAAGTTCTTCTCCCCCTTCAGGCAGCTCTGCAGCGTCTTCCACTGCTTCCGCGTTCTGTTTTTCCAGGGCCTCCATGAGTGCTGCCATCCGTGCCGCTTCTTCCGCTTCCTGTGCCGCCTGTGCCGCTTTCTTCTTCCGTCTCTTCGTCAGGATCACGGCAAGGATGATGCCGGTCAATACCAGCAGTATGAGTATGACTACCGCAAGGATGATCCAATTGCTCCTCCTTGCAAAGAAACCGCCGCCTGCAGCCATCTGTGTCTCCTCCCCTTCCGGCTCAAAGAACGGCGCTGCCAGTACCGCCACTTTCTCATCCTGATCCACCACCTGGATGCCTGCTGCATTTCCGATAACGGATTTTAGATCGTCCTCATCGATATCCCCCAGGTCGTCTGTGTTGAGGGTCACGGCCACAGACATATCTTCGATCGCGCCTGCCGGCACCTGCCCCTGTTCCTTCACCTGGTTGACCAGATATTCCCTGTCGTACTGACGGCTGGAATACCGGGCATCGTCCTCTGTGCCATCTGTATTATATTCCGGAATATCCGCATTGGTCTCTGTCCCTGCCACACCGCCTGCAGTCCCGTCCTCTGTATTCGACTCCCATGCGCCGCTCTCCTTGGAGATCAATCCGGTCTTGTCATCCTGATCCCGCTTCTCCGGCGTGGTGTAATTGATCGTCTCCCGTACCAGGGTCTCCATATTGACGGTCGCCTTCGCGGACACCCGCACATTCCCGTTTCCAAACAGAGGATTGAGCACGTTGAGCACTTTCTGGCTGATCTGATTTTCCACCAGACGCGCGATCTCCTCCGTCTCCTGGGTGTTCTTGCTGGAACTGCCGTCATCCTCTCTCACGGATACGTCCAGGCCGTTCCCGTCGAAGATCGCCACATTCTCGATCGTCATCCCTGGTATCGCCTTGGAGACCAGGTTCTGCACGGCCGCCGCCTGTTCCTCTGTGGGCGACCCATTGTCCTGCATGACCATCACCACAGATGCACTGGCCTCCTGCTGATCCGAATCGTCCAGCGCATACTTCTGCTGCTCGCCCAGCGCGATCGTGACCTTCGCATCCTTCACATTGTCGAACAGGGAGATCGTGGCCCCGATCCGATCCTGCAGATCGTAGATCTTATACGTCTGCTTGTCGGAGTCCGTGGTCATCATCGTGGCATTGTTTCTGAAGATGTCGTATGTAAAACCGCTCTTGGGGTATCCCTCCGAGGCCAGGGTCGCTTTTATCTGATCCACTTGCGCCTCGGGCACGTAGATCGTTCCCTGACCGTCGTACCGGTAATCCACCTCCGAATCCTGGAGCAGGCCGATGATCTGCTGCGCCTCGTCCGTATTCACTTCCGAGTACAGGACTTCGTATTCTTTCCGGTTCAGCGCCAACGCGATGATCACCGCCGCTGCGATGAGAACGATGAGCCCCACCCCGATCAGAACCTTTGTCTTCCTTCCAAGTTTTAGAAAAAACTCTTTAAATTGACCTAGCTTCTCTTTCATGTCCAACCGTTCTTTCCATCAAAAATCATGTCAACAGCCTGCACTAAATATTGATGTTCATGAGCTGTGTATAGGCTTGCTGTGCCTGGTTCCGCAGTTGTACCAACAGATCCACAGCCAGGGTCGCCTCAGCAGCAGCCGTCGTGATCATGGCCGGATTATCCAGCTGCCCGGTGGTCAGCAGGTACTCCGCCTGATTAAGCTGCGTATCAGTGGTCACCACGTCCTCGATCGCACTCTGGAAGATATCCTTGAACAGAGATACGCCTTCTTTCCCGATCGCCTTTATGCCCGTGTCCTGCTGCTCTCCTATCTGCATCAGTTGGATCGGCCTTATAAACATTTCATCCATTTTTATCTGTCTTCCCTTCTTATATTAAATATTATGTATTACCTTACTGGCCCTTGATCACCAACCGCAGCCGGGCGATATCGCTTGTGATGGCCTGCGCCGTATACATATACTGGAGGGTCGCGCGGCTCAATTCCACGCTCTCCACGTCCGCATCCACGTTATTTTCGTCCAAACGTGCAGACTCCTCCCCTGTGTCATGAACAACAAGATGGGATCCCTCGATGGCATCCGCGATCTTCTCGTCATCCCTGGTCAGGGAGGCCTGTTTCAGACGGGTATTGAATTCGTCCTCAAAAGTGACATATTTGCTCTTATACCCTGGCGTATCCACGTTCGCCAGATTCTGCAGTGTGATCTGCTGTTTCCCCCACAGGTATTCCATGGATTTTGAGGCCAGAGCAATGTTATTTCCAAATAAATTCATGAAACCTACACATCCTTTATACTTTTCTCTATCCAGCCTGCCGCCAATGTCCAGCCAGCCAGCTTCAATCTCTTAATACTATACACTCTTATCAGATGAATTTCAATAGAAATCCAAAAAAACTAGCCCAAATTTTTGTCCAGATCAAATAACCAGACCCCTCCAAGCCCGTCCAGCACTGGATCTTCATCCCCTGCGGCTATAGCCTTCCAATTTCTGTTACAGACCACTTGCAAATAAGAGCAGGTATGTTATAATCCTACATACGATCGTATCTTACCGTAAATAGTCCCGGACAGCGGCAGGACGATGGGCATGACCGCCTGTATACCCGTTCTGACATCGGACGGGCTGACTTGTATGAAAGAGAGTGATAGCTATGGTCCCCCTCCATTTACATACCCCCTGGGCCTCCGACATTACCCTGGTGCCCAACCGTTTCCTGGACGAGCATATGTTCCAGGCCAACGGCGAGTTCGTGAAGATCTACCTTTATATGCTCCGCTGCGCCCCCGACAGCCTGCCCTCTCTATCCCTGCTGGCCGACAAGATGAGCTGCACAGAACGGGATATCCTGCGGGCCATCCGCTATTGGGAAAAAGAAGGGCTGCTGCAGATCGGCCTGGGCGACGAGCAGAAGATCTCCGATATCTCCTTCGTCTATCCGCAGAGCAGCCCCGCTCCCGCGCAGCCGCTCCCCGAGCTCTTGCCGCCCGCAGCACAGGAGGCTGAGCCTGCACAGGCAAAAGCGGCAGCAAAAAACGCACCGGGGACATCCGAGCCCTCCGTGCACGGCGCAGACCTGCAAAAGACAGACTTAAAGAAGGCAGATATACAGGGAGCAGCCGCACAGAAAACAGACTCACCAGAGACAGACACACCCACGGCAAAGCTGCAGGATACAGCCGCCCAGGAAACAGACAGCGCAAAGATGGACATACCAGGACCGGGCATATCAGAAACAGACATCTCCAAAGATCCGGATGGGTCCGCGCTGCCGCCGTCTGGAGAGGGACTGAACGCCGAGCGGGCCGCCCGCCTGAAAGAGAATGCCGAGGTCGTCCAGTTCCTCTATATCGCGGAACAGTATCTGGCACGGCCGCTCACCTCCACGGACACCAATAAGATCCTATATTTTTATGAAAACTTAAATTTCAGCGCGGAGCTGATCGAATTTCTGATCGAATACTGTGTGTCCAAGAACCACAAGAGCATCCACTACATCGAGAAAGTGGCCCTCTCCTGGGCCGAGCAGGGGATCTCTACCGTCGCGGCCGCCAAGGAGGAGACACGACAGTACAGCCAGACCTATTTTACCATATTTAAAGCCCTGGGGATCCAGAATCGCAACCCGGTGGAGGCCGAGATCCAGATGATGGACCGCTGGCTGCAGGAGTGGGCCTTCACCATGGACCTGATCCTGGAGGCCTGCAAACGGACGGTCATGCAGACTGGCAGCGGCAGTTTTGCCTACACGGACAAGATCCTGCGGGAATGGCACGCGGCGAAAGTGCGCCATATCGTGGACCTGGAGACCGCCGACGCAGAACATAAGGCCAAGAAAGCCAAATCTGCTAAGTCTCCAAAGTCAAATGCAAAAAACAAGGCAGCCGCACCCAACCGTTTCAGCGACTATCCCCACCGGGATTACGATTTCGACCAGATCAAGAAATCCATGTTCGAGCAGTAAACGGATGACCGATCCATAGACAGGAGATAAAAAATGCCCTTAGAAAACATCCAATACGACGCGATCATGCGGGAGTACGGCCGTCGACAGCTGCTCAGCCGCCACAGGCTGGAGGAACATCGGGCCCATGCCCAGGAGCGCATCCCCCGCCTGAAAGAGATCCAGGACGCCATCGCCTCCGCCAGCGCGCAGCAGATCCACTCCCTCCTGGGCGGGGAGAAAGCCGGCAGCACAGCCGTTTACAGAGAAAAAGTGGAGGCCCTCGCCCGGGAGCGGACACAGCTTTTAACTGAAAACGGCTTCCCTCCAGACTACCTGGAAGCCGCCTACGAATGCCCTGCCTGCCGGGACACCGGGTATGTAAACGGCCAAAAATGCACCTGCTTCCACAAGCTGGCGGCCGACCAGTTCCGCCAGCAGTACAGCCTGGATCAGATATTGGAGCGGGAAAACTTTGCACTCTTTTCTTTTTCCTGTTATTCTGATAAAATAAAAGATGACAATACTGGAAAAACGCCCCTGGAACACGCCCAGTTCGCTGTGGAAAAGGCCCGGGAGTTCATCGGGCATTTCGGGGAGGCCGGGCAGAACCTGTTCATCTACGGGGACACCGGGGTCGGAAAGACCTTCCTCTCCCACTGCATCGCCCACGAGATCCTGAAAAAAGCTTACAGCGTGCTCTATTTCCCCGCATATGACCTGTTCGGACTGCTGGCGAAAGAAACTTTTGGCAAAAAGGACGGCGGCGACGCGCTGGGCCACATCTTAAACTGCGATCTGCTGATCATCGACGACCTGGGGACGGAGCTTACGAACACCTTCGTCTCCTCCCAGCTCTTCCAGATCATAAACGAGCGGATCCTGCACGACAGGTCCACAGTGATCTCCAGCAACCTGGCCCTGGAGACATTCCCGGAGCTGTATTCCACCCGGACCTTTTCCAGGATCATACAGAATTATAAATTCATCAACTTGATCGGCGAAGATATCCGTATCAGATAGACACCATCATTTACGCAGGAGGATAAAAGATCATGAGGCAAGGGCCCATCAAAGACAACACGATGTTACCCGTCGGGAGATTAGGCATCGTACCCCTGGCAAGCTGCGCTTCCCTGGGACAGAAAGTAAACGACTGGATCGTCGGCTGGCGCAAGGAGCGCACCCCGGCGCAGGCTGCCCCCTTTGGACCGGACGGCTATATGCGGGATTCATACATCATCGGCTCCCAGGTCCCCCGTTTCGGCTCCGGCGAGGCCAAGGGGACCATCAGCGAATCCGTCCGCGGCGACGACCTCTATATCATGGTCGACGTATGCAATTATAGCCTCACTTATAATATGAGCGGTTACGAAAATATCATGTCCCCAGACGACCATTTCCAGGACTTGAAGAGGGTGATCGCAGCCGTGGGCGGAAAAGCCCGCCGCATCAATGTGATCATGCCCTATCTCTACGAGAGCCGCCAGCACAAACGCACCGGACGGGAATCCCTGGACTGTGCCATCGCCCTCCAGGAACTGATCAAGATGGGCGTGGAGAATATCCTGACCTTCGACGCCCACGACGACCGCATCCAGAACGCCACTCCTTTAAACGGCCTGGAGAGTGTCCGCCCCGCTTATCAGTTCATCAAGGGCCTGCTCAACCACGAGACGGACCTGACCATCGACAGCGACCATCTGATGGTGATCAGCCCCGATGAGAACGGTATGAGCCGCGCCATCTACCTGGCAAATGTGCTGGGCGTGGATATGGGGATGTTCTATAAGCGCCGGGATTACGCCCTGACCTACGCGGACGGCCGCCATCCGATCGTGGCCTATGAATTTTTGGGCGCAGATGTGACGGGGAAGGATATGATCATCATCGACGATATGATCTCCTCGGGGGATACGGTCCTGGAGACCGCCGCCCTTTTAAAGGATAAAAAAGCCAATAAGATATTTATCTGTTCTACGTTCGGTTTCTTCACAAATGGGATGGAGAAATTTGACATGGCTTATGAGCAGGGACTCTTTGACAGGCTCTTGACCACGAATCTGATCTATCAGCGGCCGGAGCTTTTGGAAAAGCCTTATTATATCAACTGTGATATGAGTAAGTATATCGCCCTGCTCATCGATACACTAAACCATGATGTGACGATCAGCAGCCTGTTGGATCCTGTGGATCGGATCAATGGGTATCTGGAGAAGTATCGGGAGCAGCGATAAGGATCTTGCAGGGGGAGGCCCCGCGCCGTCCCTCTGCAGCACAACCTACCGCAAAAACGCGAATGGGTCCTCATCGTGCAAAAAATGCATCAGCATGTATGCGCACATGATCGCCACCCGCTCTTCTTTTAGGATCCGCTCCACCTCCCGGCGGTCGGCCAGGACGATCTCGATCTCCTCGCTGTCCTCCTGTCCCGCCTGCGTCACTTCGCCTGAGGCATATCCATAGACTGTGGCGCAGGATTCATCAGTCATCCCGATCGTGGTGAAAGCCGGTCTTTCATACATCTCGTCCACCTGGAGCAGTTCCAATCTAAGGCCCGTCTCTTCTTTCAGCTCCCGGACACCTGCCACATGATGATCTTCTCCCGGCTCCACCAGTCCGGCTGGGAATTCATAGATAAAATCTCCTATTGAATAGCGATACTGGCGCACCAGGACGACTTTGTCCCTCTTTTCTCCATAGAGGCTGTAGATGATCACTCCGTCCGGGGTATTTTTTCCTGTCGTCAGCTTCAAGTCCGCTGCCGTCTTTGCCCGGGACGCCACATAGTAATGTCCTTTTTCGCCTTTTTTGTTCGTGATGTCCAGTCCATATAGATTCAGGTACGGCTTATGCGTCAGCTGTACCACCTGATCGATCTTTCCCATTTTATATCCTCCCCTGCATGACAAGGACCAGCAGTATACATGTGGCAAGTATCACACCGGAGACCAGGACAACGCCCCATTTGACATTTCCCTTGATCCCGGCAGCGGCTGCGTTCCCCTCCTGGACCGGCGAGGGCGCCAGCAGACCGGCTTTGCGCAGTGCAGTCACGATCGGTTTGTAGACCAGCATGGTGATCGCGCCGTTCAGCGCCGCTTTTACCAGGTTAAACGGAAGGAACACGGGGAGCAGCATGGCCGCCACAGCCTCTCTGGGATAACCCATATACAGGGGCGTGACCAGATAATTCCACAGGAGCATCACCACCGTCATGAGTATGCCGCCGGTGACCAGGCCGATCACAGCTCCTTTGACTGTGTGGAGTTTCTTGTAGATAAAAGCCGCCGTACAGACGTACGCACAGGTAGACAGTACATTCATGACCATACCGATCACACCTGTGTCGCTGACGGTGAACATCTCCACCAGAGAGACCACCAGGGAGATCAGCGCCGCCGAGAGCGGCCCGAAGATGAAACCGCCCACCGTGATGACCACATCCTTGGGATCATATTTTAAAAACATGACCACAGGGATCCGGCCCACCACCATCAGCAGATAGGCGATCGCACAGAACATGCCCATCTGGACGACTTTTTTACCTTTGTTCTCATTCATTTTAAAAAACCTTCCTTTCCGCTCTAAATCATACCATGATCTAAAAAAAAATAAAACTTAAATGCCGTTCATTTTCTCAAAAAGGTTTATTTACACAAAATAAAATGTTATAATAAACAAATATCAGAATATTTCAAGGAAAGGAGGCTTCAAATGCCTGCACAAAGCCAACAAAACCAACGGAAACTCTCAACACTCGGCGTCGCCGCGATCCTGCTCATGAGCAGCCTGACCGTCATGGTCGGCACCGCCGTCACCCCGGCCGTCGCCGAACTGGGACGGGTCTACGGCCTGGGAAATTATGCTTCCTGGCTGATCACCACGCCGGCCCTGGGCGTTGTGATCACCACTGTCCTCTTCGGCCGCGTGATCGACAAAAAAGGCCCTTACTGGGTCGCGTTCCTGGGCCTCCTCTGCTACGGCGGGTTCGGCGTCGCCGGGGCCTATATGCCAAACGTGGTCACTCTGCTGATCGACCGCGTCCTCCTGGGCGCAGCCACAGCCGCCATCATGAATGCCAGCGTCACGTTCATATCCGCCTTTTTCCAGGGTGAAAAACAGTTGAAGATCCTGGCATTGCAGAGCATGGCCATGGAATGCGGGGGCGTGATCTACTTGAGCGTCAGCGGTATGCTGGCCGATGTCTCCTGGCGCTGTCCTTTTTATATCTACGGCCTGGGTTTTTTGGCCTTCCTCGGACTGGCGCTGTTCATACCCAAAGTGCCCGCCGCTGCCCAGGATACAGAAGACCTCACAGGCGATACCGGGGCAAAGGCCAAGGGCGTACCCATCCCCCTGGTGCTCTTGATCTCCTTTTTGGGGATGCTGATGTTCTTTACCGCCATGGTGGTACTGCCCCTTTACCTGCAGAACCAGTTGGGCTACTCCCCCTCCTTCACCGGCTACTACCTGGCCTCCATCGACGTTGTATCGGTGCTGGCCGCAGGGTTTTCCCCGCAGATCGTAAAACGGGTACAGGAGAAAGGCTGCCTGACCATCGCCTTTTGCAGCTATGGGATCGCGTTCCTCCTGTATTTCCTGCTGGGCGAGTCCCTGTTCCTGTGGATCGCTGCCTGTTTCGTGGGGATCGGGTTTGGCTTTTCCACACCGCTCTACAATAACCTGATCGTAAATAAGAGCACGCCCTCGAATAAAGGGCTGAATATCAGTTTCTGCACGATGGCCATGTTTGCCGGACAGTTTTTATCCGCACTGCTGGTCTCTGTACTCGCGGCGGAGAACCTGTTTCTGATCGCCTCCCTGATCGGTTTCGTGATCATGGCCTGCATATCACCCGTAGCCAAAAAATTCCAATAAAAAAGAGCGGCGCTGTCCAGATCAATGGACGCGCCCCTCTTTTTCTAACACCTCTCACACCCCATAAATCCACAGACAACCAATACGCTCGCCTTTTGCAAAAGCGTTTTAAAGGGGTCCGGGGGAAATCCGCAATCCCCCGGCGCTTTTGGTACTTTTCTCGCAGAAAAGTACACCCACCCTAAAACAATGCTTTGACTGTGGGATAGATCTTCCGGAATTTCTGGTATCTCTCTTCGTATTTTTCCACCAGTTCCGGTTCCGGCTCCACCGTATCGATCACTTTCACCAATTTTGATGCGATCGTCTCCACATCCGGATATTCCCCGCAGCCCACGGCCGCCAGCATAGCTCCTCCTAAAGCGGGACCCTCTTCGCTCTCGATCACATCCACTTTCATGTTCATGATATTGGCGATCATCCGCTTCCAGAGCGGACTTTTAGCGCCTCCACCGCAGATCTTCGTCCGCTGGATCTTCAGTCCCAGGCTTCTGGCCACTTCCAAGGAATCCCGCAATCCGAACGATACGCCCTCCAGGACCGCCTGTGTCATATCTTCCCTGGTGGTATCCATGGTCATGCCCATGAACAGCGCCCGGGCTTTTGGATCGTTATGGGGGGAACGTTCCCCCATCAGATAGGGCAGATAAAACACCTGGTTCTCTCCCAGCTTTGTGATACCTCTCTGCTCCGATGCAAAATCTGCCGCCCGCAGGATATCTTCGTTCCACCACTTGTTACAGGAAGCCGCGCTGAGCATGCAGCCCATCAGGTGGTAATTACCGTCCGCATGGGCGAAGGAATGGAGGGCATTGTTCTCATCCACACCGAACTTTTTACTCGATATGAAGATCGTGCCCGATGTGCCAAGGGAAATATTGCATCTGCCATCTCCCACCGTTCCTGTCCCCACAGCGGCAGCCGCATTGTCTCCGGCGCCGGCGATCACTTTCACATCTCGGCTCAGACCAAGCTGTGCCGCGATCCCTGGCCGCAGCGTACCTACGACCTCATAGCTCTCGTAAAGTCTGGGCAGCTGCTCTTCTGAGATCCCGCAGATCTGGATCATTTCTTTTGACCAGCAGCGGTTTTTTACATCCAGAAGGAGCATCCCCGACGCATCTGATACATCTGTACAAAAACTCCCCGACAACTTATATGCCAGATAATCTTTGGGCAGCATGATCTTTGCGATCTTTTTATGATCATCCGGCTCGTTCTCCTTCATCCAGAGGATCTTCGGGGCGGTGAACCCCGCAAATGCGATATTTGCCGTGCAGGCAGAAAGTTTTTCCTTACCTATGGTCTGGTTCAGGTAATCCGTCTGCCTGCCTGTGCGTCCGTCATTCCAGAGGATTGCCGGGCGGATCACCCGATCTTCCCGGTCAAGGACCACAAGACCGTGCATCTGCCCACCGAAACTGATGCCTGCCACCTTATCTTTATCACAGTCCTCCAGCAGTTCCCCCAGACCCGCCATCGTCCCCGCATACCAGTCTTCCGGGTTCTGCTCCGACCATCCCGGGTGCGGGAAATACAGCGGATATTCTTTTGAGACGATCTTCAGTATCTGTCCTTCCCCGTCCATCAGCAGCAGTTTTACTGCCGATGTCCCCAGATCTACTCCTATATAATACATATGGTTTCCTTTCTCAATTTTATTTAGAGTGTGTCTGAAAACCGCTTTATGTCAACTGTAAGTCACAATTTGTGGAAGTCTGGCCCAAATGAGGAAGGCGTAGCGGGCTACGCTGACCGAAAGCGGGCCAGATTTTCCGCAAAGTGGGGCTTGCAGGTGGCGTGAATGGGTTTTAAGACACGCTCTAGCCCAAGAGTGTGCTTTAAAACACACTCTTGGGCCAATAGCCATAGCCGATCATTTTATCCTGATCACAGCTTTTACCAGATCTGTCTTGTTGTTCACGGCCTCGTCAAAAGCTTCCTGTATATGCTCCAGATCGAATTCATGGGTAACGATGCTCTCTACATCAATGGCCCCGCTGGCCACTGCCGCGATCGCTTTCGGATAGATGTTCCTGTAGCGGAATACGGACTTGATCGTCGCCTCTTTGTCCATGATCTGTGCAAAATTGTATGAGATCTCTTCCTGCGCGGAGAGTCCCACCAATACGATCGTGCCGCCTTTGCACACCAGGAACGGTGTCTGGGCGATCGTCACCGGAGAGCCGGCCGTCTCAAATACGATGTCCGCGCCTTTGCCTCCTGTAAGCCTTGCCACTTCTTCTTTCACATCCACGTCCCTGCTGTTGATCACATGGGCTGCACCCAGTTCTTTTGCTTTCTCGAGCTTTGCATCTATCACGTCAGCCAGTATGATCTCCCCTGCCCCGTGGGCTTTGCAGGAGAGCAGCGTCACAAGACCGATACAGCCTCCTCCAAGGATCACCACTGTATCGCCCACCTGCACATCCCCCTGGTTGGCCGCATGAAAGCCCACGGACAGCGGCTCGATCAGCGCGCCTTCCTTAGTGGACACATTTTCCGGGAGTTTGAAACACATATTCTCTGGAAATGCAATGTATTCTTCGTAACATCCCTCCACCGGAGGCGTGGCCAAAAACACCACGTCCGGGCAGAGGTTGTATTTTCCAGCTTTGCAGAGTTCACACGTCCCGCAGGTAATGCCCGGTTCCAACGCCACACGGTCTCCCTGCTTCAAACTGGTCACGCCTTCCCCGATCTTTACAACGGTCCCGGCACATTCATGGCCCAGCATATAGTCTTTTTCCAGATCGACTTCATACGCGCCGCACTTTCCAAAATGATAGTAATGGACATCTGAACCACAGATCCCTACATATTCTAATTGTACCAGCACCTGTCCTTCTTTGATCTCTGGTATGTCGATCTCTTTGATCACCATCTTATCAATGCCCTGCATAAAGGCGCCTTTTTGTTTATTCATCTTCTACACTCCTTTTGGATATGCTGCTCATGATCACTCTGCCAGTGTCCCGCTCTCTGAGATCTCACCGTTGTCGATATAAAGTTGGATATATTCATCCACGTTGTCCGCATTGATCTCCGGCGCTTCCACAAAGTCATTGACCTCTGTCACTTCCATCTCGCCTTTGAGTACCTGATCCGCATAGTCCATATTCAATTTTGCAATGTCCGCTGCCGACTGCAGTGCTGTACATGTCAAAAGTCCTTCCTGGATCAGCAGACATCCCTGGGCTGTGCCGTCCACACCGTATGCCAGGAAATCCGCTTTTCCGTCTTTTACATAGTTTTTATCATTGCGGACTGCCTCGATGGCTCCTGCCGCCATGTTGTCATTCATAGAGATGATCGCATCGATATGTGTCCCGGACTGTACCCAGTTTTCCATCAATGTGAGGGCTTCATCACTATTCCAGTTTGCATAATCTTCATATAAAAGGTTTACATCGGGACGCTCGTCAAAGAAATAGGTATCCCATGCTTCTCTTCTTTTCTCTGCGTGATAGTTTCCGGACGGTCCGCGCAGTACGACTACATTTGCATTTTCCGGCACTTCTTCCACGGCACGTTTCGCACCCACAGCTGCCTGCTCTACCGGATCTGCGTCCACTGTCCCTGTGCCTTCCATGACATCGTTGTTGTCACTCCCGTCCAGGTCGCCCTGATGGGTCGTGGGATTCGTTGTGATCACAGGGATCCCCGCATCGACCAGTTTCTTTACATAGGGAGCCTGCGCCGCATTGTTGTTAGACTGCACGATCACCAGGTCATACCCTTTTGTGATACAATCTTCCAGACGCCCATTCTCCGTATTGTCGTCTGCTTCCCCGCTCACACAGATCAGATCAAAATCATAATTTTCCGCCTGTTTCTGCATTTCTGATGTGAGCCAAGCTGCAAATGTGTCTGCACTGGCACGGGCTACAAAGCACACTTTTTTCTTTTCGCCGGAATCCTTTGCGGAATCACTCTCTGCCGCCGTACTGCTGCCGCTGTCAGAAGAAGAGCCTCCACTGTTCCCGCCACATCCCATCACCATGGATGCCACCATCACTGTACCGAGAGCCGCTGCAAAAAACCTCTTGATCTTTTTCATCTTCATTTTCATTTCCTCCTTTTATTTTTGAAGATATTTATTTAATCACAATGCGCATATCCCGTGCCAGGAAGGCCGCCGGGCATACGCCCTATGCGATTATTCTGTTTTTTCCTCCGGTTTTTCCTTTACGAGGATGACTTTCTGTGCTTTCTTTGATTTGCTCACCACATCAAATGCAACCGCGAGTACGATGATCGCGCCCTCGATCACCTGCTGGATATATGCGTTTACCCCCAGAAGGTTCATAACGTTTTCCAGGAAACCGATGATGAACGCACCTGCGATGGTCCCGCTCACCGTCCCGATGCCGCCCGTAAAAGACGTTCCGCCCACGATCGCCGCCGTAAGCCCTGTCATCTCCATTCCCACCGCACCGTTGGGAAGGCCCGCGTTATTCCTTGCCATGAAGATCATCCCCGCAAGTCCGATCAAAAGACCGTTGACGATATATGATCTGTAAATGCTCATCTTTGAGTTGATGCCGCTGGCCTCTGCCGCGCTCCTGCTGCCGCCGATGGCGTACAGCCCGCGCCCATATCTTGTATTATTGACCAGATACCAGATCACGACTGTCACCAGCACGATCAAGATCACCGGGATCGGCACCGGTCCGATGGAACCCTGTCCGATCTCCACGAAACCTCCAAGCTGCAGGATATTCTGCCCCCCTGTATAGTACAGGACCAGCCCCCGCGCTACCTGCTGCATACCCAGCGTGGCGATAAATGCCGGGACGTTAAAATTCGCTACGAACAGAGCGTTGACCAGATTACAGCCCACAGCAACGATCAAAGCCACTGCCAATGCTGCGATCATAGAATTTGTGCTCTTATATGTGGCTACAGAGAGCACACCCGCCAGAGCCAGGACAGATCCTACGGACAGATCCAGAAAACCGCTGATGATCAGGATCATCTCTCCATAGGCCACCAAGATCCCCACACAGAGCTGGCGCGTAACGTTTACAAGATTGCTGCTCTGCAAAAAATACGGGCTGATGATGCTGCAGCCGATAAACAGAACGATGAGTACGATAAATATACTGAATTTTTGCAGATAATAAGATGTCTTTCCTCCCATGACCTTTATCCCTCCCTATGCTTGACCTGCAACACCTGTTGCATATCTCATGATCGTCTCCTGTGAAAATTCGTCTTTCTCGATACAGCCGGCGATGCGCCCCTGGCACATGATGTAGATCCTGTCACACATGCCGATCAGCTCCGGGAGCTCCGAGGAGACCATGATCACTGATTTATTTTCTTTTACAATATCCGTGATCAGTTTATAGATTTCATATTTCGCGCCCACGTCGATCCCTCTGGTCGGTTCATCTAAGATCATGATCTCCGGATCACACAGCATCCACCTGGCAAGGAGGACTTTCTGTTGATTGCCGCCGGAAAGCTTTGATATCTCCGTATCTATGGACGGCGCCTTTACATGCATCTTTCCGAACATTTCCTGTACTTCTTTTTTCTCTTTTGCCTTATGGGCATACCCGCCATAGATATATTGTTTCAAAGAAGCCAGCGATGCATTCTCCTGGATGCTCCGCACGGGTACGATCCCGTCGTCACGGCGGCTCTCCGAGAGCATCACCAGACGGTTCTTGATCCCGTCGCCTGCGCTCTTGATATCCACCGGCTTCCCGTGGATCTTCACCGTCCCGGTCTTATGCGGGTCAAGGCCGAACACCGTGCGCATGACCTCTGTACGCCCCGCGCCCACCAATCCGGCAAATCCTACGATCTCGCCTTTCCTGGCGTAGAAATTGATGTCTTCAAATAAACCGTCCTGGCTGAAATCTTCTACCTCTATGACTTTTTCACCGATCGGCACGTCCTCTTTCGGATAGACATTCGAGAGCTTACGCCCCACCATCTTCGCGATCACCGTGTCCAGATCCAAATCTTCCGCCCGGTCTGTGGAGACCACTGTCCCGTCCCGGAGGACTGTGATGTCATCCGCGATCTGGAAGACCTCGTCCATCTTATGGGATATGTACACGATCGCCACCCCTTTTGCTTTTAACTCCGCGATCTTTGCAAAAAGCTGTTTTACTTCCCTTTCTGTGATCGATGAGGTCGGCTCATCCATGATCACGATCTGCGCATTATTGGTCACCGCCTTGATGATCTCCAGCATCTGGATGTCTGAGACTGTCAATGTCTTGAGTTTCTGTGTCGGCTTATAAGGGAGCTTCTCTTCCTCCAGGAATCTGATCGTCTCCCGCCGTACCTTCTTCCAGTCGACTTTCCCAAATTTATTCACGGGAAGCCTGCCCAAAAACAGATTCTCTTCCACAGAGAGTTCCGGGACATAGTTTAATTCCTGTGCGATCATCGAGATCCCATATTCCCGTGCCTGTATGGGATTCCGGATGTCTACAGGCTGATCGTCGATAAAGATCTGTCCTTTATCCGCCTTGTAGAGTCCCATGATGATCTTCATCAAAGTTGATTTTCCCGCGCCGTTCTCGCCGCACAATGCATGCACGGTGCCTTTGCGCACGGAAAATTCAATGTTGCTCAGGGCTTTCACGCCGGGGAAGGATTTTTCCACACCTGAAACCCGCATCTTCACGTCGCCCATTCCACACTCCATCCTTTCCTTTTTCATTGCATTTCCTTAAAATCCTTTTCTTTAGTCAGTCTATCATCCCGCTCTACTTTTGTCAATAAATTTATTTAATACTGTCCGATCCACCAATTCTTCTTTGCTATTTTTAGCTATATTGTCTATACAAAGCGAACTGTTTCCACATTTTCTGTCGCATTATCTCAATTTCTTTAGCAAAATATTTTATTTAAGTTTTTGACCTAGTTATTTCCCGCAGATCTTGCTACAATAGTGGATGAGTAAAAACGGAGGTGGACATCATGCATGAAGAAAATACAAAAGCCAGAAACCTTGGAGACATATACCGGACGATCTACCACAAAGGCTCCTGTTCCCGGCAGGACATCGCCGCATATCTGGGTCTCAGCCTCCCCACTGTCACCAACAACCTGAACCGCCTGAAGGCCGACGGGCTGATCCATAACTCCGGCTTTTTTGAATCCACCGGAGGCCGCAAAGCAAATATGCTGCGCTGTATCCCGAATGCGCGCTATGCCGCCGGGATCGATATCACACGCAATCACCTCTCCATCACGATCATCAACCTGGACAGCACGATCATCGCCAGCAAACGGATACGCATACCTTTTGAAGATACAGACGCCTACTACCACTTTGCCGCCGGCGAGATGAAAGAGCTCATCCACGCAAATAAGATCCCCAAAGATAAATTCTTGGGGACCGGCATCTCACTGCCTGTCATCGTGGGCGCAGACCAGAAGAGCATCACGTACGCGTCCGTGATCCAGGTTTTTGAAGGGATCTATCCCAGGATAGGCAGGCATATCCCTCCTCCTTTTCTTCTATTTAATGACGCAAATTCCGGCGGTCTGGCGGAAGCGTGGATCTCCCCATCCCACAGAGGCGAAGTCTATCTTTCCCTGAGCAACAGTGTGGGCGGCGCCACCATCAACGGAAAGGATATCTCCATCGGAAACAACTGCCGCGCTTCCGAATTCGGACACATGACCATCATCCCAAACGGCCGGAAATGCTATTGCGGACAGCGGGGCTGCCTCAACACTTACTGCTCCGCCAATCTCCTGGCAAATATGACAAATGGGGATCTGAAAAGATTTTTTGATGAATTAGGCGATAATAAAGGGTTCCAGCAGATCTTTGATGAATATCTGGACCATCTGGCGATCGGGGTCAATAACCTGCGTATGTGTTTTGACTGCGATGTGATACTCGGCGGAAGTGTGGGCGCCTATATGACTGACTATATCGATGTGCTGCGGGAAAAGGCCGTCGCCCTGAACCCTTATGAACAAAATGCGGATTACATACGTGTATGCCATTATAAGACAGAAGCCGCTGCCGCGGGCGCGGCGCTCTATTTTGTCAATCAGTTCGTATTAGATATGTGATGGACGGCCTGTATGCAGAAGAGCTGTGGATCCTCCACAGCTCTTCTACGTCCCCAATATATCCCGGTACACCCGCAGCACATTCCCTTTGCAGATCTTATCGATCTGCCTGGGGAGGAATCCCTCCCGCTCCAACCTTTCCGACAATCGCACCATATCCCCTGCTGTCCGTATGTCCCTATTCCCCTCAATGCCGTCCAGATCGCTGCCCAGGCCGCAGCAGTCCTCCCCGCCCACCTGGATGATATGGCGGATGTGGCGGATGACGGCATCCAGGAGCATCCCGGGCCCTCTCTTATTTTCCGTACATAAGAAATCTTCACAGAGATTGATCCCCATCACGCCGCCTTTGTCAGCCAGGGCGCGGATCATCTCATCAGTCAGGTTCCGGCACACGCCGCAGACGGCCTGGGCATTGGAATGGCTTGCCACAAAGGGCTGCTCCGTATGCTGGACGACATCCCAGAATCCACCGTCTGACAAATGGGACACATCCACGATCATCCCCAGCCGCTGGGCTTCCCGGACCACCTCCAGTCCAAACTCCGTAAGGCCCTCATCGCTCCGCATTGTGAACAGGGGATTTCCATATCTGTCTTTCTGCAGATTGGGGAACCCGATCTCATTGGGATGGTTCCAGGACAGACCGATCATGCGCACACCGAGACGGTAGAGCTTTTCCAGATTCATAAGACTGCCTTTTAAGATCCCGCCCTCCTCCATGGTCAGCAGGGCGCTGATCCTGCCTTGCTCCTGGTTCCTGCAGATATCCGCCCAACTGAGGGCCGTCGCGATCTCTCCATGACACGATCCCACTTCCTGGTGGTAGAGACTGATCATCCCCAGAGCCGTATCCAAGGGATCGTCCACCCGCTCCATATCCACAAAGACCGCAAAGTTCTGCAGCGCGTATCCGCCGGCCTGCATCTTATGTAGATCCACGGAAAGACTGTTGGACGACAGATGCTCGACACAGCCCTTTTTCCGTTTCCAGTATAAGGCACTGATGGTATCACAGTGCATATCCACGACCATTTTGTTATGATCTGTCATTTTTTGCCTCCCGCTCTCTTTTTTTCATTTACCCTGTCATCGCATCCAACATCTCCCGGCTCTTGATCTTCCGGTCCAGAGCCTGTTCCATCAGCCGCCCCACCACCCGGTCCAGCTGCGCCTGGACCTCCTGTTTCACCGTAAAAGAATACAATTTCTGCAGAGGGGCGCAGACGATATACTGCATCGCATACACCGCCGAGGCGTCCAGACCCACTGCGTCCGTCTCAAGCGGTGCGCATCCCCCGCAGAGCATCCCCTGTTTTCTCCAGGAAAAAGCCCGCAAGCCCTCCGTCTCCCCACACGACACACACGCCCGCACCTGGGGATACTCCCCCTGGATCACCAGAGTCCGCAGTTCGAAGACACGCCGGATGAGCCGGTCCTCGATACGGGGATCCAACAATGCCTTCAAGGTGAGATACAGCAGGTTGAGCATGCCGCTCTCATCTGCATTTTCCTGTCCATAATAATCTGCCAATTCCAGGAAATAAAACCCATAGTAGATCTCCGGCTGCGCCCTGGCAAGTTCTGTAAAATAACTGCGCAGTTCTGCGCTCTGGAGCGTGTAACTGCTGCGCCCCTCATACAGTTGGAAGGAGCCAAAGACAAAAGGTGTGGCCGCGGCCAGCAGCGGGCTGTTGGGCCGCCGGGCTCCTCTTGCGAAAGCGGCCAGCTTTCCCCGCTCTTTTGTGAGGATCACCAGCCTTTTGTCATGATCGCCCACAGGCATGGAGGAGAGCACCATGCCTGTGACTTTTACTATATCGCCCACTCCTTAAAGACCCTTCTTCTCGTAACCGAAATTCTTCATGAGGAAATTGCTGTCCCGCCAGTTTTTCTGGACCTTCACCCACAATTTCAGGTTGACCTGCTTCTCCAGCATCTGCTCGATCTCATAGCGGGCGTTGCTGCCGATCTTCTTGAGCATGGCCCCCTGTTTGCCGATGATGATCCCCTTGTGGGAATCTTTCTCGCAGATGATCGTGGCCTCGATGTCCACCAGCTTCTTGCCCTTTCGCGCCTTCATGGTGTCGATGACCACCGCGATGCCGTGGGGGATCTCCTCGTCCAGGGCATGGAGGGATTTTTCCCGGATCACCTCCGCCACGATCTGACGGACGGGCTGGTCCGTCACCGTGTCCTCATCGTAGAACAGCGGCCCCTCGGGCAGATACTTGTAAATGGTATCCACCACGTCCTGGGTATTGTCTCCTTTTAAAGCAGACACGGGGATGATCTCCTGGAAATCCTGGAGCTTGCGGTAGGCGTCGATGACCAGCAGCGCCTCTTCCTTCCTGATCGTGTCCACCTTGTTGATCACCAGGAGCACCGGGACTCTGACGCTGCCAAGCTGCTCTGCGATGTGTCTGTCCCCCGGCCCGATGTACGCGGAGGGCTCCACCAGCCACAAGATCACATCCACTTCCCGCAGCGCACGGTCTGCCACCTGCATCATATATTCCCCCAGCTTGTTCTTGGCCTTGTGGATCCCCGGGGTATCCAGAAATACGATCTGCCCCCGCTCATCCGTGTAGACGGTCTGGATCCGGTTGCGGGTGGTCTGGGGTTTCTTTGAAGTGATCGCGATCTTCTGCCCGATCAGCTGGTTCATCAGCGTGGATTTCCCCACATTTGGACGGCCGATGATCGCCACAAATCCTGATTTTTTTTCCATAGGTCTATCACTTTTTCCCTTCTGTCAGATATTTGATATCTGCAAACAGATCTTTTTCTTTCCCGATCATCTCCTCGCCCCCGATCACACAGATGTGGCCCTGGGAGAGGACAGCCTCAAGCGGCTCGGCCAGCGCGCGGATGTCCTCCGGTGCGGCGTCCAAGATCTGGTCCCGTTCCCTTTGCATCATCTCCTCTGTCACGCCCATAAAATAGGCCGACGTGGAGATGTTCCCCTTCATCTGGGGCGTCAGCGGCACATCCTTGGAGCTGATCGCGCCGATGATGTATTTGGTCATCGCACGCTCATCCGCCTGGAAATCTCTCAGATACGCCGGGATCCCCCTGTACACATCCAGCGTCTCCCGCAGATGGGGATCGCGGTAGGAGACGAAAAATGCCTCTCCGTTCCTGCGGAAACCGCTCATGCATCCATAGGCGCCGCCCTTTACACGCACCTGGCTCCACAGATAATCGTAGCCTAAGATCACCTTCAATATGCTCATAGCCCCGGTGAACCCATACCCGGCCTTTCTGAAATTCCCGGCCTGGGCCACATACTGGACCTGACCGGCTGTACAGAACGCCTCGTTGTGCCAGGGATTTTCCCCCTCCCCGGACGACGCTGGGATGGATATGGTATCCAGGATGCCCTTAAACCGCTCTGTCAGAGCCATCACTTTTTCACGCTCTGCCTCTTCCCCTGTGAAACTGATCTTGAGGTTTTCCGGGCGGAAGATCAGGTGCATCAGCTCTTTCAGCTTCTCTGTCAGTTCCCCTTTGCGCGCCTCAAAATCCTGCTCCAGCCCCTCCATAAATTTATAAAAAGCAACCCCTCCGGTCTGCTCCTGGAACCAGCCCATGGGTGAGAAATAGGAGATGGCCCGCTGCACCGCCGTGGAATGGCCCGCGCTTGGCAGACCGGTCTGCAGCCTGGACTTTAGACGGGCGATGATCTCGTAGAGCCGCTTGGTATCGTCTAAGTTGGACGTGGTCAGGATCTCCTCCATCATCTGGAAGACAAACTCCATCTTGGGATAGAGGGCTTTGCTCTTGATGCCAAAGAACGCCACATAGCCGTCCTCCTCGATCAGCCGGTCATGGACCTCCGTGCCGCAGTGGATACCGCCGGTGTTCACGTTGATCTCGT
Organism: Clostridia bacterium; assembly: GCA_910575625.1. GTDB lineage: Bacteria > Bacillota > Clostridia > Lachnospirales > Lachnospiraceae > MGBC164599. The sequence continues at coordinate 168,226 of CAJTFD010000001.1, forward strand.
TGAACAGTTCCCCGTAGGTGTAGTTCTTGGTGTCCACGTAACCCAATACGGATTTTAAGAGTCCCACGTAAGGGATCAGCTCCTGGGGGATCTCTTTTAAGTCGAAGAGGACTGCCAGATACCCGATGCCGTTGGTGTCCACATCGTGGTGGAGGAATAATGTATCGTCGATAAAATATTCCTTATTATATAGTTTGGAGGCTTCCCTCTTGATATCGCTCCGTCTCAAGAGCGGGATACTGGCGATGGCTTCCGGCGTTTCCTCCTGTTCCTGGTAATCCTGCAGGGCTTTCGTTTTCGCCGCCATCTCACAGATCTCCGTCTCGGACATCCTTGCCTTTAAAGCCGCCAGCTTCTCCTCCACTTCCCGGTCGTTGGCCGCGGCCAGGCCCTTCTTCGGCTTTAAGGTCAGCGATGTGGCATGGGTGTTATCCAACATATAGTTTTGGATCAATTTTTCAAAATGATCCGTGTGTACATTGGCTTTCATCTCCTGGTAGATGGCCAGCTGTTTAAATTCCGCGAACGGCTCATCGTCGTCATACAGCCAGCTGCTGAAGGCTTCCAGACCATACATCAGCCCCTTCGGATAAGAAGAAAAATCCGCCTCCCGGAAACGAAATTCAAAGTAATTGATCCCCGCCTCCAGGGATTTTTTGTCCAGGCCATTTTTCGCCAGATCGGACAAGGTATCCCGGATCACCTGGATAAAACGCTCTTTGTCACTCTCCCTGGCGTTTTTCGCCACGATGGAGAAATACGGCTGGCAGATCCCATCGTCAAAGCTCCCGTAGATATCCTTTCCGATCCCCGCGTCCAGCAGAGCTTTTTTCAAAGGCGCACCCGGGGAATTCAACAAGGCATAGTCCAGGATCAAAAACGACATACATAAAGAGATATCCAGACTGCTGCCGATGACCATATTATAAGAAAGATATGTGCCGTCCTCCTCATCTTCATTGTCCAAGATCGGATAATACCGCTCCAGGTCTTTTGCCTTTTCAAAAGGCTTTTGCCAAGGGATCTGGGAGTCCACTGTGATCTGGTCGAATCTGGATAAGTATTCCTTATCGATAAAATCCAGTTTTTCCGCCATGTCCATATCTCCATATAGATAGATATAGCTGTTGGACGGATGGTAATACTGCCTGTGGAAATCCAAAAACTGCTCATAAGTCAGCTCCGGGATCACCTTCGGGTCCCCGCCGGACTCCACACCGTAGGGTGTATCCGGGAACAGGGAGTTTAAGATCTCCCGGTCCAGGACCTCATCCGCCGAGGAGAATACGCCTTTCATCTCGTTGTAGACCACGCCGTTGTAGGTGATCGCATCGTCCGGATCATTTAGCTGGTAGTTCCAGCCCTCCTGGCGGAAGATTTCCTCGTGTTTGTAGATATTCGGGAAGAATACCGCATCCAAGTATACGTGCATCAGATTCTGGAAATCCTGCGAGTTGCAGCTGGCCACCGGGTACACGGTCTTATCCGAATAGGTCATGGCGTTTAAAAAAGTATTCAGCGAGCCCTTGGACAATTCCACGAACGGGTCTTTTAAGGGAAACTTTTCTGAGCCGCACAGCACGCTGTGTTCTAAGATGTGCGCCACCCCGGTGCTGTCCTTGGGCGGTGTGCGGAAGCCTATATAGAATACTTTGTTGTCGTCGTCATTTTCCACCAGCATCACCCGGGCGCCGCTCTTTTTGTGGCGGAGGAGCACTCCGTGGGAACGGACGTCGCTTATGTCCTCCTCCTTTACCAGTTCGTAGGCTGGTATCTTGTCTTTATCCATTTTCTCGTCTCCATTTCTTATATCCGTGATCAATCTTCTAAATGATATATTACCCAATTATAGCAAACTTTAACTGGGCTTGCAATTCCTTCAGGCAACATCAAAATAAAGCCCTGCCTTTCGACAGAGCTTCGCAAACATTTTGATCCCGAACATTTATAAACCGTATATCGGGGAGCGGACAAGATCTGTGATCCCCCGACGTATGGACGATCCTCAATCAAATAAGATCCAACAGCTGGAAAATACCCGTAAACCTGTCCGCCCAGGCGCTTTTATATAAAATATCATCCCGCATCTGGAATAACTGATCCTGCCCCATCATCACTTGATCTTTCAGCCAGCCCATCATCAGATCCAGGTCCTTCTTAAAGGCTGCGATATTTTCCATCAGGTTCCCAGAGTGATCCATCGCGCCGAATGTCTCATTATCTCCCATCGTATACCAGGTCGTGACCGGACTGCTCGGGAGTTTTGCCACACACTGGGAAGCGATATCCCTGGCGGATATCACATTCATATCCGAAAGATCCGCCATCAGGTTCCAATAACTCTCCTCATCCATATGGGAGAGATCGTAGACCGACCGCAGATGCTCGATCTGGTCTTCCGTCAGAGAAGACGTCCCATCTGCATCCCAGTTGATCGGCGTCCTCGTCGCCACGCCTCCCGGAGGCAGCGCAGAGGCAGCATTTTTCTGTCTTTCTATATACTCGTCGTAGATCTCATCCAAAGACCTGTCTGCTTTTTTTGCAGAAGATCCATCCTTCTTCTCTGAAAGCGCATCCAGATCCACTGAAAACGTGGGACCTGCGGCCGTTTTCTTCTGCTGCTGCCCGTTCAGGCTAAAAACAGGACCGGACCGGGATCCGCGTGAGAAAGCTCCCATCCTTGTATACTGCATAGACGGAGCGCCAAACGATACATCCATACCTATCTTCCTTTCCGAACCTCCATGCGTCTGATAACTCCATATAAAAGTCTGTCAAGCACATTTGGTATCTTTACATATTTATGATGTATTTATAATACTATATTAATATCATATTGTCAATACATTATTTTGTTTTATACAGCGGTCACTGCAGATATCCTATCCTGTCCTGTGTTTCAATATATGATCACTGCAAATAATTGTTGAAATTTTTGCATCATTTATGGTATATTCTTACATAAGGGAGGCGGTGAAATGTCTATCGATCGCTATCGGGAAGGTTGAGAAAGATTGACCCTTGGCAACATTTTAACGCATTGGAGAACTAAAATATGAGTGATAAAGAAAAGATCATCCAATTACTGGATCATATACCCGGCTATAAAATGGGATATGTCCTAGCTTATGTACAAGGTATAACAGCAGATGAAGAGGCAGATGATGCTTTTTGCCAAAAAATGCTCGAAGAATATGAAAACGATATTGACCCCGAAAAAGATAAGGAATATACGTTGGAAGAATGTAAAAAAGAATGGGGAATAAACTGATATACCAAATCATCATCAAGAAAAGAGCCAAAAAATATATTGACAAGCTCCCGATGAATGAACGAAAAAGAATAGTATATGCTATCGAACGATTACCCAACGGCGACGACATCAAAAAATTAAAAGGACACGATGATCTGCTACGACTTCGGGTTGGCGATCACAGGATCATATATACTGTCGACAACGGAAAGTGCATCGTCTATGTTATTGGCGCTGGTAATCGCGGAGAAATCTACAATAAATATTAAATACGCACCCTGACAATACAATATTTATCCGAGAGTGTCCGATCATGTGTGTAAGTCCTCTGGACTGCCATCATGGATTTTATCAAAATACCAAAAGCCCGTAAAAGCCAAAACCCTTGCCTTAACTGGCTTCCGGCATTTTGAGTACGGTGATCGAGCAGTCCAAAGGGAATTTTAAGACAACTTATTTGCACAGATCTTATGACACACTCCCTGTATTTCAATATATGATAAAAGCCTAGAGTGTGTCTGAAAAAAAGTTATCGATAATATAACAACCATCAATATGATCCTTATTTTTTACTCACTTCTCAACCTCCTCATATATCGGTAGATCTTTAAATACCGGCTCGATCATTTCCCTGTTTTCATATGTATGACAATAACGCCCATCCAGATACAGATCGTATCCCGTACCATTTCTGATAAAATAGGAATTATCACGGACTAAAGTAAACACTTCATTGCCCTCCTCATCATAATGGGGCCTACGCAGCGGCTCAAATACAAACGTAAACGACAATAAAAATATGACCAGACTGATCACCATACTCTTCCACGTATAACCGCTGCATTTTGGATCAATGATCAGGTGGAATCTCTGCAGGACATCCCTTTTCCCTCCCCGGATCCCCAGCGCGTGTACGGACATCTTCTCCCTTCTGTTCATGCGCGCATGTTCCGCCGTCTTCTTGATACATTCCAGGTAACAGACCCTCTCTTCTGGCTCCAATGCCCTTGTGATCTGATGATCCACCAGCAATTCCTGCGCCTGGGCTGTCACTTTCGGAAAAAGCCGAAAGATGACCGGATTCCACCAATGCACCGCCGCCAGGAGACTGCACAGTTCCTTCCACAGATGATCCTTATGTTTTACATGGAGGAGTTCATGGCGGAAGATAAAATACAGTTCCTCGCTGCTGTACGCCACACCCGGCAGGATGATCACCGGCCTGCGCATCCCAAAGACCGCCGCCGTCCCCAAAAGGTCCGACTCCACGACCGTACATCTGTCCCTTTTCCCTGGAAAGATCTCCTCATATACCCTGGCATAGACAGCCTTTGTCCCGCCATCCTCCACCCTTGGCAGCTCCAGCAGCCTCTTTCTCAACGAAAGATGACCCGAAACATACCTCCACAAGTACACGACAGCTCCCGCCGCCCATACCGTCCCCAGGATCATACGCAGGGTAACGGATATCCCACACACCGAAAACAACGGCTGCCGCAGCAGATCCACCCAAAAAGGCAGTATCCGGGCGGAATAAAAACTCCTCGTCAGATGAACGGTCCTCTCCATTGTCCCATACGGCGTCTCATACATTTTCCCACAAAAGTCAACAGACAGACAACCTCTCACCAACACCAAGAGGATGCAAAAATACAAACAGACAACCCCGAACCGGGACAGCAGCCTGTTGTTCTGCAGTAAAAAGTACAGCAGGATGACCAAAACACTGACCGCTATCGACGATGCAAAAAAAGCTGACCATGAACACACCAAAGACATCACCTCCCACTCGCCACTGCCTAAAGTTCTAGTTCCCGCGTTCCTTATACTGCCGGATCATCTCTTCCATCTGCCCGATCATATCCTCCAGCTCCCCGTCCGTACCCCCTGTATCGATGAGAGCAGACAGATAGGTGAACAGACCCTTTTTCACACTGGGACTCTCCACAAGATCGTCCATGATCTTCTTCTGCTCATCGTATGCCTGCTTTGTGATCACAGGCGCATAGGCTTTGCCCGTCCTGGTCTTTGTCTTCACAATGGAGTCCACCTGCAGATACCCTTTCTCCTGTAAGATCACCAACACTTTGGCCACCGTGTTGCGTTTCAGTTCGGGATACGTGCGCAAGATCTCCGACAGGCCACATGGGTGTCCGATCTCCCAGATGGCGTACATGATCTCCTCCTCTTTTGGAAAAAGAAGCTGCATTCTTTCACCCCCCCCTTAAAAATATTTGCATCTTTTTACAGTGCATTTATTTTACCACATCATTATCGTATTGTAAATACACTATTTCATCCCATCTGCGGCGCAGGACAGATAAAGCCCTGCCTTTTTGCAAGTAGCCGGAAATAAATTCCGTCTACTTGATTCCAGTTCGAGGGCACAGCCCTTCGAGCACCCATGACCAAACGACACTTTATCTACAGTCTGAAAGCCCTGCCTTTTGGCAGAGCTTTACAAACATCTTCATCCCTGATCGATCATCCTCTGCAGATACGCGCTCTGCGCCGGGATCATATCGTCAAACGCCTCCTTGGCCGCCTGGCGGAACAGTCCCAGTTCCGCCTCCACCTGCGCAAACCGCACGCCCACATACAGGCTCTCATAGATATCCCGGGCGATCTTCTCCTGCACACTTCCCTCTTTCATCGGGACCATCCCCAAGATCGTGGAGGAATAATTCCGGTCTGAGGAGCAGATCCGCAGATACACACAGGCCCCATGGTAGAATTCCCGGTACAAAAGGTCCTTCGTCTCCTGCCCCTCCTCCATGAGCTGCCGGATCTCAAGCTCATCCAGGAGTTTGTACACGTCCTTCTTCGCGCCCCGCCCGCCGAAAAAACTGTTGACATACTGGGCCGCAAATTTCAGGGACATCCACAGCTTGATATAGCCGTCCGTCCACTGCTGCTCCCGCGAGCGGGGGAACTTTTTATAGCGCAGCTCCCACAGCCGTTTCCGGATACGGTTTTCTTCTGTGTCCTCTCTCTCCAGCGCTTCCAAAAGGAGCGTCTGCCGTCTCCCCGGATCCGTCTCCTGGTAATAGCTTTCTGGAAAATCCTGTCTCTTCTCGATCATCTTCATCTGTTCTCCGTAAACGTCAGCTCATTCTCCGCCATCCGCAAGGCCGTTTCGATGACTTTGTCCATATCCATATAGCGGTACAGGCCCAGCCGTCCGCCGAACAACACTTTCGGCTCATCCAAGGCCAGCTTTTCATACTTATTAAAGATCTCCGTGTTCCGGCTGTCGTTGACCGGATAATAGGGTTCCGCCCCCTGCTCCCATTTACTGGGATACTCCCGGGTGATCACCGTCTTCGGCTGCGTCCCAAACTCAAAATGCTTGTGCTCGATGATCCGGGTATAGGGCACCTCATGATCTGTATAGTTGACCACCGCATTGCCCTGGTAATTGCCCATATCCAGCGTCTCCGTCTCAAACCGCAGCGACCGGTATTCCAAAGGCCCATAACAATAGTCAAAATACGCATCGATCATCCCCGTATAGACCACCCTGTCTGCCTGCGCCAAGAGTGCCTCCTTCTCCGCAAAGAAATCCACACCCAGGCATACCTGCACACCTTCCAACAATTTCTTTACGATCCGGGTGTACCCGCCCTTGGGGATCCCCTGGTACGGATCTTTAAAATAATTATTGTCATAGGTGTAACGCAGCGGCAGCCTGCGGATGATGAAGGACGGAAGGTCCCTGCATTCCCGCCCCCACTGCTTTTCGGTGTAGCCCTCGATCAGCTTCTCGTAGACATCCTTGCCCACCAGGGCCAGGGCCTGCTCCTCCAGATTCTTCGGCTCCACGATATGCATCTGCGCAATCTGCTCCTGGATCTTGGCCTTGGCCTGCGCCGGTGTCGTCACGCCCCACAGCTGATGGAATGTGTTCATATTAAATGGGAGATTATACAGCTCGTCCTTGTAAATGGCGATCGGCGCATTCACAAAATGATTAAATTCTGCAAATTGGTTCACATAATCCCACACCTGCTTATTGGATGTGTGGAAGATATGCGCCCCGTAGCAATGTACCTGGATCCCCTCGATCTCTTTCGTGTAGATATTCCCTCCGATGTGATCCCTCTTATCAATGACCAGGCAAGTCTTCCCCCGCTGTACCGCCTCGTGGGCGAACACCGCGCCAAACAGGCCCGCCCCCACGATCAGATGATCATACCTCTTCATAGCTGTCACCATCCTTTTCTAAAGGTATTTTACCCAATTATAACAAACTTTAACGGGGCTTGCAATCGCCGCGTCATCCCCGCTCCATCCAATACAGCGCAAAAAGGAGCTGCCCCCAGGCAGCTCCCCTACACAAGACCAGCTTTTAGCTATTTAGATCCTCCGTCTCCACGACCGTGACGGAATCCACATACGGCCGCAGTTCCTGACACATGGACCGTCCGGTCAGTATCATATGCATCCCCTCTTCCCGTGCTTTGACGAGGATCGAGATCAGTTCTTCCGGCTGGGCGATCCCAAAGTCCAGCACGCCCAGCGCCTCATCCAACACCAGGAAATCGCACTCGCAGGTAGTCAGCAATTTCCTGGCAAAATTTAATCCATTGCGTATATTTTCTCTCTGCTCCGCCTGTTCCTGCTCATCCAGTTCCTCATAAAACTTATCGGATTTCTCAAAACGGAACAGCTTGATATCCAGATTCATATTATTCAGATAATTCAATTCCCCTGTCTCGCGCCCTTTCAGGAATTGGATGATCACCACGCTGTTTCCCCGTGAGCAGGAACGGATGCTCTTCCCCAGAGCCATCGAAGTCTTTCCTCTCCCATTTCCACAGAATATCTCCACACATCCATCGTTCATATGTTTTTCCTCTTCATATACCGTATCCCAATGTCGGATCATCTGGACCGATCGGCCGTCCGCACTTTTTCTTAACAGGTAGCATTTGAATGTATCTTACACCACTTTTCTAAAGAATGCAAGATTATTCCATATATTCCAGCTTGCTCACCGAAATTTCATAGGCCGTCCGCTTCTCCGTCTCATTTTCCCCGATCTTCTTCATATAATCTCTGCTCTGTATACGGCCCCATATCAATACGTGTCCCCCCACTTCAAAAGCGGATGCATAGCGGGCATTGCGGCCCCAGCATATGCAGGGTATGTAGTCAGACTTTCCGTACGGACGGTTGACTGCCAGCAAGATATCCGCGATTTCCCTGCCCAGCGGCGTCTTGCGGTATACAGGCGGTTTGCATATGTAGCCGTCCAGAAAGATCTGGTTGACCGGCATGGACTCATCTTCCTCCTCAACGAAGCTGATGTCCCGGGCAAAAACGGAGAGGACCAGACGGTTCCGTTTCTCCTCGTGCCGGTTGTACGAGCGGAATTGCCCGTGTACCTGGATGTATTCTCCCACGTAGTCCTGTTCCACATCGATCAGCCGCTCCGAGATCATGACCGGGATCCGGTCCTCCGACTCGCTCAAGCGCTTGATCAAAAGCTCCATCGTATAGAAGCCCTCTCCGAACACCTGGTGACTGAATGTAAATCCTGTTGCGATCTTGCCCATGATAGACACTTGGTTGTTTTCAATGATCTTATCTGCCATGAATGATAGTTCCCCTTCCTCTTTGTGGTAGTTTGTCTATAATCATATTTATGCGCCCTTTTTGGCAGATAGAACCAAAAGATCCGTCCAAAAAACATATTTTTATTTTCCTTGCAATCTACCCAGAATGTGATAAACTATAAGATTAGTGAGTATGAACATGTCAGTTTAGAAAGGATATATATATGAAGATCAAACGTGAAGACGTCCGCAATATAGCGATCATCGCCCATGTCGACCACGGCAAGACCACCCTGGTGGACGAGCTTTTAAAACAGAGCGGTGTATTCCGCGAAAACCAGGAAGTCCAGGAACGTGTCATGGACTCCAACGACATCGAGCGGGAGAGAGGCATCACGATCCTCTCCAAGAACACAGCCGTCTACTATAAAGATACGAAGATCAACATCATCGACACCCCCGGCCACGCGGATTTCGGCGGGGAGGTGGAGCGTGTGCTGAAGATGGTGGACGGGGTGATCCTGGTGGTCGACGCATTCGAGGGCGCCATGCCCCAGACCAAATTTGTCCTGCGAAAAGCCCTGGAACTGGACTTGCATGTGATCGTCTGCATCAATAAGATCGACCGCCCCGAGGCCCGGCCCGACGAGGTGATCGATGAGGTCCTGGAACTCCTCATGGACCTGGATGCCTCCGACGAACAGCTGGACTGCCCGTTCCTCTACGCCTCCGCCAAATCCGGCCACGCCGTACTGGACCTGGCCGACTCTCCCGAGAACATGCAGCCCCTTTTTGAGACGATCTTAAAATACATCCCCGCTCCGGAGGGCGACCCGGAGGCCGGGACCCAAGTGCTGATCAGCACCATCGACTACAATGAATACGTGGGCCGGATCGGCATCGGAAAAGTGGACAACGGTTCCATCCACGTCAACCAGGATGTGATACTGGTCAATGAACACGACCCGGACAAACAAGAGCGGGTCAAGATCAGCAAATTATACGAATTCGACGGTCTCTCCAAAGTGGAAGTCTCTGAAGCGCGGATTGGATCGATCGTGGCCATCTCCGGCATCGCCAGCATCCACATCGGAGATACGATCTGTTCCCCGGAACACCCGGAACCCATCCCGTTCCAGAAGATCTCCGAGCCCACGATCGCCATGAATTTCCTGGTCAATGACAGCCCCCTGGCCGGACAGGAGGGAAAATACGTCACCTCCCGCCACCTGCGGGAACGCCTGATGCGGGAATTAAATACGGACGTGAGCCTGCGCGTGGAGGATACGGACTCTCCGGACTGCTTCAAAGTCTCCGGCCGCGGCGAACTGCATCTGTCCGTGCTCATCGAGAACATGCGCAGGGAAGGCTATGAGTTCGCCGTGAGCAAAGCCGAAGTCCTCTACCGGGAGGACGAACGCGGACGGAAGCTGGAACCCATGGAGATCGCCTACATCGATGTGCCCGAGGAATCCTCCGGGTCCGTGATCAGCAAGCTGAGCGAGCGCAAAGGCGAACTGCAGGGGATGAGCCTGGCCGGGGACGGTTCCACACGCCTGGAGTTCCACATCCCCGCCCGGGGGCTGATCGGATTCCGCGGGGACTTCCTCACCCTGACCAAGGGCAACGGGATCTTGAACACCACCTATGACGGTTACGGCCTCTATAAAGGGGATATCGATTACCGCAAACAGGGTTCCCTCATCGCTTTTGAGGCCGGGGAGGCTGTCACCTACGGGCTCTTTTCCGCCCAGGATCGGGGCGCGCTCTTCATCGGCCCCGGGGAACGGGTCTACAGCGGCATGGTCATCGGCCAGAACGGAAAAGCCGAGGATATCGAATTAAATGTCTGTAAGACCAAACATCTTACCAACACCCGCTCTTCCTCCGCGGACGAAGCCCTTAAACTGACCCCGCCCAGGATCCTCAGCCTGGAGCAGGCGTTGGAGTTCATCAACACGGATGAACTGCTGGAGATCACGCCCTCCAGCCTGCGCATCCGCAAGAAGATCCTGGACTCCAGGGAGCGCAAGAGAGCTTCCAAGTAAGCGATCGGATCATCGGTCCAGCACCTGTCTCCCCGTCTGGTCTATGTGGAAATCACTCCTGTAGATCAGATGGGAGACGGGAACGATCTCATACCCCTGGGACTTTAATCCGTCCAGCATCCCGTCCAGGGCCTGGGCCGTATATTTTGCGCCGTTATGGCAGCGGATGATGGCCCCATTCCCCAGATCTTTATGTGAGCAGACCGTCTCCGCGATGACATCCGCTCCATAATCTTTCCAGTCCATGCTGTCCACAGACCACTGGACGATGTAATATCCGACCGCATTGGCTGTGCGGAGGACTTCATTGTCATACGCCCCCAGAGGCGGCCGGAACAATTCCATCTCCACTCCGGTCAGCTCCTTTACCTTTCTGTGTACATCTGTCAGCTCCACCGTTTTCCCGTCCTTGTCAAGCTGCGTCATATCCTGGCCGCTCTCACCCAGACTGCCCAGATCGTGCCCGGCAGCCTGTATGGCCTTTGTCTCCTCCGGGTAAGCCGCCACCCAATCCCCGGTCACAAAAAAAGTCGCCTTCACATCATGTTTTTTCAAGATCTCCAGTATCTTTCCGGTATCTCCATCCCCACGGACCGTATCAAAACTCAGCGCAACCTGTTCCTTCACTGTATCCACACAGCAGATCGGCAGTTCCCTGCCATCCACACTGGTACTCACGCTGACCACTTCCGGCACATAACGGATCGCACCGAGCACCATCACCGCCATGGCCATCCAGGCCGCCATCCATTTCAGCCTCTCCTTCAGCATCGCATACTCCCATAAACGTTGTTATCAGTCTATGCCCTTTTTTTTAAAATATGACCACCTCCGACTCATGGATCGGATGCTGCAGCGGCCGCGGCACGCAGGATCATATCGCCATCTTCTGCGTGGGATAAGATTCCGGACCGTTCGGCCGATGATAAAATAAGATCTTTTCAGTGACAAATCCCACAAATAGAGGTATAATGACTATATGGACCAACCACTGAACAAACGGAGGTATCAGCCAATGAAAGTATTACTGATCAACGGAAGCCCTCATGCCCACGGGAGTACATACACTGCCCTGCATGAGATGGAACAGATCTTCGCAGCAGAAAACATCCAGACTGAGATCATCCACGTTGGCAATAAAGACATCCGTGGATGTGTCGCCTGCGGTTCCTGCGGCAAACAGGGAAAATGTGCATTTGACGACCTGGTAAATGAGACTGCGCCAAAATTCCAGGCTTGCAGCGGTCTGGTGGTGGGCAGTCCCGTCTACTATGCATCCGCCAACGCAACCCTGATCGCGTTCCTGGACCGGCTGTTCTACAGCACACCTTTTGACAAGACGATGAAAGTGGGCGCGAGCGTGGTATCCGCCAGACGCGGCGGCTTGTCGGCAACTTTTGACGGATTGAACAAATATTTCACGATCAGCGGGATGCCCGTAGCATCCGGGCAATATTGGAACAGCATCCACGGCAACAGCGCCGAGGAAGCCGCGCAGGATAAAGAAGGGCTGCAGATCATGCGGACCCTGGCAAAGAACATGTCCTTCCTGATCAAGAGCATCGCCCTTGGAAGAGAACAGTACGGCCTGCCTGAAAAAGAACCGTTTACGCGGACAAATTTCATACGTTAAAGAAGGAGGTACCCCATGAAAACACATAAAAGATCGCCCCTCATCGTCCTGACTGTATGTCTGATCTCCATCGGCATACTCTCTTTTTCCGATCCCGTATCAGCCAAAAGGATCACAAGCCTGCGTCAGGCAGCAAAAACAGCCACAGCGGCAGTGAAAAACGCAGATGTCACAGAAGTTGACAGCGACTACGAAAAAGGCCAGCTGATCTACGAGATCCAACTCATCAAAGGCGCCAAAAAATACGATATCACCTACCGTGCCTCTGATGGCAAGATGCTCTCCTACGGCTGGGAGATATACCGTCCCCAGCAGGGCAGCAAAAAGAAGATCATGAACAGGAGCAACTGCCAAAAGCTCGCTTTAAAAGAAGTCCCCGGCGCAAAGATCTTAAGCCTTGTCCAAAAAAGTGATGACGGGATCCCCATTTACAAAGTAAAGCTGACCCATAGCAACAAAAAATACACTCTAGAATACCATGCCCGGACAGGAAAATTACTGGAATACGAATGGGAACTGACAGTCTCCACCCAAAAAAACCCAACGACCAGCAAATATATCGGCGTCGCCAAAGCCAAGAAGATCGCCCTGGCCAGAGTGCCGAATGCGACCATCGTAAAGGCCGTATCCGATCAAGACGACGGTGTACCGGTCTACGAGATCGAGCTGATCAAAGGCGCAATGGAATACGATATAAAGATCCACGCAAGATCCGGCAAGATATTGGAATTTGAAAAAGACTATAACGATAGCTGGTGGTAAAAAATAACAACGGGTATCTTTGTGATCCATCCATACACAAAGATACCCGTTTTACGTTCGCGAAAAACTTTTCCCTTGACTCTGCCCTTAGGGCAGGCCCTATACTCTATCTCAGATCCGGATCAGACACACACAGGAGGAAAAAAACATGCTTTCTATCGGAGAATTTTCCAGGATATGCCAGGTGAGCGTAAAGACGCTCCATCATTACGACCGCATCGGACTGCTCAAACCCATCCGCGTGGATGCTTTCACCGGATACCGTTCTTACAGCCGCGCGCAGATGGAACAGATGCTCTACATCCAACGGCTAAAACGCTACGGTTTTTCATTGGGGGAGATCCAGGAGATCCTATCCTGCTCAGACGAACGCATACTTTTTTCAAAACTGCTGCAGCAAAAGGAAAAACTGATACAAAAAAAGAGGGAGGCAGAGCAGACGATCAGCGAGCTCTCTGCCCACCTGCACGATTTTGAAAGGACGGGAAATATCATGGGATACCAAAAAAATTACGAGATCCAGTTGACAGAAGCTCCGGCGCGGAATGTCCTCGCCTGCCGCCAGAAGATGGGCGTCAATGATTTTGGCAGATATTACAGCACACTCTACGAACGGGTGCCCAAAGAAAAAGTGACGCCCAGCGGTCTGACCGGCGCCATCTACCACGACGAGGAATTCAACCCCGAATGCTCGGACATCGAACTGATCGTGGGGATCCGTGAAAAGGAAAAAGCAGATAAGGTCATGGAGAGTGCGCTGTGCGCGATGACTGTCCACAAGGGCCCCTACTCCTCTCTGGCGGATGCATACGGCGCGCTGGTCTCTTGGATAAAGGAGAATGATTACATCGAAAATGGTGCGCCTTATGACATCTATGTCAAGACACAGTTTGACAGCCTCGCGCCGGAGGATTGGGAGACGGAAATCTATTTTCCTGTAAAAAAGAAATAAGTTAGACCGAGCGGGCGTGCATGCCTCCCTCCCGGACCGTAGACAAAGCACTGTATTGACAGCCGCCTTTTTGATATGATAAAAATATCAGAAAGGCGGTATTTTTTATGATGACCCAAACATCCCAAACCAGCGGTGGCGCTGGCGGGGTACTGGCCAGATCGATGCCTAAGACAGCCCGGATGAGATCATTAAAAGCAAGTGTCCGGCTTCTTGTATTATCCAAGAAAAAGAAGTATAATCATGATACACATCGGGAAGGCTATCAGGACTCCAGATCCTATTGCTCGAAGATGATGTTTCCGAAACCCTCAACAGTATAAACATCGTTAGGAGACATTATGCCAAATATTCTGATCGTCGAAGATGAAAAGACCATGCAGGACATTATCGCAGACTATATGGGAAAAGGCGGACACACCTGCTTTACCGCCGACGACGGCATAGATGCCCTTGTCACGCTGAAAGACCATCCCATGGATCTGATGATCCTGGATGTGATGATGCCCCATCTGGACGGCTTTTCGGTCTGCAAGATGGCGCGTGAAATGAGCAATATGCCCATCATCATGCTGACCGCCAAGGGTGCGGAGGAGGACAAGCTGAAAGGCTATGATCACGGCGCGGACGACTATATGACAAAACCGTTCAGCCCCAAGGTGCTGCTGGCAAAGGTGAACGCCCTCCTGCGCCGCTCATCCCCCGCGTCCGCTGGATCGATCAGCGCCGGAAAGATCCTGCTCCAACCCAATGCCCACAAGGTCTATCTTGACGGACAGGAGATCATATTGACCCACAAGGAATATGCGCTGCTTTCTTTCCTGATGGCAAACCCCGGACAAGTCTTCAGCCGGGAGCAGCTCCTAAACCGCGTCTGGGGCTATGACTTCCAGGGGACCACCCGCACTGTGGACACCCACATCAAGACACTGCGGCAAAAGCTGCGGGACGAGGGCAGACATATCGTCACGCTGATACGCTCCGGCTATAAATTCGAGGTGGCGCTATGAAAGGATCGTTTTCTCTCCGTACCGTGCGGAAAAAGGTCCTGATGCTCTCCAAGCTGGCGGGCGCCGCGCTGATAGTTTCTTACATTTTCTGCACCGGCCTGCCTGTCAGCGGGGATGCCTCTCTCCTGCTCTGGCTGGGATCTGTCCTGCTGCTGGTCTTGGGCATTGACTTCTTTATGAGCCGCTTTATCACAAAACCGATCGACAAGCTGAACGCTTCCGCAAAACGCATGGCGGGGCTGGACTTCTCAGCTCCCTGTGACCTTGTTTCGACGGATGAATTCGGGGAGCTGTCCGCCAGTCTGAATACGATGGCCGAAAATCTCCAACAGGCTCTTGCCCGGTTGGAGAGAGCAAATGCACAGCTTGAAAGAGATGTGGAAAAGGAACGGCTCCTGCTGGCCGAGCGCAAGGAGCTGGTGGACAGCCTGTCCCATGAAATGAAAACCCCGCTGGGCATCATCCGGGCCTATGCCGAGGGATTGCAGAACGGATCGGACGCGTCCAAGAAGCAGAGATATGCCCAAGTGATCGTCTCCGAAGCAGAGCGCATGAACGACTTGATCGTGACCCTGTTAGATCTGTCAGCTTTGGAAAGCGGGGCCGCAGACTTGGATGTCACCCGGTTTGACTTTGTAGAGCTGGCGGAAACAGTGGCCGGACGGCTTTTGATAGACGCCCCGGACACCGATCTTGAACTGCAGTATGAGCTGCCGGAACAAAAGGTTTTTGTGCGGACAGACCGGCGGCGCATGGAGCAGGTTTTAAGCAATCTGATCGTCAACGCCAGGAAAAATGTATCCCCCGGCGGCATCCTGCGGTTGGAACTGACCGTTGATGGTGGAAACCTGCTTTTTTCTATCTTCAATCAGGGCCGCCCCATCCCAGAGAACGACTTACCCAAGATCTGGGCAAGATTCTATCGGGACAGCAATGCCAAATACAGCGGTTCCGGGCTGGGACTGTCCATCGTGGCGCAGATCCTGTCCATGCAAGATCTGCCCTATGGCGCAAAAAACCAGGCGGACGGGGTGCTGTTCTATTTCTCCATCCCCATTACGAGATGATCTCACACAGATCTCACGGCGGCCTCACACCGATCTCACACCGCATATCTAAACTCTCCTTATCACAAATAAGGAGGTTTTTTTTATGTTTTTAAGTTTAGCGTGGTACTGGTGGCTGGCGGTCGCAGCGGCGGTCGTCCTCTCCATCCCTTTCAAGATCAAGTTTATGAAATGGTGGGACAAGCGTCAGCGGGAGCAGAAGAAGGGGAAGCGCGGAAAGTGGGGTGATGACGAGTGATCGAGGTTAAGAACCTGACGTTCTCTTACAGTAAAGACAAGCAGGCCCTCCACGGCCTGGACTTCACCGTAAAGGATGGCGAGATCTTCGGCTTCCTGGGTCCCAACGGCTCTGGGAAGTCCACGACACAAAAGATACTCACCGGGATATTAAAGGGCCACGGCGGTAAAGTTATCTTATTCGGCCAGGACATCTCTGCCGCCCACGACCGGGAATTTTATCAGAAGATCGGCGTCCTGTTTGAGTTTCCTTACCTGTACGCCAATCTGAGCGCCGTGGACAATCTGAACTACTTCGCTTCCTTCTATCCTAGAAAGCAGCGGCGGGATGTGGGGGAACTGCTGGAGATGCTGGAATTTAAGCCGGATTTTCTGAAAAAGCCGGTGTCCTCCTACTCCAAGGGGATGCGCCAGAGGGTGAGCATGGCCCGGGCGCTGGTGAGCGATCCCCGGCTGCTGTTCCTGGACGAACCCACCAGCGGCCTTGACCCCTCCGGCGCGGTCCTGTTCCGAAAGATCATCGAGCAGGAACGCAAAAAAGGGACCACAGTTTTTGTCACCACCCACAACATGCTGGACGCCGATCTACTGTGCGATCGAGTGGCGTTCATCTCCAACGGAGATCTGGCGGCCCTGGACACGCCCAAGCGGCTGAAAGAGAAGCACAGCGATCGTCGGGTCGTCATCGACTATCTGTATCAGGGACAGCGAAAGACAAAAACAATAGAAACACCGGAGCTGGAGGCGGGCATCTCCTTTGCCCATGATGAGATCGTCAGCATCCACTCCCAGGAGCCGACCCTGGAAGATATATTCATCCAGTACACAGGAAGGGGGCTGTCCTGATGAGAAAAAGTTTCCTTGCTCTGTTCAAAAAAGACTGCCGGATGCTGGCGTCGGGAAAATTTTTCCTTATGGCCATCGGCTTTCTGGCCCTCTATACGGCCTATGTGAACCTGGGTTATATCCGATTTATGCAGATGCCGCCCTATAACGTGTATCTATATGATCCTGCCGGGACCCAGACCGAAAGATCGTCCCTGGTGCAGACTGTTCCGTCGATGAAGGCGATGGACACCGCCCTGCTGGCCGACGCCAACGGCGTGGGGCTGGACGCCAGCGCCGGGGACGTGCGGGTGGTGATCTATACAGGAGCAAAACACGTCGACCGCCATCGGACGGACTACGCCCTGTCCCTGCTGCAGCCTTCGGACAGCCGCGCCCCGGCGGTACTTGGCAGGAACACGCCAAAACAGAAGGCGCGAAAGGAGATCACCTGCGAGCTGCTGTTTTTCGAGCTGGCCGCCGTGGGATTTTTGGGGATCGCCGCGGTACTCTTCAAGGAAAAAGGCATGGGCGTCATCCGTGTCCATGCCATTCTCCCGCTGCAAAGAAACCTGTTCCTCCTGTCCAAGCTGGCGGTGTTCCTGCTCTCCGACCTGATCTTCGCGGCGCTGCTCACCCTGCTGAATGTGGGGCTTGAGGACGGAGGGGCGGTGCTGCCTGCCGTTCTGATCCAGACGGCCATCCTGTCGCTGATGATGGCCCTGGTGGGACTGCTCTGCGCCCTGCTGCTGAAGGACTTTCGGCAATTTACACTGGCCTATCTGATCATCGCGGTTCTTGCCGCCACGCCGGTCTTTCTCTCCGCCAACACATCGGTCAAATTTGACTGGATCGGCTATCACCCGTTCTATCACGTCTATATGGGCTTGAAAAACGCTTATTTTGAAACAGCGATCTCTCCAATCTACTATGTCGGCTCCACGGCAGCGATCGCGTTTTTGTTCCTGGCGGTGCAGTTTGCGTTCCGCCGGGAGATCGGAAAGGAGGTGTGAGGCATGAGAGGCTTAAATTATCAGCTGAAAAGCGTTTTGCGGGATAAATTCTGCCTGATGACCTTTCTGCTGCCTATCCTGGCGGCAGTGGCGCTGGACTTTATGGGTTCCATTGATATGTCCAGCCTGGGCGAACTGCATTTCGGTGTACTGGAACATGACCTGTCCCCTCAGACGATAACATGGCTGGAGCGGTATGGTCCGGTGTCATCCTATGAGACACCGGACAGGCTGACCGCCGCCATCAAGGAGCCGTCCACCAATGTCATCGGCGTGGAGGCGGACGGGGACAGCTTCAAAACCTCGATCGCCGGGGACGAGCTGGAGATCTTCCAGCAGGCGGCGGCCACCCTTCCAGTACTCTATGAACGGCGGGAGGAAGCGGAGCAGGCAAAGATCCTGATGCTAAAGCGTCCCGACATCCTGGAGAGTATGCAGGGTATCTTCATCCCCGCCGTGATGATCGTCGCCATGTTCATGGGCTGTACGTTCAACGCCATGAACATCATCTCCGAAAAAGAGGACGGCGTGGCCTTCGTCAATGAGATCCTGCCCATGACGCCGGGGCAGTACATTTTGCAGAAGGTGGTGGTGGGGTTTCTCTTTGGGAGTCTGTCCTCCATCGTGACGGTGTGTATCTGTTTTGAGATGTCCTGGCTGGTCTTTGCGGCGATGCTGGCGCTGATCCTTCTGTCGTCCTTTGTGGCCGCTCTGATCGGTCTGTTTATCGGTAGATTTTCTGAGGGCCTGATGATCGGCGTAGTCTATATCAAGATCGTCATGCTGCTGTTTATCGCTGTACCTCTTGTGTGCGCCCTGATCGGCGTCAGCGGACCGCTGGCGGGCATTTGCAATATCGTCCCGTCCCAGCCCGCCTTTGACGGTATTATGGCCCTGTCCGCCGGGGACATAAAAACGGCGGTAAAGGATATCGGCATCCTGGCTGTCCACGGCATCGCCTGGTCTGCGCTATATATACTGATCCAGGGCGCCCCCGTTAAAGCCCACCTGCACGATCTTTGACACTCTTTACCAGCCTTTTTAATAACGATCTGTATTGGCTTTTTCGGTGCTTTTGCGGGCGCGCCTTTCTTTGTGGGCACGACCAAAAAAGCGGAAAGAGCCAATGATCCCGCCGATGCCGTAAACAAAGGCCGCTGCCGCCCCGATCAAGTGTCCGTTTGGGATACGGGCGGCGGTCGCGATGACTGGCAGGACCGCGATATGGAAAGCGCGCCGCAAAAAAGTTCCAAAACGGCGCTGACATTTCCATCATGAAAAGATCACTTGAAAACGAATATTTCTTCAATAGGCGCTCCAACAACTCTTGAAATATGGATCGCCAGTTTCAGCGAGGGATTATATTGTGCTTTTTCCAGCCGCATGATCGTTTCACGACGCACACCTACTTGTGCCGCCAACTGCTCTTGCGTCAAATCCTTTAACAGTCTGTATTTTTTTAATCTGCACTCAAAGTCTGGCACACTCATTCCTCGCTCTCCTCAAACTGCTCGTCGTTATCATAACAATACAGCAAATATTCGCCGAGAAATATTTCAAGAGCTATGGAAAGGGCTATAACAATAATAAGTGCGATCAAGGTATATTCCAGATTTCCCATAAGTTTTCCCTGTCCCAGAATGAGCAGGGCAAAGAAGATAATGGCAAAAGCGGTTTTATTTGCTGTCATATGTGCTTTTAGTTTATTTTCTCTGTATCGCTCGTCCATAAAAGTATGCGACATTTTTCCTTCGTAAAAAAATCCGAAAAAGCCGAAAAACATGAAGAAGATAAACGGGAAGATCGTTTTATCAATGCTGTAAGTCCAAAAACCCAAAAAGCCTGTAAAGCCCATAAAGCCTAAAAAGCCCAATCTGGGATCGACTGCTCTGGCAGACTGTGAAGTTCTTTCTTTTTCCTTTTTTACGGCAATAGCTTTTACCAACAGCACAAAGAGATATAAGACGTACAAAGTGATCAGTATGCCGGAAATGATCATGGGTAAGTCCTGTACTCGAAACACATACTCGGATAAGTCCATAGGTGCAATGAATCTTTGATCATTAAAAGTAATCGTGTACCATGAAGCTGCAGCTGCAAGCAGAGCGCAGATCACACCTAAAATGACCGTGCGTTTTGTTTTATTTTTCATCATGCCGTCCTCCAAAGAGATGTATTTGTCATTTTATAGGATAAATATATCACTTTCAAAATGCACTGTCAATAGACTGGATACAAATATATCACTTTTTAGTATCCGTTGTGTTCAAGGCTTTTGGAGGATCTTATCAAAATTCGATGAGGCGTGATGGGTATCATATGGCTATGCGCGGGAATTGCAGCGCTGATCGCTGTATTTGTAAGACGCGATAAAGAGAGGATATCCTTTTACGATCTGGATCGGTACATATCCCGCGCCTTGTACCGATCCATCAGAGAAGATATATCTCATATCTTACTGCATCTGTCTTATGCTCTCTCGCAGCCGGAGGATCATAGCCGGGGACACAGACAGTCCGTCCACTCCCATCCTGACAAATTTTTCCGTCAGCTTTGGATCTGCCCCCAGCTCACCGCAGATCCCCACCCGTTTTCCGCATCTATGGGCATTGTCGACCACCATTTTTATCATCCTCAAAACGGCTTTATGATGCGGATCATAAAAGCTGTCCAGGTCCTCATTCTGCCTGTCGATCGCCAGCGTGTACTGTGTCAGGTCGTTCGTCCCGATACTGAAAAAATCCACCATTTCCGCCAGCTCATCACTGAGCATCACGGCGGCCGGAGTCTCGATCATGATCCCCTGTTCCGGCCTCTTAAATGGGATCTGTTCCCTCGTCAGCTCCTCTTCCACTTCATCGACGATCTGATAGATACTGTCCACTTCCCACAGCGAAGTGATCATCGGATACATGATGGAAAGATCCCCATACACTGCCGCGCGCAGCAGCGCCCGCAGCTGTGTCTTGAAGATATCCGGCCGTTTCAGGCATATCCGGATCGCGCGGCAGCCAAGCGCCGGATTCTCTTCTTTTCCCAGACAGAGATGATCTGCCTGTTTATCCGCACCGATATCCAACGTACGGATAATGACCTTCTTTTCTTTCATTGTCTGTACGACCTGGCGATATGCCTGGAACTGCTCTTCCTCCGTGGGAAGAGGATCCCTTCCCAGGTACAGGAACTCACTCCGGAACAGCCCGATCCCCTCGGCATCATTTTCCAGTACATAGCCTAGATCCTCCACACCCCCGATGTTGGCATAAAGGTATACTCTTCTCCCATCGCGGGTCACAGTCTCTTTCCCCTTCATTTCCTGAAGGAGCTCCTGTCTCTCCTGTTCCTCCTTGATCTGTCCCTCGGCCCTCTCCACCGCTTCCAAGGTGGGATCAAATATCACTTCTCCCCGTATCCCGTCTGCGATCACTGTCATCCCTGTATGGACCTGCTCCAGATCCATGGGGACGCCGATCAGCGCCGGGATGTCCATCGTCCGTGCCAGTATCGCAGTATGTGAATCTGCAGATCCGTGAACGGTCACAAGTGCAAGTATCTTCTCCTTGTCCATCTGCACAGTCTCGCTGGGAGTCAGATCATCTGCGACGATTATGGAAGGCTCCATCGCAGCCAGGCCGATCTCTTCCCCGCCATTCAGATTCCGGATCAGACGATCCGAGATATCCTTTATATCAGCGGCCCTCGCTCTCATAAGATCATCCTCCATATTGGCAAAGACCTCCGAAAGATCATGTCCCGTGACCGCCACTGCAAATTCTGCATTGATACACTCTGTCCGGATCATCTGCAAGACCGCATCCGTGTAGGCAGCATCGTCCAGCATCATCTGATGCACCTCAAAGACCGCAGCATTGGTCTCTCCCACCTCCTCCACCGCTTTCTCATATAATTTCCGGAGCTGTTCTTTTGATGCCGCTTTCGCCTCCTCAAATCTTGCAGTCTCATGATCCACATCTTCTATCTTCTGCCGCTCCACCGTTTCATCCTTCTTTTTTAAAACAACGGCCGGACCCATGGCGATCCCCCTAAATACGATTTTTCCTGATAATCTCAGCATCCTCCTACACATCCTTTATAAATTTTTCAAATGCGGCGATCTGTATAGATCTTACCCAACCGCCAATGAGACCGTTCCCCCTGTGATGAGCAGGACTCCCGCAGCCGCTTTTTTTATCAGCCTTTCATGGAACACGATCCACGAAAGAGCGATCCTTTGGATGGCTGTCACAGCGGCAGAGCATAGATCTTTTTCAGCCTTTCCACCTCCTGTGCAAACCAGGGCGTCTGCCTGATATCCACATCCACGTACGCATGTGTATCAAATCCATCGCCGGAGACCTCGATCAGACACACTGCAATATTTGAGCAGTGATCGGATACCCGCTCCAGGTCTGTGATCAGATCCTCCAGTATGATCCCCAGTTCGATCGTACAGATCCCTTTTCGGAGCCTTTTGATATGATTTTGCCTGAGCGTCACATTTAAGCTGTCGATCACTTCCTCTAACGGCTCCACATCCTTGGCGCGCTCTACATCCCCTGCCAGAAAGATCGCCGTTGTCATCTCCACGATATCATGTACTGCATCCAGGAGTACACGCAGTTCATCAAATGCCTTCTCTGAAAATCCCTGCTTTCTCTTTTTCATCTCCTCCATGGAGCCGCAGATGTTCACCGCATGATCTGAGATCCGCTCAAGATCGCTCATACAATGCAAAAGAACGGAAAGGCTCCTCCCATCCTCCTGTGACAGATCTTGGGATGAGAGCTTGAGCAGATACGTTCCAAGGACATCTTCATACGTATCGATGAGCTGTTCGCGCTGGATCACCGCCGCACTCTTTTCTTCAGTATAACCGCTGCACAGCTCAAGGGCAAGGGAAATACATCCCTTTGTCTCTTCCGCCATAGCATAGGCCGCATTTTTTGAAATATTCATGGCATAGCCCGGTGTCTCCAGGAAGCGTTCATCCAGGGCGGCAAGCTCCGCCGGAAGGATCTTCTCCTCTGTACCCGCTTGGCCCGCATCCTCCCTTTCATCCCTCACTGTCAAAACCGCCAGCTTCACGAGAAGATCTGAAAACGGGAACATGAGGACCGCACAGCCGATATTGAACAGACTGTGTATCACGGCAATACCCGCAGCGTTTGCCGGCTCGTTTAATGATCCAAAAGGTGTCACTGCATGGATCCCGTAAAATACAGCCATAAAAATAACCGTGCCGATCATATTAAAATACAGATGGATCATAGACGCTCTCTTTGCATTCTTATTTGCCCCCACAGACGAGAGCAGCGCCGTGACACAGGTGCCGATATTCTGGCCCATGATGATGGGGATCGCGCTGCCGTACCCCACTGCGCCCGACGAGCAGAGAGCCTGCAAGATCCCAACGGAGGCTGAAGAGCTTTGGATCGCAGCTGTCAAGAGGGTCCCCGCCAGCATCCCCAGGATCGGATTGGAAAACATGGTCAAGATCCCCGTAAAACGCTCATTGTCTGCCAACGGCCTGACCGCGCCGCTCATCGTGTCCATTCCGAACATCAATATGGCAAATCCCATCAGGATATTTCCGACGTCTCTTCTCTTCTCACTATTTTTTGAAGTCATAAGGAGTAAGATCCCGACGCATGCCAAAACCGGCGAAAAGGAGCTGGGCTTTAAAAGCTGCACCCACACGCTGCTCCCGGAGATCCCTGTCAGGGACAACAGCCAGGATGTTATCGTCGTCCCGATATTCGCCCCCATGATGATGCCCACAGCCCTTGAAAGCTGCATGATGCCGGAATTGACAAATCCGACTACCATGACAGTCGTTGCCGAAGACGACTGTATCACGGCCGTCACAAGCACTCCCAAAAGGAGCGCATAAAGCCTTGTCGATGTCAGCTTTTCCAGCAGTATTTCCAGTTTCCCTCCCGAGAGCTTCGCAAGGCCGTCCCCCATCGCGTCCATTCCGTATAAAAAAAGCGCAAGCCCTCCGATCATCGTCAGTACACCAAAGATATCCATGTTTCTCCCTCCACTTTACATATCCTTTACACATTCTTTATATAGTATAAGAGAATAAGGAAAGATCTATCCTGTTGCCACTTTATCATTTCAATTTTCCATACTCTTCATCCGACATCGGCCCGCACCATTCATTGCGGCACTCCTCGCCGATCAGATACTCCTTCGTCAAATTTTTTTAAAAAGATACAAGTACATTTTCTTGGAACGAAAGTTTTGTGGCATATAAAGCAAAAAAGACAATACAAAAAGAAGTGTCAGAGCCAAACTCCAACACTTCTTTTTGTCTATGGACTGAAATTTAATAATAATCTGCTGCCCGTTTCGGCTCTGCGCCGTGCTTTTTATTATAGCAGCGGACAACGGCACGGATGCCTTTGTGACTCATATAAGGGAGCATAAATGAGATACAATCCCAGTCCCCGTTGGACTGCATGATGAGCAGGGCATGGCCGTCGATATCTTTGCGGGTGAGCGTCTGTGCCGTCTTATTTTTCCTTGCAGCTTTGATCTGTTTCTTGGTGAACTTTAGTTTTTTTCCGGTGGTCATGTCTATCTCTTTCGCCCACTCGGAATCCTTAGACGCCGGGAGCAGTTTTTTTACACCTTTTTTTGACATATACGGGACAAAAAAAGCAACCCAGTCCCACACCCACATTTTATCCGTCAGCGCCAATGCCATTTCATCTGCCTGGGCAGGCTTGATCTTTTTGTTTGCGGCAGAGCCGGCGGCTGCGCTCTTTGTAGCCGTTTTCCCAGATACGTCCGCCATACAGCTTCCTGGATAGAAGCTGGTGACGATCATCACCACCGCCAAAACCATTGCAAAACATCTTCTTTTTGATCTTACATCCATTCTCCAGATCTCCTTTACTTATCATCTGTCTTTTGTTTTTATGAAAGGTGTCAGGGCCAGACTCCAACACCTCTCTTTTATCTCAGAGCATCCTCGGCAAGATGTGGGCGCATCCCCCCAAGGCGCGGTCAGCCCTACATATACAAGAGCGCATTACAGATACAAGCCGCGATATTACTCCCGCCCTTTCGCCCTCTCGCCACGATATAGGGCACATCCAGCTCCATGATCAGCTCCTTCGAGGCCACCACATTGACAAACCCCACCGGCACGCCGATGATCAGCCGCGGATGGATCTTCCCCTCTCTGACCAGTTCATACAGCCGCACCAAAGCCGTGGGCGCGTTCCCGATGGCAAAGATCAGATCCTCCCCCATGGCTGCAGCTTTCTCCATGCTGGCCGCCGCCCGGGTGCAGCCCTTCTCCTTTGCCGCCGCAGCCACGTCCTCATCGGACATAAAACAATACACCTGTCCGCCGTATGCGCCAAGGCTCTTCTTATTGATCCCCGCCTTCGCCATCTGGGTATCCGTCACGATGCTGGCGCCGCCACGGATGGCTTCCAGCGCCTGTTCCACAACACCCTCCGAAAAACAGAGATTTTTTGCATAATCAAAATCCGCGCTGGTATGGATACAGCGTTTCACGATAGCCTCCGTACCCGGCACCAGGGGCTGATCCACATGTTCCCCAAGTTCCTGGGTGATGATCTCAAAACTTTTCGCCTCGATCTCCTTCGGTGCCACCTGTTCCAACTCAATCTTCATCCTCTCATACCCCCTCTTCTAAAATCTGATAGATCCTCTCCATATCCAGGTTCTTGCGCAGGCCCTCCGCCAGCAGGTCATACTGTGTCTCCTTGAAGGCAGCAAAATCCACCGCCTGTATCTCAGACACATCCAGGCCTTTTGCTCGTCCGATCGCGGACACGACGCCTTTGGCCACCTCTTCCCGGTCAAAGATCCCATGCACATACGTCCCGTACACATTTTTAGCGCAGGCCCCGTCCTGTTTGACCGTCCCGGTCACCCGGTCCGTGACCTCATCCATGCCATGGGTATCTCCGGAAAAGACCGCCTCGCCCATATGGATCTCATACCCGGTAAAACGGGTCCCCTGCAGGCTCTCCAGCATGCCGCCTATCCGGGTAAATACACCGTCCACCTGAGTGCGGGTCTTCTTGGATGAAAAAACAGTATCCATATCCAAAAGCCCCATCCCCCGCATACGCCCGCCGGCCTCCACGCCTTCCGGGTCGGAGAGACTGCTGCCCAGCATCTGATAGCCGCCGCAGATCCCCATGACGATCCGCCCTTTCCCGGCCAGTTTTAAGATCGCCGCCTCCATGCCGCTCTGGCGGAGCCACTGCAGATCCTCCATGGTATTCTTCGTCCCCGGCAGGATCACCATATCTGGATCTTTCAAGCCAGAAACATTTTTCACATAACGCAGTGACACGCCGGGTATCCGCTCCAACGGATCAAAATCCGTAAAATTCGAAATCCGGGGCAGTCGGACCACCGCGATGTCGATCAGATCCACCCCGCGGCTGCCCTCAAACCGCTCCGTCAGGCTGTCCTCATCCTCCACCTGGATATCCAGATAGGGTGCCACACCCACCACCGGAACGCCCGCCTTTTCTTCCAAAAGCGCCAGGCCCGGATCAAGGATCGCTCGGTCGCCGCGGAATTTGTTGACGATCAGCCCTTTGACCATCTGCCGCTCATCCTCATCCAGGAGCATCACTGTTCCGATCAGCTGTGCGAACACGCCGCCCCGGTCGATGTCGCCCACCAGGAGCACCGGTGCCTTTGCCATCTTGGCCATGCCCATATTGACGATATCATCCCTTTTCAGATTGATCTCCGCCGGGCTTCCCGCCCCCTCGATGACGATGATATCGTACTGCGCCGCCAACTTTTCATAAGCCTCCTTCACCTTGGGGATGAGCTTACTCTTATAGTCATAATAATCCCACGCGCTCATGCTCCCCAAGACCTCTCCGTTTACGATCACCTGAGAGCCCACGTCGTTCGTAGGTTTTAACAAGATGGGATTCATCAGGACGGAGGGCTCTATGCCCGCCGCCTCCGCCTGCATCACCTGGGCCCGGCCCATCTCCAGCCCCTCCGGCGTGATAAAAGAATTCAAAGCCATATTCTGGGCTTTAAAAGGCGCCACCCGGTAACCGTCCTGGCGGAAGATCCGGCACAGCCCGGCGGCCAGCAGGCTCTTTCCCGCATTGGACATCGTCCCCTGGATCATGATTGCTCGTGCCATGGCTCTCCTCATGATACTCCTCCTTCAATACTTTTTAATACCTGTATCAATCGCAGATTTTCCTCATGGGTGCGGACTGCCACCCGGTAATACCCCGGCCCCAGGCCCGGATAATTGCTGCAGTCCCGGATCAGGACCCCCCGGTCCTTACATGCCTCCCACAAGGGCTTCCCGCTGTAAAAGAACACATAATTCGCCCGGGAGTCATACAGCCGGTATCCCAGCCCTTCAAGCTCCCGCTGCAGATACGCCCGCTCCTCCCAGATCAGGTGCCTGCCCCGCTCCACATAATCCTCTTCCTTTAAAGCCGCCACCCCAGCCGCCTGGGCCAGGGAGGACACATTCCAGGGCTGGGTGACCCGCTCCATCTTTGCCAGCAGCTCCGGATCCGCCGACAAGCCGTACCCCAGCCGGATCCCGGCCATGGCATAGCGTTTGGTAAAAGCTTTCAGGATAAAGAGCGCAGGATGTTTTGCCAGGCAGTCTTTCATCGTATACCGCTCCCGCTCCTGGATAAAATCATTGAAACACTCATCCAGGACCAGCATGCTCCCTGTCTCCTCACAGACCCTTAAGATCTTACGCAGCAGGTCTGGATCCGTCAAGACCCCCGTGGGATTGTTCGGGTTGCACAAAAAGACCATCCCGGGCCTTTCCCGGCCAATGGCCCGGATCAGCTCCTCATCCACACAAAACCCTCTCTCTTCTTCCAGGAAGACATGTACAACCTCACAGCCCACACTGGAGAGGGCCTGCTCATACTCTGCAAACGTGGGGGCCAAAAGCAGGGCTTTCTGCGGCTTCACCGCCAGACACAGGGAGAAGATCACCTCCGCGGCCCCGTTTCCCAGATAGATCATGGCGGGATCCACCTTTTCATACACAGCCAGCGCGTCCGTCAGCTCCTGGCAGCGCACATCCGGATAGTCCGCCATCCGCGCCGCACTCTCGGCCGCCGCCCGGATCACACCCTGGGGCGTCCCCAGCGGATTGCAGTTGGAGGAAAAATCTATACAGCCTTTATAGCGGTACACATCCCCGCCGTGCTGGTGTTTCTCTATCCCATTCATAAAATAAACCTCACCCCCATCCTCACGATCACAAGGCACAACACAAAACAGACCATCGCCAGAAACGCCGTCCCATACATCAGACGGTCCATCCGCGGGATATCCTCCGGCTCGATCGCCCGGTCCTTATCCCCGATGGCCGGCTTCTCATACAACTTTCCAAAATACCAGGCATCCCCCGCCAACTGCAGATGCAGCGCCCCCGCCGCCACTGATTCCGTCTGGGCGGAATTGGGGCTGGCATGGCAATAACGGTCACGCTTGAAGATCCTCCAGGCATTTTTCCCGTCCGCATCGCAAAAAGGACTGGCCAGGATCATCAAGAGCGCCGTGATCCGAGCCGGGATAAAATTCGCCGCATCGTCCAGCCGGGCCGCACATCTCCCAAAATACAGATACTTCTCATTCTTATAGCCCAGCATGGAATCCATGGTGTTGATGGCCTTATACAAAAACATCCCCGGCACGCCAAGGAGCAGCAGATAGAACATCGGCGCCACCACGCCGTCCGACGTATTCTCCGCGATCGTCTCCACGGTGGCCTTGGCAACGCCCTCCTCAGACAGACTTTCCGTATCCCTGCCCACGATCATGGACACCGCCACGCGGGCCTTCGCAAGATCCGGCTCAGACAGTTCCTGATAGACACGCATGCTCTCTTTTTTCAGGGAATGGGCCGCCAGGAGCTGCCAGCACCAGAAGATCTCCAGGACCACAGCCGCCTCCGTCCACGCGCCGCCCATCACATACAGCGCCGCAAACGGGACAACATACGCACATGCGCACATGAGCAGGACCAGGATGCCGCCGCAGACCATCTCCCGCATGGGATGCGTGGAATATCTCTCTGGCTCCTGACAACCTCCCAGGGCACGCAAGCCTTTTTCCAGAAAAGAGATCCCGTCCCCGATCAGGCAGATCGGGTGGAACAGCCCCGCCGGATCCCCGAACAGCAAGTCCAGCAAAAAAGCCACAGGTAAAACAAGGATATGTAAAGGATACATAAGACTTACCGTTTGCCCTTTCTATGCGAATACTGCAGACATTTTTCCAGGAATGCCTTTGCCACCTGGGGGTTGCCGTAATAATGGAAATGGGGAAAGCCCGCAAAGAGCTGGCCGTTGCTGTGCATGCACTCCCAGGACCGGGTGCTGGCCGGTTTCTTCGCCAAATAATCCGTGCCGCAGTTGGGGGAGTCAAAATAGTGGAACTCATGGGCCGGGATCTCACCCACCTCCTGGCCGAAGACCCCCTCCACCCCATGGGACAGGTGTACATAACCAAATCTATGATTGAGTTTCGGCGTCTTGTACGCGCCGCCGGGGATCACACCCACCATCTTGTGGGCATTCCCGTCCATGTCCTCCATACTCTCATGGAGATACATGAAACCGCCGCACTCCGCCACACAGGGCATCCCCTCGGTGATCCGTTTGTAGATGCTCTTGCGCATGGATCTGTTCCTGGATAGGATCTTCGCATGCAGTTCCGGGTAACCGCCGTAGAGCATCAGCCCCCTGGCCTCCCGCGGCACTTCCCGATCCTTCAGCGGCGAAAAATAGATGATCTTGGCCCCCATCTCCTCCAACAGCCGGAAGTTATCTTCGTAAAAGAAACAAAACGCGTCATCCCTGGCCACCGCCACCGGCAGAGGCTCTGGCAGATGCCAGGCGAAACAGGGATCCTCCTGTTTAAGGTCCACCGCCTCCAGCGCAGGCGCGCCTTTCGCCATCTCGATCAGCGCGTCTATATCCATAGTCTTCTCCAGGATGTTAGCCAAACGTTTCAGCCGCTCCAGAAGATCCGGGATCTCCTCGGGTTTCACAAGCCCCAGATGGCGGCTGTCGATCACACAGTCATCCACCTTCGGCACATACCCTAAGACTTCCAGATGCAGCTCTTTTTCCAAAAGCCCCTTCATCCGCTGGTAGAGCATGGGCGATAACTGGTTCAAGATCACCCCCTGGATCTGGTTGTCTCCCCTGTATTCCAGGAAGCCCTTCATATAGGCCGCGATGGAGACGCTCATCCCCCGGCAGTCCAGGACCAGCACCGCCGGCGTCCGGGTCATGCGGGAGAGCTCATAGGCGCTGGCCTGGGTGGTCGTGCCGCCCACACCGTCATAAAATCCCATCACGCCCTCCATCACAGCGATGTCCGCATCCCGGGCATTTTGCTCCAGCAGAGCACGGGTCACCTTCTCACCTGTAAAAAACGTATCCAGGTTGCGGGATCTCGTCCCCAGCACCTGGCTGTGGAACATGGGATCGATGTAATCCGGCCCGCATTTAAAGGAAGCCACATTCAGCCCCCTCTCCTGCAGCGCTGCAAGGATCCCGCAGGTGATCAGCGTCTTGCCGCTCCCGCTGGCCCCGGCTCCGATCAATATACGGGGAATGTTCATTGTACTCTCCCTCCTGTACAAGAAATAATGTAAATAGGATTCTCACCCATCATCATGTGATACCGCCCCAGACTCTTCGCCCGGGACACCATCAGCTGCACCACCTCCACATCTGTAAAAGGCAGCTTCTGCATAGCGTCCATAGCCTCCTGCAGAGTCTCCAGCGTGATGCAGTTGATCACCAGGCGTACAGACGGATTTTTGTCCAAGATCACCGTCAAGATCTCTCTTAAGTTCCCGGAGGATCCCCCGATAAAACAATGGCTGGGCGCGGGCAGACCCTCCAGTGCTTCCGGCGCTGTGCCCTCCACCACTTCCAGGTTATCCTGGCCGAATTTCAGTGCATTTTTTTTGATCAGTGCCACAGCCTCCGGCTTTTTCTCCACCGCATAGACTTTGCCTGAAAAAGCCCGCATGGCCATCTCCACCGAGAGGGATCCCGTCCCCGCGCCCACATCATAGCAGACGGCTTCCTCAGAGATCTCCATTTTGGACAGGGAGACTGTGCGCACTTCCTCTTTTGTCATGGGCACATTTTTCTCACCGGCTGCATTCCTTATGAAATCCGCATCCCGGATCCGCCCCGGGTAGAAGACCGGCGCAGGATTCTCCGCGTAAAAGACGCTCAGCGGGTCCCCCTCATGCTCCGTCAGCTCCTCGGCCCGGGCGGAGAAGATCTTCTCCTGGGGATAGGATAACTGTTCGCCCACATAGAGCCGTATAGAACCCATGCCATAGTCGCATAATTTTTGCGCCAGGTCCGCGATCCCCCGGGCTTTTCCCAGGATCCCGAACGTACCCCTGCGGGAGCGGATCTGATGAATCAGATCGCATTCCCGCCCATGGGCGCTGACCAATCCGGCCTGGTCCCAGTTTTTTTTGATCTTCGCCATGAAATAATTCAACGAAGAGATACCCGGCAGTGCCTGGATGACTGCCTCCCCGGGCAGCCCTTTTTCCAATGCATCCATCAGAGAACGGCAGCCGCTGTAAAAGCCTACGTCGCCGGAGAGAGCCACGGCCACTTTTTCATATTCCGGATGTTCCAAAAGATAGCGCAAGATCTCATCTGCCCGGTACTCCCGCAGCACCTGCTGCCCCGGGCTCGCCGCGGCCTCGGCCATCCGTCCCGCCCCGATCAGAAGGTCCGCCTCCCGGCATGCCTGCCTCCCGGCAATGGTCATGGTGCCCCCATCTCCCATCCCAATACCCACCAGGGAAACTTTCGGACGGTAGGGGATCTTGCAGATCTTTTGTAAGCGCCGCTTACACGTCCAGAAAGTCTCCCCCTCTTCCTGGGTGGGCCGGCCGATGACGATGAGCTGCGCGCCTGTCCGCTGTGCTGCGTCCCATTTTTCCTGGAATCCCCCGGCCACTCCGGTATCCTTTGTCACCAGATATCTGCAGTCCCACTGCAGGAGCATCGCCTCGTTCATCTCCCGGGAAAAAGGTCCCTGCATACAGATCAGATGGCTGCCTGTAAATCCCAGATCCGCACAGGACTGGGCCACTGAGGGCAGGGACAGCACCCGGGCATAGACACGTTCTTTATATTGATGCAGACGGGTAAAAGCAGCCAGCTCCTTGCTCCCGGTGGTGACCATGATGTTCCCTTCTGTATCCTCCAGAAACGCTGCCGCCGCCTCGATGCTGTCCACATAGTGGACCTGTCCGCTCTCCTTTTCGCCCGTGCGCTCCCGCACCACGCGCAGATAGGGGATCTGCCGCTTTTGGCAGGCTCTGCGGATGTTTGCGCTCACCTGGGCCGCATAGGGATGGGTGGCATCCACCACATGGGTAAAGCCCTTCTCCTCCAGAAAAGAGAGGATCTGTTCCCCATCCATCCGCTGCCCCGAACAGGTGAAGCCCTCCCGCTCCCGCAGCCGCTGGGCGCCATACTCCGTGGCCGTGCAGATATGCGCCTGGATCTGACTTTCATACTGGTTCTCATACAGATACTCCGCCAGGGCATACCCCTCCGCAGTGCCCGCAAATACCAGGATCTTACACATCTTTGTATCCCCGCGGCGTGATCATCCGCTCCCCGATCTTCATGGTCTGGGAATTGCCGATAAATACGGTGGTGAACATATCTACAGATGTATCCCGCAGTTCTTTCAGCGTCATCAGATGGCTCTCCTCCCCGTCCCGGCCGATGTTGCCCACGGTGGCGCACACAGTGTCCTCCGCTTTATAGCGAAGCATCAGGTCACAGGCTTTCTGCAGATAGTCTCTGCGCTTTCTGCTGGACGGATTGTAGAGACAGATCACAAAGTCCGCCTCCGAAGCGTGGAGCAGACGTGCCTCGATCTTCTCCCAGGGTGTCAAAAGGTCGCTCAAGCTGATCAGGCAGAAATCATGGATCAGCGGCGCGCCCAAAAGAGCCGCCCCCGCAGTCGCCGCCGTCACGCCCGGCAGGACCTCCACCTGGATATCCGGGTAGTCTCTTCCCACCTCGTACATCAGCCCGGCCATACCGTACACCCCGGCATCCCCGCTGCAGATCATGGAAACGGACTTGCCCTTTGCCGCCTCCTCAAAAGCCATCCGGCAGCGCTGCGCCTCCTTTGTCATGGGGGTGGTCAGAAATTCTTTCCCCGCAAAATGTTCTTTTACCAGATCCACATACACTGTATATCCAATGATCACATCGCTGTCCTTTAAGACATCAGCCGCCTGGATGGTCATCTGGTCATACGATCCAGGCCCAATGCCTACCACATATATCTTACTCATTTAAAGAAATCCTTTCTTCTATAGATGATATCAAAACACCGGCTGCCACGCCTCCATGGCAAAGGCCACCGTGACCCCGTCTTGGGCTGTCTTCTTTCGGAGCAGCCGTCCGCCACCGCTGGCCAGCACCGCACTGCGTTCACACACATTGTCCACACCGGTCACCGACGATACAAACGAGGAGGACGTAAAATCCCCTTCTACCGATCCCAGTTCCTCCGCCGTAAACGTCACAAAGGGAAGTTTCTGTTCCCGGCAGTACGAGACGAGTCCCGGTTCTTCTCTTTTCAGATCGATGCTGGCCGCCTGGCTGACCGCAGACAGGGACAGGCCCGCCTGGTCTGCCGCGCGACACAGGGCATCTGCCACCGCTCTGCTCGCGATCCCCCGCCTGCATCCGATCCCGACCGTGATGACCCGCGGGATCAGGTAAAGGGTTTTGGAAAATGGCTGCACCCGCTTAGGACGAAGCGTCAGGCTGATCCCCAACTCTGGGCGGACGTCCAGATCTTCTCCCTCCCTGGACACCTCCAGGCCTGCGGGCAGCTCCCCCCTCCAGGAAAGACCGCCGGGAAGATCGCTGAAAAAGCCCACCGGCTCCCCTGCCAAAAGCCGGGCCGACACTTCCTTTGCCACCTTCATATCTGAGATATGGCAGTTGTTTTTTTTCGCAAACACATCCACGGCAAAGACCTGGTTCAGATCCGTAGCCGTCGTCACCACCGGCTGCGCCCCCACGATCCCCGCCGCTGTCTGTGTCAGGTCATTCCCACCGCCGATATGTCCGGATAAGAGGGAGATGGCAAACCGCCCCCGCTCATCCATCGCCACCACGGCCGGATCTTCCGTCTTATGGCGGATATACGGCGCGATACTGCGCACTGCGATCCCACAGGCGCCCACGAAGATAAAGGCGTCAAACGCTGAGAAATTTTTCCCCGTCCACTGCCCCACCGGCTCCTCGATCCGGGTGATACACGTCTTCAAGATCTCGTCTGTCTCATCTATCCCATCCATGTATCTGCCTTTTCCAAAGGCATCCGCCTGCCATCCCTCCTGCTTTAGACCGATCCGCAGTCTCTCTCCCAGCACAGCCCCTCTGCGGCTGAAACTGACGATACCGACTCTCATCCTCAGTCCGCCTTATTCCCCACCCGGAATTCCGTCGTAAACTCCGGATGATACAATTTCGAGCGTTCATAGGAATTGCTGGACACCGCATCGCCGATGATCATCAGGGCCGTTTTGGTGATGTTGTGTTCCCGCGCCGTCTGGGCCAGTGTGCCCACCGTACAGATATGCGTCTGCTCATCCTCCCAGGTGGCCTTGTAGACGATCGCCGCCGGTGTATCTTTCTGATAACCACCAGCCACCAGCCGCTCGCTCAGCTCGTCCAACATGGATGTGCTCAAAAACACCACCATCGTCGCCTGATGAGCGGCAAAAGATTCAATGCTCTCCTTATCGGGCACAGGTGTGCGCCCGGCCATGCGGGTGATGATCACGCTCTGAGAGATATCCGGCAGCGTATATTCCAGATCCAGCGCCGAGGCCGCCCCGCAGAAAGAACTGACCCCCGGACAGGAATCGTAGGCGATCCCATCCTCATCCAGCGCGTCCATCTGCTCCCGGATAGCCCCATAGATACACGGGTCGCCTGTGTGCAGACGCACAGTCATTTTTCCGTCTTTCTCCGTCTGGCGCATCACCGCCAGGACCTCCTCCAAGGTCATCTTAGCGCTGTTATAAATGCTGCATCCCTCTTTTGCGTACTCCAAAAGCTGCGGATTCACCAAAGACCCCGCATAGATGATCACATCCGCCTGTTCCAGCAGCGCTTTCCCCCGCAGGGTGATCAGATCCGGCGCCCCCGGACCCGCTCCCACAAAATGTACCATGATCGTTCATCCTTTCTCTTTTGATTATTCTTTTACAATGATCAGAGAATAATACCCGGCCCGATCCGGTATCTCCTCCACAGAATCATAGATCTTCTCATCTTCCATCCCGCAGTTTTCGATCATCCTGCAGGATGATCCGCGCCTGCGCAGGTTTTCTTTTACATCGCCCATCTTTTTCCCGGCTTTCATCAGGACTTTCGTGCCGGTAAGATCCAGCGCCTCATCGATCGGGTAAGAAGCCGGTATCACGTGGAGCGGCTCCGCCTTCTCCACCAGGCCCATGTTCAGCCGTGCGGAGACCGCACAAAAAGAAGGGATACCACTGATGATCTCAAGGGGATACCCCATCGCCTCTATGCGTTTGTGCAGATAGATATATGTTGAATAGACCGTCGGATCGCCCAGGGTCAAAAATGCCACCTGTCTGCCCTCCTTTAGGTAACCGGCGATCGCGGCGGCTCCTTTTTCGTGGCTCTCCTCCAGCTTCTTTTTGTCTTTTGTCATGGGCATGGGGATCGCCACGATCTCCTTTGTATCCAATTCTGGATATGCGCCTTTTACGATCTTATAGGCTACACTCTCCTGCGGGATATCTCCCGGGACAGCGATCACCGGGCTCTCTTTTACGATGCGCAGCGCCTTTAATGTCAAAAGTTCCGGGTCTCCCGGCCCCACACCGATCCCATAAAGTTTGCCTTTCATCTCGTGTGCCTCCTTATATTTTCTCCATCAGTCGTCGGGCGTTTTTCGTCTCCCCCAGATATCCGCGGATACTGGAAAAAAACACCGCCCCCAGTTCGATCCGGCTGTACGAACGGTGTTCCAGATAAAATTGGATCTTGTCCGCGATCAGCCCCATCGTCTCTTCCAATCTATGTTCCCTATCCAGGATGTCCAAAGCCTCATCCGTGGTCTTCGTCTGCAAAATGGCCAGCGCGCCCTCCCGCGAGATCCCGGCCCTAAGAGCATTGGAGGCCATCACCTCGCACCGGCAGTCCGCCGCGTGGGAATGGGTGTTCATGATCCCGCCCGCCACTTTGATCAGCTTTCCGATGTGCCCCACGAACAGGATGCCGGATACGCCTTTCTCCACGGCCATGTCGATGGTCTCTCCGATGTAATTGCTGCATTTCATATTTTTTTCAAAGGGAAGGGGCAGGTGTTCTTTCAAAAAAGCCTCCCCGTAATTGCCCGGCGTGACCAATAGCACATCCGCGCCCTGGGCGATGCGCACGTTCATCTCCACCTCGATGCTCTTGATGAGCGCCCGCTCACTCATGGGCTCCACGATCCCTGTGGTCCCCAGGATGGAGATCCCGCCCTGGATGCCCAGACGGGGGTTGAAAGTCTTCTTGGCCGCTTCCTCTCCCCGGGGTACGCTGATCACCACCTGGATGCCGCCTGTATAGCCGTACTGGCTGCATACCGTTTCCACTTCCGACCGGATCATCTGCCGGGGCACGCGGTTGATCGCGGCCGCTCCAGGCGGCTGGTCCAGCCCCGGAACGGTCACCCGGCCCACGCCCGCGCCGCCGTCGATCTGTATATCCGATCCGCTGCGCTTGGATACCTGGGCGCAGATCAAAAGTCCGTGGGTCGTATCCGGATCGTCCCCGCCGTCTTTGACCACGCCGCAGGATACCGCCTGTCCTCCCTGATCGATCTCCTCCAGGGAAAGTCTCAGCAAGATCCCCCGGGGCGTCATGAGCTCCACCTCTTCCACCCGCTCCCCGCCCAGGAGCATCTGCACAGCCCCTTTCGCGGCCGCAGCCGCACAGGATCCTGTGGTGTAG
Source organism: Clostridia bacterium (assembly GCA_910575625.1). Lineage (GTDB taxonomy): Bacteria > Bacillota > Clostridia > Lachnospirales > Lachnospiraceae > MGBC164599. Next base: position 205,654 of record CAJTFD010000001.1, read on the forward strand.
CCCCTGCGCAGCCTTTTGTTGTTTTTATTTATATATTCATTTTCTGTCTGCAGACCCACCGGATCCCTCCTTTTGAGCGCGTCTGCCCCAAAAGCCCCTGCGTTTCTTCTTCTTTTCCACTGGGCGCTCATCTGTGATCGGACGCTCGCTTATGCCGCTCAGGGTGGTATTGATGTCCGTCAGCTTGAGCTCGTCCAACTGGTAGATCAACGATCTGTTGATCCAGGTCTGATAGTCCATCTCCTCCTGGGGATGTTTCTTCTGCCAGGCGTCATAGTCTTTGTGATGGTCCTTCCCCATAAACTCTTCCTGTACGGCAAAAGTAGCTGAGACAGCCAGGTTCAGAGCCTCCATCAGGGTCATCTGCAGCTCCTCGATATAATGGCTGCTCTTGAGCGGCAGATTTTTCTTTTGCATCTGCTCCACTTCGCTGTACAGTTTCTGAAAAAAAAACGTCCCGTTGTCTGAATAGACAAAACTGATCATATCACTGTATTCTTGCATTGCTCTTCTCCTGTTTCCAACGTAGGATATTAACCGTAATAGTATAGCACGGACGGCAAAAAATTTCCAGGTAGAGTTATGCTCAAATTTGGGATAAGCTTGCGCCATTTTCTCAAGGTCTTAAAACTTTTAAAAAAATCCATCTTTTTTGTAACGAAATGCCGTTTTTTCGGATATATAATAGGGGAATACAAAATGGACGGAGGTGACCGCCTTGGATGATATCCAAAAAGCCTACACAGAGCACGCAACGGACATATACAGATACCTGCTCAGCCTCTCCCACAACGAGGACTTGGCCGAAGATCTGACTCAGGAGACTTTTTTTCGCGCCATGCGCACGCTCAACAAGTACGACGGGAGCTGTCGGTTATCTGTCTGGCTCTGCCAGATCGCCAAGCACCTCTGGTACCAATGGCTGGACAAGAACGCCCGCGGGCGGCAGGTGGAACTCACCGACCAGATCCCAGACGGCCGCACACCGGAACACTCCGCCCTGCTGCGCATGGAGAAGACAGATCTCTACCGGGCGATCCACCGTCTGCCGGAGCCGATGCGGGAACTGGTCCATATGCGCCTGACCGGGGAATTTTCCTTTTCCGAGATCGGGGAGATCATGGGCCGGAATGAAAACTGGGCCCGCACCACTTTTTACCGGGCAAAACAGAAGATCATGGAAGAAATGGAGGGATGAACATGAAATGTTATATCGCAAAAGATCTGTTGTCCAACTACATCGATGGCTTGAACAGCGCCGAGACGGATGCTGCGGTCAAAGAGCACTTGGACAACTGCGGCGCATGCCGTGCCGTCTATGAGAAGATGACCGCGTCTTTTCCCGATGATCTGGCCGCATCCAAGGCCGCATACAAGGAGGTCGATTTCCTCAAAGATCTGAAAATGCGGATCCGCCAGAAGAACATCGTCGTTCTCCTTGTCTGCCTGGCCGCGCTCACCCTCTTTGTGGTCGTCGCCAGAAATTACGATATCGTCCTGGATTTCGACCCGGATCATATGTCCGTGGAATCTTTCCGGGCCGCCGTCCTGGTGGATGAGGACGGGAAGACCTCCTGGGAGGAGCTGACACCAGACACACCCGGATATGACCCGTCGAAGGATTACGACAACACGTTAAAACTGGTCCGGCTGGCCTTTCGCTCCATCTCCGGCTCCATCTCCGAAATGTCGATCGGACGGGACATCCACCGGAACGGCCAGTCCGTGCGGGTGGTCTACTACCGCTACACGAAGACGCTGTGGGACAGCCTGTTCCTCCATCTGGGGGCTTTGGAGAGCGGCAGCAGCTACGGCACCGATATCTACGACGACAGCTATATGAGCCAGGACTTTGGAACGGATCCACAGATGAAAGAGATCTATTATCTGCCGGTCAAGGACCTGGACAAGATCGACAGGCTCTCAGACCAGGAATACGATGCCCAGAGGGAAAACGCCATACTCGTCTGGAGCGGGGTCATTTGAGGACTGTTTCACGGTCACTTTTTAAATGCTTAAATTTTATAGAAAGGAATCCAAACTTATGTTTTATGCGATCTATCTGCTCACCATCTTCATCTACCTCGTGTGCGCCAGCGGGGCCGTCACCGACCTTGCGCCTTTTATCGACACCATCACGCTGACCTACACCCTGTTCCCCTGCTTCCTCGTGTTATGGTGCACAAAATCTCTGAAGCCTTTCGGACATGCTTTTTTATCCGCCTTCGGCAGACGGGAGCTGACCTTAGAGGAAGCCAGAGGATCCCTCTTATCCGTCAAGATGGCCGCGGTCACCTCCGTGCTATTCGGCGCACTGTGCTTTATGATCGGAACGATCAACTGTTTCCACCATTTTGACTTCGCCCAGATGGAGGATATGTCCCGGCTGCTGGCAGACGTCACCGTGCTCACCCTCTCGTTCTTTTACCCGGCTCTCGTCTGTGTGATCCTGCTGCCCGTTTACTTTCTGCTGAAAAAACACATCCGCAGCCTGTCCTAAAAGCAGATCTACCCGTTGATTCTCAGACGCGGATATATTATAATGGGACATCAGAGGTATCATTATGGATAAACGATCAGACGTACTCATCATCATACCCGCCTACAACGAGGCAGAAAACCTGCTCCAGGTGGTGGAAGATATCAGACAGCAATGTCCCCAATGTGACTATCTGGTGGTCAACGACGGTTCCACCGACGACACCGAGGACCTGTGTGCGCGCCACAAGATCCGCGCCGTGCACCTGCCGATCAATCTGGGCATCGGCGGCGCGGTACAGACCGGCTACCGCTACGCTTTTAAAAACCATTACGAGATCGCCGTACAGATCGACGGTGATGGCCAGCACGACGTCTCTTATCTGGAGGATATGCTGAAACCTCTGATCCGCGGGGAGGCCGATGTGATCATCGGCTCCCGCTTCGTCAGCCGGGAGGAAACGGGATTTAGATCCTCATTTTTGCGCAGGGCGGGCATCCGTTTCCTGAGCATGCTGATCAGGCTGTGCACAGGGATCCGCATCTACGATGTGACCAGCGGCTTCAGGGCCGTCAACCGAAGATTCATCCGCATCTACGCCCACGAATACCCCACCGACTACCCGGAACCGGAGGCGGTCATCTCCGCTGTCATGCACCGGGGCCGGATCCGGGAGATCCCCGTGGTCATGCGCCAGCGGGAGGCCGGGGCCAGCTCCATCCATGGGTTCCGCTCCGCCTACTATATGATAAAAGTGTCCCTGTCCATACTCATCTGCCGCATCACATTCGGGATCAGGCGATAAGACAAAAAAGATCAAAAGAAATTAAAAGAGGTCAAAATATGTTATCTGCCAAACTGATAGTCACCTTATGCATCGCCCTGGCCGCCTACTTCATCCTCATCCTCCTCTTCCTGAAGCACAGGGCCATCGAACTCAGATACACCCTGCTGTGGATCTTCAGCGGGATCGCCATGGGGATCATGATCTTATTCCCCCAGACCTTCCGGGCGTTCATCAACTTTCTGGGCATCACAGGCACCATGAACGGCCTGTTCATCTTTTTCATCGGCATGCTGATCATGATCTGCATGTCCCTGACCTCCATCGTCTCCCGACAAGCCAACAAACTGCGGACCCTCACCCAGGAACTGGCCATCCTTGAAAAACGCATACGGGAGTTGGAAGAAGACGGAAAAACCAGGACACATCCAACTCATTCAGGACAATTTCCGCTCCACGATCTTACCCAGATACAGCCCGATCAGGATCAGGGAGTAGACGGCCAGGCTCCCCTGACGGCTCAGTGCGACCGAGACAGATAAGACATTCAATACGAGCATGGCGAGCATCATCGTCCATGCTTGTTTCCGGCTCTCCCGGTCCCACAGGCTCTTCTTGAAATTTTGGACAAACACGGCCCAGAGCATGCCCCACACCAGCGGCATCCCGATCCGGTATACCAGAAGCGGTATGAGATCCCCCTGCTCCGACAGCTGGTAAAGGATCATCGGGTCCGCACAGGCCAGCAGGTTCAGCGCCCACAGAACCAGCCTGCTCTTTTGATCCATCCCGATATACCTGGAGCTTTTCCTTTGTTTTTCTTCTATTTTTTCCATTTCACAGCCACCTCCCATCCTCTGTCACAATTCTCCATGTACTGCGCATATGATAAATATGTAAGATCCAAAAAAGCTCACAAAAATGTATAAAAAGAGTATTAAAAAGGAGTAAAAAAATTGCCAGAATATAAGATCATGTTAGATGCCGGGCACGGCGGCGAAGATCCCGGAGCCGTATCCGGCGGCAGGCAGGAAAAAGACGACACCCTGCGGCTGACCTTAGCCGTGGGCGACCTGTTAAAAAACAGGGGTGTGGACGTGGAGTACACCCGCACGACAGATGTCTACCAGACGCCTTTCCAGAAAGCCACCATCGCCAACCAGTCCGGAGCCGATTATTTCATATCCTTCCACCGCAACTCCAGCCCCACCCCCAACCAATACACAGGCGTGGAGACGCTGATCTACAATAAATCCGGTATCAAATACGATATGGCCAAAAATATCGTAGGCGCGCTGGGCGAAGTGGGCTTCCAGGACTTAGGCGTCAAAGAACGCCCGGGGCTGGTGGTGCTGCGGCGGACCACCATGCCCGCCGTACTGATCGAGGCCGGTTTTCTGAATACTGACCAGGATAACCGCATGTTCGATGAAAAATTCGACGAGATCGCCCAGGCGATCGCCAGCGCCATCCTGGGGACCTTGGGGGAGGAGGACGTGGAAGGACCCACCTACTACCGAGTGCAGGCCGGGGCCTTTACCAAGAGGCAGAATGCCGACCAGCTCCTCTATGAACTGCTGGACCAGGGCTACCCCGCGTTCCTTCTCAACGAGGACGGCTACTACAAAGTACAGGTGGGTGCGTACCTGCAGTTAGGGAACGCCATCGCCATGGAACAGAAACTCCGGGACGCCGGATACAGCACAATGATCACCACCCGGTGAGCAGCCGTATCTGTATCTCCATCTCATAGCACACAGCGGCAGGACGGACAGCAGGACGTTTGGCCCGTTCTGCCGCATCACTTCCAGTTTTTGATGACTGTGAGGATCTCCTCCTCGTAGTCGCCGGCAAATTCCTCCTGCCTGCCGCCGTCTCTCACATTGCTCTGTGCACCCTCCCCGTCTGGAAACTCCCATATATGATACGGGATCCCTCTGTATTCAAGGTCGATGCTCCCGCATCCATCTTCTTCCGTATACCGGTATTCCCACCCTTTTTCACGGAAATACGCTTGTATCTTCTCTAATCTCATCCTCTCACACCTCCTATCGCTAAGACCAACAATCCTATGTGCGCCAAAAAGAGCAGCGGGACGCCCCAGGCGAACAGCCTGTGCCGTGTCTTATGCCGGAACACGTACATCCCGGTCAGGGCTCCCAGGCTGCCCCCGGCCGCGGATATGGCCAGAAGCCGCCGCTCCGGTATGCGCCAGCGATGTTTCCTGGCGCGCCTCTTATCAATCCCAAACAGGGCGAACGCCGCCAGATTCACAACACCCAAATATATATATAAGATATCCGGCAGCATCTCCACGGCCCCCTTTAACTCCTTTTGATGAAATCCTTCCCGCACTTCGGGCAGTGCACCTCCACTTTTCCCTTTCCTCTGGGGATGCGCACCCTCTGTCCGCAGCCGGGACATTTATAAATATGATATCCCTTCCTCTGCTCCAGCTCCCGCTTCCCCCTGCGCAGCCTGCACAGGACTTTCTCTCGGATGGTCAGATACTTCTGGTTCTCCATCGCCCGGCTGTATACTTTCCTGGAAAACATGCGGTAATATCCCCACCCCAGAAAGCCAAGGGCTGCCAGATACAACTGCGGTTTCCAGAGGATGGACAGGACCATCGCGGCCAGGGCCAGGATCATCAGAAAACGGTTGAACTGGTCATTGCCATACCTTCCCTGCATAAAACGGTAAAATCTTTCCCTCAATCACACGCCCTCCCTACTCTCTCATACCCATCATGCACCAGACAGACGCAGTGTCATCAGCTCCCGCAGGCTCCTCACTCCCAGAAGGCGGATGCCTTTCATCTTCTCCACTGCCTTCAGGGAGACTTTTGGCAAGATCACGGTCTGAAAGCCCAGCTTCTTGGCCTCCTGTACCCGCTGCAGAGCCATGCCCACGGCTCGGATCTCGCCGCTTAGGCCCACTTCCCCGAAAGCCATGACATGGTCTGGTATGGGCTGGTCCCGGTAGCTGGAGATCACCGCCAGCACGATGCCAAGGTCGATCGCCGGCTCATTCATCCTGATCCCTCCCGCGATGTTCACATAGGCGTCGCAGTTGGCCAGATTTAACCCCAGACGCTTCTCCAAGACCGCCAGCAGGAGATTGACCCGATTGAAATCCGTCCCGGCGGCCGTCCTCCTGGGTATGCCGAAATTTGTCTTGCAGACCAGGGCCTGGATCTCCAGGAGGATCGGCCGGGTCCCCTCCATGGAACAGGCCACCACGGATCCCGACGCATCCTGGGGCCTGCCCTCCAGCAGAAATTCCGACGGGTTCTTCACCTCCTGCAGTCCGCTCTCCCGCATCTCAAAGACCCCGATCTCGTTGGTGGAGCCGAAACGGTTCTTCACGCCCCTCAAGATCCGGTACGACGCGTGCCTGTCCCCCTCGAAATAGAGCACTGTATCCACCATATGTTCCAACACCCGCGGCCCGGCCACGCTGCCCTCTTTTGTCACATGGCCAACGATGAATATCGTGACCCCTTTCCCTTTTGCGATCTGTAAGAGCACGCTGGTAGACTCCCGCACCTGGGAGACGCTGCCCGGCGCGGAGGAGATCTCCTCGTTGTACATAGTCTGGATCGAGTCTATGATCACCACCTGGGGCTTCTGCCGTTCCACCACCTGTTCGATGGCGGCCAGGTTTGTCTCGCACAAAAGCAGCAGGTCATCGGAAAAATCCCCGATGCGCTTCGCGCGCAGCTTGATCTGTTTCAAAGACTCCTCGCCGGATATATACAGGACCTTCACCCTTTTCTCCGACAGGTATCTGCACACCTGCAAAAGAAGGGTGGATTTCCCGATACCCGGATCGCCGCCCACCAGGACCAGCGACCCCTGCACGATCCCGCCGCCCAGGACCCGGTCCAGCTCTGCCGACCCGCTGCCCTGCCTGGTGTCCTCCTGGATATCGATCTGCCTTAAAGTGACAGGTTCCGCCCGCTGCCTGCTGCCCGCTGCCGCCTTTCCCGCTGCTTTCGGCGCGGGCAGTTCCTCTACGAAAGTGTTCCACTCCCGGCAGCCCGGGCACTGCCCCATCCATTTCGCCGACTCATAGCCGCAGTTTTGACAAAAAAATGCTGTCTTCTTCCCCTTTGCCATGCCTCGCCATCCCTTAAAATACGCTTGAAAAAGGATCGAGGGCGCAGCAGACCCGCACAGATCCGCACCACACCCTCTTTACCTTACCTACAATTTCACGATCTTGACCTGCGCGGCGGCCTCGTTGGCCAGCTCCACGCTGAAAGAGAGCTTCCCACCCAGATTCGTCCGCATCTTGCCGGTACTCTCCCCATCGATGAAGATCTCATAATCCATATTTTCTTCCAATCCCACCGTGATCTGGGCATCCCCCTGCCCTTCCACGGAAAAACACATGCTGCCGTCCGTCTGTTCCAATCCAAATACAGCCGTCCCCGGGACTGATTCATAGACAAAGACTCCGTTCCTCTCTAATTTTGTGATCTCTTTGAAGGTCTTTACCTTATACATGTCTCCCTGGTGGTCAAAATCTGATAATTTGGATTTCGTATCCAGACCATAATCCCCAAAACTGATACTCCCATTGCCTTCTGTGCGTATTAATTCTTTTACTACTGCCATTTCGCATCCTCCCACGGCTATATCTATTGTATTGTCTGCCATTATCAGCAGCTTACACATATTATATAATACTTCTCGCTAATATACCAGTACGAATAAAAATTTAATATCTTTTTTATGATCATTTTATCCTTCCACAGAATTGAAAGACCCGGAAAAGCCAACGCTCCTCCGGGTCTTCTTTTTATCTTCGGTCATGGAAAAGTATAAAAAGCATGATCTCCATGCTTGAACAGGAGCTTCAGATCGGATTCAAACCAATCCACATTACTCTCCAATGCCTGATCCTTCGCTACAAAGAACAGGGCCCCCTGTGCATAATCCAAGCCTTCCAAAACCTGTCTGACTGATTCTTTCGTCATCTCTGAAATCTCGACCGTATTGATCCTGCCGTCTTCTGTGGGCGAAAACTGTGCAGCGCCATTACTCTGATCCCACACCACCTCCGTCACGGTGTTGGGGAAACGATGGTCTTTCACACGGTTCAAGATCACATTCGCTACCAGGATCCGAGATTTCAGGTCTTCACCGCCTGCCTCAGCTTCCACAATACGCAGCAGTGTCTCATAATCATCGTCCGACATGACTGTCGACGATAAGGCCCTGCTCTGCGAGAGATAGCCCAGGTTCTCCACCGACGCCCGCATGCTGTCGCCTGCCGGCATGGTATCGATGTCCATGGCCTTCGACGCTCTCTGGCCCACGATCACTGCCTCGTAGCTGGTCCCGATCTTACGGATCGGATACTCCGGCATTTCGGTCACATATATCCCATTCACGACTCCTGATATCCCAGTAGAAACGATCCCCCCTTCGCTGGTAAGGGTTTCGCTTGCCATGACTTCCTTCCCCGCAGATGCGACAACTGTCTGCTGCCCGCGGTGGAAAACAATGGCCGGGGTAATCTTTTGGCTCACGAAGACAACCGCAAGAAAAGCACCCATGGCTAAAAATGACGTCAACAAAAACCGCCTGCGCCTGATGATCCTGGCCCGTCTCCTACTCTGTCTCCTACCTCTTCTTCTTTTCTTCATAGTCTCTCACACAAATCCTCTGGCGGATCTCCTTACAATATTCTTGTAATGCTTTCCCCTTATCGTCCCCTAGGTTTTGTGGATGTACGGCCTGTCCGGCCGCAATGAAGATACAATGATGCCCTTCCATCACTATAACGGAATTCATTATAACAGATTCTTCACAGAAATGCAATACTTTCTGCGATCTTTACCCCAGATACCTGCCCAGTACCTCCAGGAAAAGGCTGATATCCAGCGGTTTTGCGATGTGTGCGTCCATGCCGTTTTTGAGCGCCATTTCCTTATCTTCCTCCATGGCATTGGCCGTCATGGCGATGATCGGGATCTTCTGCGCGTCCTCCCGGTGCAGGGCGCGGATGGTGCGGGTGGCCTCGTAACCGTCCATCACAGGCATCTGTACGTCCATGAGGATCGCATCGTAGTGATACTCTTCGGATCGGCTGAACATCTCCACCGCATCGGTGCCGTCCGGGGCCGTCTCCACAATGAACCCTATCTCCTCCAGGATCTCTTCCGCGATCTCCCGGTTCAGCTCATTGTCCTCCACCACCAGCACGCGTTTATTGTTGAAATCCACCTGGGTCCAGGAGACCTCCTCCTCTTTTTCGATCAGGTTGTTGGCCAACAGCAGCGCAGATTTCAGGTCAGACATGAACAGAGGCTTTGCACAGAAAGCGGTGACGCCTGCCTGTCTGGCCTCCTCCTCGATATCTGTCCAATCGTACGCTGTGAGGATGATGATCGGCGCCTCATCCCCGATCACCGCGCGGACGCGCCGGGTAGTCTCCACACCGCTCATCTCTGGCATATGCCAATCAATGATGTACGTGTGGTACGGATCCCCGTGGTCGTGGGCGCTCTTTGCCCGGTAGACCGCCTCCTTGCCGGATGTGGTCCACTCCGCGCGCAGACCCACCTGCTGGAGCATCTGGGCCACACTCTCACAGCTGTCGCAGTCGTCGTCCACCACGATGGCCCGCAGCCCCTCCAGTTCTGCGATCTGGGTCGCATTTTTTTCCAGATCCTGGAGTTTTAAGCTCAATCCCACGCGGAATTCACTCCCTTTGCCCTTCTCGCTCTGGACCGTGATCGTACCGCCCATCATATCCACGATGTTCTTGGTGATCGCCATCCCCAGCCCCGTGCCCTGGATGCCGGTCTTTGTGGTGCTGGCCTCCCGCTCAAAGGGCTCGAAGATATGCTCCACGAACTCCGCCGACATGCCGATGCCGTTGTCCTTGATGATGAACACATAATCCCCGTACCCCCGGTGGAACGTGGTGCTCTGCTGGATGCGGAAGCCCACAGTCCCTCCGGCCGGTGTATATTTGACCGCATTGCTCAGCAGATTTACAAAGACCTGGCTCAATTTCAGCGGATCTGCGATCACATCCTCATTGACCACGTCAAAGGTGTCGATGAAGAGTTCCAACTGTTTTGCCTTCACCTGGGGCTGGATGATATTGCATAGGTTGTGGGTCAGCTCCGCAAGGTTGCACTCCTGCTCCTTGATCTGGACTTTCCCGCTCTCGATCCGGCTCATGTCCAGGATGTCGTTGATCAGGCTGAGCAGATGATTGCTGGATGAGAGCACCTTGTGGAGGCAATCCTCCACCTGGCGGCTGTTGTCCATATGGCTGATCGCGATCGTCGCAAAACCGATGATCGCATTCATGGGCGTGCGGATATCATGGGACATGTTCGAGAGGAACGTGGTCTTGGCCCGGTTGGCGTGCTGGGCCTGCATCAACGCCTCCTGGAGAGCCTGTGTCTGTTCCCGCTGTTTCTGCACTTGCAGCGTGATGTCCTTGCACACCACCATGACCATCAGATCCCCGGTGTCGTCATCCTGAGTCATGATAAAGGACTGACGGATGCACATCTGTTCCTCGGCTGAGGCCCAGCCCCAGTAATCCACTGTGACCTCGCTCTGTCCATCCTCATAACACTGCTGCAGATGCTCCAGATCCACCACAGACCCATACTCCTCCAGAGATTCTTCCAGGATAAAATCTTTCCATTTTTCAAAACAAAGAGAAGCCGGACAGGGCGCAGACAGCCCTACTTTCTCAAGTAAGGAGATCTGTTTTCCATCCGCCATCCGCACCACATCCTGCTCGATGAGGTCTCGGGTAAGATCAAACTCAAACGTGCAAAATGCGTTGGATGTGATCGCGATCCGGTACTGCCGCTCCTTGCGGTCAGCCAGCGCGATCTTGGCCTGGGCCCGCAGTTCCTTTTCTTTTAAGCCCGTGATGTTCTGACGCAGGAAGAGGACTTTGCTCGCTCTCCCTCCTTTTTGTTCTAGGCAGATGATGTTGATGTGCTCCCAGGCCATCCTCTCCTTCCGCCGGACCTGGTACTCAAACTGGATATCCGTGCCATCCCCACCCAGTTCCCGGGCGATGCCCTCCCGGTCGAGCATTCCTGCAAACCGCTGACGTTCCTCCTCATTCACCAGGAATGAACACAGATACGCAGCGAAATCCCTGTACGGGCCGCTGGCCGGCATTTTCACATCCTCCGGCACAGTCCCCGCCAGATAAGCGTAAGTATCCTCCTCCAGATCCACCAGGATAAAGCGGGCAAAAAGGGTGTTCACACCGCTGATCACATAACCCATCTCCCGGTTTTCCCGCTCCAGCTGCCGCTTCTCCCGCTGCCCCTGGAACAAGATCACCAAGATATAGAGGATAAACATGCCGACCAAGATCCCCTGCAAGATCACACCGATGTAGTTCGCATCCCGGATCATCCTCCGGGTCACGTTCTGGGGAAAAGTCTGGACCAGCACATATTCACTGTCCGGCACGTGGAATACACACAGGTTATCCGTCTTACTGCCGTACTCGCAGATGAAGCCCACCTCTTTTTTTGCGTCACCGCCAAAGACCGCCCAAACATCCGCAGCGGTCCGTTCATCCACCACGCCCCGGTCCCGCAGCACATCGGGCAGGGGCTGCTCATAGACACTGGTCTCCTCCGAGGAGGCGATGACCGCCCCCTGCTGGGTGCACAAAAAGACATCCGCCTCCTCCCCAAAATAGCTGGTGGCCAGCATCTCCTTCAGATAATCCTCCGCATAATATAATCCCAGCAAGAGCCCGCATATCTCATCCTCATACCAGATCGGCGCATAGAAGACGATCATGTCCTTGTTGACGATCATGTCCTTGTTGACGATCATGTCCTTGTTGACGATCATGGAGTTTTCGACCACCGTACAGCCGCTCTCCCCCCGCATACCGCTGGCAAAATAGTCCCGGTCCCGGCTGTCAGATGTACTCCCGTCGGAGGCCAGGCTGAGTCCCTCGCTGTCGGTAAAGCGCAGCGCATCAAAATCCGAGTTCTCCTCCAGCTCCAACAGCATCTGGGCGCTCACATCCGCCCCTTGGAGCGTCCTTCCCAAAAGATACGCATAATTGTGCACGCGCCTCTGGGCGTTGATGAGTTCGCTGTTGATCTGCAGCGTAGTCTGCCGCGCAGAATCCATGGCGTAGTTCAGGTTCTGGTCCTCGATCCGCTGGCTGTTGGTCGTGGAATACCAGTAGAACAACAGACAGATCCCGGCCAGCAAGATCCCTATGTACAGCACATTCTGCCAGGATTTTTTCGTAGTATACATAACAATGGCCTCCTTCCTATATCTCCAATCTTGTCAGCAGGAACTGTTCCTCATCCTCGTCCAGACGATCCCCCTGGATCATCTTCACAGCGACCTGCCCTGCCTTTTCACTTTTTGTCACCACCGCCGCCGGGTACAGATCATCCACAGCGCGGATGGCCGCAAGCGCCTCCTGGATGGCCGTCTCTCCCACCTGGGCGCTCTGCCGTCTCTGGTCGCAGATCCACCCCAGGGCCAGGATACAGCAGGCCAGCTCTTCTTTTGTCAGGTTGCCGCTCTTTATGACCCGGCTGAGTCTGTCCGCCACCTCCCGGTCTGTCTCAGGATCCGCCACCTCCCCATTTTCCTTGCGCAGTGCTGCCCCGATGGCATGGGCGCTGAACTGGAGGTTGTTCCCAAAATGCCCCATTGCCTGTTCCCAGTCTTTGTCAAATTCCTCCAAGAGCCAGGGGATGTCCGTCTGGGTCTTTCCATGGGTATACAGACATGCCTGCAGATATTTGGGCGAGCTGTGCAGCACCGCCAGTCCTGCCAGCTGCTGCGCATCCGCGCACACGCTCATCGTGTAGATCGCCTGGATATTGGTGGACACTTTCGGCCCGCCGATAAAAGACCCCTCCAGATCCGCTTTGAGCTGGCGCATACAGGCTTTCGCCAGATCCTCCCGGGCAGTCTCCTCCCAGGTGTGCACGATCCGCCTTGCGATGATGAACAGCCGCTGCTTCGCCCCCTCACCGTCTGTACTGCCCAGCGCGTCCAAGATGACCTGGGCAAATTCTTTCTTGTTGCTGGCACTGCAGATGCCGCCCACACAGGCGTTGATGCGCTTGGCCAGCGTGCTCTTCTCCTGTTTGTTCCTGGTCTTCTCGTAATTCTGGCAGAGCTGCAGAAGGTTGTTCACCTCCGCTTTCGGCTGCAGCACACTGCCGCTGGGGGCCATGAACTTAGCTTTGATCTTAGACCGCTCCCCATTGTCGATCGCGATCTGCGCATATCCCTCCTCGATCTGCTCCGTCCCCGTCTGGTCTTTGCTGGTCCAGGCTTTCATGGTGAGGATCTTATTGATGCCCAGATCGATCACGAAGGTCACGAACGCGCCATTTACATAATGTTCCCGAAACGAGATATTGCCGTTGGCGATGATCCGGTATGAACCGTCCAGATTCTGGCTCTTGATCGGGATCGCGATCTTATTTTGCCCCGGCTCGATCATAAAGCCGGTCATCTTCTCGGACGTGTAGGGGATCGCCGCCCCCCTGGCCACGGACAGATCCGGGTCGAGGGCCACGATCGGCTCAAAACCGAAAAACTCCCGCAGCCGGTCCGTGACCATGTAAAATTTTGACATCCCGCCGTTTACGATCACCGCATCCACCTGTACATCGTCCGTATCCAATTTCTCCGCCGCCTTGTGCAGCACATCCAAGATCGGATAGATGATGTTCCGTGTGCTGGTGATCTTGGCAAGCCTCTTGTGGTCCTCGAACACAAGATCCGGCGCCATGAATACGGAAAGGATCGCTTCCACTTCCCCTTTCGTAAATGTATCGTCATAGGCAAATCCAACGCCGCCCATGCTGCCGCCCACCGGCAGTTCGATCTCCTCGTCCTCGTCATCCCAGCCGGAGCTGTAATCTTCCCCACAGCGTTCATTTAGATCCAGCTTTAGATGTTCCGCATAGACCCGCATCTGGGGCATGACCACCTCCTCTTTCTGCTTCACGGCCTGGGCGATCTTGGGACGGTTTGCAAATTGCCGCAGATACCGCTCGTACATGGCCCGGGCGATCTCCTCATCAAAATCATCTCCTCCCAATAATGTATAGCGGTTGGTGGCGATCTCGTCGACTTTTAAGACATCCTCGACCCCCTCTCTCCTCTTGATCTCATGCATGGTGATATCCAGGGTGCCGCCCCCGAAATCAAACACCAGCACCTTTCTCTTTTCGCTCAAGTCCAAGATCCGACTTGAGATCTCCCCATTTCGTATCTGATTGATCAGATCATAGATGACCGCATTGGGTTCCGATAGGAGGACCGGCCGTTCACTCCCATCTTCGTTTTTTACCTGGATCCCCGCAAGCTCTGCCGCGTCCCGTGTAGCCTTACACATGGCAGAGTCAAAATTTGCCGGGACTGTGATCACGGCATCCGTGATCTTACATCTGTATACCTTCGAAGCCTCCTCCAGCATATGTTTTAAGATCTGCGCGGAGATCTGGGCCGGGGTCTTATCCGGTATGTCACAGGATAAGCCTTCAACTAAAGGGCTTCCCATCTGGCTCTTGATGGACCGCGCCACCAGATGGGAGCGCAGGGGATACTGGACCTTCGCAAAATCCCCCACCAGCGGTTCGTAGTCATTCTCCTGCCTGTAATAGATACAGGAGGGCAGCGTGGGCTTTTTCATCTTGGTCAGCTTCGCCTCCCCGGACATGGCGTTGTACATGTCCACAGCACGGGGGATCTCCACCACTTTGCTGACGATATCCCCGTTTAGTTTTTCATTGATCGTGGCCAGCACAGAGTTGGTCGTGCCCAAGTCGATGCCCACACACAGATCGTTGTGCTCCGCAGCATTATATCCTGTGTCGTTTGTCTTTGTCCTCATGCTTCCTCCTTCACTTTCGGCCGCGAGATCTGCAGTTCCTTATCCTTATAGACCCAGCCCGGTGAGATGACCCGGACTCTTTTTTTCTCCTTCGGTGACGCAAAAGCCGTGCCCTCATAGCTGCAGAATTCCACGTCCGCCGCCGTGACCTCCTGCACCGCCTGGATCTTCATCACCGGCTCGATGTGGCTGTCCCGCACAAACTGGATCAGCTTCTTCACCATGATCAGCAGCCCGTCGATCTCCATGGGAAGCTGGTAATCACTCTTTCGCAGCTTATCCACGCCTTTGCGGACCACCAGCAGTTCATCCAAAATGCACCCATATTTTTCTGAATTTAATCTCACAAAAAAGTCCGCCAGCTCCCGGATCTTACTGGATTCCAGCTGCTCTTCGAACTCATCCTGCAGATCCTGGAGCATGATGTTTGCCCTATCCAGCGCCAGCTCCAGGTGCTGCACCCTCTGGAGCGCCTGTTCGTGGGTCATCTTCTTCTTTTCTGTATTGCCCTGCGTCTTTTTCTTCTCCCCATGGAACTGGGGAAAACCGTACACATAGGCCACCGCATCCGCCATATCATAAAAGAAATATCGGGCCAGCGTGTTCCCCAAAAAACGCAGACTGTCCGAATCATCGTACAGATCGATCTCCGGGTGTTTCTCGTAGATCATGATCGCTGCGATCCGCTCCTGGGAATCGTGTTTTTTCCCGTTCTTGAGACAAGGCTCTTTCCGCAGTTTTTCAAATCGGTCGAATCCGTCCCGGTCCCCGGCGATGGCTTTCTCAAAATACCCGGCCAGCTCCTGGGCCCACTCCAGCAGTTCCCGGCGTTCATGGGGATTGGCCATCCGCCGGCTGCGAAAAACAGCCACCACCTGATCGCCGGTCAGGTCGTATCCATATTGTTCATGCAGGACCCGGGCGCAGCCCGTAGGCCCCATGTCATGATCATTGCAGATCAGGGAGAAGATCTGATTCTCCATCACGATCTCCTCTTTCACATTGCTGCCCCTCTTTCTCTTGCGGAGCATAGCCTCGTGGATCCCCTCCAACACTTCCTTTACTTTTTCATCCTCTATATTGATCATGGTCTACCTCCCACTCACCTCTGATACCTATAATCTATACAGTTCTTTTTCTTTTGCAAAGATAAACTGTGTCCGACACTCCCCGTCCCTCATCATGACCTGCTCGATGGTCAGATCCTGGGGTGCGTACGCCTTGGCACAATGTACGAGTACCGCCAGCTTGGGATCCACCGCCCGGATGGTCTCCATCATCCCTGAGAAATCTTCGTGGAGAGAAAAATCCACCCGCACCTGTTCATAAACCTCCCGCCCACGGCCTTCCCCCTCCGCCGTCACATAGATATGCGGCCCCAGGGGGATCCTCTCTGTCATGACCCGGTCATTTGCGTCCATGACCGGAACTGCCAGCTGCTCCATCTTCTCCACCACTTTTAAGATGGATCTGTCTATATATACAGGGATGCCCTGTGTATTGTATTGATTTAAAGTCTTGATAAATTCGATCCCCTTGCTCAGCTGAGAGACCTGGCACATGACCGGCCGTTTTTTCGCCCCGGCCAGACGCAGCACATACTGCACAGTCTTGTAGAGCCCGTCTGCCTTTTTCCGGTAACCCGGATGCTTCGCATGGAGCCCGCACATGATCAGCGTGTCGATCTTAAGCCCTTTTGGCAGGATGCATCCATCTGTCAGCGGCGTGCCCTCCATGGAATAGTCCGCCGTGTATAAGATCTTCCGTTTCCCACACTCGAACAAGATCATCATCGCCCCGGGGATGTGCCCTGCCGGGAAAAATGTGGCCTTGTAGCTGCCGAAATCCAGCGTCTGCATGTAGCTGACCGCCGTGACCCGGTCGAACAGATACCGGGCGGCCAGCCTCCTGCTCTCGTCCTCCGGCGCGCCGTTCAAAAATGCCCGGTCGTAGAGCTGATACTCCGCCAGCAATTTTGTGATCTCCGTCATATAGACATCCGACCGGTCCGCCTGTCCCATCAATTTTAACAGATAGCCCACATGGTCTGCATGGGCGTGGGAGATGTAGATCTGGTTGACCTGCGCCACGCTCTGTATGAAGGGAAGGGTAAAGAGGGGATACAGATCCGGCTCGAAGACCAACCCTCTCTCTATGCCGGTGCCCGCGTCCAAGATCAGGTTCACCCCGCCGATCCGCAGATAATAACAGCTGGCCCCCACCCGCTGGCCGCCGCCAAGGGGCATAAAATACAATTCCTGTTCCATCATCCACCTCCATCCTTATTGTAATTATTACACATCTGCAAAAAAAATGAAAGTGTTTTCCCCATTCTCGAAAAAACACTCCCATCTTATGGACTTCTCTATATGATCATGCTCAATCCGATCCGCTTTTTCTCTATATCCAGACTGATGACTCTGACCTCCACCACATCGCCCACGCTGACCACGTCCAGGGGATGTTTGACAAATTTCTTATCCGTCAGCTGTGAGATGTGGACCAGACCGTCCTGATGCACGCCGATGTCCACAAACGCCCCGAAATCGATCACATTGCGCACTGTGCCCTTGAGGATCATGCCCTCTTTGAGGTCTTTCATATCCAGCACGTCGCTCCTGAGCACTGGGGCCGGCATCTCATCCCTGGGGTCCCGGGCCGGTTTTTCCAACTCTTTGACGATATCCCAGAGTGTGATCTCTCCGATCCCCAGCTCTGCAGCCAGGGCCGCGCCGTCCTCGATCTCTTTGGAGATCCCCGAGAGTTTCTGGCCTTTGATGTCCTCTGGCGCATAGCCCAGTTTCCCCAGGAGCTGGGATGCCGCCGGGTAGCTCTCCGGGTGGACGCTGGTGGCGTCCAATGGATTCTTCCCGTTCATGATCCGGGCAAATCCGGCGCACTGTTCATAGGCTTTCGGTCCTAATTTTGCCACTTTCAGCAACTGTTTACGGTCCGTGAAACTGCCGTTCTCTTCCCGGTATGAGACGATATTCTTCGCCGTCGTCTTTGTGATCCCGGATATATATTCCAGCAGGGACGCGGAAGCTGTATTTAAGTCCACACCCACTTTATTTACACAGTCCTCCACCACAGCAGAGAGAGCCGCGCTCAATTTCTTCTGGTTCACATCGTGCTGGTACTGCCCCACGCCGATGGACTGGGGATCGATCTTCACCAGCTCCGCCAGCGGGTCCTGCAGACGCCTGGCGATGGAGGCCGCGCTGCGCTGTCCCACATCAAATTCCGGAAATTCCTCCGTGGCCAGTCTGCTCGCTGAATAGACAGAGGCTCCGGCCTCGTTGGTGATCAGATACTGGACATTTTCGGGGATCTCTTTTAACAGTTCCACGATGATCAGCTCGGACTCGCGGGAGGCCGTGCCATTCCCCAGAGAGATCACAGTGACCCCATACTTCTCGATTAGCTCTTTGATCTTCTCCTTGGCTGCTTTGATCTTCGCATCGGTGGTGGGGGCTGTGGGATAGACCACGGCTGTATCCAGCACCTTTCCTGTGGGATCCACCACCGCCAGTTTGCATCCGGTCCGAAATGCCGGGTCCCAGCCAAGCACCACCTGCCCGGCGATGGGCGGCTGCATCAAGAGCTGGGTCAGGTTCTTTCCGAATACCTGGATGGCTCCGTCCTCGGCTTTTTCCGTCAATGCGGCGCGGATCTCCCGCTCCACAGCCGGCGCGATCAGGCGTTTGTAGCTGTCCGCCACCACGTCTTTTAAAAGCGGCGTGGTATGGGGATTTTTTTTCGTGATCACCTTTTTCTCAAGATAGCGGATCAGGTCCTCCTCCGGCGCGGCCAGTTTGACCTGCAGGACCTTCTCCTTCTCCCCCCGGTTTAAAGCCATGATCCGGTGACCGGCCATCCGGGACACCGGTTCTTCAAAATCATAGTACATCTCATAGACGCTCTTGGCCTCTTTATCCTTGGCCTGCGAACGCACGATCCCTTTTTTCTGTGTCACGTCCCGTATGTGGATCCGGTAGTCAGCCTCCTCCGAGATCTGTTCCGCCAGGATATCGCTGGCCCCCGCCACCGCCTCCTCCACCGTGCGGACTTCCTTTTCCTCGGATAAAAAGGCTTTCGCCTCTTCCTCCACCGGGCACGTGAGTGCCTGCCGCCAGATCAAAACGGCTAAAGGCTCCAGGCCCTTTTCCTTAGCTATGGTCGCCCGGGTCCGCCTCTTCGGCCGGTAGGGACGGTAGAGGTCTTCCACCATGACTAAGGTCTGCGCCGCCAGGATCTGTTTTTTCAGCTCCGGCGTCAGTTTTCCCTGCTCCTCGATGCTGCCCAGCGCCTGCGCTTTTTTCTCCTCCAGGTTCCTCAGATAGAGCAGCCGTTCGTGAAGCTGACGGAGCTGTTCGTCATTTAAGGCGCCGGTGGCCTCTTTCCGGTATCTGGCGATGAAGGGGATCGTGTTCCCCTCATCGATCAGCTGGACAGCCGCTTCCACCTGCTGACTTTTTACCTGCAGCTCCTGTGCTATAGTCTGTATCATATCCATAGATCTATCTTCCTCATCACCGACGGATCACATGCCGCCGTGGTCAAAATAATGGCTGTGATCCTCGTAATCTCCGTAACCGTTCTGATACAGTTCCGAGCCGAACTCCAAGCGGAACTGATCGCTCCCCACAGCCGCAAACGCCAGGACCAGGACAACGATCCCTAAAACGATCCCCCCGATCGACAGACCTATACCGACTTTCGCGTTGGTCTCCATGGGTTCCCGGCCGCGGGAAAGGATCGCGAGCACGATGCCCACCGCACCCAGGATGATCCCGAAACCGCCGCAGCAGCACAGAAGGATCGACAGAACGCCCATGATCAGTGAGGCCAGGGCCATGTTGTTGCTGCTCTTCTTCGGCGGCCGGCAGGGGCCGTACCCCTGCTGTCCGTAACCCTGCTGCTGATAGCCTTGCCGGTACTGCCCCTGATGTCCATGATCTTGAGGACCATAACCTCCCGGACCATAACCTGGATCGCCAGGACCAGCGGGCGGGGGTGTCCACGGACCATCCTCCCCTGTGCCGTAGCCGGGACCAGCGGGCTGTGTCTGCGGGCTGTCCGCTCCGCTCCCATAGCCATAGCCGGACAGAGGCGGCGTCTGTCGGCTGTCTCCCTGTGCGTGGACATCCTCATATCCCTGATCCGCCGTCTCCGTCCCCTGTTGATCCTCCTCTCCATAATGGTAGACGTTCCCGGATGTCTCCATTTCCACCGTCTGGAGCGGCTGTTCCCGCTCGCTCTCTTCTGGTCTTTCCTTCTGCAGAGACACCCGTATGACTTCCGTATCACTCCCGGCCGGCTCTTTTGATGCATCTTCCCCCGAAAGCTCGTCCCTGTCGTCCTGATCCGGTTCCGGGGTCACTTCTACGACCACCGCCTCATCCGCAGACGGCAGTCCCTCTGCCCTATCTTTCTCATCCATATCCAAATCCCCTTTCTCATGCCTCTGCATTGCGGTCGTCCGCCCGGATGGGCAGTCCGCTCCGTTCACTCTCCACTGGCCGCTCCGTCTGGGACGCTTTTTCAAACTCTCCGTTCAGCTCCATATACAACTGTACCATGGTCGCCTGCATATACGCTTCCACCCAGATATAGGCCACAAACCCAGACAACGCCACCAGCACGCCCATACCGAAAAAACTGATATACAGCCTGCACAGGCGCAGCTTATTCCCTTTCAGCATCGAGACACTGCCCCGCAGCGCTCCCCCCGCTCCCATCTGCGGATCATCCACCAAAAGCATATAGGAAAATGCAAAAGGCAGCGTCACAAACAGGGACAGGACTGCACTCAGGCACGTGGCCCCGAACACCACCGGGAACACCTCCAGCAGCTTTTCCGGCGTATCCGCCTGCACGAGCAGTCCCTGCACCATGTACAGCGGTATGGAGCAGAGCATATTGATCAGCGTGAGCACAAAGCACACCACGATGATCCGATCCGGATCCTGGTGGAACATGCTGAAGATGTCCTGTATGCTGTAGGATCTCTTTCTTGCAATATTTAAGTACATCGAACATATGCCCGCCGTGAACACAGATAAGATCAGGGAACAGATCAGACTGGCCAGCTGGCTTAAGGCCAGAGAGAGCGTGCTGTTTCCCTGAAATAACAGCATAACGATACAGTTGGCCGAAAAAGCCAGCAGTGCAACGACCACGGCCGCCAGGACCGGGACCAGGTAATTGCCCTTCATGGCCTCCCTGGCCCGGCATTTTAATTCTTTTCCTGTGTATCTCATTACATTCCTCCTTATCATGCCATTATAACAATTTTTTGGGATGAATGCAAATATCCATTCAAGCCGTCCCCCGACGGATCAGCACCGGCGTGACGATCCTATGTATCGGCTCCTTCAGCAAGACCGGCCGCCTCTTCTTCCGCTCATCCATCTGTACCGACAAAAGCTCCATCGCCTCCCTGGCGATCACCGGGATCTGCTGCCCCACAGTGCTTATAGGGATCGCGGCCTCGCTGGATATGGGAGAATTATCGAACCCGACGATCTTATAGTCCGCCGGAAATCTCCCATACTTTCCGATCAGGATATTCAAGAACACATTGGCATGGGTGTCGTTGGATAAGAACACCCCTTTTTTCTGATCCGGGTACCGCTCCTTTAGCATCTTTTCGATCCCCAGCATCTTTTCGCGGTTGTCCTCATAAGAATTTCCCAATTCCGTGAAGATCCGCTCATGGGGAAGCTGATACTCCTCGCAGATATCTGTAAACCCTTTCACTCGTCCATACGCCGGAACGGTATCGGGCAGCTTTGCATTGATATGGATAAAGATATCGCAGCCGCATTTTTTCAGCAGGCTGGTGGCCTGGACACCGCCCATATAGTTGTCGGTATTCACACTGCATATACATCTGTCCTCACGCTCAATGCCCACCACAGGTATATCATAAGCCGCCAATTCCTTCGATGAGATGGTCGGGCTCAAGATGATCATGCCCTCGATGTTATAAGCTAAAAGCTCCTCGATGTATTTCCGCTCGATGTCTTTCTTCTCGTTCCCCGCGAAGACCAGGAATTTATACCCATACGTCTCATAAGTGGCCAGGATCTGGTTGAGCATCTCCGCGTAATAATGCATGTACAGATTGGGTATGATGATCCCCACGAACTCTGTCTTTCCGCTGGCCAGGATGCGGCCCACTTTGTTCTCTTTATAGTCCAGCGCCACCAGAGCGTCCGCGATCTTCTGCTGGTTTTCCAGCGTCAGGGAGTCCGGGTTGTTGAAATACCGGGAGATGGTGGTTTTGGAAAAATTGGTGTAAGCCGCAATATCGGCAAATGTAACTTTTTTTGATTTCATAATATAAAGAGTATAGCAAAAACGCGCGGGAAAATCAATCGGATCGCACTTGGGATGAGCAGATGGCCAGATATGTAAAAATTTCACAATAATATGCAAAAATAGATGGGGAAATCAATCGGTTGGGTATTTGTGTAAATTGAATAAAAACAGGCGGCTAAAAATAGGACATACGCTGGATCTGGAATTAAGGATTGACAAAAACAGAGACGTATATTAATATTATCTTAAAAGTAACCGGTAACTTGACCGATAACAAAACCGATTACTTTAATATATAAAAGGAGGAGAGGGAATGAGAAAACGGTTGCTATGCCTGGCGGGTGTCCTTTTTGCTCTGGGATCCCTGGCCGGATGCCAGAAAAAAGATGTGCGACCAGGCGACATAGCAGGCTACGACGAAGGTGAGACGTATCTGTCCATGTGGGTGCATTCCATCGAGGAGACAGAGGAAGGGCAGGCGTACAAGGCGTCTGTGGAGAGCTTTAATGAGGAGTATGACGGGACATATTTCGCGGATATAGAATTCGTTCCGCGAAATGACAGCGGCGGCGGGTATTCCGATAAAGTCAACGCCTCCGTCATGTCGGGCGGCCTTCCGGACGTCCTGACCGTGGATGGGCCGAACATCGCCGCTTACGCGTCCAACGGGATCATCCAGCCCTTGGCGGACATCCCCGAAGAAGAGAGGGCGATCTATCTGCCGTCCATCATCGAACAGGGAACGTACAACGGCAGACTGCACGCATTAGGCGTGATGGAGTCCAGTGTGGGACTCTACTACAACAAGGCGATCCTGAAAGAAGCGGGGATCGAAGTCCCGGACGCGGATCATCCGTGGACCTGGTCGGAATTTCTTGAGATCCTGGAAAAATTAAGACCGATCATGGATGAGAAGAACGGCTATCCTCTGGATATGACGTTCCCGGTGGGGGAAGCGAGCATCTATTATTACGCGCCCTTTGTCTGGAGCAACGGCGGCAACCTGGTCAGCGACGACGGCCTGACCGTGGACGGCTATTTTAACTCGGAAGAAAATGTAGAGACCATGAACTATTTCCAGACCATTGTGAAAAACAAATACATGTCCGAGGCGAAGATCGAAAATCTCTTCGAGAGCGGACGGGCCGCGTTTAAATTCGACGGGGCATGGGAAGTCAACACCGTTTACGGAAACTACCCGGACATCGATCTGGGCGTGGCTCCCTATGTGGTCTCCGACGACTGGGACGGAAGAAAATACACCCCCACCGGCTCCTGGGCATTCGCCGCTTCTTCTGAGACGGAGAACATCGAAGGCGCCACCAAACTGGTCCAGTGGATGAGCGGCATAGAGAGCGGGATCCGGATCTGGGAAATGTCGAAGACCTTCCCGTCCACCTATGAAGCCTTTGAAAACATCGACGTCTTCCAGACCGATGACAATTATAAAGCACTCTATGACCAGTTGAGCAACTACGGCCATCCAAGGCCGAAAACGCCTGTCTATCCGCAGGTGAGCACGTACTTCCAGGAAGTCCTGGAGAGCGTGGCGCTGGGAGGCAAAGACGCCCAGTCTGAAATGGATAAATCAGTAGAAAGGATGAACGCAAAACTGGAGCGTTATACAAGGGAATAATGAGGAAAAAGAATTCGATCATGGGAATGGCATTTTTTGCCCCTGCACTGATACTCCTCACATTGTTTCTGTTCCTGCCAATGCTGCTGACCTTTGGCTTCAGCTTCACCGATTATTTCGCATTGAACCCGGAACTGACGCATTTCGTGGGGCTTGAGAACTACCTGGACTGTTTCAAGGATGAGCTTTTCGTAAAGTCTTTCCTGAACACGGTAAAATTCGTGATCATCATCGTGCCATGCCAGTGCGGCGGGGCCCTGCTGATGGCCATCGCGATCAACCATGCGGCACACTGTAAAAAATATTTTAAAGTGGCATTTTTTATCCCGGTGGTCATGTCACTGGCGGTGGTATCCACCCTGTGGATGCAGATCTACAGCCCGGAAGGCATCTTAAACACCCTGCTGGCAAATTTCGGCATTGACACGCAGCCTTTTATACATAGTGCGAAACAGGCGCTCCCGTCTGTGGCGATCATGAGCGTATGGCAGGGCATGGGCTATCAGATGCTGATCCTCTTAGGCGGCCTGCAGAACATCAACCCGGCCCTCTACGAGGCGGCGGAGATGGATCACGCCACCAGCTGGCAGAAGTTCAAGGACATTACCCTGCCGGAAATGAAACCCTTATGCGTGCTGATCTTCATCACCGTCACGATCGGCGCGTTTCGGATGCTGGTACAGCCCATGGTCATGACCGGCGGCGGTCCGGACCATTCCACCTACACCATTGTGTATGATATCTACCAGACCGGCACCGTAAACTGGGAAATGGGCCTTGCCTCCACGATGGCCATCATATTTACCATATTCGTGGTCGTTCTGACCATCATCCAGAACGTACTGACGAAGGATAAGGAGGATAAATAAATGTTGACGAAAAAGCAAAAGCAGATAAACTGGATATTGGTGATCTTCCTGCTGGTATTGTCGATCTTCTTCCTGTTCCCCGTCCTCTGGATGCTGGCAAACTCCTTTAAGCCGGATGCGGCGATCACGGCGGATATGAATTCCATTGCGGCGTTCATCCCGCCCATGCCAAAAGGGAACTTCTTTGAGAATTATATATCGATCATCAAGGATACCAGCTTCCTGCGATACATGGGCAACACACTGTTCTATGCGGCGGTGATGATCGTACTGGGCATCATCGTGAACGGCCTGGCCGGATACGCTCTGGCGAAGATCCCGTTCCCGTTCAGCGACAAATGGCTGCTGATCATACTGATGCTCCAGATCGTGCCCACAGAGACGGTCATCACCATCCACTTTCTGATCATCGCAAAAGCGGGACTTTTAAACACGGTGCTGGGGTATGTGCTGCCCATGATCGTAAATCCTTTTAACATCTACCTGTTCCGGCAAGTGTTCGTCAGTCTGCCGGACGATGTATACGAAGCGGCCCAGCTGGATTTCTGCGGCCCGGTGAAATACTTCTTCACCATGGTGCTGCCCATGTCCAAGACGGTGGTGGCCACAGTGGGCGTATTCACATTCCTGAATGTGTGGAACGATTACCTCTGGCCGGCCCTGGTATTTACCTCCGGGGACCTTCTGACCGCCCAGATCGGTCTGAATGCCATTACCTCAAACGAGAACACCACCATGGGACAGACCCTTGCAGTCATTACAATGATAACGATCCCGGTGATCATCATCTACTCCCTGTTCTCCAAACAGATCGTAGAAGGTGTCACCTCAACAGGTTCAAAGGAAGGATGATCATATGAGCTTTATAGAATTTAAAAATATCTGTAAAAAATACCCCGGCGCAGAAAAAAATACAGTAGACGGGTTCAACTTAGAGATCCAGGAAAAAGAATTTATCGCATTTGTCGGCCCCTCCGGATGCGGAAAATCCACAACCCTGCGGATGGTGGCGGGATTTGAGGAGATCACCGGCGGCGAACTGTACATAGACGGAAAGAAAGTCAACGAGATGGCACCGAAAGACAGAGGGATCGCCATGGTCTTCCAGAATTACGCGCTGTATCCCCATATGACCGTGGAAAAGAACATCGCCTACGGCTTAAAGAACATGAAAGTGCCCGCCGACGAGATCAAGAAAAAAGTAGACTGGGCGGTGAAGATCCTCGGTCTGGAAGAATACCGCCTGAGAAAACCCAAGAACCTCTCCGGCGGACAGCGCCAGAGGGTGGCCCTGGGCCGCGCCATCGTCAAAAACCAGAAAGTGTTCCTGATGGACGAACCCCTCTCCAACTTAGACGCAAAGCTCCGGGTCAGCATGCGCACAGAGATCAGCAAACTGCACCGTGATATGGGCGCCACCACCATCTACGTGACCCACGACCAAGTGGAAGCCATGACCATGGCCGACAGGATCGTGATCATGAAAGACGGGATCGTACAGCAGGTGGGCGCACCCTTAGAACTCTACAACCATCCGGCAAATAAATTCGTGGCCGGGTTCATCGGTTCCCCACAGATGAACTTCTTCGACGTGACCGTAAACGGCAGCGCCATCGAATTTACAGACGGCAATAAGCTGATCTTAGAAAAAGGAGCTTTAGAAAAATTAAACGGCAAGAGCGGTGAGATGATCTTAGGCATCCGCGGCGAAGACTTAAAACTGGATGCCCAGAACATGGAGCTCTATGGAAAGAATAAACAAAAAGCCATCATCACCAACACTGAAGTCATGGGCAATGAAAACAATCTCTACTTTAACTTCGGCGGGAGTCCGGCCGTGGCCCGGGTGTCCAAATACGAAGTCAGCCAGATCGGCGATGAGATCGAGTTCGTATTCATGCCCTCCAAGCTACAGTTCTTTGACAAAAAGACAGGCATAAACTATGTAAAAGACGCGACTGACTGATAGGATCGAGAAGACAATGAAGAGACAGAAGATACATTTGAAAGCGCCCGACAACTGGGTGAACGACCCAAACGGTTTTATCTACTACAAAGGATATTATCACGTATTCTACCAATATTTTCCCTATGGTCCCCGGTGGGGGACCATGCACTGGGGACATGCGGTGAGCAAAGACCTGGTAAACTGGGAGCACAAAGGGATCGCCTTGTTCCCCACGAAAAAAGACGATCAAAACGGCTGTTTCTCCGGGAGCGCGGTGGAAAAAGACGGACAGATGTACATCATCTACACTGGCGTGCGCTACGAGGAGAGCAACTCCGAAGACATCCACGTCCACCCAGACATCCATTTTGAAGCCACACAGATGATGATCACCTCCCCGGACGGCTATACTTTCGACAACTGGACTGATAAGAAAAGGATCATCCCCCCGATCACCGACCCCTCGATCGGCCACCGCATGCATACCAGGGATCCCAAGATCTGGCGCGGCAAAGACGCCTGGTACATGATCCTGGGGAGCACCCTGGACGAGAAAGAGGGGACCGCCCTCTTTTACAAAAGCGAAGATCTGTTAAACTGGGAATATGTAAACCGTGCGTGCAAACCTTCCCTGCCTGGATGGATGTGGGAATGCCCGGATTATTTTGAAACAGAAGGCGGCAAGGTCCTGCTCCTCTCCGTCATAGGGATTTTGGAAAATGGCGGGCGGACAGAAGAACACACGATCTGCTTTGAAGTCGGATTCCAGGAAGATACCTGCGAGATGACGATCCCCGATGCGTACCAGTTCTTAGACTACGGCCTGGATCTGTACGCCGCACAGACCACCCTCGATGAAGCGGGAAGACGAGTGATGATCGCATGGCTGCGGATGCCGGAAAAAACCGATGCCGGATGGATCGGGATGTTCAGCTCTCCCCGCGTGGTCACAATCAGGGACGGACATATCTGCTTCCAGATGCACCCAAATATCCGTCAGGCGTACGACCGGAGGATCGCCGACATATCCGATGCATCCCCCGCGGGCTACATGGCATGCTTCGACCTTGAAGACGGGGAACACGTGGATATCGGAGGCTTCCGCATCTACAGAGAGGACGGCCGCATCTGTACCGACCGGACAGCCGTATCCGCATCTGTCAAGAGGAACATCTCCCAGACACCGGCCCTTCAGGGGACCGCTCATCTGGAAGTCCTGGTGGATCCGCATATGATCGAAGTGTTCATCAACGACGGTGCATATGTGATCACCAACGCAGTCTATCATCTGGGGCCGTACATGACCAGCAGCGTCCCCAAAACGATCCAACTACACACCACAACGGAGGACATATGACAACACAAAAGATCTTATTAAATACCATCGAGTCCGTAAAAGATTTCGTAAACATCATATCCAAGTGTGACAGCCCCACAGACCTGGTCTCCGGCCGGTACATCGTGGACGCGAAGTCGATCATGGGGATCTTCAGCCTGGACCTCTCCCACCCCCTGGAACTGAACATCCACGCAGATCAGGCCCAGGCAAAAGAGATCCTGGATCAGCTGCAGCCCTACCTGCTCTGATCCCAGACCTTCATTAGTGGCTGACATATCCATACCGCTTGTTCCAGCGGCAGACTTTCAAAAAAAAGAGTGACCACGGCTGACCGCCCGTGTCACTCTTTTTTATCATCCCTTATCTCCCGTCCACAGTCATCCTCTTCCAATCTTCCCGCGGCGTGTACTCTTTTGAGATCCCATCGTCCTCATATAAGACATACTCCACCGGCCCGTCGCCGAAGCTGATCCACTCATAAGCCGCACCCTCCAGATCAGCCGTCGAGAGCAGATCATCGTCCAGAACGGCCAACGGCAGCGCATGCCCTTTTTTCACAAAGAACACCACCTCATCCAAAGCCATCTCCACATAATGATGCCCGCGCGCCATCACCTCGCAGGTCCGCTCCTTTAAAGACCGCATACGGACAAGCAGCATATCTTCCGGCAGATACACATAACGTCCTGTGGCATTCTGCACATAGACCGGAGCCGCCATGATGCTCTCGCCCACCATCAGCTGATCTTCCACTTTCACCGCGTGCGCATCCTCTGGATAGTCAAAAGCCAGCGGCCTGAAATACAGCTCATCCTCCAGAGCGGCCTTCATATACTCACTATACAGATAAGGCAAAAGCCCATAACGGATGCGGATGATCCGGCGAAAAGCCTCCACATGGGAAAACTGATACACCTCCTGCTCCCGGGTCCCCAGAGCCGCATGGTTGCGCATCAGCGGTGTAAAGATCGCAAACTCCAGCCACCGCAAAAGCAGGTCCTCCGTGGCATCGCCCCCAAATCCCCCAATGTCCGAACCTGTATACAAGATCCCGCAGAGATTGAGGGAGGGCATCTGCTGGACAGAGAGGAGCAGATGGCTCCACCAGGACATATTATCCCCCGTCCAGATCCCCCCATACCGGTGCATACCGATATACGACGACCTGGAAAACAAGAGCGTCCTCTTATCCGGCGCGATCCGTCCAAACGCTTCCGCCGCGGCCCGCGTCATATAAAACCCATAGAGATTATGCACCCTGTCATGGCGCACCTTCACCCCGTCCAGATCATGGTAAAAGCTCCTGTAATCCTCCGGGTTATTCGACAACCCCAGAAGGATATCTTTCATGTGGAAAAAAGCATGAAGATCCAGGTTCTCACCTCTCATAGCCAGGATCTCATCCATCACCCTCTCCAGGTTTTTCTCAGAATAAAAGATGGCCGGCTCGTTCATGTCATTCCAGAACCCATCGATCCCCTGTTCCATCAGTCCTCTGTATTTTCCGCCGAACCACTCCCGCGCCCGGCTATTGAGCACGTCGGGAAAATGGACCTTCCCCGGCCACACAGCCCCCACAAACGCCTCGCCGTCCTCCTCTTTGCAAAAATACCCTTCCTCGATGCCCTCCTCATAGACCGGATAGCCCTCCTCGATCTTGACCCCCGCGTCTATGATCGGCACCAGATGGACACCCTCTTCTTTCATCTCGCCGGCCAATCCCGCAAGATCTGGAAACTTCTCCTTGTCGACTGTAAAATCCTTATAATCCTCCATATAGTCGATATCAAGATAGACCGCATCCAGCGGGATCCCCTGCCCGTGATGCCGCCGGACCACCTCCCGCACATCCGCTTCATTGATATACCCCCAACGGGACTGCTGGTATCCAAACGCCCATTTCGGCGGGATGTAGCTGCGCCCGATCATCCGACGGAACTGCTTTGCGATATCCTTCACGCTCTCACCCACGATAAAGTAGACCACACAATCCGGCCCCGCTGTGACCTCCAGCCGATCCATCTGCGTCTCCCCCACATCGAAAGCCACCCGGCCCGGATCATCCACAAAGATGCCAAAAGAAGACTGCTCCCGTCTGCTCAGGATCAGAAAGTTATGCCCCCCGTACAGGGAATGGCGGCTCTCCGTATGGATCGCATCATCCAGTGCGTCGCTCACATATGTAAAACCACGCTTGTTCATCCCCCGCATCTGCTCTCCCAGACCGTAGACCACATCACTGTCCTCCATCCGACAGGACAGCCGGATGCCTCCTTTTGTCTTTTCAAGCTCCATCCAGGAAAGATCCTCTGCGCTCTCCTGGATCTGGGCCACAACAGCCCCCGTTTCGATCGGACTCCCAAAAACATATTTACAGATCATAGCTCTATCCCTCCAAAAATATCTTAAACATGTGTTTCGTAGATCTTATTTTGTTTCGCTTAGTTTCGTTAATCCCTATTTTAACCTGATCTGATCTCTGTGTAAAGTCCCTTTTTTACATTTTTCTAACGGCTTATCTCTGTTGCCGGAGATCTTGGCTGCCGCCGCAGCCCGCCGGCCGAGGATCTGACGATCAATATCCAGGATTTCTTATAATAAGACAGACCGACAGCAGACCATAGCTCTTCCGATGCCCTGGCCTGCCGCCGTTTCGTTATCTTCTAAAATTTAGATATGATCTATTTTTTGCTCTCTGTGTGCATTTCCTTTACCAGGCTGACGCAGACCAGGATCAGTATGAACAGATACGGGAACGCGATCACCGTAGAGATCGTCTGGATGACAGATATCCCCCCTGAGATGATCAGCGCAAATGCCACCACCGCCATCAAAAGTCCCCAGAAGATCTTCTTATCATCCGGCGGATCCAGCGCGCCGTCCGACGTGAGCATCGCCAGCACAAAGGTCGCCGAGTCCGCCGATGTGATGAAAAAAGTGATCAGCAGGACGATCGCGATCACCGACAGCACGATCCCCATTCCATACTGACCGAACACATGGAACAGCGCCGTCTGCATGGACGCTGTGATCTCTGATAGCTCTTCCGCCGGGAAACGGTCCGCGACATGCAGGGACATCCCTCCGAAGATCGAGAACCACACTGTAGACACCAGCGTGGGCACGATCATCACGCCCAGGACAAATTCCCTGACCGTACGCCCGCGGGAGATCCGCGCTATGAACACGCCCACGAAGGGCGCCCAGGAGAGCCACCAGGCCCAATAGAAGACCCGCCAGTCCTGGATCCAGGCGGCATCCCCCTGGGACGTCAGGCGCAGACTGTCCGGGATCAGGTAAACGATATAATCTTTCAGCCCTTTCAGTTCGATCCCCAGGATGTCCAGGCTCGGCCCGATCAGGAACGCCACGACCATGAGCAGCACGAACATGATCATGTTAAAATCCGAGAGCCGTTTGATCCCTTTTCCCACGCCGCTCAATGCGCTGCGCAGATAGATCATGCAGATCAGGATGATGATGACGATCCACGTGACCGCATTATTCGGGATCCCGAACATATACTCCAGGCCGCTGCTGATCTGCAGGCAGCCCATCCCAAAGGAAGTCGCCACCCCCGTCACTGTCAGGACCGTGGTAAAGACATCAACGGCCTTGCCCGCCACGCCTTTTGCGTTCTTCTCACCTAAGATGGGTTTTAAGAGATTGCTGGCCAGAGCCGCGTCTTTCTTACGGAACTGAAAATATGCCAGGCCCAGCCCCATTGCCGCGTAACAGGCCCAGGGATGCAGTCCCCAATGCATGAAACAGGAGCGGATTGCAAAGTCAGCCGCCTCAGCGCTCTGCGGCTCTATCCCTTTCATCGGCGCCACATAATGAGAGAGAGGCTCCGCCACGCCCCAGAACACGAGACCGATCCCCATGCCCGCCGCAAAGAGCATGGCGAACCAGGACACATTGCTGTATTCCGGCTTTTCCCCGTCCTCCCCCAGACGGATCTTCCCGTATCGGCTAAATGCCAGCACGAGCGCAAAGACCACAAACAGGAACATGACCCCCAGATACAGCCAGGAAAACCGCTGCTTGAGCATCTTCATCAGCCCGTCCGCGAGGACAGCGAAGGACTGGTTGTCGATGATGCCCCAGAGAGCGATGACCAGAGCGATCGCCGCCGATAAGATAAATACGATATCCTTCTTTTTATTATCATCCTTCAATAGTCTTCCCCCTTGACCGTTTTATGCTAATAGCTCCCTAAAATATGTGTGAAGATCCGTCTGCACGGGACGCATACGTCCCGCAAGCGGACCAATCCTCAAACACATCTTAAGCGTTGAGTGCCTTTTCCCTTTTCTTTTTCAAGATGATCGAAGCGACGATGCCCAGAAGGGCCCAGACCAGGATCCAGGCGAGCATCATATTAAAACCGACCTGGACATCCCCGATACTCTCTCCATGATCGATAAAACGGCTGACGATCGGCGGTACAAAGATATCCGGCGTCAGGCCGATCAGCGAGATCACACCCGTCGCGATCCCCGTCGCCTCCACCGGGATCCCCGCATCCCCAAGGATCGACCAGTACGTGGATTTGATCACGTTGACCATGTAGGAAAACGCTACCGTGAAGCAGACACATACGATGACGAACGTCAGATCCTGGGTCAGGAACATCCCGATCGTCACGACCCCCGTGAGGGCGAACACGGTCAACATGCCTTTTCCTTTTGTCCTGAATCTGTCTATGATAAATCCGCCGGACAGCCCCGCCACAAATACGATCACGTAACTGCGGATGATCGACAGGGTACTGGACAGCCCCGGTGAGATGTTCAAGACCCTGGTGCAGTACGTGCCGATAAATCCATTCGCCGTATTCCAGAGAGCATACCCGCAGGCGATCACAAAGATACAGATCCATGTGGACTGGCTTTTCAGCATCTTGATCATGGATACAACGACTCTCTTTTCACCCTGTTTTGCGTCAGATCCGCCCGCGCTGGCTGCCAGTTCTTTGTCAAGATCCGGTACGATGAAGATGACTGCCAGCATCAATATGGCAAAAACCGCCGCATTGACCCACAGCATCGCGCGGAAGCCCGCTCTGTTCGTGGCAAAAAGGCCCAGCAGCCCCAGACATGCAAATGCGACCACCGTCTGGCAGACCCCGCGGAGTCCTTCGCTCATCCCGAAGACGCGCCCCTGCTCACTCTCTGTACCGAGCTGGCGGATCGACTTGATATAAGGCGACCAGAACGTCCCCACACTGAACACCCCATACAGGGCATGGATGACGATCAGCGCCGTGTAACCCGGATAGAACGCATACCAGACCGTCGTCAGGCACATGCCGATCATCGAGACGATCAGCAAAAGTTTCGTGTTGAATCTTTCCGCCAACATACCGCTGGGTATGTAGCTCAATACATTAAACGTCCCATAGACGCCGCCGATCACCCCCAGCTGCACATCCGTGATGCTCAATGCCTCCAACATCTGGTCATAAAATGTAAATCTCAAAAACGGGGTCAGGTAGACCATCCCTGCGATAAAACTCAATATTACTAATACGATACTCCTCTTTTTTCCGCTCATTCATTTCCTTTCTCTCGGAATTTTGTTATCACCGATGATCACAAGTATGTGAATATTGATAACATTGTGCCGAAGTAAAATACAGTTGACTTTGTCTTAATCGCCTTTTTTGTCGAAATTTTTGTCAGTTTAGATAATCATGTCGCACCATTATTCTTTTTTAGTATACATAATCACCATCTTTCTGTCAACATAATTCGACAATAATCCATAAATTTCTAAAAATATATGTTGACAACGATAACTTTTCATTGTATGATGATCCCATCAAAAAACAGTTGTACCGTTATTCAACACTGTCAAAATAGTTATCAATATTTCCATAAGGAGGATACTACTATGCAAAGATATCAAATGATCAGCCAGAGCGAGCTGGAACAGATCCACGAAAATTCCCTGCGGATCATGGAGAACATCGGTGTCATCATGACACATGCGCCGGCCCTGGAGATCCTAAAGAAACACGGCGTGAAGATCGACGGCAAGAAAGCTCTCTTCCCGCGGGCACTGGTAGAGGAAGCCATCAAGAACTCACCTTCTTCTTATACGATCCACGCAAGGAATCCAGAAAAGAACGTAGAGATCTCCACGGAGAGAGCTGCTTATGCAGGTCCTTATGGATCGCCTTTCGTCACTGACCTGGACAAGGGCCGCCGTGACGGCAAGCTGGAAGACTTCATCAATATCGTAAAGATCTGTGACAGACTGGAGAACATCGATATCCAGAGCCACATCTCCTGTGAACCGCAGGACGTCTCCGTAAAAGAACGCCCCACGACGATGGTCTACAACACGTTGAAATACAGTGATAAACCGCTGATGGGCAGCGTATACGGATATGAAAACGCCAGACACTGCATCGAGATGGCCGCGATCCCCTTCGGCGGACTGGACGCGATCAAAGAAAAACCGGTCATCGCTTCCATCCCCTGTACATTGACACCATTGAGCTACGATGATGCCCAGCTCGGCGCGATCATGGCTTACGCAGAGACCGGACAGCCTCAGCTGATCAACTCACTGTCCATGGCCGCTATGACCACGCCTGCCACGATCGCCGGACTTGTTTCCGTACAGAACGCAGAAGTACTGGCCGGTATCGTACTCGCTCAGTGCATCAACCCAGGGACTCCGGTCGTATACTCCGCCTCCGGTTCCAATGCCGACATGAGCAGCGGTTCCCTGTGCATCGGTTCTCCTGAAGATGCGGTCGTCTCCCTGTTAAACGGACAGCTCGCGAAATACTATCAGATCCCATGCCGGATCAGCGGCGCGCTCTCCGATGCCAAGATGATGGATTCCCAGGCAGCATACGAGTCTGCGATCACACTGATGATGACCCAGATGGCCGGCGGCAACTTCATCCTGCATTCTGCCGGGATCATCGAGACATACAACTGTACATCCTTCGAAAAACTGATCATCGACAACGAGATCATCGGCAACCTGAAACGGATCGATCAGGGCGTGACCGTCAATGAAGAGACACTCGCTTACGAGGTGATCGAAGAAGTCGGCCCAGGCGGCGTATTCCTGACCCACGACCACACCGTAGAAAACTTCCGGGATGAGTTCTATATGCCGACACTGAGCGACCGGAAACCATACGAACAGTGGGTCGATAACGGCGCCCTTCCGATCGAGAAAGTCGCCAACGCAAAATGGAAGAAGATCCTGGCCGACTATGAAGAGCCTGCTCTTCCCGCCGATGTGGACGCCGACCTGCGCAGATACATGGAAAACCTGTAAAAAACACGTCTGACCCCATAAAATACATATATTCCAGAGGAACGGATCTGCATATGCCCAGACCCGTTCCTTTTCATGTCCATATCCTGCAAGATCCTTCCAAAAACACTTGATTTTTCCTCCACTCTGGTACTATAATCCTATGTATGCGTAAAAACATACACAAGGAAAAACAAAGATGAGCAAAAAGAACGAACTCGTACTGAAGACATACGAACTCCTCAAGACGACCGGCCCCTACAACATCAAGATCCGCACCATCGCGACGGCCTGCAACTGCACCAGTACCGTTATCTACAGGCATTTTGACGACCTGGACCATCTGATCCGGTTCGCATCGGTGCGCTTCCTGGAAAATTACATCGTCGAGATCCAGCGGATCACCAACGAGAAGACAGATGCTCTGGAGATGCTGGAAACTTTATGGGAAGTCTTCGCCAAATACGCATTTGAAAATATAGAGGTCTTTAACGAACTTTTCTGGGGAAGATACAAAGAGAATCTGGGGGATACGATCTTCGAATACTATCAGATGTTCCCGGATGAATGGAAGAATCTGGACGGCCTGTTCACCAGCGTCTTTTTCAACAATGATATCCTGGAACGGAATCATATAATGGTCCATCGGGCTGCCATGACCGGACATTTTTCGCTGGACGACTCCCGGATGCTCAGCGACATGGAGTGCAGCCTGTTCCACGGGCTGATGCTGGAATATCAGACTAAATACAGACTGCCGGGGATCGCCGAGGAGGGAGTCGCCTATTTCATGAAGATGCTCCGCTCCCTCCACGACCATTACAAGATAAAGAAATAAGAAAGGTCCATGCGATCATGGGATCCCCGTCCATCGAGAGAGGCTGATATCGATGTAGATTTAAGAATAGATATCCTCTGTTTCAAGGGAAACCTGCAGATAGACAGCATCACAACGAAAAATACTTGACGTATCCCCTCCACAAGTGTATAATTCTTGTGTTAAAACTTTCGCGCGTTGAAGCGCAAAAATATCACAAAACAGGGAGAGAGGAAAATGAAATTAAAAAAGATAACAGCCCTTATGATGGCAGCAGTACTGACCTTGTCCATGACAGCCTGCGGCGGCGGCAGCTCCGATCCCAGTGACTCCAGCTCGAGCACGGCGACAGGAGCAGCAGAGGAGACCGGGGACACTGGAGAGACCGAAGGGACAGAGGCATCCGACGAGAGCGGAGACGCAGGCGACTCCTATTCCATCGGCATCTGCCAGATGCTGGAGCACCCGGCTTTAGACGCAGCCACAGAGGGCTTCCAGGATGCCTGCAGCGAAAAGTTCGGCGAGGGCAGCGTAGATTTTGACCTCCAGAACGCCCAGGGTGAACAGGCCATGTGCAGCACGATCGTCAACAATTTCGTAGCCGCAGACGTGGACCTGATCTTAGCCAACGCCACGCTGCCCCTGCAGACAGCCGCACAGGCCACCGGCGACATCCCGATCATGGGGACATCCATCACAGACTACGCCACAGCCCTGGAGATCAGTGACTGGACAGGCGCCACCGGCATAAACATCTCCGGTACCAGCGACTTAGCGCCGATCGACGAACAGGCAGCCATGACACTGGAACTCCTTCCGGATGTAAAGACAGTCGGCATCCTCTACTGCTCCGCCGAACCAAACTCCAAATATCAGGCTGAGCTCTACACAGAAGCCATGACAGAAAACAATGTGGAATGCAAAGAATTCACAGCCGCAGATTCCAACGAGATCCAGTCTGTCGTCACCAGTGCGATCGAACAATGCGACGCGCTCTACATCCCGACAGATAACACGATCGCGTCCAACACAGACATCATCAAGAACGTATGTATCCCTGCCAAGATCCCGGTGATCGCAGGTGAGGAAGGCATCTGCGCCGGATGCGGCGTTGCCACACTCTCCATCAGCTACTACGACATCGGCTACAAAGCAGGCGAGATGGCTTACGATGTACTGGCAAACGGCGCAGACATCACAACGATGGACATCGAATCTGCACCGGAAGTGACAAAGATGTACAACGAAGAGATCTGTCAGGAATTAGGGATCACGATCCCCGATGGCTACGAAGCGATCGAAGCAGGTGAATGATCCGGCAGATCCAAAAGATGAGGAAAGGACTATATTAAGACATGATAGTAGATTATCTGGGTTCCCTAGATCCGACAGCACTGATCCGGGCGCTCCCCGGCAATGTGGCACAGGGGCTCATTTGGGGGATCATGGCCATCGGCGTATACATCACATTCCGCATCCTGGATTTCGCAGATCTGACAGTGGACGGCTCACTGGCCACGGGAGGCGCCGTGGCCGTCATGCTGATCCAGGGCGGGATGCACCCGGCACTATCCTTGGTCTTTGCCTTTATAGCGGGCATGGCGGCCGGATTCGTCACCGGATTTCTGCACACGGAACTGGGCATCCCCGGTATCCTGGCCAGCATCCTGACACAGATATCCCTGTACTCCGTCAATCTGGGGATCATGGGTAAATCAAACCAGAGCATCGGCATCGGGCAGACCAACCTCGTCGCCTCCCTGCGCTATGTAACGTCAGAGGGCCGGGCGGTCTTTTTCCTGAAGCTGATCATCGGCTGTCTGCTCCTGGTGGCTGTGGTCTACTGGGCATTCGGGACAGAGCTGGGTTCCGCCATACGCGCCACAGGGTGCAACCCCCAGATGGCCCGCGCCCAGGGGATCAACACGAATTTTACAAAAGTGGTGGCGCTGATGCTCTCCAACGGCCTGGTGGGGCTCTGCGGCGGCATCTACGCACAGTACCAGGGTTCCGCCGATGTCAATGCCGGCCGGGGCGCGATCGTGATCGGACTGGCCGCAGTCATCATCAGCGAAGTGATCTTCGGCAAACTCTGCGCTGGTAAAAAGATCACATTTGCCTACACACTGGCCGCAGTCTTCGTGG
Organism: Clostridia bacterium; assembly: GCA_910575625.1. GTDB lineage: Bacteria > Bacillota > Clostridia > Lachnospirales > Lachnospiraceae > MGBC164599. Next base: position 244,176 of record CAJTFD010000001.1, read on the forward strand.
GCGCGATCCTCTACTACATCGCCTACACGCTTGTTTTGTGGCTGCGTATGCCCTCCGATTACATGAAACTGTTTTCCGCGATCGTGGTGGCCTGTTTCCTGGCGATACCCTATCTGAAAGACAAATATGCTGTAAAACGAAGGATGGCGAGATAATGGGATACATGCTTGAGATAGAAAATGTATATAAGACTTTTAATATCGGCACGATCAATGAGAAAGTTGCCCTAAACGGCGTGGAGTTAAAACTCAGCGAGCGTGATTTCGTCACGATCATCGGCGGCAACGGCGCCGGAAAATCCACCACATTGAACGCGATCGCCGGCGTCTGGCCCGTGGACAAGGGAAGGATCATCGTAAACGGCACTGACATCACAAGGCTTCCCGAGCATAAACGCGCCAACTACTTAGGCCGGGTCTTCCAGGACCCCATGATCGGGACCGCGGCCACCATGTCCATCGAGGAAAACATGGCGATCGCGGCGCGGCGGGGCGAACACAGAGGTTTTCGCTGGGGCATCTCAAAAAAAGAGCGGGAAGAATACAAGAGCAGATTAAAGGTGCTGGGCCTCGGCCTGGAAGAACGCCTAAAGAGCAAAGTCGGCCTGCTCTCCGGCGGACAGCGCCAGGCGATCACACTCCTGATGGCCGCCCTCAAGAAACCAAAGCTCCTGCTCTTAGATGAACACACAGCCGCGCTCGATCCCAAGACAGCGGCAAAAGTGCTGGAGATCTCCGATAAGATCATCGCGGAAAACGGCCTGACGGCCATGATGGTCACACATAATATGAAAGATGCCATCGCCCACGGAAACCGCCTGATCATGATGCATGAGGGCAGGATCATCTACGACGTATCCGGTGAAGAGAAGAAAAAACTCAGCGTCGCAGATCTGCTGGCAAAATTTGAGGAGGCCAGCGGCGGCGAATTTGCAAATGACCGGATGCTGCTCACATGATAAAAACAAAAGATAAAGGCTCTCGGATCTGCTGTCCGAGAGCTTTTTTTAATCGGGAGGACTTACGGCGTGCCGGATCTTCGGAGAAAAAAAGACAGAGTCAGCCACTCCCGCTCCCGCTCATTTTCAAAATTGAGACTGGTCAATTCCTGGATACGCCTCAGCCTGTGCAGAAAAGTCGATCTGTGGATATACATAGCATTTGCAGCCGCAGAAGCGCTGAACCTCTGTATTGTAAAAACACGCAGAGTTTCTTCCAGACAACTGTTGTGTTCCCTGTCATATCTGCGCAGGATGCCAACAGCATTGTGCTCAAGTTCCTCCACATCATATTTCGCAGTCATCGCGTCTCTCAAATGATCCAAAACACAATCTGAAAAATGAAAAGACCAGCGCATGGGATGGTTCTGCAGCCCATGCTCCAGCGCGTCACCCGCCTCATCCGCCAGCATCGGTAAATGGACGATATCCCTGCGCACGTTGCTCATCCCCACATTACACAGATTCTCCCTGAGAAAAACAGCCATATTTTGGTCAAAATCCCCGGGATCTTCCTCCAGCGAGAGATCCCTTACACAAAATACATCCTGATCGGCCCCCAACGCACAGCAGGACGGAAACTGCTCTTCGATCGACGCGCAGAGAAAATCCAGATAGGCAGGGTTTTCCATCAGATCTTCATGTTTAAATTTTAAGACCTGGAACATATCCCCGATCTTCCAATCATAAATATCAAGGATATTCTGCAATATCTGGGGATGGATCTTTTTTGCCTGCAGGAGGTTTTTCATCGCCAGGATAAATCGCTTGCCCTTCCGGTCATGCTCCCCGTCTTTATAATGTAAGATATACAGCCTTTCCGCATATTTGGCAACATAACGGAACAGCCGCAGCTGCCCGGAAGCGAACGGCCCGTCCGGGAAGACCCCCAAAAGGCGCGCGAGATATCCGCCCTCCAGGAAAAAATTATAATAATACAGCAATCCGTTATAAAGATCCGGATAAAGTTCCACATCATGGGTATAAAAGCTCTCAGGGAATTCTTTCTGCGTATTCAGGATGGCCCGCACCTCCTCCGGGGACATCTCAAAGATCCCCATAGGATCGTCGCTCTTTTTTACGGATATATAATAAAAATCATTTTTGTTATCTGCTATGGCGATCTCCATCTGCATATATCCGATCAGACCGCCAAACATCTGCTCAGGTCTGAGTCCCTTTTCATCTGCCTCGTGGAGTTTTTCATGCCACTCTTCAAATTCCGCAAAGATGACCAGGGCATCGTTGATCAGTCCCTTTATCCCATCTATCTTTGGGAGGACAACGATATTCCCCTGGGGGAGCGTCCTATCCTCTGGCATCTGAAAAAGCAGTACCGCACAGCCTGTGTACCTCCCCGGATCAGCGCTGTATTCATCCCAGGATAACAGATACAGATAATGCCTGTCTATGCATCCGTCGCCGGATAACCGGATGTTTTTCAAACGCCTTCCCGCTGTATATCCCCTGCATGTGCGCAGCGGGTATTTCCTCCCCAATCTGAAACAAAATATATCAAACGTCATGGTATGCTGCATACAGACCGCCCCTATCACCCTTTATTCCAGCTCTTATGCTCATGATACAGATTGTATCAATATCCATGCGAATTGTCAACATCCATCGGATTCCCAAACGGAGGATACATATGCTATAGTTTTTACAGCAAAAAGATCACGAAGAGGATATTAAGAAAGGATACGACTATGACACCAAAAGAAAATCTGCTGGCATTACTGCATGGCAAAAAACAAGATGCATTTGTAAATGAATGGGAACCCTACGGAAACGTGTTCGATCCATTGATGGGCGCCACATTGACTGCTAAACTGGGGGAGACTGTAAAAGACCCCTGGGGTGTGACCGTATACTGGGGAGAAGATGAACCAGGCGTTATGCCGATCATCAATGAGGACACAAAAGTCCTGAAAGATATCACCGAATGGAGAGAATACGTCCATGCGCCCAATCTTGCCGAGATGGACCTTGACTGGAGCGCAGCCAGAGAACAGGCATCCCAGATCCGTGACCAGGGCAGATTGGCAATGTCCCTGATGGCCACCGGCCTGTTTGAACAATCCCATTATCTGATGGGTTTTGAAGATACACTGATGAATTTATTGATGGAACCGGAGGACATGCATGACTTCCTGGACTATCTTCTGGAATACAAGATGACCTATGCCCGGCTCCTTGTGGAAAACCTGCACCCGGACATCTTACTCCACCACGACGACTGGGGTTCCAAAACTTCCCTGTTCATGAGCCCGGATACCTGGAGAGAATTTTTCAAAGACAGATATAAGAGATTCTTTGACTATTTCCACGAGAATGGGGTCCTCATCATGCACCACTCAGACAGCTACTGTGAACCGATCGTCCAGGATATGATCGATATCGGCATCGATATATGGCAAGGCGTCCTGCCCACCAATGATATCCCAAAACTCCAGCGGGAATTCGGCAAAAAGATCGTATTCATGGGCGGCATTGATTCCGCCATCGATATGAAAGACTACGACGAAACGCAGATCCGCGAAGAAGTAAGACGCGCCTGCAGGGAATACGCGCCGGGCGGAAGTTTCATCCCCTCCATCACGTACGGCGCGGCAGGGAGTATCTTCCCAGGCGTAGATGATATCGTCATGGATGAGATCAATAAACAAAACGCTATTTATTTTAAATAGAGGACACAGACATGGGTAAACCAAAAAATAAAATGATCGTCATGCTGATCACCGTATTGCTGTTTTTTGCCATGTTCATCGGCAATTACGGACAATACCAGCTGTCTGCGATCCCAGGTGTGATCTACCAGACTTTTCACTTAACAGACATCCAGTTTTCCAGCGTCATGACAGCTCCGATGGTGCCGACCATCTTCCTGAGCATCATCATGGGTATCATTGCAGATAAATGCGGGCTGAATAAGCTCATATCCGTATGTTTTATCGCATCGTCCGCAGGATTTATACTGCGGTGCACTGCCACCTGATGCTGATGCTGGGCGGCTCCATGATCACCACCAATTTCCAGATCACCGCACTGACCACCCTGAAAGGATACAGCGAGACTTATGCCGGAAGCTTCGGTACAGCCCTGATGATCGGCGCGATCTTGGGTTCCATCTTCCTCCCGCCTGTCATCCTTGGCAGCAAGAAAGCCCCTTTACTCCTTCTCCTCTCCGGCTTATCTGCTGCCCTTGGTATGATCGCCATCCCGTTGGGATCCGCCATCTTGATCTACATCGGCTCCTTTGCCAACGGTTTTCTGCGTTCCGGTATCATTTCTGTCATGATGACATTACCCGTCATGTTCCCGGAGATCGGACCCAGATATGCGGGCACGGCGGGAGGTCTGGCCGTTACGATGGAATTGATCGGCGCAGTCGTTATACCGACTTATATCATCGTGCCGCTGGGCAGCGGAAACCTGATCGCATATTTCATGCTGGGTGCATTATGCACCGCAGTTTCTGCCGTACTCTGTTCCACGGCATCGAGAGTACTTACGAAATAGTCCATTTTATTTATAAGGAGAAAAATATCATGATAACAAGCAAAGAAAATATGTTATTAGCATTGGAACATCAAAAACCCGAATGGGTCCCGTCCATGGCTGAGATGATCATGTGCGGCGGGGCACAGGAAACATTTGAAAACGGCCCCCTCGGCGGCGGGACAGATGGTTTCGGCATAAAATGGGTCGCCACCAGATCCTCCGGCGGACAGGGCACGCCTGCCCCCAACCAGTGCCTCTTCGACGATATTGCCGACTGGGAAGACAAAACGGTATTCCCCGACCTGGATGCCTTTGATTGGGAGGGCGCCGCTCAGTCACAATTATCCGCGGGAAATCCCGAAACCCAGCTGGTGGAATATCAGTGCTGGAACTGGTCATTCCTGCGCCTGACCCATCTGATGGGATTCGAAAATGCACTCTGTGCGATGCTCGAAGACCCGGACGCATGCATGGCTTTCTTTGACGCAGTCGCCGACTATAAGATCCGTCTGGCCGAAAGAGCCGTCCATTATTTTAAGCCGGACATGATCACGTCCTTCGATGATGTGGCGACAGAACGGGGATTATTCATGTCACCGGACGCTTACCGCGAACTGATCAAGCCAAGCCATACCAAAGTAAATAAAGCGATCCAGGAGATGGGTGTCATCCCGGCCATCCATTGCTGCGGAAACTGCCAGGAGATCATCCCGGATTTTATCGAGGAAGGAAACGCGGCCTGGAGTTCTGCACAGCCCATCAATGATATCGCCGCGATCTTACAGCAGTACGGCAGCAAGATAACTGTGATCGGCGGCTACGACACCAACGGAAGACCGGCCCAGCCAAGCGCCACCTTAGAAGAGATCAAAGCAGAAGTACACAGAGCGATCGATACCTATGCTCCATATGGCAGCTATATCTTCTTTGGATTTTCACTGGTGGACAGCGAGGATCCAAAAGAGATCATGAAAGCCATGATGCCGATCTTTGAAGAAGCGGGAAAATATGGCCGGACATTTTACAACAAGGTCGGATGATCGTATGGAGATACTGATCATTGGCGGTTTTCTGGGCGCAGGTAAGACGACCACACTGGCCCAGATCGCCGGATATCTGACCCATACCATGCACGACCAGGTTGTGATCTTGGAAAACGAGATCAGTGACACAGGGGTCGACGACCAATTATTGACAAGATCCGGTTTCCAGGTCAAAGAGATGCTCGCAGGCTGCATCTGCTGTTCCAGTTCCGCCCAGCTGACCGATACGATCAAAGAGATCGAAAACGTATACCATCCAAAATGGCTGATCATCGAGGCCACCGGCCTGGCCTACCCGGACGCCATCTGGGATACAATCCATACCGAGTTCCAGATAGATGCCAAGATCATCACTTTATTAGATGCCAGCCGCTGGATGCGCCTCCAAAAAGCTATGCCCCAGTTCGCGGATGCCCAGCTGACAAGAGCCGATGTGATCATCATCAACAAGACCGATCTGGTCACAGACAAACAGCTCCTGCAGATACGCGATTCCCTGCAGCGGCCGATCACCTGTGCCCATATCTTAGAGAGATCCATGCTAAAGATTACCGACACAGGATTTTGGGAAAATATGTTCAAAATATTGGAGGCCAGCTATGTGTAAAGAGCATCGGGAACACCATCATACACACCATGAGAAGAAAGAGGCCGCGGGCATCTTTATCTCTCACCACGAGGGCGCGACAGTCTTTACGGTCACAAGAGGATACCCTCTGTCTTACGAAGAAATATTAGCGATCATACCCGAGCGATTGCAGCAGCTTTCCGCGTGGGTGGAGGAAAATGGCGGATTCGTCGGCCATATAAAAGGCTCTGTGACAGATGTCTCGCGTTGCGCCATGTTATCCACAACAGGAGGAGCATGCAGCGTAAAAGAAACGACAAGCCCATCCGTAAAACTCAGATTGACTTGTATCATATTTATGTTTACGATCTACGAGGAAAAAATGTGCAGCAAGATCGACCAGACACTTGCCCTCCTCAGATCCTGAATACACAAAAATGCCCCCGCGATCCTCCATTGCGGGGGCAGAACAAGACCACCCTACCCATCACGAAAAAATCCTATTGACATCCCACAAGAAAACCCGTACAATAACCCTATCAAACATACATACAGGTTACGGACCTAAACTTACTTTTAGGATAACGACTGTGTCAGTTGGAACGATCAAAAAAGTAAGGAGGGTCTTTTTTATGTATTACATGATCGACAACTACGATTCTTTTGTCTACAACTTGTCTGCATATTTTGAAGAAGCCGGCCGGGAAGTCCTGGTGCGGCGGGCAGACCAGGTCTCTCTGTCTGAGATCTACGCCCTGCATCCGGAGGGCATCATCCTCTCCCCCGGCCCCAAACGGCCGGTGGACGCCAAGACTTCCATCCAGGTCCTTCTGGAATTCCAAAACCGTATCCCCATCCTGGGCGTATGCCTGGGACATCAGGTGATCGGGCATGTATTTGGCGCAGACGTCCGCAAGGGCAGCCGGCCCATGCACGGGAAGATCACCTCGATCAGCCACAACAACACAGGCTTGTTTTCCGGCCTGCCCGCCAACTTTGACGTGACCCGCTACCACTCCCTGGTGGTCCAAGAAGAGCAGCTGCCTGCCTGCCTTGCGGCCAACGCCTGGAGTGAGGACGGCGCGATCATGGGGATGGTCCACCGCACCATGCCGATCTGCGGCGTCCAATTCCATCCGGAGGCGGTACTGACCCAATACGGCCACGAACTGCTCCAAAACTTTTATAATATCTGCGAAAGGTGGGATCACTCTTATGCGGCTTATGCATGAATCGAATGATCATCCGCCCATCCAGCAGATCTTCGCACAGATCCAAGATCAGAAGGATGCCGTTTTCCTCGACTCCTCCCTGCCAAACCAACTGGGCCGGTTCTCCATCATCGGACTTGCCCCGTATCTCAAACTGGTACAGGGAGAAAACTTCACAGTCAACGGCGAGATCATCGACACAGACCTGACGACCTGGGTAAAAGACTACCTGCGCACCCACCAGGAGACAAACGATACCACGCTCCCTCTGATCTCCGGCGCGATCGGTTATTTTTCTTATGACTATGGGCGGAAAAAAGAACAGGTCCAGACACGCCATCCAAAAGAGCTGGACATCCCCGACTGCATCCTGGTCTTCTACGACAACTTCATCATCGAAGACCACCAGGAGCACCGGCTGTACCTGATCGCGAACGACCATGGGCAGACGGCCGCTTCCGGGATGGAGCAGATGAAAAAATTGCTGGAAAAGGCCAAACAACAGCCCTTCATCCCCACAGCCGTATCTTCCGGGCAGGCCAGCGCAACGGCTAATTTTACAAAACAAGATTACATGGACGCTGTACAGCGCATGATCTCCTATATCATCGAGGGGGATATCTACATCGCAAACATGACACAGCAACTGCAGATCAAAAGCCCTGTGCAGCCCTTTGAGATGTTCTGGCGGCTGCGCACCGACAACCCCTCTCCCTTTGGCGGATATCTCAATTACGGGGACTTCCAGGTCATATCCGCCTCCCCGGAGCGTTTTCTGGAAATGCGAAAGGGAGAGATCCAGACCCGCCCGATCAAAGGGACCCGGAAACGGGGCAGCACCCCCGAGGAGGACGCTGCGCTGAAGCTGGAACTGCAGCAATCCGGAAAAGACAAGAGCGAACTTCTGATGATCGTAGACCTGGAACGCAACGACTTAAACCGTATCTGCGTCCCCGGGAGCGTCAAGGTCACGGAACTCTTTTCGGTGGAGACCTACGCGACTGTCTTCCACCTGATCTCAAACGTGATCGGGACACTGCGCCCCGGGCTGACCGTCATGGATCTGCTGGACGCCACTTTTCCAGGCGGTTCGATCACCGGCGCGCCGAAACTGCGGGCAATGGAACTGATCGACGAGCTGGAACACAGCCGCCGCAACCTCTACACCGGCTCCATCGGTTACCTGTCCCTGGACGGCTGCTGCGACTTTAACATCGTGATACGGACCGCCCTGCATCAAAACGGCCTCTACCATCTGGGCGTGGGCGGCGGGATCACCTATGAATCAGAACTGGGATTTGAATACGAAGAAACCCTGCAGAAAGCCCTGGCGCTGTTAAATGCCCTTGACTGCCCAGGCCTGCAGGCTTGAAAGGAATAGATCGATATGCAGATCACACTTGATGAAGGCTACCAATTCGGACTGGGCCTCTTTGAGACCATTGCCGTGGAGCGGGGGAAGCCCCTCCTGCTCCCCTGGCATCTGGAGCGGCTCGCGGATTCCATGGAAGAACTGGGCATCCACCAGCATGTGGACGAGGCTTCCATCCTCTCCTGGCTATCTGAAAAAAATGCCTCCCACCACGCACTGAAGATCATGGTCTCCGATGAAAACCTGCTCTACACCCTGCGCCCGAACCCCTATACTGAAATACAGATCCAGGCCGGTTTCCACCTGTCTTACAGCAGCATCTACCGCAACGAAACATCCCCCCTGGTACGTCACAAGACGCTGAACTACGGCGACTGCATCCTGGAGAAACGCCGGGCAAAGACCTTATGTCTCGATGAGTCGATCTTCTGCAACAGCCGGGGAGAGATCTGCGAGGGGACGACCACCAACATCTTTTTCACCTGCAGGGATAAGATCTACACCCCGCCTGTCTCCTGCGGGCTCCTCCCCGGCATCATGCGCCGTTTTATCCTGGAAAATTTTCCCGTCATCGAACAGCCGCTGTATAAAGAGGACGTGCTGCACATGGACGGATGCTTCGTCACAAACTCCCTGATGGGCGTCATGCCTGTCCATACACTGGATCAAAAGAGATTTTCCCGCGATGCGCTGTCAGACGCCTGCCTAAACGCCTGCCGCGCCCTCTTCCTGTAACGTCTGATGGAACACCCGCAGCGCTTCTTTTTGCCGCTCTGTCAGGTTCTGGGGGATCCGTATGTTCAGAGCGATGTACTGATCCCCCCGGCCGCCCATCTTCTTTGGCCTGACCAGCCCTCTGCTGATCAGCCGGACCCGCTCATTGAGCTGGGTCCCCTCCGGTATCGTGTGCCAGACATCCCCCTCGATCGTGGGGACTTTGATCTTCCCGCCCAGGACCAATGTGGTATAATCCACGTCACAAGCAGAATACAGATGATACCCTTTCCGCTCAAATTGAGGATCCTCGTCCAACAGCACCACAACGATCAGGTTCTTGCCCCCGCACTCGATCTGCTGGACCTTCTCCTTCTCACCGCAGACGATATCCTCCAGGAAAAAATACTGCCGCTCGTAGGACCCCGCCGGCACCTTCACCTCAAACTCCCATTTCTTCTCTTGATGGCCCAGGCCATGGCATTCCGGGCAGATCTGCCTGGGGATCTTCCCTTTTCCGCGGCAGGTATTGCAAAAGACCTCACGGCGCGTCTTATAGCCCCAACTGGATTCAAACTGGACGCGCTTCCCTTTTCCCTCGCAGATCGGACACTCCACATATTCGATATCCGCATCGTCCCCCTGACACCGGGGACATTTTTCCTTCGTATAGAACACAACGGGCTTGACCACTTCTTTTAAAGTCTCCGACAAAGTCAGACGGACGGCCATCCGTATACTCCCGGGCGGCGGCCCCTCCTCCTCTTTCTTTCTGCCCAGGTCACAGGCCCCGCAGTGCCCGTCCTCGGTCTCGTAGCTGGCGGAACTGTTCTGCGTATTTGTCCGTCTATACGCTTCATGGCCCATATAATCATACTTCCGACGCTGTTCCGGATCCGATAAGGCCGCGTAGGCTTCGGATATTTCCTGGAATCTAGCCTTGGCTGACGGATCATCGTCCTGGGAATCCGGATGGTATTTTTTTGCCAGTTTCCGATATGCGCTTTTTATCTGTTCCTGGGTGGCATCGGGTTCTACCCCTAATATCTCATAATAGCTCTTCACGGCCTTACCTCCTTCTTTCTTACTCTGATTATAATGTATTTCTTTGGTAAAATCAATGAATTTGTACTGTTTTTATCCAATTTTATGGTATCACAGCAACTTTCTGATCCACCACAAAAAGATTTGCATCTTTTCCAGATTTCCGCTATAATGATCCTCATAGAAAACAAAATGGAGGACAACCCTAATGAACACATACACGACCAACGGAGTCTGCTCCCAGGCGATCCAATTCGAGATCAAAGACAACAAAGTCCATCACGTCACCTTCATCGGCGGCTGCCACGGCAACACCCAGGGCATCGCGAAACTGGTGGAGGGCATGGATGTCCACGAAGTGATCTCAAAACTAGAGGGGACCAACTGCAGCGGCCGCGGCACTTCCTGCCCTGACCAGCTGGCCAGGGCGTTGAAAGCCGCGCTCTGATCTTAAAATCCGGACCCTTAATCCCGGTCCCATTTATCGCACAGTTTCTGGATCTCATTGGCGAATTTCTTAAGATCCTTATTGGCTCCCCCCTCGTTCTTATGGATCACAGCCAACAGCCTCTGCCCCATGGAGAGCAGCCTTGCATAGACCAGGTTGACTTTCTGGCTGGCCGCAGTGGCTGCTTTTTTCTGCGGCGCAGGGATGCCCTTGGCCTCATAGACGCAGCGGTCCGCCGTCAGGTCATAGATCGTCCCGCTAAAAGGCGCCATCGCCTCATATCCCAATTCCGTCTCCAAAAGTTTTGCAAAAGACTCCGTCACCTGGTCATCCCCGTGGACCACGAAGACTTTCTTCGGCCTCTGCCGCTTAAAAGCCCCTGCCCAGCGCAGCAGCCCCGCCTGATCCGCGTGGCCGCTGACCCCTGCCAGCACCTGGATCCGCGCCTGCACCTGGATCTCCTCCCCGAAGAGCTTTACAGTGGAAGCGCCCTCCACCAACGCCCGGCCCAGGGTCCCCACCGCCTGGTAGCCCACAAAGAGGATCGTGGATTCCTTCCGCCACAGGTTGTGTTTCAGATGATGCTTGATGCGCCCGGCATCGCACATCCCGCTGGCGGATATGATCACCTTCGGGGCTTCCACCCAATTGATCGCGCGGGAATCCTCCGCCGTGACCGATGTCTTCAGTCCGTTAAAACTGATCGGGTTCACGCCCCGGTCGATCAGGGCCCGGGCATCCGCATCGTAACAATCCAGCCGGTGTTCCCCAAAGATACTGGTGGCCTCCACAGCCAGCGGACTGTCCACGTACACCGAAAAACCGTCATGTCCACGGATCAGCCCATCCTCCTTTATCTGGCGGATAAAATACAGCATCTCCTGGGTCCGCCCCACGGCAAAAGACGGGATCACCACATTCCCGCCCGCATCAAAGGTCCTCTGGATCACCTCCGCCAAGGCTTTTACATAGTCGGTCCGCTCCCCGTGGCTGCGCTCCCCATACGTGGACTCCATGACCACATAATCCGCGTCCTCCACATAGGTGGGGTCTTTGATCAGCGGCTGGTCCAGATTTCCGATATCCCCGGAGAACACCACCTTCTCCGTCTGCAGCCGGCCGTCCCGCTCCTCGGTGATCCACACCTCAATGCTGGAAGACCCCAGCAGATGGCCCGCGTCCACGAAACGTATCTGCACATTCTGTTCCAGATGGATGACCTGATCATAGGCACACCCCACAAAATTTTTCAGCACGCCCAGCGCATCCTCCATGGTATAAGCGGGCACGAACGTCTCCTTGCCCGCCCGTTTCCCCTTCCGGTTGCGCCACTCCGCCTCAAACATCTGGATGTGTGCGCTGTCACGGAGCATGATGTCGCACAGGTCGCAGGTCGCCTCCGTGGCGTAGACATTGCCCCGGAAACCTTTTGCATAGATGGCGGGCAGATTTCCGGAATGGTCGATATGTGCGTGGGTGAGGAGTATAAAATCTATATCCCCGGGATTTACAGGCACCTCCACATCTTCATAGATATTCGGTCCCTGCTTCATCCCACAGTCGACCAAAAATTTACAGGTATCCGCTTCCACCAAAAAACAGCTCCCCGTCACCTCATGTGTAGCCCCGATAAAAGTCAGCTTCATCCAAATTCCCCCTTTTATGTGTAAGATCCTGACAATTTATACATCTAATTGTATTATACACAAAAAAAGGCCCCATCAACAGTCCAAATTTATTTTTCTTTCCGCCTGACCCACGCAATACAGATCATAAAGAAGATAATCCCATACACCGTGGTGATCGGCGTCGCCAGCCCCACCAGCGCCAGGGATGCCCCCGGAAGCCTGGACATGAAGATCGAGACCGGGATACGGATAAAAAACGCCGATGTGACCCCCTGGAGCATCACCGGAATGCTCTTGCCGCAGCCATTGAAGTACCCGATACTGGAAAATAAGATACAAGTCAGGATACAATCCGCCGAAAAACCCCGCAGATACGCCGCGCTCTGCACAATGACTTCCCCGTCTTTCGTAAACAGCGAGGACAACTGGGGTCCGCAGAAGAAGCCGATGCAGAACATGACCACACCCACCGCGATCCCCGTCGCCATGGCCGTTGTAAATCCTTTCATCGCCCTGCGCTTCTTTCCCGCGCCGATATTCTGCGCCACGAACGCGGAGACACTCTGCATCACCGAGGACGGCACCAGCATGATAAAAGAGACCAGTTTTTGCGCCACGCCATACCCCGCCGACGGCATCAGGCCCATCTGGTTGATGATCGAATTGACCACCAAAAAAGAGATCTGTACCGTCGCCTCCTGCAGAGCGATCGGCACGCCCACCTGCAGGAGTTTTTGCAGTTCCCGGCCATATATCCGGCACTGCTCCGTGGAAAAAGAGATGGGCAGGTCCGTCCTTTTCAGCACCCACAGGGAACAGATCACCGACACGAACTGAGCCCCCACCGTAGCGATGGCCGCCCCCGCCACATCCATATGGAGGACACCCACCAAGAGCAGATCCCCCAGGATATTGAACACACAGGCGATACCCACGAAGATAAACGGGAGATTGGCATTGCCCACGCCTCTTAAGATACCGCTGATCACATTATAGGCGATGATGACCAAGATCCCGCCGGAACAGATCCGGATGTAGAGGATCGTCTTCGCCACCGACTCCTCCGGGACCTGCAAGATCCCCACGATCTGGCCCACAAACACCTCCAACAGCGCCGTGAGCACGATCCCCAGCACCGCAAAGAGCACGATCGTGGTCCCGACGGTATCCCCGGCCTCCTTCGGTTTCTTTTCCCCGATGTGCTGCCCGATCGTGACCGTGGCTCCCATGGCCAGGCTGGTGATCACAAAAGTCACCATCGCCATAAAGGAACTCCCCGTCCCCACCGCAGAGATACTGGCCGCATCCCCAAACCGCCCGACCACCAGCAGATCCACCGCCCCATAAGCGGCCTGGAGGATCAACGCCCCCAGCACCGGCACCGCAAAACGGATTAAGGCTCCGAATACAGACCCTTCCAAAAAAGAATTTTCTTTTTTTCCTTTCATTTCTATCCATCCTCCTCAAAAGTAATATATCTCCCCTCCCCGTTCCATCTGTAAACGATATCCTGATCATACACCGATCCACTGCTTTTTTCAAGTTTTCATTCACTCTTGCCGATTGCTTTTATGCCCTCTTCCATATATAATAGAGGATATCACAATCTGTCAATCCAAGGAGGGATATGCACATGCAATACAGAGATTTAGGAAATACAGGACTTAAAGTCAGCGAGATCGGACTGGGCTGCGAAGGCCTAGCCGAAGACCAGTACCGCGCCGCCAGGCCGCTCTTGGACGCGGCCGAAAAACATGGCATCAACTACATCGACCTCTACACCCCCGACCCGGAGGTCCGCTCCAGCGTGGGCGCCGCCCTCGCCGGGAGACGCGAAAGATTTATCCTCCAATCCCACATCTGCTCTGTCTGGAAAAACGACCAATACATGCGCACCCGCAAGATCGAGGAAGTCAAAAACGGCATGGAAGATATGCTGTCCCGGCTCCAGACCGACTACATAGACGTGGGCATGATCCATTACGTGGATTCAATGAAAGACTGGGATGCGGTGGCAAACGGACCCGTCCTTCAGTACGCCCTGGGATTACGGGAAAAAGGGACCATCCGCCACATCGGCCTGAGCAGCCACAATCCGCAGGTGGCCCTGAAGGCCATCGAGAGCGGCCATATCGAAGTGCTGATGTTCAGCGTCAATCCCTGTTACGACCTACAGCCGGCCAGCGAGGACGTGGAGGCCCTGTGGGATGAGAAAAATTATGAGAAACCTCTGGTCAACATGGACCCCCAACGGCAAAACTTATATGAGACATGCCAGCGGCTGGGCGTGGGCATCACGGTCATGAAAGCTTTCGGCGGCGGCGACCTTCTGGATGCCTCCCTCTCCCCGGCTGGAAAAGCCCTCACAGTCAACCAGTGTCTCCACTACGCGCTGACCCGCCCGGGCGTGGCCACCGTGCTGGCCGGCGCCCACTCGGTGGAACAGCTGGAGCTCTCCGCGGCCTATGAGGACGCCACTGAAAAGGAGCGGGATTATGCCCTGGCTTTCGCCGATTTCCCGAACATCAGCTGGAAGGGCCATTGTATGTACTGCAGTCACTGCGCCCCGTGCCCCCAGAAGATCGACGTGGCCTCCGTCACAAAATTTTTAAACCTGGCTAGAGCCCAAAAAAACATCCCGGAGACTGTCCGGGAACACTATGGACTGCTGGACCACCACGCAGGGGAATGTACCTCCTGTGGGGCCTGCGAGACCCGGTGCCCATTCGGCGTATCCATCATAGAAAATATGCAGCAGGCGGCTGATCTGTTTGGAAAATAGGATGCCCACAACAAAGCAGGACGTATCTTTCAATCCCTAAAAATACGTCCTGCTGCCTTTTGCTCTTATGACTATTCTTCTTCCAACAGATAGACTTCCGTACGATACATCCCTTTCGAGCACGCCTCCTCATGGCTGGCCACATAGATATCGATACAGTTCTTCTTGATCCCTCCGCCACAGTCTTCCGCCACATACACCTGACCGTTGACAACGATCTTCGTCCCGTACGGGATCTGTTTCGGATACACGGCAATGGTCCGGTTCGTCACCGGCGGCACACCGCTGGCTGTGGAATTCATGCCGGAATACGGCCCGCAGCAGATGCTGCACGCGCAGTAATGGGTGATACGGAATTCCCCCAATGGTTTCAATTTAGCCGTCGCAGACACGTTGACCGCCTCGCCCTCATTTACGATGATCGCATTGGCCGCCTCGGATGCATCCTGCAGGTTCTCCGTCGCCGCCTGGGCCCAGATGCTCTCTGTCCCCGCCGAAGAAGGCTGTAGGAGCGCTTCGCCTTCCACCACTTCCTCTCCCTCGTCAAACCCTTTTGCGGCCTCTTCATTTTCTGAGGCTGCGGCTATTTTCTTGTCTTTTTTCTGTTCTTTTATCTCGGTCAATACAGAGTTTTGCACAAAACCAGTCACTGTCTTTCCCGCGTTGCCCGTAAATGTGATCCGGCTCCAGTTGTCGCTGCATATGCCGGTACAGGTGACCGTATCGCCCTTAAGGATCTCACCCACACCCAGGCCGTCCCGGGTGCCGGGAAAATTCAGGACCTCCGCATCCTCGACCACGGAAAGTTTTTCGTCCATCTGCTCGATCAGCTTGTCACTGGACAGATAATAGGATTCCGCATATCCATATACTTTCTTGCCGTCCACCGTGACCACCAGTTTGCTCCATCCATTGTCGCACAGCCCCACACGGTCCACCACCGCACCGAACTGGAGGTTTTTGACCGCAGGCGCATCTGCGTTGGGATGCTCCCGGATCCTCAGGGATGCGCTGGAACTGTAGACTTTCCCGGTGGACACCACCATCTTGCCCTTGTTCCCCTTCCCATCCTCAAAATACTGTATCACAGCAGGTGAACCTTTTGCCTCGATCTTATTGATCGCCGTCCTGTAATCCAGCGTGGCTGCCTGCACCCCCGCCGCTGATCCCGTGATACAGGATGCCGCTAACATAACTGCCAGAAATCTCCTCATAAACTCCCGGGTCCTCTGCCCTGTGCTCCTTTCTCCTTGTTATACTGCTATTCTGCCGCCTCCTCGGATGTGTCCGCCTCCGCTTTGTCCTCATCGCCCGGAGTCTCCTCCTTTGGGGTTTCTTCCGCGGCTTCCTCACCGTCTCCGTTCTCGTTCTCGGATACCTCAGAAGCGTCCTCGGCCGCCTCTTCTTCCGGCTCCTCCGCGGCTTCCTCACCGTCTCCGTTCTCGCTCTCAGATACCTCAGAAGCGTCCTCGGCCGCCTCTTCTTCCGGCTCCTCCTCCTGCTTGAATGTGAATTTCAGATTCGAGGTCACTTTCAAGGTCTTTAAGACTTTTTTATCCTCCTGGATATCCGCGTCTTTCTTCCATCCGTCTACGGTGTCGTCGTACATATCCTGTTTGCGCTGGGACACGATGGATTCTTTCTCATCCTCCGTGGCCTCCTCATCAAAGGCTTTCTCCAGCCTCACCACGTAATACGAGCCGTCCTCTTCCACCAGCTCACCGGCAACCTCTCCGTCAGCCAGGTCTTTGACCACATCCTGCACCGCCTGGGGAACCTCACCGTAATCTTCTTCCTCATCCTCCTCTTTCTCCGGAGGATTCGCCGTAAAATGGGTCTCCGTGGCGCTCAAGTCTTCATCCACATCCTTTGCAATGGCATCCATATCGGCATCCGCTGTGGCCAGCACTTCATCCAGGATCTGCTGCGCCTTCTCTTCGGGCGTGGCTTCCTCCTCGCCCTCCCCTTCATTTTCGCTGGCTGTGACATCCGCGTCCTCAGCATCCGCATCTTCCTCCTCGGCAGTCACTTCCACATAAGTGACAGATGTCTGCTGGGCCTCGTCATCGCTGACCTCGGTGTCCACGTCCGCCACGATCGGGTCGAACATCTTGCTCTCATAAGTCTGGATCTCCAAAGCCGCCTCGACGTCCGACTGGGAAACGCCTAGATTTGCCAGGGTCTCCTCCGTGTTGGCTTCCATGAACGCCTGAGCTGCCTCCGTGATCTTCTTCTGTTCTCCTTCTGTGATCTCTACATCATAATCTTTGGCATTTTCCATGAGCAGATACAGTTTTTCCACCTGCTCCAGCACATCGCTGCGGGCAGACTCCCCGTAGGTCTCACCCGTATCTTCATCTGTCACCTGATCCCACATGCCAGCGTCCGCGCCGCCGAAATACATCTCATACATCTGCTGGGTCTGCGCCTGCTGATAGCGGGTCATGAAACTGACGACCCCGAGAGGGATGTCGACCCCGTTGACTGTGGCCACTATGCTCGTCCCATCCAATTTACTGGAACACCCGGTCAGTCCCGTCACCGCAAGGGTCCCCGCCAGGCATCCCAAGACAAATTTCTTTCCTATATAATGCATAAACCTTCCTCCCACTCTTTTTTCATACATGTAAATCAGTATATACTTTTTTTCTGTCCGGGGCAAGGAATTTTCTCAAAAATTCATAATTCGGTCACACCCTGCATATCCGTCAGGAACTCCTCCACATCTTCCATCACTTTCTTCCCGACTTCCAGGAATATGCACGGCTTGCCGCCCTCCTTGAAATGAAGCCGCCTCCCATATTTTTCCTTGATCTTCAAGATCCCCTGGGTGGTGATCCGGCTCTTTGCCAGCAGGGTGAAACGGACCTCTTTCCCATACTGTTTGATCTCCGTGATATATGCGCTGTGCCCCATGGATTTCATGTACGCGATGAACAGCAGGTTCAGCACCGTCTGCGGCGGCTCCCCGAAGCGGTCCATCAGCTCCTCTGTCATATCCTCGTATTCCTCTCTGCTGGCGATCCCCGCGATCCGCTTATAAAGGTTCAGCTTGTGGAATTCGTTGGGGATATAACTGTCGGGGATATAGGCATTCAGATTCAGATCGATCGTCGTCTCGAAGCTCTCCACTGTATGTATGCCCTTGGCCTCTTTTACAGCCTCGCTGAGCATCTTACAATAGAGGTCGTAACCCACCGTCATCATATGTCCGTGCTGGTCCGCGCCCAGGAGGTTCCCCGCCCCGCGCAGTTCCAGATCCCGCATAGCGATCTTAAATCCGCTTCCAAGGTCCGTATATTCACGGATAGCAGAGAGCCGCTTCTCCGCCGTCTCTTTGAGCATCTTATCCCTGCGGTACATCAAGAAGGCATAGGCCGTCCGGTTGGACCGCCCGATCCGTCCACGGAGCTGATAGAGCTGGGAGAGCCCGTACCGGTCGGAATCGTGGATGATCATGGTATTCACATTGGAGATGTCAAGCCCTGTCTCAATGATCGTGGTGGACACCAGCACATCGATCTCCCCGTTGATGAATCCGTACATGATCTTCTCCAACTGCCGCTCGTCCATCTGCCCGTGGGCGTAAGACACATGGGCGTCCGGCACCAGATGCGCCACCCGGCCTGCCATGTCGGCGATGTCGTTGACCCGGTTGTATACATAATAAACCTGTCCGTCCCGGTTCAGCTCCCGCTGGATGGCCTCCCGGACCGTCTCCTCGTCAAACTCCATCACATAGGTCTGGATGGGCACACGGTCCATAGGCGGCTCCTCCAGGACAGACATGTCCCGGATCCCGATCAGGCTCATGTGCAGGGTGCGGGGGATGGGCGTGGCTGTCAGCGTCAGCACATCCACATTTTTCTTTAACTGCTTGATCTTCTCCTTGTGCTTGACCCCGAACCGCTGCTCCTCATCGATCACCAGCAGCCCTAAGTCTTTAAAATCCACATCTTTCGACAGCAGCCGATGGGTCCCGATCACCACATCCACCAGGCCCTTTCGCAGTTCCTCAATGGTCTTCTTCTGTCTGGAGGCCGTGCGGAACCGGCAGAGAAGATCCACCCGTATGGGAAAATCTTTCATCCGCTGCACAAACGTATTGTAATGCTGCTGCGCCAGGATCGTGGTGGGGACCAGGTAGGCCACCTGTTTTCCCTCCTGCACCGCCTTGAACGCCGCCCGCAGTGCGATCTCCGTCTTCCCGTAGCCCACATCCCCGCAGATCAGACGGTCCATGACCTTATGGCTCTCCATATCCTGTTTGGTATCCTCGATGGCCGTAAGCTGTCCGTCCGTCTCCTCATAGGGGAACATCTCCTCAAATTCCCGCTGCCAGACCGTATCCGGCCCATACGCGTAACCGTCCGTCTCCTGCCGGACTGCGTAGAGCTCCACCAGTTCTTTGGCGATGTTCTGCACCGCGCCACGGACTTTCGATTTTGTACGGCTCCATTCCGGATGGCCCAGTTTATTGAGCTTGACCTTTCCCGCATCCGCGCCGGCGTATTTCTGCAGCATATCCAGCTGGGTGGCCAGGATATACAGGTTGCTGCCGCCCTGGTATTCCAGCTTGATATAATCCTTGAAGACCCGGTCCACTTCCACCTTCTCGATCCCCCGGTAGATGCCCAGCCCATGGTTCTCATGGACCACGTAATCCCCCACGGAGAGCTCGGAGAAATCCTGGATCCGCTGGCCGCTGTATTCTTTTTTCTTTTTCTTCTTTTTCTGTTTCCGGCCGAAGATATCCGTCTCCGCGATCACCGCAAATTGGATCAGAGGATACTCAAACCCCCGCAGTGCATGCCCATAGGCCGCCATGATCTCCCCAGGCTCCAGCACCCGCCCTGCGTCCTCCGAATAGAAACTGCTCAGGCCCTGATCTAGCAGGTCCCCGGCCAGACGTTTCGCACGGGTGCGCGATCCGGAGAGGAGCAAGATCCGATAGCCCTGCTTCTTCCACTCCTTCAGATCCTTGACCAAGAGCTCAAAGCTATTGTTATAAGAACTGATAGACTTGACCGTGAGGGCAAATTTTGCCGTGATGTTCCAGTCCGCCTGCAGAGGTTCCATCATGCACAGCGACATACAGTTGCGGCTGTTGAACCCTTTGCAGACCTGGGAAAAACCGCACAGCAGTTCCTCGTGAAGATCCTCATATCCCTTCTCCTCACGGTTACGCATGCTGTTGGCAAACTCCTCCTCCAGCGCCCCGCCTTTTTCCTTTAACCGGTTGGGCTCATCCAGGACGAACAGCGTCTGCTCTGTGGGAAAATAATCCATGAACGTGACCATACCCTCTTTCCGGTATTTTTCCGCCGCCGGGTAGACCGTGATCTCCGTCAGATTTTCCAGGGACCGCTGGCTCTCCGCGTCGAAGCTGCGGATCGAGTCCACCTCATCCCCCCACAGCTCGATCCGCCAGGGATTCTCCTCGGTCAGCGAGAAGATGTCCACGATGCCGCCCCGGACGGAAAACTGCCCGGAACTCTCCACCTGGCCCACCCGCTCGTAGCCTAAGCGCACCAGATCCCCTATCAGCTGCTCCAGATCCAGCGGGCTGTCATTTGTAAAATGCAGGCAGCTCTCTTTGATCTCCGCCAGGGGCCGCAGCCGTTCCATACAGCCCTCCATGCTGGTCACCACCGTGACCCGCTCCCGCTCCAGGATCCCGCGGATCACCCGCATCCGCTGCTTGGTCAGCAGATTCCCCTGGATATCCGCATAGTAGAACAACAGATCCTTAGCCGGATACAGAAGAGCATCCGGCTCATAAAAACGATAATCCTCATAAAATTCTTTGGCCCTCTGGTCATCCTCCGCCACCACCAGACGGCAGCTGTGAAGATCCGAGAGCCCGTACAGCCAGTGGGCCTTCTGGGATTCCAGGCATCCGCTCACCTGCAAGATCCCCCGGTTCTCTTTCAGACACCGGCGGACCTGTCCATATTCCGCCAAACCCTCCAAGGGTTTTACAAACGCCTCCATATTACTCCTTTTCATACTTCCGGTTATACTGGTTCATGGCCGCATCTACCCCATCCTGCAAGATCATCTCCACCGCATCGGCGGCCCGCCGGATGGCCTCGTCCACCACCTTACGCTCTTCCGATGAAAAACGGCCCAGGACATGGTCAACCAGATCCCAGCCTGGAGGCTTCGCCCCCACGCCGATCTTCACCCGGGTAAATGTCTGGGTGCCCAGATGGCGGATGATATCTTTCATACCGTTGTGCCCCCCGGCGCTCCCCCTCTTGCGGATGCGTATCTGCCCCGGCTCCAGGTCGATATCGTCATAGACCACGATCAGCTCCTCCTCGGGGAGGATCTTATAATAATCACACATGGCCCGGATGGGCGCGCCGCTTGCATTCATATATAAAAGGGGCTTGAGCAAGATCGCGCGCGCGCCGCCGATCTGGCCCTTTCCATACATCGCGTCAAATTTCACACCCGAACCCGGGATCTGATGCCGGTCGATCAGCACATCCAGCGTGTCAAATCCCATGTTGTGCCGTGTCTGCTCATATTTTCTGCCGGGATTCCCCAGCCCCGCTATCACATACATCGCTTCTCCCAAATGATCATCAGTTAAAATACACCATCTCTTCTTCCAGGGGCGGACACGCTCTCACATGCTGCGCATAGAGTACAGGTCCCTCTCCATAATATGCCGGCCGATGTTCCACGGCGATCCTGGCCTGCACATCCACCCAGCCCCCCTCTTTTAAATCTGTAACATTGTCACTCTTGCAGACAAATCCTATAAACGTTGTGTCATCTGCGCAACAGGTCATGGCGATCCGTCCCGGCACGAACTCCCCGGCGGGAAAATCCCCAGGCTTTAGCACACGCCCTTGGAAACGCACCGCTTTATCCTGGTATTTCTCCGGGTGATCCATCGCGTCCACAAACCACAGCCCGTAATCCTCCGGCGCGATCTCGATGACCGGAGCCTGGATATCGAAGGGCATCTCCCCCTCGAAGATATCCCCCAGCTCCCCCTCCTCATCCTCGAAGATGATCTCCGCCCGCTGGTTGACCACCTTGATCCCCCGGCGGTAAGTCGCCAGCGGCTGGTCCAGACTGCTCCTGTTAAATAGGATCATGTCCGCGCCACGCACCATCTCCATAAACAAAGATTTCATATTGTTCAGATACATATCAAAAGTACTGGCATCCACCGTTGTGATGTGCTGCACGATCCCCCAGCCTTCTGGGAACGGCATCTCCTCCAGCTTGCTCACCTGCCACATACCATTGTACTCAATCAGGACACGCCCCGGGCTGTGACAGATCTCAAAGGCCGCCAGACGCTCCGGCGTCAGGTCCTCCGGAGCCTCGATGACCTCCAGGACCGTATTGGACTTTTTTAAAAGTTCCGGCTCATACTCCTCGATCCCCTCCTCGCAGAGGATCAGGAGCGTCTTCTCCGGCGTGGCAAAATAATCCTGCTGCAAAGTAAATTTTAAAAACGAAGTCTTCCCGCTCTCCAGAAAACCCGCAAGCAGATACACCGGGACTTGAATGTCTTCTTCCATCATACGCCTCCCTTAAACTCCGAACAAAACAGACAGCTTCTCTTCATCCAGTTTGAAACCGATCACGCACAGCCGCCCGGTGTAATCCGGTTCCCCCGCACGGATCTCCATCTCCTCCGGGACCATGTCAAAATGCATCCAGGAACCGGACGCATCCGAAACCATGCCTTTTGCACGGAGCACCATGCCGTACACGTCCTCTTTCGACAGCTCCGCCAGGATATGCTCCAGTTCCTCCTTCTCATACGTCCGGGCCGTCTCACGCCCCCAGCTGGTGAACACCTCGTCCGCATGGTGGTGATGATGGTGGCCATGGCCTTCTTCTCCATGGTCATGATGATGGCCGTGCCCTTCTCCGTGGTCATGGTGATGGCCGTGCCCTTCTCCGTGGTCATGGTGATGGTGATCATGACCTTCTTCCCCATGTCCATGGTGATGGTGACCATGCTCTTCTCCCTCATGCCCATGGTGATGGTGATCATGCGTATGATGATGGCCCTCTGCCTCTTCCCGCAGGAGTTCCTCCTCCAGGGACACCGGATGTTCCATGGTATCCAGCAGTTTCTTTCCGCTCAGCTGCCCGATCGGCGTGGTGATCAAGGTTGCATTTTCCTTCATTTTCTCCGCCAAGAGCTGCACGGCCTCCTGGATCTTCTCCGGCTTGGCCACATCCGTCCGGCTCAGGATGACCGTCTGGGCGTGTTCCACTTGATTGACGAAAAATTCCCCGAAATTGCGCAGATACATTTTACATCTGTTGGCATCCACCATGGTGGCGCTGCTGTTTAAGACCACATCCGCATCTTTCGCGGCCTTCACCACCGCCGCCTTCACATCAGAGAGCTTGCCCACCCCGGAGGGCTCGATCACGATCCGGTCTGGATGATACGTCCCGATCACTTCCTTCATCGCCTCCCCGAAATCACCCACCAGCGAACAGCAGATGCACCCGGAATTCATCTCCCGGATCTCGACCCCCGCCTCTTTGAGGAAACCCCCGTCGATCCCGATCTCCCCAAACTCATTCTCGATCAGCACCACCTGCTCCCCCGCATATGCCTCTTTTAACAGCTTCCTGATCAGCGTGGTCTTCCCCGCACCCAAAAAGCCGGAAATGATATCGATCTTTGTCATCGTCCATACCTCCCATCAATATGACAAAAAGACTGTTGCACAGATACCACGCGCGGTATCCTGTCCAACAGCCCCCATTCCAATATACAGTACTTTCAGCTCACGATCAGCTATTGATCATAAAGTTCATCAAACGGTCAACATCCTCTTTCTCATGGGCAACCAGTTCCAGTTCCGGGATCCCTCCATTGGAAAAGATATTTGCCAGGGATACATACTGAGAAAGTTTTGACTTCAGATTCAGCCTGTCGCCTTCTCCCGTCACTAATTCAACTCTACCCTTACAACTGTCGATCACCTGGAAAAACTTGTCGACATCCTTGATATTCGATATTTTCATCTGAATGACCCTCCCTTTCCTGTTCGGTCGTTTCTCAGTTATCTGTGTCTCATTATAACCTGTGTGCCGCAAAATTTCAACTGGTCATTCTTCATAGATCTTCAACCGGCGGCAGGCCAGATCATAGATATCTTCCCGTGTATTTTTCAGGCATGGGATCTGATCTTGTACATGTTCTCCATAGGACAGATCGATGTCCGCCGTTATGACGGACGGCTCCTCCCCAGCCCGGGCGAGCACACGCCCCCAGGGATCGATCACCATGGAATTTCCATAGGCCGCAAACGCCGCTTTCTCTCCCGCCTGCCCACAGGCCGCGATGTAGCAGCCATTCTCGATGGCCCGGGCCCGCAGGAGCGGCTCCCAGTGCGCCTGTCCCGTCTCCCGGGTAAAATCTGCCGGGATCAAGATCACCTGTGCTCCGGCCCGCGCCATCAGGCGGAACATCTCGCCGAAGCGCAGATCATAGCAGATGGCAAACCCCAGATCTGCAAGGCCCGTCCGGGCCACTACGATCTCCTCCCCCGGCTGTATGCCGTCCGACTCCCGGTATGCCGGCCCCTGGGCGATCTTTACGTCGAACATATGGATCTTCCTGTAACGGGCGATCACCTGTCCCGCGGGATCGAACAGGAGGCTGGTGTTAAAGGGCCGCCCCTGGGGATTTCTCTCTGTGATGCTGCCGTTTAACAGATAGACACCATACTCCCTGGCCAGCTCCTGGAAAAAACGTATGATCCCGCTCCCGATCCCACAGGCATGTCCCGGGATATCCGCGCCGATGTAGTCCACCGTCTCCGGGAACATGACCAGATCCGCCCCCCGATCCGCCGCCTCACCGGCAAGCCTGCGCGCCATTTCCAGATTCGCTTCCCGATCCTCCCGGGAATCCATCTGGGCCAGGCCGATACGGAACTTCCCCTTTTTTCCCATGGCGCTTCCTCTCAATATTGGAAGACCGCCACACCGAACGGCGGAAGGTCATACCCGATGGAAAAAGCCCGATCGTCGCACTCCTCTTTCTTCGCCTTATAGATGACCGGCTCCTCCAAAAAACCGTCCTGGGTAAAGATCAGTTTATAATTCTTTTTCTTCGGCACGCCCACCCGGTAATCTTCCCGGTGCACCGGCGTAAAGCTGCACACGATCAGGAAATTATTCCGCCTGGTCGGCGACTTGCGCACAAAGCTGAAGATGCTCCGGTCCCCATCGTTTCCGTTGATCCACTCAAACCCTTCCGGATCATGGTCCGTCCCCGAAAAGGCCGGATAGCGGCTGTACAGCCGGATCAGCTGGCGCACATAATCCTGCAGATCCTTATGCAGCTTTTCGCCCAGCAGATACCAATCCAGCTCCCGGGCCTCACTCCACTCCCTAAGCTGCCCGAAATCCTGTCCCATAAATAAGAGCTTCTTCCCCGGGTGGGCAAACATGAACGCATAACCCGCCTTCAGGTTCTGGAATTTCTCCTCCAGCTCCCCGGGCATCTTATTGACCATAGAACATTTCAGATGCACCACCTCATCGTGGGAGAGCACCAGGATGTATTTCTCGCTGTACGCGTAGACCATGGAGAAATTCATCTTATGATGGTTGTGCTTCCTGAAATAGGGATCCAGCTTCATATATTCCAGGAAATCGTTCATCCAGCCCATGTTCCACTTCAGGCTGAAACCAAGGCCGTCCTCCTCCACATCTCCCGTGACCTTCGGCCAGGCCGTGGACTCCTCCGCGATCATCACCGTCCCCTTGTTGCGCCCCAGCACACAGGAGTTGAGATGCTTGAAGAATTCAATAGCCTCTAAGTTCTTATTATCCCCGTATTTGTTGGCCACCCACTGGCCGTCCTGTTTTCCGTAATCCAGATACAGCATGGAAGCCACCGCGTCCACCCGCAGGCCGTCCACATGGTACTCCTCGATCCAGAACAGAGCGTTGGCGATCAGGAAATTCTTCACCTCGCTGCGCCCGTAATTGAAGATCTTCGTCCCCCAGTCCGGATGTTCCCCCTGCCGGGGATCCGCGTGTTCATAACAGGCCGTGCCGTCAAATTCGGCCAGACCGTGGGCATCCTTCGGAAAATGCGCCGGGACCCAGTCCAAGATCACGCCGATCTTATTTTTGTGGAGATAATTCACCAGATATTTAAAATCCGCCGGACTCCCATAACGAGCCGTGGGTGCATAATAACCCGTCACCTGGTAACCCCAGGAACCGTCAAACGGATGTTCCGCGATCCCCATCAGCTCCACGTGGGTATAGCCCATCGCTTTCACATAATCCACAAGAGCATGGGCAAAATCTTTATAATTATAAAATCCATCCTCATCCTGCGGTGTGATCGGATGTTTCTTCCAGGAGCCGGGATGCACTTCGTAGACCACCATGGGTTCCTTTTCCATATCGAAGTTCTCCCGCTTCTTCAGCCAGATGCCGTCGCCCCAGTTAAACTGGCTGATGTCCACGATCTTGGATGCGTTCCCTGGCCGCAGCTCCGCCGCATTTGCATAAGGATCCGCCTTGTAAAGCTTTTCCCCATGGGCGCCCTCGATGTAAAATTTATAGAGCTGCCCCTCACAGGCCCCCGGCACAAATGTTTCAAATACGCCGATATCGCCCGCCTTTTTCATCGGATCTGCCGTGATGTCCCACTGGTTAAATTCCCCGACCACATACACAGCCTTGGCATTGGGCGCCCAGACCGCAAAGTACACACCCTCCCGTTTCCCCACCGTGGTGGGATGAGCGCCCAGTTTCTTATATATATCGTAGTGGGTCCCCTGTCCGAACAGGTACTGATCCAACTCCGAAAATTTCAACTTCTTTCCCATGTACTTCTCTCCTGTTTTCAATTTCCTCCAGCCGTTTCACACAAAAAGATCCGGCTGTCACAGGGTTTCAGATGCAGTTCGAGCTGCCCGCCCTCACACGGGACTGCCTCCTCGCTGACCAGGTCCAGACATGTGCCCGCACCCACAGGCACGGATACGCGGATGACCGCGTCCTGCTCATCGTTGTTCACAGCCACCAGGACGCACCGGTCCTCTAAGATCCTCGCAAAAGCATATTGGCGATTGGTCAGGAGCAGTTCCCGATACACACCGTAGACCAATTCCTCCCGACTGGTATGTATCCTGGCCAGCGTGCGCACCCATTTCATGAGCGTTTCATCTGGCAGCTCTTCCCGGATCTGGCTGATATCCACAGCGGGACGCAGAAAGTCGTCATTGGGTCCTTCTTTGCGCCCCTCAATCCCCCATTCGCTCCCGTAATAGATTGACGGGATGCCCGGCAGTGTGAAAAGGAGCGTAGATACAGGGTAGATATGTCCTCTGTTATTCAATTTGCTGGCGATCCGATCCACATCATGGTTATCTATGAAAGAATACAGGAACGTGCCCCGATAGATCCCGCCGTTCTGGTCAAATTCCCGGCGGATCGTATGGGCGATCTCAAAGTAATTATGATCATTATGTCCAGAATACAAGCCTTTATGCAGCTCATAATTGGTCACGCTGTGCAGCAGATGGTCTGCGATATACCGGCTGTAATCCCCGTGGATCACCTCGCCCATCAGCCAGAAATCCTCTTTCTTTTCCCGGGTAAAATGCCGCATCGCCTCCATAAACCCAAAATCCAGGCAGTCCGCGCAGTCCAGCCGGATGCCGTCGATGTCAAACTCCTCGATCCAAAAACCGATCACATCCAGCAGGTACTGCCGCACCTGTTCATTTTGCAGATTTAAGTTCACCAATTCATAACAGCCCCGCCATGCCTCATAATGAAAGCCATCGTTGTAAGGGGTATTGCCGCCAAAATGAAGGCCCTTATACCAGCCGCAGTAAGAGGACTGTTCTCTTTTCTCCAGGATATCCTGGAAGGCAAAAAATTCCCGGCCTGTGTGGTTGAACACACCATCTACCACGACTTTGATCCCCAGGTCATGGGCTTTATCCACAAATCTGCAAAAATCCCCATTGTCGCCCAGCCGCCTGTCTACCAGTTTATAATCCTTCGTATCGTAACCATGGCTGGATGACTCAAACAGTGGTCCGATATAGATGGCCGTACATCCCAGCCATGCGATATGCGCAAGCCACTGATCCAACTGCTCAAACCGATGCACGACCTCCTCCTGCTGGTTCTGCCGGGGCGCGCCGGACATCCCGATCGGATACATATGGTAGAAAACCGCTTCCTCAAACCATTTTCCCACGCTGTCCGTCCTCCTTAAGCGTTAAATAAGACTTCTTCCACCAGCTCCGCCGCATCCTGGATACAGCCCGGACAGGAACGCAGGACTTTCCCGGTGCCTACGCCCTTGAGTTCCTTACAGAGTACCGACTGGTTCTTCTCGGCGAATTTTTCTAAGATCTTCCCGGAAAGCTTATAAGTCGCTTTCGTGCTGTCCGGGGCTTCCAGGTTACCGGTGCTGCCTTTTACACTGGCCAGGACGCAAGCGGCCGCCACAGCCCCGCAGGGTCCCTGCATCGATCCCGCAAGGCCGGCGCCCAGAGCCTCTGTCATCTGGAACATCGTCTTCTCATCTACGCCCACCATATCGCAATATGTGCATGCCACGGCCTGTGCACAGTTATAGCCTTTTTTACGTTTTTCCAATGTTTTTTCAACTCTTGTATCCATAGTGATCCTCTCTTCTTCCTTATGGTTTTTTCTATATGATCATTTTAAGGCAAATGGCAAGAAACCGCAAGTCATTTTTACTCTTCTTCCACCTTTTTCACCAGTAAGAGGGGACAGTAAGGCGGCACTTCCTGTTCCTCCAGCCCATTGAGCTGGCAGATATCTTCTACTGTGGTATAAAATGCCTTGGCGATGTCCCACAGCGTATCCTCCGGCTGCACCATGTACACCGTGATCCCCGGCATGTTCTGGATCTTCTCGATATCCAGCGGATGCTCCTCGATCTCCCGGATGATGAATTCCTGCTGCCTATGCAGCACCAGGGCATTGAGATCCAGCACGATCTTCACCTCGATCTCATTGCTGTCCACCATGGTGGTGGAGAGCTGTTCCAGATCCGTGTGCAGATGGTAGATGCAGTCCTCATCGATCCCCACCGCCTCGATCACATGGGAGAACGGGATCAGCGTCTCCATGGAATAAAACGGCATGGAATCATCGCTGACGATATACAGGACTTTTACCGACACCACGCCCTCGGCCAGGACTCCGTTCTCCACGATCTGGGTCTTATCCACCTTGACGGATCCCTGACTGTGGCAGATCTGCAGGATCTTCCCCTGCACCTCACGGACCTGGAGCCGCTCCCCGATCCGGCATTTGGAAAAATTCTTCACCAGCAGACTGTCAAGCGGCTCCAAGCCACCTTTGGTCACACATTCTTTGAGCGGTGTGTACACGTCCATGAGAAGGGAATGCTCCTCCTCACAGTAGATCTGGATATCCAGTTCCAGCACCGCATCCACCTGGATGACCCGCTCCTCCCCGTCCGAATCTGGCTGCACATCCAGACGCTGGTGGATCATACTGACCTCCACATTGGGGATCATCTCCATCCGGCAGCCCTGGCACTCCACCTCCTGATAAAATGGCAGGGAGTGCTCCAGCCACTGCAGCGGATTTCCCTCCTCATCCCCCCGGTAGAGCAAAAAGACAA
This sequence comes from Clostridia bacterium, assembly GCA_910575625.1. Taxonomy (GTDB): domain Bacteria; phylum Bacillota; class Clostridia; order Lachnospirales; family Lachnospiraceae; genus MGBC164599. The sequence goes on from CAJTFD010000001.1 coordinate 274,146, forward strand.
ACAGTTCGCCTTTGACCAAGATCTTATCTTCCTCCGGACGGATATCCATCCCCCGCACCTCCACCGTGCTCCAGAGCACCTGGGCGATGTTTGGTTTATTGGAGGCCAGGGCGATCTCCTCCTTCATCCGTACCGTATCCTTTTTATGTATGCACAGCCCCAGGACTTTCACCGCCTTCTTTTTCATGGAGATCTCCTCCGGGCGCAGTCCGGTGGGCAGCGCCAGCTCCACCAGTTCATCCACAACGGCAAAAAATGACAGGATGGATTTTATGTTTAATTTCCTGGAATTGATCACATGGAGGCTCAGATCTTCGATGTCCCATTTCAAACACATCTTATCCCCGCTCTCGATCCCCTCCAGGTTCAGCGTCTCCTCGATGGGCAGGGCCGCGCTCAGACTGCAGATCCTTCCCTCCTCCTGCTCCTCCACATAGAGGAGTTCCACGATGAGCTTAGCCTTTACAAAAGCCTGGTTATCACTTAGGCTCACCTCATCCACCTGGACCGTGCCCTTGTGCTGGATCATGCGCCCGATATCCGGTTTGGCATCCGGCACATTATAATCTTCATCAAATGTGATCTGGTTGGTCGCATCGCTCTTCACTCGTAACATCTGCACATTTTCTTTTATGATCTCCACTCGTCTACCCCTTTCATACTCATATTCCCGAAAGCGCCGCCTCAGCCGTCAAACTGTACAGGCGCGTCCCGGTATTCCAATTTTACAACGATGTACGGATAAGAAGGTTCCAGGGACGGCTCATCCTCCTTGGCCGGACCCACCAGAGACGTGCGGAAAAAGATCGATTCCGCAAAGAGGGACAGTTCCTCCACCTGGATGCTGTATCCCCCTGTCTTCTGACGTCCGTACCCCCGCAGCAGATAGAGATATTCCCCGTCCTGGTACGTGATCTGGAACTCCTCTTGTTTCTTGCTCTCGATCAGGCTGCCAATGGCGGGCGGGATGTCTTCCTGCTTCACCACCGTATATTCCAAGGGCTTTTTCTCTTCGGACCGCATATTCGTGACCTGGCATCCAAACAACAGGAAGCACATGAGAAGACCCGGCAGGAACATGGTTAGGATCGTTCTTTTCATGGTTCTACCTTGTATCTTGTTCTCATTATGTATTGTATGAAAGACGAAAAAAAATTATTATAGTATATTGCCAAACCCGGCTGCATATGCTATACTGGTAAACATAAAAAGGATACTGCCGCTCATGCCGGCACCACAAAAAACCCAGGGGATGTCACCCCCTGGGTTTTTGAGTGCTAGGCTAGTCGTCACGCTCTTTGCTATCCAGCCATTTGCAGACGATGTGTGAAACCACGCCTGCCGCGACAGCAACCAAAAAGGATACTATGATCGCACCCATGCCAACACCCCCTTTCCGTTGTCGGAATAGGTATGACAACATGGGTATCATATCACACATTTCCACATCATTCTACATATTTGCAAAACATAAATTATTTTTTATCTTTCTGTAATAAGTATAAACTTTTCATATCTTAGGATTGCATCCCGCTTTATTTTTCCGTATAATGAGATTTAGAAAAAACGGTAAGAAGGTGACATATTTATGATACGATTTTTATTGACCTGCATCGTGGTCATCGGATTTTTGATCCTCTCCATCCCGATCCTGCTCATCGAATGGATCATTGGAAAGTTCTCCCCTGAGCTGCGGGATACCAGCTCCCTGAAGATCGTGCTGGCCGTCTTTCGGCTGTGCATCCGCATCACCGGCTCCACGGTCACGGTGATCGGGGAAGAGAACGTCCCCAAAGATACGGCGGTCCTCTACATAGCCAACCACCGCAGTTTTTTTGACATCCTGCTGACCTATGTGCGCGTCCCCCGCTGTACCGGCTACATCGCCAAAAACGAGATGAAGCATATCCCTCTGCTCCATGCCTGGATGTGCCTGCTCCACTGCCTGTTCCTCAATAGGGACGACCTCAAACAGGGCTTGAAGACCATCCTGGCGGCCATCGAGGACATCAAAAACGGTGTGTCCATCTGCATCTTCCCGGAAGGGACCCGCCCGAAAGGCACATCCGAACTGGAGATCCTGCCCTTCCACAAAGGGAGTTTTAAGATCGCCACCAAGACCGGCTGCCCCATCGTCCCCATCGCGCTGTGCGGCACCTCCCAGATCTTCGAGGACCACCTGCCGATGATCCGGCCGGCCCACGTGACACTGGAGTACGGACAGCCCATCTATCCGGACGACCTGACAAAAGACGAGCTGAAAAATCTGGAGCAGTACACCCAGGATATCATTTTAGATATGCTGAAAAAAAATTCCGCAGATCCCGCTACTTCCGCTTCTCCCGCAGGCTCCTGAAGAAATCTTTGATCATCTCTGAGCACTCCGGCCCGCGGACGCCCTCCTCGATCTCCACCTGATGGTTGAACTCTGGTATCTGGAGGAGATTCAGGATGGATCCGGCACAGCCCGCCTTGGGATTCCTGCAGCCCATGACCACCCGCCGGATCCGAGACTGCACGATCGCGCCCGCACACATCTGGCAGGGCTCCAGCGTCACATACATGGTACATCCGTCCAGACGCCAGTCCCCCAGCTTGCGGCTGGCTTTGCGGATCGCATTTAGTTCCGCATGGGACAGGGTGTTCTTATCCGTATTGCGGCGGTTGTACCCCCGGGCGATGATCTTCCCTTCATATACAATAACGCATCCAATGGGCACTTCATCCAGGGCGTAAGCCTTCTTAGCCTGCCGGATCGCCTCCCCCATAAACTTTTCATCCTCTGTCATCGCAGATCCCCCTTCACTCCCCGCATTATAGCAGGCTTGGGCACACATTACAAGATAACTGATGACAGGGGCGGCATTTTGTGTTAAAATCTAAACCGTAAAGATAAAGCAATCCTGCAGAAAGAATGGGTGTTACCATGAACATGTCAACGATCGACCCCGAGGTGATCCAATATATATTAGCGCTTTTAAACATCCCCCCATATAGATCCACAGACGATGGACAGGCCCACGACACCCTGATCGTCCGCCAGATCATCCGGTTCATGGACGAGATGCCCGGCGGCTTTTTTATCTACCACGCGGCCGGTGATGAAAAACTGATCTTTGCCAACCAGGCCATGCTGCGTATCTTCCAATGTGAGACTCTGGACGAGTTCCGGGCCATGACCGGGAATTCTTTCAGAGGGATCGTACATCCGGACGATCTGGAAGAGGTGGAACAGAGCATCCAGGAGCAGATCGCCGCCAGCCAGTACGACCTGGATTACATCGAATACAGGATCACACGCAAGGACGGCTCCGTACGCTGGATCGAGGATTATGGGCATTTCATCCGCAATAGATCTGTGGGTGACATCTTCTACGTCTTTGCCAGCGACGCGACCGAGAAGAAAAACCATCTGCTCAACCTGATCGAAGCATATAATAAAGAAAGAAACTCGATCAACCAGGAACATCTGCGGCGGCTCGAGGTGATCGAGGGCTTGAGCATAAACTATGACTCCATCCTCTACGCGGATCTGGATTCCGACACGATCCTGCCCTACCGTCTGAGCAGCCGGACGAAACGCCAGTTTGACGAAAGATTCCAGAAACGCCAGTTCCTCTGGTACGTGTCTGATTACATCGACACCTGGGTCCACCCTGAAGACCGGGGGATGCTCTCTCGAGCCACGGCACCGGAATACATCCGCAAGAGGCTGGCCGACGGCAAGACCTACTACATCAATTACCGGGTCATCAATGGAGAGAAGATCCAGTACCTGCAGCTGCGCATCGTAAATGTGAGCAAAAAAGACCATATATCCCAGATCGTCCTGGGCTACCGACGGGTGGACGAGGAACTCCGGCGCGAGATGGAGCAGAAACAGATCCTGGAAAGCGCGCTGGAAAATGCAAAACTGGCGATCCTCGCCAAGAACACCTTCCTCTCCAACATGTCCCACGACATGCGCACACCCTTAAACGCGATCTTCGGCTTTACCGGACTGGCCAAAAAACACCTGGACGACACAGAGGCGATGTGCAGCTATCTCGAGAAGATCGAGACCTCAAGCCGACAGCTCCTGGATCTGATCGACAAAGTCCTGGAGATATCCTGGACAGAGACGGACAACACACATCACGGAGACCGAATGCAGCCTGCGCAGCATCCTGCAGGACGTCCACAGATCCCTGTCCCTGCCAGCGTCCGAAAAAAATATCGCTTTTACGCTGGATGACGCCGGCTTGGAACATCCGGATATCTACGGCGACCCGGACAAACTCCGGCATCTCTTCCTATACCTGGCGGATAACGCCGTGACGTACACGCAGACCGACGGCCAGGTGGACCTGACCGTCCGCGAGGTTGAGAAGTTGTCAAACGACTACATTGTCTACCAGTTCATATTCCGGGATACCGGGATCGGGATCAGCGAGAGTTCCCTCCAACGCATCTTTGACCCCTTTGAACGGGAAAAGAACACCACCTTCAGCGGCATCCACGGCACCGGCTTAGGCCTGACCATCGCCCGGAATATCGCAGAGATGATGCAGGGGAGCATCGATGTGGAGAGCACTCTGGGCGTGGGCAGCACTTTCACCGCCACCCTGCGGCTGCGCATCCAGAACCAGACAGATCCGGTCTTCGCCGATTCAAATGAAGTGCTGCAACGGCTGTTTGACCAAAAGATCCTGCTGGTGGAGGACAACGAGATCAACCTGGAGATCGAGACGGAGATGCTGGAGGAGCTGGGCTTTTTGATCGACACCGCCGAGAATGGCAGCATCGCCGTTGAGAAGATCAGGAACGCCAAACCCGGGGAGTACGCCCTGATCCTGATGGATATCCAGATGCCGGTCATGGACGGGCGTGCGGCCACAAGGGCGATCCGCAGCCTGGAGGATCCGGAGCTGTCTCATATACCGATCATCGCGCTGACCGCCGATGCCTTTGAGAGCGACCGGTTAAAGTCCATCGAGTGCGGCATGGACGCCCACCTGACAAAACCCATCGATGTGCCTGTGCTGTTGGAGACGATCGCACACACCGTATACACACATACGACAGATCTATGACGAAAAAACGGACATGCCTGCACACACAGACATGTCCGTTTTTCCATGTAAATATATCTTGGCTTAAGCCTGTCCACCGGCCAGATATTTTTTCACAGTCCTGCGCACTGCGCCCGGACCTGCGATCTCCTCCCGGAAGATCTCCTCAATCTTCTCCCCGATCCCGGCCTTATACAGATCCGTGGCAAAGATGATCTCGTTGGATAAGATCCCCCGCAGCTGGTCTTTCAGGCTGGACGAGTCGCCGACCACGATATCCGCCATCTGCTCCCGCAGCTCCGCTGTCATGGGGTCTGGCGCAAGCTCATACGTTTTTCCCTCATCGTCCACAGCCAGGAGATAGCGGAGCCACCCGGCGATCGCCACCGGGATAGCGTTCAGCCTCTTGGCATCCCCGTACTTGGCCACGTAAGATTTCACCGTCTCCCCGAAACGGATCCCGATGCCCTGGGAGACATCCACGCAGAGTCTCTGGCAGGTATCGCCCAGATAAGCGTTGGGAAACCGCTCATCGATCAGCTCATCCAGAAACGCCTTCGGTGAGAGGATGCCCGGATCCGGGACCACTTCCATACCTTCCACATAACCCACCTGACGCGCCAGCTCAAGCATCTGAGGATCTTTCATCTCGTCTGCAAAAAATTCATACCCCAGCACACAGCCGTAGGGACCCAGCGCCGTATGGATCGGATTTAGGCAGACCGTGACTTTCATCTTCTCAGACTTGTTCACCGTATCCCGGTCCGTCATGTACACACCGGCCTTCTCCATCGCCGGACGTCCGTTGGGGAAGCTGTCCTCCACCACCAGATACTGGGGGCCTTCTGCGTTTACGAAGGGCGCGATATACGTGTTCTTGGAGGTGATCACAGGCTGCATATCTTCCACACCGGCCGCTTCCAGGTCAGCGGCCACTTTCTCACTGGGACGGGGTGTGATCTTGTCGATCATCGTCCAGGGGAACGAAACCTGTTTTTCATCACTGACATAGGAAAGGAAACCCTCATCTGCAAAGCCGCGCTTTACCCACTCCTGGGCAAGCTCCAGGACTGCGCTCCTGAACCTGGCCCCGTTCTGGGAACAGTTATCCATGGACACCAGAGCCAGCGGCGATCTTCCATTCTGATACCGCTCTAAGAGCATGGCAGCCACCACGGCCATGGCGCTGATGGCCTTCTCGGGCCCGTTCTCGATATCCGCCTTTACATGATCAAAATACGTGCCGTCTGCTTTCGTCAGCGCGTAGCCTTTCTCCGTGATCGTCAGGGAGACCATCTGCAGGTCCGGCTCCCGGAAGATCTCTTTCAGGCGCGCCCACTGGGCCGCATCCTGGGATCGGCCCTTGACCGCCTCTGTCAAAGATCCCAGCACTCTCTGCTCCGTGGAGCCATCCCCGTGGAGCGTGACCGCCAGGACCAGGTTGTCATACGGCGCATAGATCTTATCCACCACATCATAGTCAAAGAGCTCCGCACAGGTGATCCCCCGGTCCATCAGCCCTGACCCGATCAGCTTGTCCGCAATCCCGCCGATGAAGATGCGGAAGATATTCCCCACGCCCAGATGTACCCAGACCGGATTTTTCCTGGTCTTCTCTGCCACCGCCGCCGCGTCGTAGGATGGGAGCGCGATGCCCGCCGCCTCCCAGCCCTGACGGTCTTTTAATCCTTCCAAAGTCAGTTTCATTCCCATATCCTCCATTCTTAAATCAAGATCATTGACCACTCCCATTTAGTATACCACAAATTTACATTTTATAAAGCTTTTTTATTGGACAATGCCAAAGCTCTGCACGGATCGTTTTGATCCCATCTGCACAGACTATACCAGAAAAAACTGTGCAAACAATATACGCTCCCGTATGATCAAAGGAATCGGCACTTTTCATAAACAGAACACTCCAGGAGGAACAGACTATGGACAATATCTTCGGATACGCGCGCGTGTCAGCCACAGACCAGAACGAGATACGCCAGATGATCGCACTGCACGAAAAGGGCGTGCCCGCCCCCAACATCTACGTGGATAAACAATCCGGCAAGGATTTCAACAGGCCCCAATACACAAGGCTCGTACAGACCATCCAAAAAGGGGACCTTCTGTACATCCTCAGCATCGACCGGCTGGGGCGGGATTATGAGGAGATCCAGCATCAATGGCGGATCCTCACGAAGAAGATCGGGATCGATATCTGCGTGATCGACATGCCGCTTTTAGACACCCGAAACGGAAAAGACCTGATGGGGACGTTCATCGCGGACCTGGTCCTCCAGATCCTGTCCTTCGTCGCGGAATCAGAACGGAAAAATATCAAAGACCGCCAACGGCAGGGCATCGCCGCGGCAAGAGAACGGGGCGTCAAGTTCGGCAGACCCGAGGCCGTACCACCCGAAGATTTCCCCAAGATCGTACAAGACTGGCAGATGAAACGGATCAGTCTCGCGGAGGCCCTCGGCAGGAGCCATATGAGCAGATCCACATTTTACCGGAAGCTCCGTAAGGACATGTAAGACCGTCTCATAATGTCTACTTTATGACACACCGGATGTATGATCCAATCTGTTACATATTATCACAAAAATCCTCAGAAATCCACATATTTTTTTAAAAAAAGGCTTTTCTAGACGCCCTTATACCGTGTGCCATAAAGTAGACTTATTGATCTGCTGCAGCCACCACAGAACGTGCTTAAAACCGCTTTCCACAGGATGTATCCAACATTTGGCGGGAAATCTATTTTGGACCAGTCGCTATGCTGACAAGATCCGGAGTAAATATCCCGCAAAATGGGGATGCTTATCATGGGAACGGGTTTCAAAACACGCTCTAACATAAAGGAGTGATCCAAAATGCAAAAAAGGAATCATATGATCGATCTTTTAAAATTTATTTTTTCACTTGTGATCATGCTGCGCCATTCGGAAATGATGTTTCAGGGAGATCTGAAATATAAGCACATTCCTTTTTTGGGAGGGAGCAGAGCGGTCGAATTTTTCTTTATCGTGTCCGGTTATCTGATAGCGGCCGCCTGTCTCAACAGGAAATATGGCAATGCTATGGAATACATGTGGCATAAGATAAAACCTTTTTTGCTCCCCGTCTGGATATCATGGCTGGTCTCATTTATCGGTATCCATGCGATATCCGAAAATGTAGATATACAGACGATCCTCAGCGATGCCCTTTATAGTATCTTTGATCTGCTGTTTTTACGGAATGCAGGATTCAGGGGGATCTCTTATATCGGAACGTCATGGTATATATCGGCGTTAATGCTGTCAACGCTGCTCATCTGTGTACCGTTGATGAGATATAGAGAAACATATGTTTTTTGGTTGGCCCCTGTGTCCGCGATCATGATCCTTGGTCATCTGTCGCATGAATGCGGTCATATCGTGGATATCGATCAATGGATGGGGATCGCATATAAATGTCAATTGCGCGCCTTTGCCGAGATCAATCTGGGGATCTTTTTATATGGCGTCTGCCTGTATCTCAAAAAAGTAAATTTTACGGGACTGGGCAGATGTCTGTTAGGCTGTATAGAAATGGCAGGCTATGGGATCGCCACGGCTTATATGTTATATGAATACAATACTTATAAGTATGATTTCGAGATGGTCATCCTGTTATCAGTCAGTATACTGATCACTTTTTCAGAGAAAACATTTTCTTGTCTGATCGGAGAAAAGGCACCTGAGATCTTTGGATGGTTAGGAAAATACAGCCTGTATATTTATCTGGATCAGAAAGTGATCTATAATATCGTCCCATATTTTTTTGGCGATAAAACGTATTGGGAGATGATCGTTTTGTATGCCGCCGGAGTCATGCTCACCGCATTGTTTGTCATGAAATGCGTCGAGCTGATCAGAGATCATGCTCTGCCTGCAGTGAAAGGTCTCCTTATAGAGTCATGATGCTGCGGCAAACGATGATCTCTGGCAGGATGGCGCTCTAAAGCGTATTTGAAAGCCCTCTAAATTCTGTAAATAAATTAATCATTACGAACATTTGCTACAATCCACGACCACTCAGGTCTTTGGGTGTGAACTTTTCTGCGAGAAAAGTACCAGAAGCGCCGGGGGATTGCGGATTTCCCCCGGACCCCTTAAAACACTTTCTCCAGAACCTGATCATAAACACCTGGGAGATCAAGCTCATGAAAAAAATCCTTACATTTTTAAAACACAAAGAGGACCTGCTCTACATAGCCGCGCTCTTTGTCATCATCTCCGCTTTTTTCGTCCATGCGGAAGATGCTTTCGAGGTCACCAGCGAACCAATGGAAATGTCTGAGGCGATATCATTCTCTGATCGGACCGATGAGATCGTGCAGGAACTTAAGATGGACGGGATCACGTCCATCACGGAAATCTCGATCCAATTTGGCACATATGAGAAGACTAACCAGGGGACTCTGCATATCCATCTTTTTGAAAACGAAAGATCCATTGCCAAATGGCAGCTTGATACAGCGGAACTGGCCGACAATGCATACCACGAGTTTTCTTTAGCTGAACCCTTAGAGATCCAGAAAAAAAGCTCATATTTCATATACCTGTCTGATGATTTCAAAGGTGACAACGCGGTCGCCCTCTGGACTTCATCACAGCCAAAAGGGATGTGCTATCACAATGGCATTCCTCTGAACAAGACATCTGTATGCTATCAGTTGTCTTATATTGATGCGAAACTCAGGAAAAAGGTATTGATGATCGCTCTCATCATTTTTTTAGTCATCACTGCCCTGCTCGCATTGAGTATAAATGAAGTCCTGGTCATGGGTACGATCTTTGTCACGCTCGGGTGCGTTTACATGTGGTTATGCCCATTGTACATGGCTCCCGATGAAGAGCACCATTTTTTCCGCGCATTTGAGATCTCCTGCGGGGATCTGATCTCACCTCAGGTCCTCGGCAACAACGGAGGAAACATGCTCCCATCTGCGCTGGGAGGCTCTTCCACATCAGATACGATAGACTGGGACGATACAGAATGCTTTGTCTTCTCAAATGTCTCCTTATATGCGCCTGTCAGCTACCTGCCCCAGGCGACAGGGATCAAGATCGCGCGCTTTTTTACAGATAGTGCCTCGACGATCTTTTATGCGGGAAAATGGGGGAATTTCCTGGTGAACGCCTTTTTATGTTTGTCGGCTCTTTACCTGATGCCTTTTTGTAAGAGGATCCTTTTTATGGTCATGACATTCCCTATGGCCATGCAGGAGATGATCTCCCTGGCTCCTGACGGGTTTACGATCTCTCTGAGCCTGGCGCTCACAGCGTACATATTCCATGTCAGCTACAGCCGCAGGGACCGGATACAAAAAAGGGAGATCGCCGTCATCACAGCCCTCTGCATGACTGTCTCTTTATGTAAAGTCGTCTACATCGTCCTGGCGCTCCTGGTCTTCATGATCCCAGAGCATAAGATCGGGACGGGAAAAAAGGGGCTGATCCTTAAGTTCAGTATTTTTGGCGTCTCGGTCATCCTGAACCTGATCTGGCTTAAGATCTCCTCAGGCTATCTCATTGAGTTTACACCCGGCGTGGATTCCCCAAAACAGGTCCAGTATGTCTTATCCCATATAGGGGATTTTTACGGGATCGTCCTACGGACCCTGATAGAAAAAGGCGATTTTTTTCTTACAGACGATGTTCGGCAGCCATATGGGCGCATTGTCCATAGAGATCACACCGAGTGTATGGATCGCATTCCTGATCCTTTTTGTATATGAGATCTGCAGCCACAAAAAACTGGGCGCGGCGCCGCATAAGTACGACCAGTTGATCATGGCGCTGGTCTTTCTGGGCGGCGCCTCTCTGATCTGCGCTAGCCTGTATGTCCAGTGGACCTCTCTGGAAAATGAGATCATTGAAGGCATCCAGGGAAGATATTTCATACCGCTGATCATCTTCCCAGCGCTCTTGATCGTCTATAACAATGACAAAAAGAAAAGGGAGACAAGATATATCATCACAGACAATAAAAACAAAAATATCCCTCTCATGATACTTTTAACACTCAACGGCATCACTGTACTGGATATGATCCAGTATTACCTTGCCTAAAGGATGTTTGAAAACCCTTTAAATCCTGTACGATCCACGGCCACTCAAGTTTTTGGATATGTACTTTTCTGCGAGAAAAGTACCAAAAGCGCCGGGGGATTGCGATTTCCCCCGGACCCCTTGAAACGCTTTTTTGAAAGTCAGACATTCTATTATCTGTAAATTTACGCTGATCGGGGGGATTTGAGGTTTTCGGATATGCTTTTGACGATCTATGCAATAATATAATTTTAGGAGGAACTCAGCGTATGGATAAGATCGCAGTATTGATCCCCTGCTATAATGAAAGCCAGACGATCGGAAAAGTCATCTTGGATCTAAAAAAGATCCTGCCGGAAGCAGTCATTTATGTATACGACAACAACAGTTCTGACGGGACTGACCGGATCGCAGGAACGCATGGCGCCATCGTCCGGTACGAACATCAACAGGGAAAAGGGAATGTGATCCGGCGTATGTTCCGTGAGATCGACGCCGCATGCTATATCATGACGGACGGCGACGACACATACCCGGCTGAGAGCGCCCGCAAGATGGCGGATGCCGTCCTGTCAGGAAATGTGGATATGGTGATCGGGGACAGACTGTCTTCTACATATTTTACCGAGAACAAACGTCCATTCCATAATTTTGGAAATTCTCTGGTCCGCAGCAGCATCAACTTTCTATTCCACAACGATATCAAGGACATCATGACCGGATACCGGGCATTCAGCTATGAATTTGTCAAAACATTTCCGGTGCTCTCCAAAGGCTTTGAGATCGAGACAGAGATGAGCATCCACGCCATCGACAAAAACATGTCCGTGGAAAATGTCGTCATTGATTACCGTGACCGCCCTGCGGGGAGCAGCTCGAAATTGAACACCTATTCAGATGGGATCAAAGTCCTGCGCACGATCCTCCGGTTATACCGTACATACAGGCCCATCGGCTTTTTCGGGATCATCGCCCTTCTGATGGCACTGATCTCCGCAGGCTTTTTTATCCCAGTCCTGCATACGTATTTTAAAACGGGGCTGGTCCCGGCCCTCCCCACGCTGATCGTATGCGGATTTACCCTGATCGCGTCCATCCAATCACTTTTTGCCGGCCTGACACTCCAGACTATGATCCAGAAAAACCGGCAGGATTTCGAGATGGAACTGCATCGGGTCTCCGAAAACAAAAAACATCTCACGCAGACAACAAAATAGCCCCGTCCACCTCGCAAGATCCATCCATCTGTGGTATGATAGACCTTAGCGACCGACTGGACATTCCATCCAAAGGAGGATCTTATGAAAAAATATATATCCACAGAAAAACAGGCGCCGCTCCTTGTCGTGCTCCTGCTGCTCATGAGCGCGGTCTTCATCTACCGCCGGTTCATATTCGGCGATGAACTCTGGGTCTTTGTGGGCCTGGACATCGGTTCCGACACCGTCCAGCAATACCTGCAGCACTACCACACGATCGTAAACCACATCCGGGAGGGCACGTTCACTTTCTGGGATTTCAACAATGGTTTCGGGACAAATATGTTCAATCTGAACATGACAGCCCCTGCCCTCGTCGTCGTATACGCCCTGGGCGTGCTCTTCGGGCCGGAGCACATCGCCTGGTATCTGGTCTATATCCAGGTCGCCCAGATCGTACTGGCCGGACTGGTCTTCTACGGCTACCTGTCCTGCTTTTCTTTTTCAAAAAAAACAAAATGTATCGCCGCCTATATCTACGGCCTCAACGGCTTCCTGATGGTATGGGGACAGCATTACCAGTTCGGTCTGGCCTCAGTCTGCCTGCCCCTGTTGCTTTTGTGCGCGGAGCGATGCATCCGCAGACGGCGCATCTACCTGCCTTTGATCCTCACCACCTGGCTGGTCACGGTGTACAGCACGTATCTGGGGTACATGATGTTCGTCTGCCTGGGTTTTTACATATTGATCCGGCTCTTTGGCATGGAAGAAGGCCCTCGCAGAAAAAAATTCCGGATGCTGGGGATCCTCTACGGCTCTATGCTGCTGGGGATCGGGATGGGGGCTTTCACCATGTTCCCCACCGCGTTTACGATCTTCGGCATATCAGGCCGCATGGAGAGTGAGGCCGGGATCTTGGAGCGCATCGTACAGTCCCTCCATCCCTACCCGCCCATCCATTACAAGACCCTGTTTTATAAATTTTTCTCCAGTTATCTGGAAGGGCTGACACAGGTGACGGAGGACAACGTGTTCTACACTGGCATGTTCAACTATTACGAAGACCCCAACGTCTTCTGCGGCACCTTGTTCCTGGTGCTGGGTTGCCAGTATGTCTTCTGCCTGCCCAGGATGTCCATGCCCAGAAAACAGAAAAAACTACGCTTCGGACTTTTGGCCCTTCTGGGGTTCTGCTTGGCCCTGCCTTTTAGCGGTCTGGTGATGAATGGATTTTCCACCACCATCAACCGGCATACGTTTATCATGATGCCCTTTTTCTGCCTGATCATCGCGCAGATGCTGGAGAGTTTGTTCCGGGAAAGGACCTTTAGTTACCTTGGTTTGGGCCTGGCACTGCTGCTGATCGGTTTTGTCTTTATGCGGAAATATGACGCGATCACATTCCTGTCCCATAAGAGGAATCTGCTGATCTTGAGCGTCACAGGCGTGCTGATGGCCGCCGTTTTGGTCCTCCTGGCCAAATGCCGCAGAGCGGAGCTTAAAAATATCTTATGCGGCCTCCTTTTTTGCCTGGTGATCGTCAACATGGTCTCCGAAGGATATACCTCCACACTGGAGAGGTTGACCCTGCGAAAAGACAACACTCAATATTTCGGCGATGTCTACGACCCGGATGTGCAGGAGGCCCTGGCTTGGCTGCGCGATCGTGACCCGGAATTTTATCGGGTGGAGAAGGATTTTGACGTGAGTTCCGTCTGCATGGATTCCCTCTGTCAGGGTTACCGGGGTGTGAGCACGTATAACTCGACCATCAATCGGAATATCCTGGAATTTACAGCCACACTCTACCCGGATTTCTGGTTCGGCGATAAGAATCATTATCGGTTCCGCATGATCAAGGAGGAACACGAATTTGCGGATCTGGTCGGTATCCGCTATCTGCTGTCCCGGGGCGGGGAGGAGAACGATCCTTTTGATAAGAGCGGGTATCGTCTGCTGAAAAAATTTGGGCATATTGAGGTGTATGAAAATGAGGATGCTGTTTCGCTGGGACGTTTTTATTCGGATGCTGTGAGCCGGGAGGAATTTGACCAGTATCTGAAGGCAAACGGAAGGCAGAAGGCTCAGGATCTTATTTTGGAACGTTTGGTCCTGGATGGGGTTTCTAGCAAAAATTCTGCGCTGGATAATGCAGTAGCTTCTTCTGCGGCTGTCTCCTTTGAGGCGCCTGTCAAAGACGATCATCTGCAGGGGGTTGTGGATGCGCCGGCGGATGGATATGTACTTTTTGCTATTCCTTTTGAGAAAGGATGGAAGATCTATGTGGATGGTGAAAAGCAAGAAATTTTGCGGGCTAATCTGGGATTCCAGGGGATTGCTGTGACGGAAGGGATGCATCGGATGGAATTGGTGTATCAGGCTCCTGGGTTTTATTTGGGGGTGGGGGTGAGTGTTCTGGCGTGGATCTTGTTCCTTGGTGTGGCGTTCTATGGACGCCGACAAAATATCCTTTTGAAAAAATAGATATACATGTTATACTATCTATATCTGAAAGGGAGGAGGAAGAAACATGCCTGAGATATCTCTCTATGAGCGTGTCTTAAAAATAAAAATTGCACAAAACATATGTTTTTTATCCCCCTGAAAGGACTGGAAAACGTGGACGGCCGTTAAGAGACACTCGTACCATGTTAAACGCAATGATATGGATTGCGCGGAACGGTGCACCCTGGCGGAATCTGCCTGATCATTTTGACCCATGGAAGAGTGTCTACAGCTGTTTCCGCAAATGGGTCGATAACGGCTTGCTGGACAGGATCTCCCATTTACTGGCCACTGAAGCTGAGTTAAGTGAGGTCTCACTGGATGCATCTATCGTCCAAGCCCATCAGCACAGTGCCGGCGCCAGAAAAGATGGCCCGCCTAACGAGATCGGACACAGCCGCGGCGGGCCGAGTACCAAGATCCATGCTGCCGTAGATGCATACGGCTCTCCTCTTTATATAATGCTCAGTGAAGGACAGCGTAATGATATCAATCATGCAATCCCTGTATTAGAACATATAAACCTTAAGGGGAGCAGTGTACATACCGACCGTGGATACGACAGTGATAAGCTCATCGATCATATCTATGCCCAAGGCGGTGAACCCACGATCCCATCAAGAAAAAAGGCTAGATTCCAGCGTCACTGTGACTGGTGGTCCTATAAAGAACGGCATCTGATTGAAAAACTCTTCCATAGACTTAAAGCATATCGTAGGATTGCTACCAGATATGATGAACTCGCATCAACTTATCTTGGCTTTATCTACATCGCCTCCATACTTATATTTGGTCAGCTAGAAAGACTGGCATTGCGGATACCAGCGCACAGACAATCATTGCAGTAATCAGGAACGACACGGGTGTTTCCAAATAGATGCCCATATTTCATCCTGGTCTGAATCATGTTCGGGCAATAATGAAAGTGCAGGGAAACGAAAATTTAGAAAAACACGCAAAGGCAATGGGCTTTTATAGTCTACACTTGTTGTTTGTGCCCATTTTGCTGTTAATTGCAAGAATCATATTTCCACGTACAGTTCTTCAAGCGAATACAGCACCCACCGTGGCAGCAAACGTGCATATCCGTTGCGCATTCCATTTTGATAGCTGTATATCACATCTTAATGGGTAGTGTTTCATTCAAAGATTTAGGGGCTGAATAATATAACCAATTCAACAAAGAAAAAAATTAACTCCTATCTCAAAAAGCTTAAAGCATTAGGTTTGGAAGCTCCTATGGTCACGACAGAGGTAGCAGCCTAATTTATATCCTCATAAAATGACCATAGGGGAAATCCGCGCTTTTTCACAGTTTCTTCAAAACTATATGTTCAGGGTTTCATAGTAAGCGAAAAAATAACGCCAATATTAACATTTATATTTTCAGATATTTTTAATATCAGGAATATAGATATTGAAACCACCAAAATTGTTTCATCCTTGAAATTTTTAAAATTCCACATGAAACTAATATACTCAAAAAAATCACTAAAATAAATTTTAAAGTTGTACTATTCACATCTATATTTAAATAATCAAAGCTTTCATTTACAATAAAAATTATCCACACATGTATATAGAATATCAAAACACTAAGCTCCCTTAATATACTATATATTTTTCTTTCTTTAATTTCCATATGCAGCACAAGATCAAAAAGAAAAAATGTAACTGGAACCAAAAACAAATACATATCTTGTTGTTTTGCAAGATTAAAATGTCTAACGACAATAGTTTCAATAAACATAAACAACATAGATATTATAAAACCCCATAATGCCTTTTTTCTAGTAATTTTAATAAGATTAAATGCAAACATCATCCCAAAACCAACAAACAAAAAACCTTCAAATAACCCATTTCTTGTTGTAGCAATTACTTTCTGTAGCAATCTCAACCCAAACCAAAATTCTGGTATCTGACGAAGAGGCGTTATTAATCCAAACCAACTTTGATCAAATAATCCTAAAATATATAAAATTCCTGCTAATAAAATAATATGCCTCAAAGAACATTTTTTCTTTATAAGAATTGAAATCAGGATAACTGAAAAAATTGTAGCATTTAAATACCATAATCCTCCATAACTCCCAACAAAAATAAAATCTCTTATATAAATCAATATTCCATGTAATGAGCCTCTTTCATCATTTATTATAATTCTATAATTTAAATAAAAATAAAGAACCGACCAAATTAAATACATTCTCAGTAATCGAAGAACATATTTAAACGTATAATTTATATTAAAATCATCATAAGAAGTTTTCCTAAATAGTAAAAATCCTGAAGTAACAAAAAAATAAGGAACAGCAATTCTCGCTACATAATTATGAATTGCAAAATTCAGAAACTCATATTCTCCAAAAGGTGTTATATGTATCATTACTACCAAAATAGAGCAAATAAATTTCATTAAATCAAGAGACGGATACACATATTGTTTGTTAGCAAAATCTTGCACTCTATCATAGTCCTTTCTAATTCCTTTGCATATCTTTTTGTTTCATTATACTAATACTATTATATAACCATTTAGGAAAAAACCTTTTAGCAAATCGAAGTAAACACTCTCGAATATAATTCCTTTTCCAATTTTTAT
Organism: Clostridia bacterium; assembly: GCA_910575625.1. Lineage (GTDB taxonomy): Bacteria > Bacillota > Clostridia > Lachnospirales > Lachnospiraceae > MGBC164599. The sequence continues at coordinate 291,580 of CAJTFD010000001.1, forward strand.
CGCAGCCTACCGGAAACCTTATTTCTGCCTGCTTAAAATCATACTCTTTATCCCATTTTATAGATTCTCTGTAAGAAAAACTTTCCGGAAATTTTCCGTATGATGGGAGAAAAAGCGGGTTATATTCCCCTGGATGAAACGCATCCTCTCTTCCTGTCCCCATATTCTGAACATAATTTACTGCTGAAACAATTCCATATCTTTTTTGATAGAAAATCAAAAAATCCCATATACTATCCCATGCCGCCCAACCATTATAATTGGATAAAATCCGTACTCTCATTATATTTGCTACTCTTCGAGGTAACATCTCATAGAGCATACAATCATCCCACTTTCTATACTTTTCTTTCCATTCATCAAATTGCGTCCAAGCCCTCCTCCAAGTCGCCCAAGCACATTTTAACGGAAAATAGGAAAAAAAGTAATCTTTTCCGTTTTCTCTATAATCTGAAGATGTGTTAAACCCAGTTACCATCATTATCTCTGGTATATCTCGATAATAATCTAACATTTTCTCTATGTATTTATAAAAATCTATGCAAGGAATACTATCATCTTCCAAAAGCACTGCCTCTTCTTCCTTTTTAAAAACTTCATGATACCCTGTCACACTTCTTGCATCACACCCCATATTCTCATCAGCATATATTTTAATCAATTCACCTTCCCAATTAAAATTCTCTTCAATATATTCACGTATCTCTTTAACTTTCCCATCTTCTCCAACTACGTCTTTTCTTGCCCCATCTGAGATAATATAAAGCCGGGGGGGAGTTACTGATTTCAAAATCTCCATTTGTCTTTGAACACAGTCTAGACGATTAAAAACAACCAATGCAACCGCTTTATTAAAATGGTAAGTGTCCATTTCCACCTTCTCCACTCTTATAATTTCTATTTTCTGCTATTTTTTCCCAGCAACACACTTTTTACTATCGACAACATACTCCATATATATGGATTTCTTCCGTCAGGCTGTGGAAGTCCTAGAAAATTCCAAAGCATTCTTTTTTCTGGAAATCTCCCTTTACGCACATAATAATTAAAAATCTTTTTTAATCCTTTATTTTTTTCTACAGGGAAATGCATGATCGCAACTTTCTTATAAAAAAAGTTTGTCGAAATCAAACGAAAACCTTTATATGTCCAATAATGTTCATAATATCCATTTCCAGGAATGATCAATCCTGGCTTAAGTTTATCAATTGCATACCAAAAAAATTCGTCTCCATAAACTGTTGTGCCCCCCCCTCATTCTTCTGCATAATATCATAAATATTTTCACACAGAGTGATTAATCCCTCAATAAATATCTTATTTCCTGTAATCTCCCCTCCAGCAAAGTATTCATTATTTCTGCAATCACAAGATGGAAATATTCGCTGAAACTCTTTTTTTATTTCTTTCCTCATTTGATGATTATAAGTATCAAACGTATTATACATTAACACTCCATAAGCAGCCTCTTCCCATAAATCCCCAAATTCTTTATTTACTATTGTGTCACAATCCATCAAGCATATATTCTCAAAATCGTATGTATCTATTAAATGCTTTAATACACAAATTTTATAAAATGCTAAAGACCATTTTGTATCTTTATTGAACAGAAAACAATCAAAAGGAATAAGAAAAATTTTAATATACTCTTTCTCTAAAATATCAACACACCATTTAGGAAGTTCTATATTTGTACAAAGAGCAACTTCTTCTTCAGGATTAATTCTTTTCGCAGATATTAACGATACACACGAATTCTTCAGATATATTTCTTTAATCTGGTCTTCATTATTTCGATTTACATCTAAGCGTCCTGTTTCATATTCACTAATAAATGCAAACGCATTGCATATTAAATTCATAAATCAGTTCCTTCCCCAAACAGTTCTTGCTTACCCTTTTCCTTTGCCTGTCCATCTTTTATTTCATAAATCACATCACAATTTTTTATCGTAGTCAAACGATGTGCAATAATTATCATTGTTCTACTCCCTTTCAAATTTTCTATAGCCTGCATTACTGCGCTTTCCGTTTCATTGTCTAAAGCCGAAGTCGCTTCATCCAAAATCAATAACTCTGGATCTGTATACAAAGCTCTCGCTATACCAATACGTTGCCTTTGTCCACCAGATAATTTAACTCCTCTATCTCCTATATTGGTTTCTAACCCTTGGGGCAATCTTTTCACAAAATCCTCTAACTGCGCTTCTCGTAATGCTTCCCATATTTTTCCCTCATCAGAATTTTCAATTCCAAAAGCAATATTATTTCTAATAGAGTCGTCCATTAAATAGATTGTTTGTGGTATATATCCTAATCGAATATGCCAAGAATATAAATGTTCAAAAATATTCACATTTCCAACTGTGATCGTACCTCTCTGGGGTCTTAATACTCCCAGTAAAATATCCGCCATAGTAGTCTTTCCCGATCCAGACGTACCAATAAAAGCTATGGATTTCTTAGGCTCCAAACATAACGACAAATCTTGTATCACAGGTTTTTCCCCTTCTGGATATTGAAATGTCACATCATTGAAACATATATTATTATCCATATCGAACCTAAATAGATTTGTTTTTTCCCCATGTTGTTCATGTTTCATTGCATTCATACGCTCAATATCTTCATATACATTTCCAATGGATGCCTTACTGTACATAATCGTTCCCACAAATCCTGAAACTCTATTAAATGAAGGAAGCATTCTAAATGCCGCCACAACAAATACAGATAATGTAGGAACAAATGTTCCTATATTCACGCCCATTAATATTTTAATACATAACACTAACAAAAGACTGCAAATACATGCCGATTCCATTACAGGTTTTGGAACACTCGTAATAAAACTTTGTTTTCGCTGTAACCGAGAATATCCTTCATAGGATGCTCTGCATTTATCTATGAAATAATCTTCCAAGTTAGAAACCTTAATCTCTTTTATTCCCGAAAAAGTCTGCAATACCCACTTATTTTGTTCAGCTACAACATCACGAATACAACTCCCCAAACGAACCGAATATTTTTTAAACACTCCATTGAAAAACACTAAAAAAAGAAGCAAAATTATACTTATTCCCATTGTAGACGCTAAGTCTGAAACAGCTAGATAAAATACAAGCAAGATACAAACCATTGACTCATTAACTAATGACATAATCGCAAAAATACAATCCCAAAATACTCCAACGTCCGAAGAAACATTTCGTTGGATATCTGCCACATTTTTAGATACATGATATAAATAATCTTGGTTAATATAGTATTTTAATAACTGCATAGACAATTTTGCTCGATTGTTAAATGTAAATTTATACATAATGTAATTCAATGCACATATATACACATTTTTTATAATATAAATCCCTATCAAAAATATTGCAAAAGCAAACACAAAATCTTCCGCTGAATGTAAATTCAGAAATCCACCTATAACAATATATAATTCATTTTCATTTATTTGAGAAGAATCCGTCGCAATAGATGCTAAAGGCATAATCGCCGAAACTCCCACTAGCTCCATTGCCGAACCTATTATAATCATGAAAAATAATATGATCAATTTTATTTTCTGATTCCGATTTAAGACAGAGAAAATTTGATTTAACATTTTTAAATATCCTTTCAGTTTTTCTCACTTAAAATATTATATGAAAACAAAAATCCAAATCAACAAGCAATCTACGGCGTTTTTTCTTTAATTTTTTCCATATTTATAAACGCTCGTAAGTATTTTTAACTTTAAATCTTACATAAAAAACTAGTAATTCCCACTAGAGCACTTTGTCGACTAATTCTACATACAACTCAAATATTTTCTTAGAACATATTTCTACCGTAAAGTTTTCTTCTCCCCATTTTTTGGCCATCTCTATACGTTTTAATCTTTCATATCTATTTCCTAATAAGAGTTGGATCTGACCGCCTAATTCTATATAATTTCCCGCTGAATACTTATATCCTCTCTCATTATTCCCAATCAACTCTTTTGTCGCTCCTGAATCAACCCCAACAACTGGAAGCCCCATCATCATTGCCTCTGTTGTTACTAACCCCAATGCTTCATCTGGCGATGGCATGAAAAAGAAATCCATTTTGTTCCTAAATTCATCCAATTCCTGCCTAGAAAAACGTGATACCGGAATCAGTTTATCAAGTATAATTGGATCCCAGTCATTTTTTTTTGCAAAATATTCTAATTTTTCTTTATCCACTCCAACCATATAAATTAGATATTCTTCAAGCTCAATACTATCCATTGCTTTACATAGTAGCGGAATATCAAAAATTCCTTTTCCTGTATTTAACGCTCCTGTATATAAAATTTTAACTATCCCATGTATATCAAATTTATCTTTCTGTAAATGCACATGCGTGCCATCATATATCGTAATTATTTTATCGTTATAATCACTATAAATGTCACTAATATACTTGGATACCGATATGATACGATCTGTTTTATTAAAAATCCATTTTACTAAAAATGGTACAGGGAAAAATACAGCATTAAAGTGACTTGATATATTTTCTCTTAAATGCCATATGCTACGTATTTTCATAAATTTACCAGCCAATGTTCCACAAAGGACATAAGTTGAATTGGCATGAATAATATTAATATTCCATTTTTTTATAAAAGGACAAATTTTTAATGCCGAATAAATTTGAAAAAAAGAATTTTTAATTTGTTTTAATGGATATTTCCATGAACATGTCCAATCTCTTGATATAACTCCTGCACAAAAGGGTATGAAATCATATTCTATGGAACGCTTCGTTAATTCATATTCCAAATCACCTTTTCTTGGTAATAAAACATAAATATTAATTTCTCTTTTTTCTTTTTTAAGACCATCTATTAAATTAAGTAAAGCAACACTTGCGCCACCCAACCCTGTATAATGCGTTATAAAAAGAACATTCATAAAAACTCGTCCCCTAAATATATTTTATTTTCAAAAAGTATATTAATTTTCAACATAAAATATGGACATTATCTGACAAGTATCTACGTGAAATCTTTTGCCATTCTGAATCTAATTTTCCATCACGCATTAATATACATAATTCAATTTTCCCCATTGCAGCAGCCATAATAGAAAATGTACTGGCAACACTTCCATAAATTTTTTCCGATTGTGACAGTAATAATAAATCTAATGCTGCATCTTGAATAGCAAATACACCATTTCTTCCATATGCTTTGTCAGGAATATATATAATATTATTCGGATATTGTTCTCTAAAAAAATTTTCTACCTTTTTATCATCTGTGGCCAAAAAAAACATACAATCCGGCTCTTTTTTTAAATGCTTCTCCACCTCATTAACAAATAATTCAGTCGGACTGTTTTGAATAGCATATACATGATCTGTCCGTCTAATATGCAGACCATAATATCTCCTTTTTCCAATTTCATACTTTATATTTTTTGCCTTTTTATATACTTCATCTGAGAAAGGAAAAAAATCAACATGATTTCCATATTGAAGTATACATTGCTCTAAATAAACTTTATTTTTATTAATGAAATATTTATATACAAAATCACATAAATCATCATCATATAGTTGAAAAGTCAAATTTTCTGGTATTCTTTGAAAATGACTCAAAAACTGATGATTTCTATAATTTAACTCCCTGAGCATGGCGATAAAAGAATCTTTCCATCTTTTTTCTTTAAATAACTTTTTTGATCCGAATGCTGAACGTTTTTTATTAATAATTTTAATACCCTCAGGAGCAGCCAAAACATCCTGAAAATTGCATCCACAATCCGCTCTATTCCACCATAATATAGTTAGTTCAATCCCGCATTTTCTAGAAATTTCTAACGCTGAATTTAAGACGAAGATTCTATTGCATAATCCACCTACTGGCTCAATCACTAATTGTTTCATTTATTACTCCTTTTATTCCTCATAAATATCTACTTTTCCAATTAATAATTTTAGAAGTTAAATTACTGTGAAACATAATCTTCCGGGTAGCCAAAAAAGCGCAAACTTCCCCTATCAAGATTAAAAGAAGTTTTTGAGCCTGTCTGGAAGACTCAGGCGGCAACTACCGGGGCTTCCCAGCCAAGTGCTTTTAGCTTTTTGAGATACGCATTGATTTTGCGTTCTTTGTTGAACTGGTTATAATGATCAGCTCCAAAATCTCTGAACACCACTCCGTCTTTGAGGATATGCTAAATGGCTATGAGCATGGAATAGGCAACTGCGACATAGGCCCTCTTCTTTCCCCTGTGGGAGCTGATCCTCATAAACTGCGCATGGAAATAGGATTTTTTATTCTTTACAGCTGCATGTGCACAGGTGATCAGGGTTGTCTACAAAAGGGAGTTCCCTTTTCTGGTCTTGCCGGACTTCCTCTTCCTGGCGCTCTCATTATCACCAGGGCATGATCCGGCCCATGAAGAGATATGCCTGTCCGTAGGAAAACGTCCCATATCCGTGCCAATGACGGAAATGATGGCTTGTGCGCTGGTATCCCCTATACCAGTCACATCCTGGATGGCATGGGAAGCCTGTTTTTCCTCCGGCTTCATGGAGCTGTCGATCTCATCATCCAGATTTTTGATGTGGATATTAAGCTCGTCCAGGTGCGCCAGGAGCTCCTTCATCATCCAACGCTGGAGAGGGCTCATCACACCATTGAGGTCGTCTATGATCTGCTCCTTGGTAGCCTTGAGATTATGGGCGATGATCTTCTGTTCATACATCTCATCATATTTCAGTCCATCCATGGATGCACCGGTGAGGAGATACTCCAGGATGTTGCGCGCGCTCTTGCCGTTGATATCCGACACTGTACCGGACAGCTTGATGTTGGCACCCTCCAGCATCTTCTGGAGGCGGTTGAGCTCCCTGGTGCGTTCACCGACAAGGCTCTTGCGGTAACGGACCAGCTCACGCAGTTCCCGCTGCTCTTTATCAGGGATGTAACTGGGCTGGAGCAGCCCATGCTGAAGAAGATCTGCGATCCATTCAGCATCCCTAACATCTGTCTTGCGTCCAGGGACAGCTTTCATATGGCGGGCATTGATCACCATAGCGTTCAGGCCGGACGATTCAAGAATGTTATACAAGGGCTTCCAATAAGATGCCGTGCTCTCCATTGCGACCATTTCACAGCCGCCGTCTTTGAGCCAGTCAGCCATTTCGAGAAGCTCTCTGGTTGTTGCACCAAACTCCCGTATCTCCTGCTTATTGCCTTTTCGAAAGCAGGCAACGATGAGTTTTTTGTGCACATCAATACCACAACAATTGTCGTAAATCCTATCCATAAAGGGACCTCCTGGGTAAATTTACGGCACGGTACTCTGTCTGTTATCATTTTACTGTACGTCCTTCTGCCGTAAGAGACTGGACAGGTGGTGGTGCAAATGAGAGTACCTGAAATCAGTTTGGAAAACGGGCTGCAGGCCCAAAATTAAAACGATCTTTGCCGTTGGTTATAGTATAGACAATGGCAAAAACAAATTCAATAACCTATCGCTTGCATAGTTTCATTTATGGTGGTGCCAAATATGGGGCATGAGCGTTTAGAAACCATATTAAATCAGCATAAAAAAATACCTGTGGTATTTTTTCACTTAAGAAAAATACATTAAAGACCAAAAATATTATGAGGACGATAATAAATAGATATACATTTTATATAAAAATCCCCGCTGCAAGTCCCCAAAAATTAAGAGCCTTAAATTTCCTTTTTTTAAAACTTTTTAAGTCCCCATTTTCGTTTCGTTCTGAATCATCTAAAATAAGAATACCATCCAGATAATCTACCGATTTTTTTAAACATGCTTCTCTATATAGTCCATCAATTATTATAATTGTATATTTTTGCAAGTCTTCTGAATATGGCATCTAAATATTCTTCTTTTTTGACTCTCAATAAACACGTACCATTATTTCCCTCTTTCATTCTTCTCTAAATCATCCAATACCATTTTTCATCGCTTTCCACGGTCTTAATACTTTGTACTTTTTTCGCATAATAAAGCGTTGAATATCTACTTCCATATTCAAAGACTCTTTCCCCTGATAAATCATATTCATTTAAAAATGCAACCGCCGGATATGTATACCATGGTATAGGTTCACCATCCGAATCTACAATAGCATTTTCTAATTTAGATTGCATCCATTCACTTTGATATAAAACTCCATCCCCCTTAAAAACTGAACCACTACCGGCTAAAGCCGGTAGGTTCGGTGTGCTGCTGAAACAGCCTAAAGCTGTCTCCGTTCATAGTTATCCCTTACACGTTTCTTTTATCCTATCTCGAAGTTATCGAAGTTGCTCTTTTCTTGCAGATCTTGGTTCTTGATATACTCTTTGATCACATCATCCGTTACATTTCCACTGCTCGCCACAAAATATCCCCTCGCCCATATATGCCGTCCCCAGAATTGTTTGTTTGATCCTTTATATTCCATCTGCAATTTTCGTGGAGTGTTTCCTTTTAGATATTGCACTAACTTACTGGCTGACAGACGCGGCGGCACGGATACCAGCAAATGGATATGGTCACTCCCAACATGTCCCACTAATATCTCCACTTCATTGCTCTGACATATCATCCTGATGAGTTCCCTGGTCCTTAAGGCTATCTTTCCTGTGATCACTGGCTTTCGATATTTCGTTATCCATACCAGATGGTATTTGATATCATACGTGCAATGTGACGACTTTCTATAATCCTCCATATATTTTCAACTCAAGTTTAGTATCTCTATCTTTATATTTATCCTAAACCTGAAGCTATGGGGCTGACCTAAAGGTTTCGCCTTAAGGCGAGGGTTTTAACCCCCTTATACAAACAATAAAGATTTATACATTCTCATTTTTTTAATAAAATTATATATTCTTTTATAGATTGCAGTTTTCCCATATACAATTAACCTCATTTTCATAAACACAAATACCTCAATACATATCTAAACAATCACCAAAATATAGTTTAAACTAATCCCTAAAAAAAATATCTCTTGTATACACTTGTTCTTTTACATCTTCTAAACTAATATCATATCTATTTGCTACAATAACATCACATAATTTCTTAAATTCACTTAAATCGTTAACAATTTTACATTCGCCAAAAGTTTCCTCATTTTTAAGTGAAGGTTCATAAATAATTACTGTTACTCCTTTTGTTTTAATCCGTTTCATAACTCCCTGAATCGAACTTTCACGAAAATTATCTGAATTGCTTTTCATCGTTAATCGGTAAATTCCAATTGTAATTTGTACTTCTTTAAAATCATCATATTGCTTTTCTTTGCTAATTCTATAATTATTCGCAATTTTTAGAATACGATCAGCTACAAAGTCTTTTCGAGTTTTATTAGAATCCACAATCGCCTGAATAAGATTTTCTGGTATATCTTTATAATTAGCAAGCAATTGTTTCGAGTCTTTTGGTAAACAATATCCTCCATATCCAAAAGAAGGATTATTATAATGAGCGCCGATACGTGGATCCATACACACACCGTCAATAATTTGTTTTGTATTCAATCCCTTTAATTCAGCATATGTGTCCAATTCATTAAAAAAGCTTATCCGAAGAGCTAAATATGTATTCGCAAATAACTTTACCGCCTCTGCTTCTGTAAAACCTAGAAACAATCTATTAATATCCTTTTTTATAGCCCCTTCTACCAAAAAATCCGCAAAAATATGTGCAGATTCCACTAATTGAACATCTTCAAAATCAATACCCATCACAATTCGAGATGGATACAAATTATCATATAAAGCTTTAGATTCTCTCAAAAATTCAGGACTAAAAATAATATTTCTATTTCCTGTCTTTTCTCGAATATCAGCAGTATACCCCACGGGAACTGTAGATTTAATAACTATAATGGCTTCTGAATTGTTCTCCATAATCAAATCAATTACATTTTCCACTGCTGATGTATCAAAAAAATTCTTTTGACTATCGTAATTTGTAGGCACAGCAATAACAACAAAATCTGCTTTCTTATATGCTTTTTCCGAATCTAACGTAGCAATTAAATCCAAATCTTTTGTTGAAAGATATTCTTCTATCTCTTTGTCAACAATTGGAGATTTTTTCTCGTTAATTAATTTAACTCTTTCGGGAACAATATCTACTGCATATACTTTATGATATTGAGATAATAATACAGCAATCGAAAGACCTACATAGCCCGTGCCTGCAACAGCAATACAATATTTTTTATCCATTTTTGCAAATCTCCAAAATTATCTGAACATAGAATAATTAATCACCTTTTCAATATAGTTGTAAACCTATATAGCAATCTATTAAAGGGCAACATATGACTCATTACTTTTGCAAGAATAAATCACATTATTCACACAAGACCCTTCATCCCCAAAATGTACCTTTGAACCTATGCAAATTTCTACCATTGTAAAAAGTTTTACTAAATTTTTTCGTTTGAATTCCCAGTCTTTCGCATTAAAGTCCTTATTATAATATCCTCGCTCATTTTTCCCTGTTAAAGTATATATATTCCAATCTGGTTTCTTCTTCATCATTTCCTGCACATTACTGTAATCATCTGTAAAAACAAAAATATTTTTTATTTTATCAATCAAAGACATTTCTTCTATTCTGCGTAAACAATAATCTACAGATAACAATTTACCTGTTTCTTGGATTTTATCACCTCCTCTGATATGAACAGAAATATAATTTTCCGGCAAATTTAAATTATCCACAAGTCCATACATTTCGTTCCAAGTTTCTTTATTATATCTCATGGCCAATTTCTTTAATTTTGCATACTCTTTTCTCACATTCCCATTAATCGACATAAGTTCCCACTCAATATATGTTTTTTTAAAATCATCCCCAATAAATATATCAAAAAAATCTTGTGTAGTATATTGAACCCCTGTTATTTTTTTTAGAAACTTGTTTAAATTTCTTTGTAAATAAACCTTCCATTTATTCCCATTAAAGCTTCTAGTATTAGCAAACTTATTTAAAAAGCAATGATTTTCTTCACAAAAAGAATCAAAAAACTCATTCCACCCCCCACCTTTTTTTGTAAAATTTGCATCATCCGCGAATAATATAAATTTAATTTTTTTGAAATAAGAATATAGCATGGCTTCCATCATTCCACCTATTTCTGAATAAAAACCAGCTCCAACACCAATATGAAAGATAAATGCTTCATTATATAAAGTTTGTTCTTTTATATAATCATCTTTCAGTCTTCTAAACGCTTCATCAGGAATCCTTTCTAGCGCAAATTTTTTCACTTTTGCATCTCCTCTACAGCAAAATCCTCTTTAACAATATATAGTTTTAAGTAAACTTATTATTTTGTGTTTATTTGTTTACTTCTACTTTTTCTACTTTCATCCTTCTAACATTTATACAGAATCTTTTTTAATTTTCTCTTTACCTTTTTATCCAACGTATCACTATTTTTTTTCCAAAATTCTCTCACTATTTTCTTATCAATAGAAAGTTCTTCAAATTTATATTTATCTATCCCTTTCGCCAACACTGTATCAAAAGATTTATCATTCCCACAATGAATTCCTGTCCCATCACGTCCTTTATTCTCCACTAATGATTCTTTTGGATAAACAGTAAACATATTTAAATTACTCTGAGCAAAAGTCCATCGAATTCCCCAAGAATCTATCTTACCCTCCATTTGCCTTTTTAGCATTGGAGTCAAATCATTTCCTCCTCTATTGAATTTCTTAATCCATTTCTTATCCTGGATAAAATCATCATAATTCTTAACATCCCAATCTACTTTTTCCCAACGATCCTTCCAAGTCCCCCATCCCCAACTACTTCCTCTATATCCTAAATATACATCGTATGGATAATTAATTAAACTTTTCATCGGAAATGAGTAACCGCTAATAGACCATATATGACTACTTCGCCCATAAAAATTCAATGCCTTATTCATATATTCTAAAAAAAAATCTGACACAACCAAATCATCTTCTAATACAATTACACTTCCATATTTTTCTATTATTTGCGTAACACCATCTATGACGGATCGAGCTAATCCTTGGTTTTTTTTTGCTTCTATAATAGTTACTTGTTTGAAATTTCTTTGCCAATCTACTTGATGAATATATTGACGTACAGAAACAACTTCTTTTTGTTCTTCCAAATCCTTGCCAGCATCAGAAAAAATAAATAAATCTGTTTTTTTTGATATTGTGTTTGCTGAAAGTGATGTAAGCATTTGCTTTGTATGTTCTAATCTTTTATAAACAAATAAAATAACAGGAATAGCCATTTACTCCCCCTTACATATAGTTTCACAATACTTCCTTACGCTTTTCGTTCTATTTTCTCTACTGCAATATAATAATATTTGATTTTACCCCCTTCAGATTCTGCATAAGAACACAATTGTTCTAATTTTTTTCGATCGCTAATTCCAATATTCATTAAAAAATGGCCAAAATTATCATATATATTTAAATCAGTATATACTCCACATTCTTCTAAACAATCAAAAATCTCCATTGGATCATCAAAAGCTTTTCTTAATTGCGTAGGTACCCATTGTAAAAATAATGCAGGATGGTAGTGTTCTAAAACGTATTTTGTTCCTTTTAATATTTTAATTTCAAAACCATCTGCACCTAATTTTATAAAATTAGGTTGAAATCCTTTTTTCAAAATCAATTCATCTACTGTCCGTATTTTAAATTCTTTTTCTACACCTTCTTCACCAAATTCCAATCTACCTGTCCCTGTTTTTTCTACTAATTTACAACTAGTATTTTTATTTTCACTTCCCAAATAAGTCTCTATCACATCATATTTATATCCCTTATTTTGCAAATTCATTTTAATAAACTTACTATATTTTTTATTTCCTTCCACTAACAGATAGTTGGCATCTTTTATGCCTATTTCTATTACACTATCCCCTATATTAGCACCAATATCCAAGCAATTCAAATTGCCATTTTTACTCTTTACAGCACCCGCAAACGACCGTAAATTACTCATAAATTTCGGATTATATTTCTTATACATCGGTAATTCATGTGAAAATGGCATATACATTTTATTTCCATCAGAAAAAACTACATAAACAAAAGGATCTACTTTTTTTAAAAGACCCTTTCTTAATTTACTAAAAATTTTTTCACTTAAAGATCCTTGGTTTGATAGAATTTGTTTATTATATATGAAACCACAAAATTTGTTCACCCTCATTCTTAATATATCTCCTAAAAAGTAATTTAATCACTTTATAACTGAACCACTACCGGCTAAAGCCGGTAGGTTCGGTATGCTGCTGAAGCAGCCTAAAGCTGTCTCCGTTCATAGTTATCCCTTACACGTTTCTTTTATCCTATCTCGAAGTTATCGGAGTTGTTCTTTTCTTGCAGATCTTGGTTCTTGATATACTCTTTGATCACATCATCCGTTACACATTCCACTGCTCGCCACAAAATATCCCCTCGCCCATATATGCCGTCCCCAGAATTGTTTGTTCGATCCTTTATATTCCATCTGCAATTTTCGTGGAGTGTTTCCTTTTAGATATTGCACTAACTTACTGGCTGACAGATGCGGCGGCACGGATACCAGCAAATGGATATGGTCACTCCCAACATGTCCCGCTAATATCTCCACTTCATTGCTCTGACATATCATCCTGATGAGTTCCCTGGTCCTTAAGGCTATCTTTCCTGTGATCACTGGCTTTCGATATTTCGTTATCCATACCAGATGGTATTTGATATCATACGTGCAATGTGACGACTTTCTATGATCCTCCATATATTTTCACCTCAAGTTTAGTATCTCTATCTTTTATTTATCCTAAACCTGAAGCTATGGGGCTGACCTAAAGGTTTCGCCTTAAGGCGAGGGTTTTAACCCCCTTATACAGACAATAAGCTCTAACTTTACAATAACAAACACAAATTAAAAGTATTTTTAATAATAACTCAATAATTATTAATAACCACTTCCAACATAGATTTATAAAATCCCCCCAAAATGGCCGTATTTTCTTCAATTCGTTTTTCTATAAACCCTGTACTAATATTCTGTTCTCTTTTTTCTAAAACCTTAACCATTTCGTTTTTTAAACTTTGATAATTTTGAACCTTAAAATATGTCACATCTTTACACCTTTTCGCTTCCTTATTGACTGGAATATCTGATAAAATACAAGATACGCCTATACTAATAGCATCATAAGTTGAACATCCTCCTGGATCTCCTTCTAATAAAGTAGGTTGAATAAGGGCTATAGAATGTTTCATAATTTCTATTTGATCACATTTAGGAATATAGCCTAGAAAATGAATGAATTCTTCCATACGCATTTCACATACTTTATTTAACAAAGATTTACAGTAATCTTCATTTCTATAATCATCCATTTTTCCAGTACAAACAATATGAATATTTTGATACATGGTCAATTGATGCAAAGCCTTTAATGCCTCAAATGCAGTTAAGTGCGACTTATGCATCCAAAATTGATTAGAAATAATAAAATACTTTTCCGGCAAATGATATTTTTCAATATCAACATTAGAAGTATTTATATATTCCTTTGCCGCAATAGGAGCAAAAGGCGTAACAAACAACTCGCTTTTTCTTCCTGGGAAAAATTTATATATGTCTTCTTTCACCGTATTTGAGGTAACTAAAATATATTTTGAATAATTTAATTGATCCTGGCGAACTAAGATTCTTTTATTGATTTCTTTGTCTGAAAAAAAATCTGGAAAGTAATGCTCTTGTAAATCTGGAATATATCCAATCCATGGTGTCCTTAGTTTAGGAAAAGCATTGCTTAAAACTGGAAGAACAACATCGATTCCATTTCGAATACAAAACCTATCCAACCTTTCCCCCTTATATCTTTCTAATTTTTGGGGGATTTTATTATAAAACATGATGGGTATTTCAGGACACCTATCGGAAAATGTTTCAATTGCTTTATCTATCCTTTCTTTTTCTAAAACAATATTCTTCCGAAACATTTTTCTTAATAACAACATTCCAGAAGAATATCGGGGTAATATAAGAATGCATTGAAATTCATTATATCTATTAATTACTTTAGCAATATTAACTAAAAAATCAAGCCCACCATCCCAGGAACACATGCCTTCTCCAATAAATGCGACTTTCTTCACTTCATAATCCTCTCTCAATCAATGAACAACCGTACGCTTTATCCTCAATACGCCACGCCTAAGCCATGGAGATTGTTGATTTTTATCATAAATATTCGTCATAAACCCTTTCGTATTTTCTATTTTATATCCACCAATTTCTGTAAAAAAATCCCGAATCTCATTCTCATCATTTTGATTATGATACGCACAAATATAACCAGAAAATGATTCCACCTTTTCTAGCCATTTTCTTCCACCATGTAAAGCCGCTAGCTCAGCACCCTCAATATCCATTTTCAAAGATACGCTTTCATCATATCTAATTGAATATTTCTCCCTTATTGTATCTAATGTTATAGATGTATCAGTATCTATATCACCCAAACATTTATTTACTATATATACCTTATTTTTCCATGGTAAAAAAGTCTTATTCATAGCTCTTATCCATTCCTTTTCCGGCTCCAAAATAATAGTATGCGCAAAATTATTAACATGATCTAATGCAAAATAACCTTCCGCTCCCCCTGCATCAATTAACCAATCACCGCCTATTTTTTCATTTTTTTCTAAATATTTATGTGGACTCTTTTCATGCTCCTGATTCAATATTGATTTATAATAACTAAGCGCATCCACCCAATTTTTAAATTTTTCATTTAAATAAAGTTTATATCCATTTCTTATCGCATAATATAAATTATTATCACAATCATATTTAATATCAAAAATATTTTTCCCAATATAAAAATCAGGAAAACTATATGGAAAAATTCCAGTGATACCGTATCTATATATGTACCGAATAACTTCTTTTATCTGCGAATCCTGCGTCTCTTTGTATTCCGACAAAATATTTTTTTCAAGTTTTTTTATTCTTTTCTGCAGTTCACCAGAATATCCTAATTTTCCACGAGCATATACAAATGAATTTGGCATTATTTTTCTCACTGTCAGAAAATAAGTTTTTCTAACAAATTCTCTTACTATATATTTTAAATTAACAATCATAAATTTACACCTTACTAACTTTTATTTTCTCATAAAACAATCGAATTATTTCACAAATATAGCTAATCTGCTCGTCTGTTAAACCCGGCCAGCTAGGTAAATTAATACCATGCCATCCTAAATATTCAGCTATAGGAAAATATTGGAATTTATCTGAATAAATTGGCATTGTATGAATGGGATAAAAAGTTGGTCTAGTTTCAATTCCATTTTTAGCAAGATAATTTCTCAATAAATCTCTATCTTTCAAATCATCTACAAGAATAGAGCACATCCAAAAGGTATGCAATACATTTCCTACCGGTTCATGCGTTTTCACAGGCAAGTTTTTTAAATAAGAAGAGTACATTCGTCCAATTTGAATTTTCCTTTCAATAAAGGTATCTATCTGTTGTAATTGTGCTACTCCAATTGCTGCACATATATTTGTCATTCTAAAATTATAGCCTATTATATCATGCCAATACTCTCTATTTTTTGCTAACCCCTGCGATTTTAAACGCCCCATCCTTTCATAAAGAGTAGCATTATTTGTTAGAACCATTCCTCCTTCCCCACAAGTAATCGTCTTATTTCCAAAAAAACTAAAACATGCAACTTCTCCGTATGTTCCAACTTTCTTTTCTCCATATTTAGATCCAATAGCCTCAGCACAATCCTCAATTAAAAATAACTCATTTTCCTTTGCAATTTTCGCTATTGTCTCTATTTCGCATGGGTGGCCATATAGATGAACTGCTATAATTGCCTTTGTTTTTGGTGTAATGTTTTTTTTAATCTCTTCCGGATCCATTTGCCAACTCTCCAATTTTGAATCTACAAAAATTGGAGTAGCATTTACATACTTGATGACATTCACAGACGCAATATAGGTAAATGTAGGTACAATTATCTCATCCCCTTCTCCAATACCTAACGCCAATAATGCCAAATGTAATGCAACCGTTCCATTTGTTACTGCCGCTCCATATTGAGTACCTATATAATCGGAAAATTTTCTTTCAAATTCTTCTACATATTTTCCTTTAGAAGAAATCCATGTCGAATCTAAACAATCCATCACATATTCTTTTTCATTTCCATTTAAACTTGGTTGATAAATCGGTATACTTTCCATTTGTATTAATTTACATGATATACCTATAATCATGTTTTCCTTTCATTTATTTTAATATAATTTCTTGAAGACATAAATTATTTCATTTTTTAATTAATATTCGCACATATGGAGTAATGGTTCCCTTAATTGCAGCAACCACTCCGAAATTCTTTTTCAAAAAATAAAACCAGGGTCTAAATGGTGCCCCTTTAATGTCCTCTTTTTTCTTAAGTCTTAATCTTCTAGACAATGAAGTATCCATCCAGGTTCCTTTTGCCGAATTATTTTCACATATACCAACGTATTTTTTAAAAACATATACTTTATGGCCGTTTTTCTTTATTAATAATCCATAATCAAAATCCCCCAGGGAGTGTGAATAATGTCTATCCATCACACCCACTTGAAGAAAAATAGTCCTAGGAATCAATACACAGTTTCCATTAAATGTATCAGCCTCTGTTTGCCATTCATCTATATTTAATTTCTCATATCTAATTCCTTTTGTATATTTTATTGCACTATAACTCAACATGCCATTTCCATCATGCGTTGCCCCAACAATAACGGCATTATCCTGTTGTGCACTTTGCTCTGCCATCTTTTCAACACATTTTTCAAAAAAAGTAACATCATCATTAACCAAAAGAATATGATCATAAATTTGCTTGATAGAATCCATCACATATTGCATTCCTACCCTCATCCCAGCAGAATAAAACAAATTACCAGAACTTCTTAATAAATGAATATCAAACTTGTCTTTCATTTTACTAATAACTTCCTGTGTTCCATCTGAACTGTTATCATCAACCACAACAAAAACAAACTCACAATTAGGATTTCCCGACACAAGAGTGCGAATACAATTCTCTGTTTTTTCTTTTCTATTATAACACGTAAGTATTACTACTATTTTCATCCGAATTCTCCAACAAGCGCTTAATTATATATCCTGTCCTTTCCCATGTAAATTTAGACATTACCTGCCTCTTCGCCTCTTCACCTAGTGCTTTTCTATCCAAAATTTTCGTAACAGCATCTTCATCATTTTCTATTAACCAACCGGAAACACCATTTTCAATAATAAAATTAGGACCTGGTGCCTTCCATGCAACAACTTTGCACTCATAATACATGGCTTCCAAAATAGCCATACCAAATATTTCAGATTGATTTAAATTTATAAAAACATCAGCCATTCTATATAATTTCCATATCTCATTATTAGGAACACGATCTAGCAGCTGTACTTTATCTGAAAGATCATTATCTTTTACAAACTCCTCAATACTCTTTAACAAAGGCCCTGTTCCTACCATCACAAGTCTATATAATTCATTTTCTTTCGACACCTGAGAAAAAATCTTGAGCATACGTATTGGCTGTTTTTCCTCAACCATCCGACCAACAAATAATATTATTTTGGTTTTATATTTATATCCAAACTTACCTTTTAACTCATCTATCCCATATTCTTTATAATTTTTTTGTAATAGATCTAAATCCAGGCCAACCGGCACAACTGTCATTTTTTTTACGCCAAGTTTCTGTAAATCCTCTTTCACTTTTGGCGTCTTCACCAAACAATGACATTTTTTAAACACAACAATATTCCGTTTCGATACAAAATCCATTATAATCCTGTTTATCTTTTTCTCGCTATGACTTTTAATAACACCAATATACGGATAAAAACAAATATTGTTTTTTTGGGTCCATCTATAAACTTTAGGCACAACAAACTGTGTATCAGAAAAATAAATCAGTACATCCAATGTTTGATCTAATATATGCACATTTAATCTTCCATTAATTCCAAATCCTTTAGACGGAATATAGTAAATAAAAGAATGTTCACACCCTTCAACCTGTTCTACGCGTTTTTCCTGATCAATGGAAACTAATTTGTAAATTTTAATTTCGTCAAAAAAAGAATCCATATTTTTTGCCAAACCTACTTCCTGCAAATTATAAAAACCCTTTTCCCCAAAATTCCCTAAACTTGTTGTCAGCAATCCTATACGCATCTTAATATTTAACTCCAAAATTTTTTCAGTCAGCCATATCAAAATAGTGCTTTTACATTTTAATCAACTAGTTTATAATATATTTCCATTAAATATTTATAATTTTGATCTTCCGTATATCTCTCGCTATATTTTTCCTCAACATTCATAATTATATATGGATATTCAACTATTCGAAACACAGCCTTCTTTAATTCTTCTGACGAATCAACAATAAATTTGCATCCAGTCACTCCCTCTTCCACCAAACTCCCCGCATTTCCCAAATCCGAAACAATCACTGGAGTCCCCACAGAAAATGCTTCCACAATTGACATAGGAAAACCTTCATACCATCGTGTCGGCAATATAAGCCCTTTCGAATTCGCAATCAATTTCCTAGCTTCTGCATTCGGAACAAATCCTATCATCTCCACGGATTCCAAGCCATTCCTAGCAATATACGCCTTGCATGGCTCCTCCATAGGCCCGTTTCCACAGAGCAGCAGCTTAGGAGCCGAATCCCCCATCATCTTCCAGGCCCGAAGCAGAACATCCACACCTTTTAATTTTTCCAGGCGTCCCACAAATATAAATTGATCCTCCCTTTTTTCCAGTGGAACAATCTCGCTATCTATACTTTCGACAAAGTTCGGCTTTACAAATACCCTTTCTGGAGAAATTTGTTTAAAAGACAATAATTTGTCTTTATTAAATTCCGTCAGACAGATATAATTTAACTTCTTGTAAATCCCCGTCATCCGATGAAATTTGGCATTGATCACACACGCCAACGTCTGCAAACGACTTTCCCTGTAACACCCATGCTTAACTGCACAAAAAAGCCCTTTTTCCAGACAATCCTCGCAAATATGCCCATCGCGATAAAAAGTGGCTCCCGGACACAGCAGTCTAAAATTATGAATAGTCTGCACCACCAGCACATGGCAGGCAGTCGCCGCATAATACACCGAAGGGCTGACCAGATTCAATGTATTGTGAACATGCACGATATCTATCCGCCGTTCCCGGATAATCCGCTTCACTTCCTTGTAGGTTCGCCTGTTAAAAACAGTCGTAAACGGCAGCATCAGTTTCTGCGTCCCGGAGAGTTTTTTTAATTCCAAATTGCTCCTGGTGTACAGGACAACCTTATGGCCATGTTTTTCCAGCATCCGCTTTTCGTTGGCGACCACTGTATCCTCGCCACCTGGGATTTGATAATAATTATGTACGATCAGCACATTTGGCTTATATTCATCACTCTGCAAATTATTTTCCTTTCACTACAGCTTCCCAAATAAATTTCAGATTCGTATGCCAATACCGTTTGAACAATCGACCCGGTTCCTGCATCAAGCGGTACAACCATTCCAGATTGAACCGCTGCATCCACTTCGGCGCCCGCCTAATGTTTCCCGCAAGGTAGTCAAATCCGGCACCCACGCCTACCATCAGAGCATCAATCTGGCCCTGATGGGCCGCCATCCATATTTCCTGCTTCGGCGCTCCCAGCGCAACCCACAGAAAATCCGGATTTGCACTGTTGATTTCTTTTACAAAGGCGACATCCTCTTCTTCAGTCATCGAGCGAAACGGCGGACTGTACATTCCCACAATCTGGACTCCCGGATAATCCGCTGTTATGCGCCGCCGCAATTTATCCAATGTTTCTTCTGTGGAACCATAGAAATAGTGCCTGTAGCCTTTTTCCAATGAAAATTTCAGAATCTCACGCATATAGTCTGGACCTGTGATCCTTTCCATTTGCGGATAGCCGCGCTTTCGCCCCACTGCAGACAATGGACCGCCGTCCGGTATAGCCATAATACCGCCGTTTTGGACGGCGCAGTACGCCTCGTCCTCAAAAGCTGTGACCGTCGTATGCACATTGGACACACACAGATAATCACCAGATAAATCCTGGATATATTTTTGCGTAAAATCCAACAGCCAATCCATGTTTACAGCAGCAATATCCACGCCTAAAATATTACAAACAGGTATCTGTGTCTTATCCACTTTTCTTTTATAAACTTCACTGTTTTTCACCACACCTATTCGCCATCGTTCCCACCTTACTTTTCCACATATTCATCTTTTCTCCGCAGCAACGCTACCCCGATGCCCATCATGACAAATATTATCGGCGTACAGATAATCTGCTGATAACAGAAGAAATTATGCAGGAAATAAGATACCAGCGCAACAGCTCCCCCCACCATAAACGGATGGCATTTCCAGTTTTTCATAAATACAAGAAATGCAGTCACAAAACTACCCAAGTATGTAATCAAGCCAAAAATCCCCAGATCCACCAGACAATTCATCCACTCATTATGCGCACAGGCCAATACGGCATTTCCCCAAAATCCTTGCAGACTGGCCGCGTCATAGGCATAAGCCGCACTGGCATAGGCATCCGGGCCGCAGCCAAAGAACTTGTCCTTAAATCCATAGTCACCGAACATACGCATAGTAAATTTCCAGGTAAATCCACGATTGTTTCCCCAATGCTCGTCAAAGTTAAGATAACCAATATTATTTAAAAATGTCCCTGTAATCTTGCCTGTCGTCACCAGATAAATACAAATGATCACCGCAACAATGCCGACCATAATCAAAATATATAGGATATTCCGGACCATGCGGAATTTTTGTATATCCATCGTTCCTTTTGTATGCACATAATACAAAGCGGCATAGATCACAACCGCAACTGCCAGCAAAATCCAGGTAGCCGTGCTCTGTGAACAAAATGTGGACAATCCTTCCAACTTCACCGTACGCGTTTCGAAAATCTTCTGGAAAACCCCGATCACTTTAAAAGATGCCAGGCACAAAACCACCAGCTCCCAGAACCGCATAAAATACTCATTGGATCCAAATGACAGCCAGAAAAGGACCAAAAAACTGCCTCCCAGAGCCATAAACGCGCTATCGCTGTTCTGCGTTACCACCGATGCAAAGGAAATGCAGACAAACACGCCCCACAGCGTGGACCATTTCATTTCTCTTTTATACCAGTAACAGGCCATGCCAATGGGCAGAGCGATACACAGATAGCTGGAATACCAGGTAGCCTGTCCCAGTGTGGAGAGGAATAAAACTTTCGTGCCCTCATCAATCCCCTCATACATCCCCAACGGATCCACATTGAACCGGTGCAGGATTCCCAACAGAAAGACAGCCGCAGACGGAACCGCGATGAACCACCAATAGCTCCAGTGCCACAAAAACCAGCGAGACACGAAGAAATACAGCAACACAAAGATGGTCTGAGTCATTACGCCCATAAACCAGCCGTCATACCCCCAGAAGGCGGCATCCCTATAATCCGACAGCCCGTAGGATATCCAACAAACAATAATATAGGCCAGCACAAACCAGTCTGTCAATAACATTTCCTGACAGATTTTTTTTATGGAAAGCTCCTTACGTTTCAGGAACAGATAGCACACGCACGCCAACAGCATGACCGGTATGAAAATCGTGTATGCCGTCTTGAAAAAATCGTATTTTGCGCTTCCCATATTTGCATATTTATCCTGGAAATAAAGCGGATAAAGCGCAAAAAGTGCAAATATAAAAACCGCTACTCCACCGATCATAATTGTCTCCGGCAGCGTCTCCTGCTGAATATCTTTCTTCGGATTTTTTATCTTATTTGTCTGCGCCATTTTAACCTCTCCTTAATTATACAAAAAAATGAGTGTGCTAATTACAGAAACTTTCTTTCCATATTCCAAACACACCCTGCTGTTTTAGATGATCAAAGTGACTTTATTATACAATACTTTCGTAGACTTTTCCATAGCTAATTTCCGTTAATTTTCAATAAATTTCAATCTATTTGTTTTTTAACAACTGACCGCCAACATCTGCGCTCTCCCATGCAACTTCAGAGGCGCAGACCTGGCCGGCGCAAAAATGCAGTCGCCTTTAAAGAAATTGAGATAGCCGCCTTTTTCCATAAAGAAACTACCGCAGCCTTTCAGGCACAGCAAAACCTGAAAGGAATTTTCCTGGGTCTGATAGTCCACCATTTCCCGGCAATGCTCGGTGTTGAGAAGCATCCGCTCTACCTGGAAATATTTGCACCGGCACAGCAATTCCGATGCGCTGCCTTTTTTATATTTTAATGTCCGCATGGGCTGCCGGGGCTTATCATTGCCGGAGAGATCGGCCACGTCCGTCGCTTTTTCTATATGGAGCTGCCTGGGTTTCCCGTCTTTATCCAACCGGCCATGATCATACATTCGGTAGGTAATGTTGGAGCATTCCTGGATTTCCGCCACCAACGCGCCGGCCCCCAGCCCGTGGACGGTGCCGGCCTGGATGAAATATACATCGTCTTTTTTCACCTGGACTTTCTGCAGGTACTTTTCCACACTGCCTTCCCGCAAGCTTTTCTCCAGCACTTCCCGTGTGATGTCGTGGCTGAATCCGTAGGAAATCTGCGTATCCCCCTCCGCATCCAGTACATACCACATTTCAGTTTTCCCCAGAGAACCGTTCTCGTTTGCCGCCGCGTAGGTGTCGCCGGGGTGCACCTGTATGGACAGGTCTTCCTTAGCGTCTATAAATTTTATCAAAATGGGAAGTCCGCCCGGATGGGAAGGATGTTCGCCCAGATATTCCGGGTGTTCGTCCAACGTTTGTTTTAAGGTTTTGCCGACGTGTTCCCCTGAAGCCACCAAGCTCAGGCCATCGGGATGGGTGGAGCACTCCCAGGTTTCCGCCAGGGGCGACAGGGGGATGTCTTTTCGAAAGTCATCGTTTAGGCGTGTTCCGCCCCACAGGTAATCTTTTCCCGCTGGTTTCAGCAGGAAAGGCTCAGCGGTCCAGTTTGTATTTTTTCTTATCATGTACACTGATCTCCCGGCCCAGCTGCACTTCGATGACTTTCAACTCCGTCTCGGCGATGATCGTATGGCGGCAGCCCGCTTCTATGGTGATCACATCCCCCGGATGCACCGGCTGCTCCATGCCGTCCACGATGGTTTTGCCCCGCCCGGAGACGATGGTCCACACTTCATCTCTGCGCTCGTGGCTGTGATAGTTCATCCCGTGCCCCGGATTCAGAGTGATCTTGACAGTCATACTGTCCTCCTCCACGTCCACTGCCTGGAAGCTTCCCCAAGATTTTTCCGCAAACATCACCTGCTGGTCTATTCTGTCTACATAGGGCTTGATGTAGCTGGACTGTTCTTTGTCGGACACTAGGATGCCTTCCGCGCTGGCGGCCACCACGGCATTTTTCAGGCCCATGCATACGATGGGCACGTTCAGTTCGTTTATAACATGAAGGTTTTCACAGGTTTCGCTGCAGAGAACCTGTCCCACAGTATGCTCGTCCATGGCCTCCGTCAGCGTGTTCCATGTGCCCAGGTCTTTCCATTTCCCCTGAAAGCGCATGACCTGGATGCGCTCCTCTTTTTCTGCCACCGCGTAGTCAAAACTGATCTTCTCCAGGTCTTCGTATTGCTGCAACAAATCTTCATAGGCGAAAAGCCCCGTCACCTCACGTGTTTTTTCCAGAAGATACTGAAGCTTAAAAGCGAACACGCCTCCGTTCCACAGAGCCCCTTTTGCTATATATTCTCCAGCCACATCCTTGTCCGGTTTCTCTTTAAAAGCTTCCACAGCGCTGACGGCACCCGGATCTTTGGGAATGATGTAGCCGTATTTTTCGCTGGGATAAGTGGGTTCAATGCCGATCAGCGCCAGATTGACGTCTTCCGAAACGGCCAGCGCGCCCAGCCGGGCGATGGCTTCAAAATATCCTGAGTCCACATAAGGGTCCACCGGACACACCACCACCGGCTCCTCCAGGGCCACGCCTTTTACGTCCCGCAGATAAGCAACAGCCAGCGCGATGGCGGGAAAAGTATCCCTTCGGCAAGGCTCCACGCAGATGTTCACGTCCTCCCCCAGCTGGTTGCGGATGGAGGAAACCTGTGTTTTGGATGTGGCGATGGTGACGGTGGCGCCGGGGATCGTCTGGCGGATCTGGCGGTAGACCCGCTGCACCATGGACTCGTAAGTTCCGTCTTCTCTTTTAAATATTTTGATAAATTGTTTGGAACGGATGTCGTTAGACAGCGGCCACAGGCGTTTCCCCGAGCCGCCGGATAATAAGATGATGTTCATCGCTGCGCCCTCACTGGATTATGTAGGAAATCCTCGTAAGCCAGACGGATCCCGTCTTCCAGCTCCGTCTTGTAGTGCCAGCCGAGCCTTTCCAATTTTGACACGTCTAAAAGTTTCCTGGGGGTGCCGTCGGGTTTCGAGGCATCCCATAAGATCTCGCCCTCATAGCCGATGACTTTCGCCACGAGCTCGGTCAGTTCCCGGATCGTCAGCTCTTTGCCAGTTCCCACGTTTACTGTCTCATTGCCAGAATAATTTTCCATCAAAAACACACAGGCATCCGCCAGATCGTCCACATAGAGAAATTCCCGCAGCGGCTTGCCGGTTCCCCAGCAGGTCACTTCCTTGGCGCCGCTTTCTTTTGCCTCGTGGAACCGGCGGATCAGAGCGGGCAGCACATGGCTGTGGGTGGGATGGTAGTTGTCGTTGGGTCCGTAGAGATTGGTGGGCATGGCCGATATATAGTCCGTTTGATACTGCCGGTTCAGATACTCGCAGTATTTCAGACCGGCAATCTTAGCCAACGCATAGGCTTCGTTGGTCTGCTCCAGCGCTGACGTGAGCAGACAGGATTCCTTCATGGGCTGGGGCGCCATCCTGGGGTAAATGCAGGAAGACCCCAGGAACAGGAGTTTTTTGCAGCCGTTTTTCCAGGCGGCGTGGATCACGTTCATCTCCAACGTGGCGTTCTCATACATGAAATCCGCCAGCGCCTCCTGATTGGCTACGATCCCGCCCACTTTCGCCGCTGCCAGGAACACATACTCCGGTCGCTCTTTTGCAAAAAAATCTTCCACTTCCTGTTGTCTGCACAGATCCAGTTCCTGGTGGGTCTTTGTGATGATATCCGTATATCCCTCTTTTTCCAGCATGCGCGCGATGGCCGAACCCACCATCCCTCTGTGGCCTGCCACGTAGATCTTCGCATTTTTTTCCATTCTTACCTCCCCGTCTGAGCCGCGCTTTCCATCGCCGCTTCTCTCTGCGCCTGCCTCAGGTCATGCTCCGCCATGATCCGGACCAGCTCTTCATAGCTGGTCTTCTGGGGATCCCAGCCCAGGACAGTCTTAGCCTTTGTGGGATCGCCCAGCAGGTTGTCCACATCCGTGGGCCGAAACCAGGCTTCGTTGACTTCCACCAAGACTTTTCCCGTCTTCACGTCAATCCCTTTTTCCTCCAAGCCCTTTCCTTCCCAGCGCAGCTCGATCCCCACTGCCTGGAATGCCTTTTCTGTAAAATCCCGCACCGTATGCTGCACGCCCGTAGCGATCACGAAATCTTCCGGTTTTTCATGCTGGAGCATCAGCCACATGCATTCCACGTAGTCTCTGGCGTAGCCCCAATCCCGCAGGGAATCCATGTTCCCAAGCTGCAGTTTTTCCTGCAGGCCGCAGGCGATCCGCCCGGCCGCCAGGGTGATCTTCCGGGTGACAAAATTTTCCCCCCGCCGTTCTGATTCATGGTTGAATAAGATGCCGTTAACCGCAAAGATCTTATAGGCTTCCCGGTATTCTCTCGTGATCCAATAGCCATACTGCTTGGCCACGGCATAGGGGCTGTACGGATGAAACGGCGTGTGCTCGTTCTGGGGGATCTCTTCCACTTTGCCGTAAAGCTCCGAGGTGGACGCCTGGTAAAACCGGGTCTTTTCGGCAAGGCCCAGGATGCGGATAGCCTCCAGGATCCGCAGGACCCCCAACGCGTCCACGTCCCCGGAGTATTCCGGCGCGTCAAAGGATACCTGCACATGGGACTGAGCCGCCAGGTTGTAGATCTCATCCGGCTGGACAATATTGAGGACACGCACGATGGAGGACTGGTCTGAGAGATCCCCATCATGCAATGTGATAGCGCCCTTCTGGATCAGATGATCGATCCGCCCTGTATTGGATATAGAAGACCTCCGGACGAGTCCATGGACTTCGTACTGCTTTTCTAGCAGGAACTCAGCCAGGTATGAACCGTCCTGTCCTGTGATCCCTGTGATCAATGCTTTCTTCATATCTGGAATGCTCTCCTTTTTCATATATTCTCGAATCATTATATCGCATCGCAGAGCGGCAATGCATGCAGCATATTGGGGATTTATAGCATAATATTGACTTTTATCGTCCTGCCTGTTATGATCAAGATAACAGGCGTTTGCAAAACTTTCCTCCCGTATACAGAGTTTAGACAAGATACACAAAATCTTGCCCAAACTCACAGCAACAGATGACTGTTTCGCGATCACCTATCAAGATAGATCCGAAAGGAGTCTTGCCCATGAAAGCTGCCTTGTTCGACGACGGCCCCGTCGTCCGATCCGACCGTATCATCTACACCGCCTCTGCTTTCGCAAAGGCCAATACGATCCATCTCCAGGAGATCGGAGAGCTGAAAGCCCTAAGGCCCCATACCAGCTACCGGGAAAACCTGGATTCCTATCTGTTCTTCCTGGTGCTGGAGGGTTCGGGCAGGGTTGATCTTGAAAAGAAGGAATATCTTTTATCCGCAGGTGACTGTGCTTTCCTAGACTGCCGCAGCCCCTACGATCATCGGACGGATGCTGATGACCTGTGGCGTTTGAAATGGGTCCATTTCTACGGATCCAATATGAACGGCATCTATAATAAATACCGGCAGCGGGGTGGACTGCCCTGTTTCACCTCCCAGCACCCACAGAAATACGGCCAGCTCTTAGATGAGCTGCACGATATCGCCGCGTCTGACCTGTACACCCGGGATATGAAGATCTATGAAAAACTGACCGCCCTTTTAAGCCTCCTGATGGAGGAGAGCTGGGATCCATCCGCCCATTTTCCCTCAGGGCGTGCTCATTCTAAATGTGATATCCAGTCGGTAAAAGACTATATCGACCAACACTATACAGAAAAGATCTCATTGGATGCTCTGGCACAGATTTTCTATATCAATAAATTCCACCTGACCAGGGTCTTTAAGATGGCCTATGGGATCTCCATCAACAGCTATATCCAGCAGCTGCGCATCACCCAGGCCAAACACCTGCTGCGCTTTTCCGACCTCCCGGTCCAAGCGGTGGCGCAAAAATGCGGGATCGACGACGCTAATTATTTTTCACGGATGTTTAAGAAAGTGGAAGGCGTGTCGCCGGGGGGATTTCGGCGGATGTGGAAGAAAGACGGCTATTGATATCGTATGTAGAACTCCGACATTTATGGCCAAAAAGTCTGCGGCACGCCTTTTTCACGTACCGCAGACTTTTATTTTCAGGTAAACTACCTATTGCCGCACACTATCTCATCTGTTTCGAAACGTACCGCACATGGTCTGCTGGCTGCTGCTCGCGTTAGGGCCTGCGATGCCGATCTGGGATGCGCTGCATTTGCGGTCATCGTTGTACATACATTTACTTGCCTCACAGTCCACCTGGATCATCTCGCAGCCACATCCGCTGGCGCAGGATGCCGTCATGCTGTCCCCTTTTCTCTCCTGAAAGCTTCCACAGCTTGTCTGGTCTGGTGTCTGCGCGGAGTCGCCGGTCACCTTGATATCACCTTTTGAACACAACTCCTCTTTATTGTAGATACATGTGATCGCTGAACATTTTAATGCTGGCATGATCTCCACCTCCTGTTTTTTTCTATTGTACACACTTTAGTATGCACAGGGATCTGCCGATCATGCACTTTTTTCATAAAAAACAGACCGCACAAGGCAGTCTGCTCTTTTCCGAAACCTTCACGCATAACGCCTGTCCGGCGGCATGTTTTTACAGTGATAAGATCAGCGTTTGAGGAAATCCGGTATCTGGATATCTTTTTTCTGCACAGTGCTCGTAGGCACTTTCGGTGCGACCGGATCCACATGGGGGATATTCAGATTGGGCATGGTCCCTCTGCTGGCTGCTGTCTTTCCCGCCGCCGTGCCTGTGGCGCTCTTGGCCGCTGCGCCTCCTGCACCCGCGCCCGCATTCATCCGGCTCCCAGTCGTCCTGTTGGCCGGTCCGCCAAAGGGCGACCCTGTGCTGCGCATCCCGTAACCGCTCAGTTTATTCGGCTGAGGCTCGTCCAGCCCGGTGGCGATGACCGTGATCCGCGCCGCATCCGCCACGGTGTCGTCGTACATGGCGCCAAAGATGATATTTGCCTCCTCCCCAGTGAGTTCCTGCACATAGCTGGCCGCATCGTTGGCATCCATCAGGGAGATATCGCCGGATATATTGATGATCGCGTGGGACGCGCCCTTGATCGTGGTCTCCAAGAGCGGGCTGGATACCGCCTGTTCCACAGCCTCCAGTGCCTTTTCATCCCCTTTCGCCTCACCGATCCCGATATGCGCGATCCCTTTGTTCGTCATCACGGTCTGGACATCCGCAAAGTCCAGATTGATCAGAGCCGGCAGGTTGATCAGGTCCGTGATACCCTGGACTGCCTGCTGCAGGACTTCATCCGCCTTCCTGAGCGCCTCCGGCATGGTGGTGCGCCTGTCCACGATCTCCAAAAGCTTGTCGTTGGGGATCACGATCAGCGTGTCCACATTTTCTTTTAAGTTCTCTATACCCATCAACGCATTGTTCATCCGCGTCTTAGCCTCAAAACGGAACGGCTTCGTCACAACACCCACCGTCAGGATGCCCATCTCTTTCGCCGCCCCGGCCACGATGGGAGCCGCGCCCGTCCCAGTGCCGCCGCCCATGCCGCAGGTAACGAAGACCATGTCCGCACCTTCCATCAAGGCTTTCAGCTCCTCAATGCTCTCCTCAGCCGCTTTCTTGCCCACTTCCGGCTGCGCCCCTGCGCCCAGCCCTTTTGTCAGCTTCTCCCCGATCTGGAGGACCGTAGGCGCTTTGCAGAGCGCAAGTGCCTGCTTGTCTGTATTGACCCCGACAAATTCGATACCGGCGATCGCTTCTTCCACCATCCTGTTTACCGCATTGTTTCCCGCGCCTCCAACTCCGATCACGATGATCTTCGCAGATGACTCGGCCTCGTTTGTCATAATCTCTAACAACGTACTTCCTCCTTTATTCCCCTTTTTATTTCCCCTTTGTGCTTTCCCCGTCGGCAGACCTCTCCCCTCTCATCTTGCAAAACAGGACTGTGTCCGGGTACTTCCTACACCATCTCTATATCTTGTATGTCACGTTTTTTTACATACATTACTTTGAAAGTCCCGGCAAGCGGCAGGACGATGGACAAAAGCGTTTGCACACTCGGCCTGACATTTGACGGGCTAACCTGTATGAATGAGTAGGGCGATAGCCTGGATCATGGATACAGGTGGCAGCTGCGGGAGTGCAGAGCACGGAGCAGCTGACTTTCATTCATGGTGATGTCGCCGTCAGGCGACATGTCCGTTTTCTCTCTATATCTTATAATATATTTTTTTACAAGATTTATCAACCATTTCTTTGTTTTTTTAATTTTTTCTAACAGATCCATCCGCATTTTCAAAAGTGACCGTTTTCCTCTCCGAGGTTATATTTTCCATATGGAGCGTGCCCTTTTTTCCCTCTAATATAGGAAGGATCGCGTCCACACGTGCCATCTTGTCGTCCAGGTACTTGTCCTTCCCCAGCATGACCTGGATCTCACCGTAAAACAGTGTGAGCGCCGATTTCCCATCGATCCGGATGCGGTCCGGGTCCGCCACGCCTGTCTGGAAGATCTGGAAGAGATTGACGGCCGTATCCAAAAACTGGCTGCTCCTGACTGCCAGCGGCTGGTCAATACAGACGGATCCCGGCTCCATCCCCTCGTAATAGGGGACCTCTCCATCCTTCTCCACTGTGGACTCGATGACCACTCCCTCACGGTCAAAATAAACGTAGCAGTCCAGGTAGCGGACACAACCGATGGACTGTTTCTCTTTTATGCTGATCAGCACCTCATGGGGATTTACATAACTCACATCAATGGCATCGATGAAAGAGATCTCCTCCGTCCGGTCCCTGGAACACAAAAGAGGGGCCAGGACAGAATTTCCTGCCAGAGGGCCCCGCAGCACGATCTTTTTTATCTGTTCTTCGGAATAATGAGTGCTCCCCACCACGCCCACCTCCTGTATCCTGAAAAAGGACCAGAACCCCAGCAGGCCACCCGCGGCCAGGAGCAGGGCCAGGACTGCCCCTATGTGCTTTTTCTTCTTTTCTCTCCCTGCATAGTAATATGTGCGATTCCTCATCTCTTGACAGTATCCTCCTCGTTACTGTTCACAGGAAGTGATCCCTCCACCACAACCTCTCCGCCCAGGCTGCAGATATCTTCCTGGATATGTTCATAGCCCCGCTCCACAAATCCTAAGCCCTCCACCGTCGTCTCGCCCTCAGCCGCCAGACCCGCCAGGATCAGCGCCGCCCCACCCCGGAGCTCCTGCGCCCTGACCCGGCAGCCCCGCAGCCTCTGTGCGCCGTCTATATAGGCGTCCCGGCCGTTGATACGGATGTGCGCGCCCATGCGCACCAGATCCTCCGCCACCCGAAAACGGTCCTCAAAGATGTTCTCCCGGATGTGGCTCTTTCCTCTGGCCAGAGATAATACAGCCATCACCGGTGACTGCAGATCCGTGGGAAATCCCGGATACACGTCGGTCTCCAGCCGGGTGACGGGACCCCAGGCCCTGGATCCATCTGCTATCAGTTTACCACCGACGCTGTCATATTGTCCACCCATTTTACTGTAGACGCCCAGGAACGCGGACAATTCCGTAAGCGGCGGGTTTTCTATGCGGATCTTCCCCCTGGTTGCAGCAGCGGCACAGATATAAGTCCCCGCCACGATCCGGTCCGGCGGCACTTCAAACACACTGTCGTGAAGCGCCTTTACCCCGCGGATCTGGATCCTCTTTGTCCCGGCTCCCGTGACGGACGCGCCCATATTGTTTAAAAACTCTGCCAGCCATGAGATCTCCGGCTCCCTGGCGCAGTTTTCCAGACAGGTGGTCCCCTCCGCCAGGACGGCCGCGATCATACCGTGCTCCGTCGCTCCCACGCTCTGCTTCCCAAACCGGAACACACTGCCGCGCAGACTTGGCGTGTACGCCTTTAATGATCCCTGTTCTTTCTCTATGTGGGTCCCCATAGTTTTCAACAGATCCAGATGCAGATCCACCGGCCGATCCCCGATCACACAGCCACCGGGCGGCGCGATCGCTCCCCTGCCAAAACGGCCCAGCAGAGCCCCCAACAGGATGACCGAACAGCGCATCCGGCAGGCGTACTGATCCGGTATGTCTGTATTTTCCAGACTCGAACAGTCCAGATAGAGGGAACTGCCCTTCCAGCTGGTCTTGGCCCCCATTTTCTCCAAGATCTTTTCCATAAAAAATACATCTGTGATCTTCGGACAGCCCCGCAGGACTGTCGTCCCTCTGTGCAGCACAGCCGCGGCCATCATGGGGAGCGCTGCGTTTTTGGAACCCTGTATGTGCACCGTGCCGTCCAGCGGACGGCCGCCCCGTATCCGGATATTTTTCAAATCCAACACCTCGAAAATTCCGCTCTCATGGATTATCCTATGCGCACCCCCTATTTTTTGTGACGGCTCACGTTCAGGGCCAGGCCCATCTCGCTGAGCAGGAATAAGACCGATGTGCCGCCGTAGCTGATAAAGGGGAGCGTGATCCCTGTGTTCGGTATAGTGTTCGTCACAACCGCGATGTTTAAGATCACCTGGATCGCCATGTGCCCCAGGATGCCCACTGCGATCATGGCCCCCAGAAGGTCCGGGGCGTGGGTGGAGACCACCATCAGCCGCCACAGGAGCAGGCCGAAGATCAGCATGACCAGGGCCGCCCCCACCAGACCCGTCTCCTCGCAGATGATGGAGAAGATCATGTCATTCTGGGCTTCCGGCACAAACCCCAATTTCTGTAAGCTGTTGCCCAGACCCACGCCGAAGATCCCGCCGCTGCCGATGGCGTAGAGGCCCTGGATCGTCTGAAAACCTTTGTCATATTTCTCCGGATCCCGCCAGACCGCCAGCCGCTCCAGGCGGTAGCTCTCCATGGCGAGGAAGATCCCCATGAACCCGATCCCGCCCGCGCCCAGCCCGATGAACTGCAGATATTTGGGATTGGAGACAAAGATCAGTATGACCCCGATCCCCAGTATGATGATCGCGGTACTCAAGTTGTTGGTCCCCACCAGGCCCACGATCGGCAGCAGCCACAGCATGATCTTACACATGAACCACAGACCTGTGGTCTTCCCCTTCGTCTTCTCGATCCGGTCCGCCAGGAACAGGATGACGGCCAGTTTTGCAAATTCGGAGGGCTGGAATGAGAGGGGCCCCAGGGCGAGCCACCGCTTCGACCCATTGTATTCCTGCCCGAAGAACAACACCGCCGTGGAGAGCAGAAGGGATGCCCCGTAAAATAAAGGCGCCATCTGTACCAGCCGGTGGTAATCGACACGGGAGACCAGGTACATGCCCATGAGGCCCAACGATGTGGCGAAAAGCTGTTTTTTTAAATAATAGGCGGAGTCATGGAATCTGACCCGCCCATTGTATGCACTGGTACTATATAAGATCACAAGCCCCAGGATGACCAGGATCAGTACAAGGATCAATAAGGTCTTATCTGTTTTTCTTTCCGAAGGCAATATCTGCTCCTCTTCAAAACATCCTTATTATAATCTATGTACATACTCCTTGAACATATCACCCCTCTGCTCATAATCCCGAAATTGCCCCCAGCTGGCACAGGCCGGCGAGAGGAGCACCGCATCCCCGGACCGTGCCTTCTCATTGCAGACGCGGACAGCCTCCGCCAGATCCTCCACCAGGATGATATCTGTAAAACCCTCCGCCCGGGCCGCTGCAGCGATCTTCTCCCTGGTCTGTCCCAACAGGACCAGACTGCGGACTTTCCCGTCAAAGGAGCGGATCCACTCTCTGTAATCCGACTCTTTATCATACCCGCCCGCGATCAGGTACGTGGGCCGGTCCATGGCCTGGATGCCCTTGATCGCCGCGTCTGGGTTGGTCCCCTTGGAATCGTTGTAATAGACCACCCCATTTTTCTCCGTCACATATTCGATCCGGTGCGCCACGCCCGCGAACGCGCAGATGCTCTCCCGGATCTCCTCCATGGGAACGCCCGCGCTGTACGCCATGGCCACCGCCGCCATCACATTCTCGTGGTTGTGCCGGCCTAAGAGCTGTAAGGATCTCACATCCACCACAGGGATCTCCCGGCCCTCTTCTCTCCAGACGATCCACGTCCCGTCGGCGGCGTGCCGCAGGAAGATCGATCCGGACGCATTGGGTACAGCAGATAAATCCGAGAGTTCCCTTCGGCTGGAAAAATAGACGCAGCGCGGGGTCATCCTTTCCCCAAAGGACCGCAGGACCCCATCCTCATAATTCAGCACGCACACATCCTGCGCTGTCTGATTTTTGGTGATGGACTCTTTGACGCGGATGTACTCTTCCATGGTGTGATGCCTGTTCAGATGATCCTCGGTGATGTTCAAGATCGCGCTGATCTTAGGCGCAAACGTATCGATCGTCTCCAGCTGGAAACTGCTGATCTCCGCTACGGTCACACTCTCCTCTCTCATCGACAGAGCTGCCGATGTATAGGGCGTGCCGATGTTGCCCACCACAAACACCGAATTTTCATGATCCGCCAGGATCTTCCCCAGAAGGGCCGTGGTCGTGGTCTTCCCGTTGGTCCCGGTGATCGCCAGCACACGCCGGGACGGACTCGCCTGATAGGCCAGCTCCACTTCCCCCCACACGGGGATGCCTCTTTCATAAAAATCCCGCACCAGAGGGATGTCCGTGGGCACTCCGGGGCTTAGGATGACAAAATCCAGCTTGTCCTCCACCTCCGCCGGCAGATCGCCGATATAGATGTCCGGTATGTACCCCCCTTTGATCTTCCGGAGCACTTCCTCTTTTTCCAGAGCCTCGTTCCCGTCATAGATGATGGGACAGGCCCCGACCGCGGCCAGCAGATCCGCCGCTCCGATCCCACTCACGCCGGAACCGAACACCAGTACTTTTTTACCTGTAAGATCCATTTCTCCACCCCTTTACAAATTTACAAAGCCATCAGGCCCACCAGGCACAAGATAGCCGTCAGGACCGCGAACACCGCCACCACCTGTGTCTCCGACCATCCGCAGAGCTCGAAATGATGGTGGATCGGCGCCATCTTGAAGATCCTCTTCCCGTGGGTCGCCTTAAAATAGCTGACCTGGATCATCACCGAGGCCACTTCCGCCAGGTAGATGAATCCCACCAATAAGATGAACAGCGGCATCTGCAGCATATAAGCCGTCCCGGCCACAAAGCCGCCCAGAGCCAGGGATCCCGTATCGCCCATGAACACCTGGGCCGGAAACACATTGAAGAGCAGAAAGCCCATCAGGCCCCCCACCACCGCACAGGTAATCGGTTCCACACCGCTGTCCAGGCCGATAGAGACCACCGTAAAGAAGACCGCCACCATGATCGTGACACTGGAAGCCAGGCCGTCCAGCCCGTCTGTGAAATTGACCCCGTTGACCGTACCGATCACCGCGAAGAACAGCACCGGGACCGCCAGAGGGCCGATGTTCCAATAATGGCCGCTCCAGAACGGGATCAGCATAGTCAGCGGCACATCCGTGTAATTGATCAGATAAAAGGCGAAGATCGCCGTCACCAGGATCTGCAGCAGGAATTTCTGCCAGGGCAGCAGCCCGTCGGAACGCTTCAGCACCACTTTGAGATAATCATCCAGGAAACCGATCAGCCCAAACCCCAGCGTCAAGAACAGGATCGGGGTGATCTTCGGATAATCCCTGATGTAGATCAGGGAGGTCACCACGGTGGCCAGAAGGAAGATGATCCCGCCCATGGTGGGCGTCCCCGCCTTCTTCAGATGGGAGGCCACACCTTCCGCGCGCTCTGTCTGGCCCATTTTCAGTTTGCGCAGGAATGGGATCACGATCGGACCTAATGCTACGCTGACCGCAAACGCGATCAGTACCGGGATAGTCACTTGAAAATCCATACAACACCTCTTCAATTCTTTCGTTGATCTGTGCCTCATTGAAAGCATCCAGGCACATATAGATATAGTATACAACTAACAGCCTAAATAGGGAAGCACATTTTCAAAAATACTGCGGATCACCGGGGCCGCGATCGTCCCGCCGTAGTAGATCCCCTGGGGATTGTTGATGATGCACAGCCCCAAGACTTGCGGATCCTCCGCGGGCGCAAACCCGACAAACGAAGATATATAACGGTGGGCGCTGCGGGGCAATGTCTGGGAGGTGGCGGTCTTGCCCCCGATCGTGTAGCCCTCGATGTAGGCATTCTTCCCCGACCCCTGGGAGACCACGCTCTCCAAGACGCCTCTGAGTGTCTGGGAGATCTCCGGCGATATGATGTCTTTTTTTACATCGTATTCCAGCTCTTTTACATATGTACCGTCCGCGCTCTTGATGCTCACCCCGAAATGGGGCGTGATCCGATTGCCGCCGTTTATGAGGGAACTGACCGTTGTGGCCAGCTGAATCGGCGTGATCTGGAACGACTGGCCAAATGATACGGTGGCCAGCTCCACCAGGCCCATATTCTTTGGGTCATGCATGATCGTCCCGGCCTCCCCGGGCAGATCCACCCCCGTCTTCTCCAGAAGACCAAACTTCTTAAAATATTTATAAAAATCATCTACGCCCAGACGCTGCCCCACATCGATGAACACCGGATTGCAGGAGTTCTGCGCCCCCTCCACAAAAGTCTCCGCCCCGTGACCGGCCCGCTTGTGGCAGTGTATCCGCCTATCCTCCACCACCCGGTAGCCGGGACAGGAGAATGTGTCGGTCAGTTTGACCACGCCTTCTTCTAATCCGGCCGCAGCTGTGATGATCTTGAAGGTGGAACCCGGCTCATAGGTATCGTTCAGACAGGGGTTACGCCACATTTGATTCAGAAGATCTTGCTTCTCCTCTGTGCTGATCTGGCCGCTCACGGTCTGGTTTAACGTAAATGGTTCGTTCAGATCGAACTCCGGCACATTGACCATGGCCATGATCTCGCCGTTCTGAGGATCCATGAGCAGGATCGATACGCTGTCCGCCTGTTTTTCTTCCAGGACTTTCAGCGCGGCCTGCTGGGCGTAGATCTGGATGTTGGTGTCCAGGCTGGTCTGCAGGTCGTAGCCTGGGACCGGGTCGAGCCGGCTCTCCCCGATCCCATCCAACTCAATGCCCCGGGCATCTGTGGATGTGAGGATCTGGCCCGGGATCCCCTTTAAGTATTCCTCATATTTGACTTCCAGGCCGATGATGCCCTGGTTATCCCCGCCTGTGAACCCCAGGACTTTGGAGGCCAGGGTGTCCAGTGGATAGTACCGCTTGAAGTCCTCATCCACTTTGACCCCTTCCAGGCCATGGCTGCGGATCCGGTCCCCCACCTCTTTCTCAACGTTTGCCTGTATCCTTTCTATGGAAGAGACTTTTTCCACCCGTTTGCGCACTTTTTCTTCATCCAGGCCCAGTTCTTTTACCAGCATGGCGATCACTTTTTCCGGGTCTTTGATCTGATTATGTATGACGGAGATCGTGCATACAGTCTTATTCGCCGCCAACACAACGCCGTTGGCATCCAAGATCCGGCCCCGGGCCGCCTTGATGTCCCTCTCCCGCTCATGGAGCTGCTGGGCTTTCTCCGAATAATAGTCGGACTGCACCACCATCAGCCAGACGAGCCGGATCAGGAGACCGGCCAGCAGGGCAGTACAGCAGAAAAACACCACCAGGACTTTCTTTTTATGGAATGTCTTATTTCTCTTCATACTACTAATCTATTTTTGTCTCTCCATAAAAAGACCATTGAAAGCCAAAAGACGGCCCGGATCGTCTTTGAGAAATGATCCACGCCAACCGTGGCATACAGTTGACATAGATCATTTTTGTAAAAACAATCTGACAGCCGTCAAAATCCGGCATCTTCGTTGGTGATGCCGTCGCTGAGTGCGTTGTTGTTCAGATCTACCTCCTGATCCGCTTCCGGCGGTTCCGGGATCGTCCCACCGGCGGCTGATTCCCGCACTGGCTCATCCTCCGCGCCGGTCCCGGCCTGGATCTGGGTGTTCCCCAGGCCCATATTGTCCCCAGCCTCGCCGAGATGGCCCGCAAAGCCGGACCACAGCGTCGTCGTGGGCACTGTGCCATCCTCGGACTCATCCGGCTCCACATTCAGATAAGGCAGGACTTCCGACAGGATCCCCTGGGCGATATACTGGGACAATTTGCTGTTCTCCTGGTTCTCTGTATGGGCCTCATCGATGACCACGTATATGAGCACTTCCGGATCCTCCACCGGGGCGAATCCCACAAAGGATACCAGGTATTTATTTTCATTGCGGGGGAACTTCTCCGCAGTCCCGGTCTTCCCGCCGGAACTGTATCCCTGCACTTTGGAATATTTTCCGGTGCCGCCCTCCACCGTGGCCCGCATCTGCTCCCGCACACTGGCGGATATATCTGTGGACACGGTCTGCCGCATGAGGACGGGCGTGATCTGTTTTGCCACTTTCCCGTCACTGTCCAGGATCTTGCTGACCAGGTGGGGCTGGTAGTAATAGCCGCCGTTGATGATGGAGCTGATGGCCGCCGCCTCCTGGATCATGGTCAGCATGAAGCCCTGACCGAAGGAATCCGTGGCAAGCTCCACAGAACCCAGGCTGTCCCGCGTGTGGAGCACACCGGCCCCTTCCCCGGGCAGGTCGATCCCCGTCTTGACCCCTAGGTTCATCATGGCCTGGGAATCCAGGAATTTTTCCCCGCCCATCAATGCCCCGATCTGCATCATCGCATCGTTGCAGGAATTGGCGATCACCTCGGCTAACGTCTGCTCCCCGTGGTAGCCGTTACAGCGGATGTATTCATCGTCCCCTTCCCCGTAACTCCAGCCGCCGTCACAGACAAATACGGAGTCCTTCTGGATCACACCATATTCCAGGGCCGCCGCGACCACCAGCGGCTTGGTGGTGGAACCTGGTTCATAGGGATCGGTGATACAGAAATTACGCCACATCTGGTTCAATGCCTCCACCGTCTCCTCATCGGACATCTGATCGATCTCCTGCTGTGTGTACCGCCCGGTCAAATCCCGTGGGTCATTGAGGTCGTAAAAATCCCGGGTGCCCAGGGCCAGGACTTCCCCATTGTCCGGATCCATGAGGATCACTCCCAGCTCCTCGGAACCCATGGCCTGCATGAACGCCTGTATATATTTCTCTACGATCCGCTGGATTCCCACATCGATCGTAGTCTTGATCGTCTTGCCGTCCGTGGGCTGTATGATGTTCTGCTCCACGGTGGAATCGCTGCTGAAATAGCCATATCTCCTGCCATCCACACCGGTCAGGGTGGAGTTATAATAGCCCTCCAGACCCCAGTCCGCGTTCCCGTCATCCAGGGTAAACCCGATGGTATCGCAGGCCAGGCTCCCCAACGGATAATTTCTCTTATATTCCTCCTCAAACCACACGCCGACGATGTTGCTCCGGGCCTCGATCTCCTCCTCCGAGAGGCCGCTGTCCTGGCTCGTGTCCGTGTATTCCTCGAAGGCTTTCTTCTTATCCATAT
Source organism: Clostridia bacterium (assembly GCA_910575625.1). Lineage (GTDB taxonomy): Bacteria > Bacillota > Clostridia > Lachnospirales > Lachnospiraceae > MGBC164599. Next base: position 331,569 of record CAJTFD010000001.1, read on the forward strand.
CCAAGCCTTTTTCCAGGATATAGTACTGGCTGGATCTGGTGTCCTCTGCACTTAAGACATTGCGCACCTCCTCCTCGTTGATCCCTAAGAAGCTTACCATGGCCTGCACCGTGGGACCCAGGTATTTTTCATCGGAATTGATCACTTTGCAGTCCATGATCACGTTGTAGACCTTGCTGCTGGAAGCCAGGACTGTCCCGTTCCGATCCAGGATGTCCCCTCTCTTGAAAGGGAGCACCCGGCTGTCATACTGCTGCTGCGCCTGGGAAAGGACTTGCTTCTTATACTTATCCCCGCTGACCGCATTGATATAGGTGATGCGCGACAGGAGGCATACAAAAGCCGCCACGATCACCACAAACAGAGCCAGCAGTTTCCTGCGCATCCTGGTATCAAGTTTTTTTACAGGGTTCCTCTTCTTTTTCTCTCTCATATCTGACTGATCACCTACTCTGCATCTGGGACATCCTGGAACTGCCGCACGTAACTCCCCTTGGGCATCTGGTAGGTGATCACCTGGTTGTCGGCCGGGTATTTCATCCCCAGACGCTCCATGGCTGCCTTCTTCACCTCTTCCAGATCCACGGAAGCATTGAGCTGGCTCTCATACGCATCGTTGTCTGCCCGAAGCTGGCTGTACTCGCTCTCCAGCTCCGCGATCGTCTCCACGCTGTTTGTGATCTGCGCTTTCAGCTGCAAAAACTGCACACAGGTATACAGCACGGCCACGGAGACGACCGCCAGGAACACCACAAAGACCCACGTCATGCCCTGTGCCCGCTCCCGGTTCTTCCTGGTCGTCTTGCTGACTACCGGATAATTTTTATACGGTCCTGCCTGCTGCGGGGCCTGTATCTGCCGGGCGGTGTTGCCCTCTATATATGCATTCTTCATATCATATCCCCCTACTGTTCGGATGGAACACTGCGGAACACTATTCTCCACGCTCAAATATCCGCAGCTTCGCGCTCTTGGACCGCCTGTTCTCCTCCATCTCTTCTGGGCTTGGCAGGATGGGTCTGCGGGTCAGTACACGCCCCAGCGGCTTCTTGCCGCAGACACAGACCGGAAAATCCTTGGGGCAGGTACAGGGATCCTCACATTTTTTAAAAATATTCTTTACGATCCGATCCTCCAGGGAATGGAACGTGATCACGCAGATCCGCCCTCCAGGCGTCAGGATCTTGACCATATCCTCCAAAGAATCCTGCAGGACCTCCAATTCCCTGTTCAGCTCGATGCGCAGCGCCTGGAACGTCCGTTTCGCCGGATGGCCCGGCGTCTTTTTGTATTTCATGGGGATCGCGTCCCGTATGATCTCCGCCAGCTCCCCTGTCGTCTCGATGGGCTTGTCCCTCCGATATGCTATGATACGCCGGACGATGTTTTTTGCAAAACGCTCCTCCCCATACCCCTGTATCACATGGAGCAGTTCTCTCTCGCCGTATCCGTTCACGATGTCCCGGGCCGTCTTCTCGGACCGCCTGTCCATACGCATGTCCAAAGCGACATCTTCCCTATAAGTAAATCCTCTTTCAGCGCTGTCAAGCTGATAAGAGGACACTCCTAAATCTAGCAATATTCCATCTACTTTTTGGATCCCGAGTTTCTCGAGCTCCTGTACCATGTAACAATAATTGCTGCGGACGATCGTTGTATTCCCCTTATACTCTTCCAACCGTCTGGACGCAGCAATTATTGCATCCTGGTCCTGATCTATACCAATAAATCTCCCCTTGGCAGAAAGTTCTCCGCACACCCTTTTTGCGTGTCCGGCGCCTCCCAGTGTCCCATCCACGTAGATGCCCTCCGGTCTGATCCGCAGGCCCTCCACCGCTTCTTCCAGTAATACTGATTCATGCCTAAAGTCCATGTCATACTCCTTGCTGTGCGCATCAGATGACAATGCCCATTTCCTGCATCTCTTCTGCGATGCTGTCCATGTCATCGTAATTACTGTTTTCAATCCACTTGTCTTTGCTCCATACCTCGATCCGGGTAATATTTCCAGTGAGCACCACGTCTTTCTCCAGACCAGCAAATTCCCGCAACGTCGCCGGTACGAGGATTCTCCCCTGCTTGTCCAGTTCACACATAGTAGCACCTGCCACAAAGAACCTCGAGAAGGCTCTGGCGCTTTTATTCGTAAGTGGTAACGCCTTTAGCTTATCTTCAAAGGCTTTCCATTCGTCCATAGGATAAATTGATAAACAGCCGTCCAATCCTTTTGTCAGCACAAACTCTTCCCCAAGAAGTTCGCGGAACTTGGATGGGATGATCAGCCGTCCCTTCGTATCAATTGTGTGGTTGTACTCTCCCATGAACATGTAAATTCACCTTCTAATGGGAAATCATTTATTCTCCCCAAATGCTTCCCCCGGTGGTCGGAGTCTGCCACTTTCCCTCCATTAGCCACCACCATCCTCCACTTTCTACCACTTGTATGACTATTCTATACCAAAACCAGAAAAAACACAAGTGGTAAAAATTTTGCCCAGCTGGATGATCCCGATAAAAAAATCGGCATGTTCTTGTCACATTTTGTCGTATTCAACTATATATTGTATGTATTCACCCACTTATCCACCACATATTGGTCAAGAGGAATTTTTTCCCCACGATAGGCGCAGATATTTTTTTTCGTCCCCTTCCCCTGACACAAAAAGTGGGAGGATCACCCACTCGATGATCCTCCCACTTCCATATCAAGATATTGTACGATCAAATAATCCAGTTCTCTGCTGAGTTCCTGGCATCGCAACAGGTCAGCCCTTCCCCTGACCTTGGAATCCAATTTCCGCCGCTTCATCTCGATACTCTGGCGCAGGCTCTCCCTCTTTGCCTCCACGCCCCATGTCCATTCTGCTTTTTGTTCCACTTGTTCCCCTCATTTCTTCTTGTGTATTTTTCACTACTGTCCAATGCAGTGGACAGTAACCTATTTTTCCCCTTTTTTCCTATGACGTAAAAACACAATAAATCCTCCACTTGCCACCACCAGTATCAGTGATAAAAGCTGCGATACAGGGAATCGCAGCCCCAGGACCGCCATCCTCAGCTGATCCGTGCGCAGCCCTTCGATCCAGACACGACCAAGCCCATACCCAACTAAATATAGGAGGAATACCTCCCCCTGGAACCGCTTCTTCTTCCTGTACCACAGCAAAAACGCCAATACCAGGATATTCCACATGCTCTCATAGAGGAACGTGGGATGCACCTGGATGTACGCCACGCCCCCGATACTCTGCACGTGTTCCCACATCTGGGCTGTGATCTCCCTCTGGCGCACCGCATCCACCGGGAGCTGCATCGCCAACAGGTTGTCCGTATAGCCGCCGAAAGCCTCCCTGTTAAAGAAATTCCCCCACCGGCCCAGGATCTGGCCCAGCACCAGGCCCAGACAGGCGGTATCCACCATCTGCCCCAGCGGTATTTTTTTACGCCTGGTATAGATGCACGCGGTGGCAACCCCGGACAAGATGCCGCCGTAGATCGCCAGCCCCCCATTGCGGATGTTGAAGATCTCCAACAGATCATCCCTATAGCTGTCCCAGGAAAATACCACATAATAGGCCCTGGCCCCCACGATCCCGATCACGATCGACAAGATCAGCATATCCAGATAGAAATCCTCATCCTGCCCGGTCCGCCTGGCCTCCGCCAGGACCAGCGCGACCCCGGCGATCATAGACACCGCGATCACGATCCCATAATAGGCGATATCGATGCCCAAAAATTGTATCGTCTTCCCCACATGCCCGAGATGGATCCCCAGATGCGGGAAATGTATCGACATATCCATCCACTCACCTAAACATTAAATCTGAACAGGATCACATCCCCATCCTGTACCACATAGTCCTTGCCTTCCATGCGCACCAGTCCCTTCTCCCTGGCTCCCGCATAAGACCCACATTCCAGCAGATCCTGGTAATTGACCACTTCCGCTTTGATGAACCCCCGTTCAAAATCCGTGTGGATCTTCCCGGCCGCCTGAGGCGCCTTCGTCCCCAGTTTCACTGTCCAGGCCCTGGTCTCATCTTCACCGGAGGTGAGAAAGCTGTGGAGTCCCAGCAGACGATAACTGGCCTTTATCAGTTTCTCCAGTCCGGACTCTTTTAATCCCAGATCTTCCAAAAACATCTTGCGCTCTTCATCGTCCAGCTCCGCGATCTCCTGCTCGATCTGCGCGCAGATGACAAACACCTCGCTGCCCTGCTCCCCGGCGTACGTCCGGATGCTCCCCACATAGGCATTTCCTGCCCCGTCATCCTCCAGATCCGCCTCCGCTACGTTGGACGCGTAGATCACCGGCTTGTAGGTGAGCAGGTTGTACTCGCCCATCCAGGCTTCCTCCTCTTCCCCCTCAAGCTCCAATGTGATCGCCAGCCGGTCCGCTTCCAGATGCTTCTTGATCTTTTCCAGGAATGCCAGCTCTTTGGCCGCCTTCTTATCATTGCGCGCCACCTTCGTGGTCTTCGCTATCCTGCGCTCCAAGATCTCCAGATCAGAGAACACCAGTTCCAAGTTGATCGTCTCGATGTCCCGCAGCGGGTCGATCGACCCATCCACATGCACCACATTCTCATCCTCAAAACAGCGCACCACATGGACGATGGCATCCACTTCCCGGATGTTGGCCAGGAACTGGTTGCCCAGACCCTCCCCTTTGGATGCGCCCTTCACCAGCCCGGCGATATCCACGAACTCAATCACCGCCGGAGTCACTTTCTTCGACTGATAAAAATCCCCCAATAGCTTCAATCTCTCATCCGGCACGGCCACGATCCCCACATTCGGGTCGATGGTGCAGAACGGATAATTGGCAGACTCTGCCCCCGCGCGGGTCAGAGAATTAAAAAGGGTGCTCTTCCCCACATTGGGCAGCCCCACGATCCCCAATTTCATCTCCTGTTCTCCTTCCTTGAATATAAAAAATCTTTATGGACGATCACCAGATCTTCCTCCCGTATAATGAATTTGGACCAGGTATGCAAAAAGACCCTCAGTCTTTTGACATCACCAACAGCAGACAGCCTTTCCGAAATGTGATCACAGCTTCTTCCGCCAGGATCTCATTGCTGACGGTCAGGCCGCAGTCACGGCTGGTCAGACAGTGATCCTCCAACGGATAGAGGAATCCTTCCAGCGTCAGACCCTCCACCGGTCCGCCCAGGGCAAACATGGAGACATACTTCCCCCACTGTTCCTTGCGCTTTAAGACAACGCGCGGCCCCTCCGAGGCCCATATGAGATTCTGCGCATCCACCATACAGCTGCGGATCCCCAAAGTCAGCCCATATGATAAAAGCTCCAGGTTCGCCAGTACATGATCCAGACGGCTCCCGATCCCGCCTAGGATCGTGATCTGTGACGCCCCCATCTCCACCGCCAGGTGAAAAGCAGACTGGGTGTCCGAATCGTCTTTCTGTGGGCACAATCTGCGTACAGCCACATCCGGCCGGCCGAGATAACTCTGCACCACCTGGTCATCCACGCTGTCAAAATCACCCACAACGGCATCCGGCGTGATCTTGTGGCAGTGACAGAATCCCAGGCCCCTGTCCACCGCTATGATCTTATCAACTCTCTCTCTCTGCAAAAAGGCAAGGGCAGACCCGCTCTGGATATTGCCCCCGCTGATCAGCACGACCCGCATCCCGCTCAGGCCCTGTCCACATAAGGATCCATGATCTCCTGGATCTTCTTTATATTTTCGATCATATCCCCTCCGAAGACATAAGAACCCGCCACGATCCGGCTGGCGCCCGCCTCCAGCACCAGAGGCAGCGTCTGCTCATTGATCCCGCCGTCCACCTGGATCGGGATCTCCACCCCTTCCTCCTTCAGCATCTGACGGGCCTGTATGATCTTATCCGTGGAATCCTCAATATATTTCTGCCCTCCAAAGCCCGGATGCACGGTCATGAGCAGGAGCATATCGATATCATGTAAGAGATAGTTCACCTCCATGACCGATGTGGCCGGTTTCAGCGCGATCGCAGCTTTCACACCCGCATCCCGGATCCGCTCCACCGTCCGCTCCAGATCCTCACAGGCTTCCGCGTGCACAGTGATCGAATCCGCCCCGCACGCTGCAAAATCCTGGATATACCGCTCTGGTTCCGTGACCATCAGATGCACATCAAAAAACATCTTTGACTCCCGACGGATGGATCTGATCAGCGGCATCCCAAAAGAGATGCTGGGCACAAAATCCCCATCCATCACATCGATGTGCAGCCATTTGAGCCCCTGTCCTTCCAGTGTCTGGATCTGCTCACCCAGACGGTTAAAATCTGCTGACAAAATAGACGGGCATAACTGATATTCCATTCGTTTAATATCTCCTTTTATTTTTTATCTCATCAAATAGATCCAAATAATCCTCATACCTGGAAACGCTGATCTTCTCCTCCTCCAGAGCCTGGCGCACTGCACAGCCCGGCTCAGAGACGTGGACGCACCCCTGGAAACGGCACTGGCCTTCGTATCCCTCGAACTCCGGAAAATAGAACCGCAATTCCTCCTTCTCGATCGCATCCAGATACAAACTGCTAAAGCCCGGGGTATCCACCAGGTATGTGTCCACCCTTACAGGGATCAGCTGGGAATGCCGGGTGGTGTGCCGCCCTTTTTTCAGTTTCTTGCTCACCGTCCCCGTTTCCATCTGTACCTCTCTCTGCAGCTGGTTGGCCAGCGAGGATTTTCCCACGCCGGAGGGGCCTGCGACCACCGTGGTCTTCCCCTCCAGCAGCGCATCCAGCCCACCTGGCCCTTTGATCCCCGCGCCGGTCCGAGTGCTGGTGAAGACCACCGGGCAGCCGCTGCCCGCGTAGATCCCCGCCACACGCTCCTTCTCTTTTTGGCTAGACAGATCCGCTTTATTGAAACAGAGGCAGGCCGGGATCTGCGCCTTCCCCATCATGACCAAAAACCGATCCAGAAGCATAAGATTCGGCTTGGGGTCTTCCATCGCGAAGACCAGCAATGCCTGGTCCACATTCGCAACCGCCGGGCGGATCAGCTGATTCCTGCGGGGCAGGATCTCCTGGATGCTGCCCTCTTGGTCTTTCTCATCCAGGATACAGATCCTGACCCCATCGCCCACCAGCGGCTTCTTATTTTCCTTGCGGAAGATGCCTTTCGCACGGCATTCATACAGGCCCTTCTGCGGGATGTGCACGTAGTAAAACCCTGCAACCCCTTTGATGATCCTCCCCTGCATCACTCCGCCTTCTGGAATGAGATCGGGTAATGGCCCAGTTCCACGTAATCGCTGTCGATCTGCTCATACAGGTACAGCGTTCCCTCGCTGACGCCAGGTTCTCCGGTGATATCCAGCTGATACGGGAAATCGATCGTCTTCCCTTCCATGATCGTATCCACCGCCGGTGAGCCGTCCACCTCCTGCACCAGTTCCATCTTCACCATCCCGCCGGTGTAAGTGGCCGGCGTATCCAGTGTCTGGGTGCACTTCCAGGTCCCGGACGTATCCCCAGGCTCTTGTGCCGTATCCCCACCTTCCCCGTCTTCCGGCGCTTCGGTGGGGGTGGCCCCCGTCCCTGTGCTGACCGTGATCGTGATACTGGAGCCTTTCTCCACGTAGACGCCTTCCGCAATGCTCTGGGACATCACCTGTCCCTCGGCCACGGTATCGCTGATGGAGGATTCCACGATCACGTTGAAAGCGGCCAGAGCTGCTTTCGCCGCCATCTCATCCATCCCGATCACATCCGGCACCATGGCATTTTCATACTCGTTGCCCATGCTCACTTCCAGCGTGACCATCTCACCAGCCGTGCTCTGTGTACCGGCTTCCGGAGTCATACTCATGACCGTACCCATCTCATAGTCATAACTGTAGGATTTGGTGATGCTCACCGTGAATCCCATATCTTTCAGCGTCCGCTCGGCCGTCTCCTGCGACTGACCCACCACATCCGGCAGATTCAGCATGGCACTGCCGCTGCTGAGTTTATATTTTATGGTCGTATATTTCTGTACCTTCGTGCCCGGCTCGATCTCCTGGGAACAGATCAGGCCCTTGGCGTACACATCCGAAGTCTCTTCTTCCGTATACTGCAATCCCAGATAAAGCTCTTTTACGATCTGGGTCGCCTCCTCCTCCGTCTTGCCCACCAGGTCCGGCGTCTCCACCATCTCCCCTTCTTCCGGACTCTCCGTCTGCTTTGCCTCTTTCTTATCTGTATCACGGCTGGGTCCGAAGCTGAACAGCCCTGCCGCATTGCCGATGAGCACGATCAACACACATAAGATCAGCGCGCCCACGATGAACCCGCCGATCGTCATCGCCTTCTCAAGCCTGCGGTTGATTCCCCTGCCCGTGTCTTCATCGTCGTCCAGGTCAAAGCCGTCCTCATCGTTTTCCGCTGAATCATAATAGTCCTCCTCTGCCGCCAGAGGGGGGACTTCCCGCACCACATTGTTTTTCTTGATCGCGTCCAGATCCTCCCCCTGGAACACCACGGTCTTCCCGTCCGTGTTCAGGGGAGCCAATTTCACAAAATCCCCCTGCGGGTCTATCAGGGAATGTTTTAAGTCCGCGATCACCTCTTCCATCTTCGCGTAACGTCTGTCCACACTCTTCTGCGTGCATTTGAAGATGATCTGCTCCAAGCTAAACGGCAGGTCCGGCGTATAGTCGCTGGGAGGTTCCATCTCCTCCTGCAGATGCTTGATCGCGATGGCCACAGTCGTATCCCCCTCAAAGGGCACGACCCCTGTGACCATCTCATACATGGTGATCCCCAGGGAATAGATGTCGCTTTTTTCGTCGCTGTAACCCCCACGCACCTGCTCCGGCGAACTGTAGTGCACCGACCCCATCACGTTTGAGCTGATGGTGTTGGATGAGGCCGCCCGGGCGATCCCGAAATCAGTCACTTTCACCTTCCCATCCGTCGAGATGATGATATTCTGCGGCTTCACATCCCGGTGCACGATCCCGTGGTTATGGGCGGCTTCCAGCCCCATAGACACCTGGATCGCAATGCTGGTCGCCTCTTTCACGCTCAGCTTTCCTTTTTTGGAGATGTATTCTTTCAGGGTGATCCCTTCCACCAGTTCCATCACGATATAATGGATCCCCTGGCTTTCTCCTACGTCAAAAACATTGACTACATTGGGATGGGTCAGGCCTGCTGCGGACTGGGCTTCTGTCTTGAATTTCTTGATAAAATTTGTGTCTTCCCGAAATTCCTGCTTCAGGACCTTCATCGCAACAAACCGGTTCAGCTTGTGGTCTTTTGCTTTATAGACATCAGCCATGCCGCCTGCACCGACTTTGCTTACGATCTCGTACCGCTCTCCCACGATCATTCCATCTTTTATCATTTTTCCACCTCTTTGGTAAATGGTTCTATCAGCACAACTGCAATATTGTCTTTGCCGCCATTCGCATTTGCCAGGCGGATCAGGGCTTTCCCCTTTTCCTTCACATTCCCCGGCCGCTCCAGCAGGTCCGCGATCTCCTCATTGGTGACCATGTTGCTCAGCCCGTCGGAACACATGAGGATCATCGTATCCGGCCCGATCTCAAGGTCAAAAAAATCCACATCCAGGGAGCGGGCCACGCCCAGCGCCCTGGTGATGATGTTCTTATCCGGGTGGTCCCGCGCCTCTTCTTCCCGCAGCTCTCCCATCCGGACCATCTCCTGTACCAGGGAATGGTCTTTTGTGATCTGATGGATCCCCTGATGGATCACATACAGACGGCTGTCGCCCACATTTGCCACGTACACATAATTCCCGATGATCGTGGCGACCACCATCGTCGTCCCCATCCCTTTTCTTTCTTCTGATTTCCCAGCTTCATCTAAGACTTTCAGGTTCGCAGACTCCATCCCGTAGCGTATGATCTTCACGGGATTGTAGTCCGCATTCTTTTTGATCGTATCCACCAACTCCTGCACTGCACAGGAGGAGGCGTAATCGCCCGCATTGTGTCCGCCCATCCCGTCTGCCACTACAAACAGATTCGGCAGATTCCCCACGGACTCCACGGAGGCATATACATAATCCTGGTTTACCTGCCTCCGCTGCCCGATGTCCTTGCCCGCGTACACTCTCATCGACATTTCTCTCTTTCCATTACTCTGCCACCGGAGGCTCTTCCATATGACGCCTTCTCAGTTGCCCACAGGCGCCGTCTATATCACGGCCCATTTCCCTTCTAATAGTAACATTAATTCCGTATTTTTCAAGTTTATTTTTAAATCTGGCCACAACTTTCTTATCCGACTGCCGGAAACTGCGCCCTTTGACCGGGTTTACAGGGATCAGATTCAGATGGCAGTTTTTCCCGCGCAGGAGCCTGCCAAGCTCCGCCGCGTCCTGACCCGTATCGTTCATGCCGCTGACCATGCTGTATTCATAGGTCATGCGCCGACCTGTGCTCTTAAAATAATGATCACAGGCCTTCATGACCGCATCCAGATGATATTCCTTTGCTATGGGCATCAGCTTCTGCCTCTTGGCATCGGTGGCGCCGTGCAGGGACAGCGCCAGTGTGATCTGCAGTTTCTCCCTGGCCAGATCGTAGATCCGCGGCACGATCCCACAGGTGGATACCGTCATATTACGCTGGCTCATGTGCATCCCCTGCTCATGGCTGAGGATCCGGATAAACCGCAGGATCTGGTCATAATTATCCAGCGGTTCTCCGGTGCCCATGACCACCACGTGAGACACAGGCTTTCCCATGGCACGCCCCACCGCATAGACCTGTTCCAGCATCTCCCCGGCCGAGAGTCCCCGGATCAGCCCGCCGATCGTGGACGCGCAGAAACGGCAGCCCATCCGGCACCCGGCCTGGGAGGAGATACACACGGAATCTCCGTGGCGGTAATGCATCCACACACTCTCCACCATCTGCCCGTCCGCGAGGGCGAACAGGAATTTCCGGGTCCCGTCCAGGGCGGACACCTGGGTGTCCACCGGGTATAAGGATGTGAGCGGATATCCCTCCTCCAGCTGGCTGCGCACCGCCTTGGGCAGGTCCGTCATCTCCTGATAGCTCCCCACCTGTTTCTGATGCAGCCACCTAAACAGCTGTTTCCCCTGAAAATCCCGTCCCCCCATCTCCCGGACGACCTGGATCAGTTCTTCCTGGTAGAGGGATCTGATATCCTGCCCGCTCATGAAACCATCCCCTTCTTAAACCTGGCTATGAAAAACCCGTCCGTGTGGTGGACACCCGGCAGCAATTGTAAATAACCCCTGGCTGTGGTCATGCTGCGCAGCTCTTTTGGCAGATAGGGATCCAGACTGTCCGCTTCCAGCGGAAAATTATCCAGCAGCCACTGATAATTATCCTGATTCTCTTCCCTGGCGACCGTACATGTGCTGAAGACCAGCACACCCCCCGGTTTTATGTAGTCCACCGCCATGGACAAGATCCTGCGCTGCAGGATGACCAGCTCCTGCTGCTTCTGGGTCGTCATCTTGTATTTGATGTCCGGCTTCCTCCCGATCACGCCGTAACCGGAACAGGGGACATCCGCCAGCACGATATCCGCCTTGAGCACAGAATCCGGGTCAAAGACTGTGGCGTCCTGGCATCGGGCCTGTATATTGATCGCCTCTGTGCGGGCGATGTTCTCCTGGATCAGCTCCACTTTCTGGGGTGTGATGTCCCGGGCATCCACCATCCCGTAATCCCCCATCTTGTCTGCCATATGCAGGGCCTTCCCGCCAGGCGCCGCGCACAAGTCGATCACATAATCGCCTTTTTTCGGATGGGCGACCTCGGTCACCAGCATGGAACTCAAGTCCTGCACCTGGATACGCCCGTTCCAGAAAGCATCCAGCATCATCAGATGGTCGTAGCCGGAGATATAGAAAGCGTAATCCAGATAGGGGGCCTTCTCCACCTTGACATGCTGCTCACGCAGGCTCTCCAAAGTCTTTTCCTGGGAATTGTGGTTCTGTATGCAGCGGATCGTGGTCGGGCTCTCTTTTAAGAAACTCCGGAGCATCTCCCGGGTGATCTCCGCCCCGTAGGCCTCCACCCACCGTCCCACCAGACGTTCCGGCATGGAATAGCGGGCGCTTAAATACGCCACCGGCGTTTCTTTGGACGGATATTGTATCTCATTTTTCTGCCGCGCGACCGTGCGCAGCACGCCGTTGACAAAAGGTTTCAGGTTGTAGAATCCCTTCTTCTGCGCCAGCTTGACAGCCTCATTGCAGACTGCCGCGTCCGGAACGCTGTCCATATATAAGAGCTGATAGACCGCGCTCCTTAATATCTCGCGGATCACCGGTTTCATATCCGCCGTCTTGATCTTTGAAAAATAATTGATGATGTAATCGATCTGGATCGCATATTCCACGGTCCCCTCACAGACCCTGGTGATGAATGCCCTGTCCCGTTTGGGCAGGAACTGGTACTTTTTCAGTGCATCGCCGATAGCCTTGTGGCAGTACACCCCTTCCTCGTTGATCTCCAACAGTAATCCCAGAATGATCTCCCTCTCCTGATACCCTTTATTCACGATCTCTCCCTCCGGCTAAAACCAACAAACGGACCAATTGCAAAATAGAAGACGCCAAAGCCGCCACATAGGTCAGCGCCGCAGCCCCCAGCACTTTGCGCGCCCCCGGGACCTCTTGCTCCGTCAAGATCCCGTCGGCTGTGAGCAGGCGCAATGCCCGGGCGGATGCGTTCAGCTCCACAGGCAGCGTCACCAACTGAAAGAGGACCGCCGCCGAAAACAACCCGATGCCCAGATACAAAAGCGGACGCATAGAAGTGACCAGCCCCACCACAAAGACGGGCCACGAGAGCCCTGAGCCGAAATTCGCGATGGGCACGATGGCGCTCCTCCATCTCAAAGGAGCATAGTGCGATCGATGCTGCACCGCATGACCGCACTCATGGGCGGCTACACCCACCGCCGCCAGTGAGGTCTGCCCATACACCGCTTCCGACAGACGGACTGTCCGGCTCCTGGGATCATAATGGTCCGTCAGCTCACCGGACACCGCGCACACCCTTACATCGGAAAGTCCCGCCATCTTTAAGATCCTCTGCGCCGCCTGCGCCCCTGTCATGTGGGATGCGCTGGGGATCCGGCGGTATATAGCAAATATACGTTTCAACCGTGCAGACGCCAGCAGTGACAGGACCATGCCCGCCACCAGCAGCAGGACCGTCGGATCCAGCCCGTAAAACCCAGGTCGATAATATCCCATCTTCTACCTCCATTCTAAACTGGTATGTCCGCTCACGCGGGCACACCCGCCATGCAGACCTTTCCACAGACGAAAGCCGGCTGTCCCGTATTTTCGTGCTCTCACGATAGGACAGTGCCCTCTGTGATCTGACAGCCGCGCAGAAAATCTGCTGCAGCCATCCTCTTCTTGCCCTCCAGCTGCAGTTCCTCGATCCGCAGGCAGCCTTGGCCGCATTTCACATAGATCCCTGCCTTATCCGTCTCCAGCACCTGACCGGGCCGGATATCTCCCCCATCCAGACATCCCATGTCCGGCGAATCGCATACGCAGGATTTAAATATCTTCAATGTCTTTCCGTTTAAACGGGTAAACGCGCTCGGCCATGGATCCAGCCCCCTCGTCAGCCGCTCGATCTGCCCGGCCTTCTGTTCCCACTCTATACGCCCCATGCTCTTTTTGATCATAGACGCGTAGGGCGTGGGGCTTTCGGCCGGCTGCGGTACGGCTGTGACCGTTCCCGCCGCAGCCTTTTCCAAGGTCTCCACAAGGAGTCCCGCCCCCAGGACACTCAAACGGTCAAACAGGCTGCCCCCGGTCTCCCCGGTCTCAAGGCGCACCGTCTTTTTCGCCAGCATATCCCCTGTATCCAGACCTTCGTCCATGCGCATGATCGTCACCCCGGACTCTTTTTCCCCGCGTATGACCGCCCACTGGATCGGAGCCGCGCCCCGGTAACTGGGCAAAAGTGAAGCGTGCACGTTCAGGCATCCGTAAGGCGGGATCTCCAGGATTTCCTTTGAAACCAGCTGCCCGAAAGCCACGACCACGATCACATCTGGGTTTAAACCTTTCAGCATCTCCACAAACTTTGGGTCCTTGACATTTTCCGGCTGGTACACAGGCAGGCCCAATCCCTTGGCCGCCGCCTTGACAGGCGTGGGCTGCAGGGCCTTTCCCCGGCCTTTGGGCTTATCCGGCTGCGTCACCACCCCCAGGATCTCATGCCCGGCCTTCGCGATGCCGCGCAGAGTCTCCACGGCAAAGTCCGGCGTCCCCATAAACACGATCTTCATACACGCCTCCTATTCGTCCTCATACTCCACCGGATGCAGGCCGCCCTGCACCAGGGACGTATACATCTTTCCCTCCAGATGGTCGATCTCATGGCAGAATGCCCGCGCCAAGAGTTCCGTGGCTTCCAATTCAACCTCTTCCATATCCTCATCCAGAGCTTTTACTTTCACATAAGCGGGCCGCGGTACCTGCCCAGCCATCCCCGGCACGCTCAGACAGCCCTCGTCCATGATCTCTTCCCCTTCGGATTCCAGGATCTGCGGATTGACCATGACGATCGGCCCATCCCCCACGTCCACCACGACGATCCTCTTTAATATACCCACTTGCGGCGCGGCTAATCCCACCCCGTTGTGTTCATACATGGTATCGAGCATATCCCCGATCAATACATGGAGTTTGTCTGTCATCACTTCTACTGGCCGGCATTTCTTTCCCAGTACCGGGTCACCTTCCAAACGGATCTTTCTAATCGCCATTTTTCTGCTCCTTTATATATGAAAATCAAATTGTATCTGAAGTCCACGGAACCCTTCGTTGATCTGCACGTAGGCTTCCACCTGGTCTTTCAATTTCCTCAGCCTGTCCTCTTCCTTCTCCTTTACGTAGATCACACGCCTGTATACATCCTGGACTTTTCCCACCGCCAGGGCTGTCGGCCCGATCACCTGGGCATCCCGGCCCGCGCCCAGCCGACTGATGAACTGCCGGATAAAACCCATGGCCCGGTCCAGCTGCCGCTCATCATGCCCGAAACCCAGGATCCCCATCATGCCGGAGACCGGCGGATAGCCCATCAACTCCCTGTACCCGATCTCCTCCCGGTAAAAGCCCTCATAATCCTGCCGCGCCGCACAGGTGATGCTGTAATGCTCCGGCTGGTACGTCTGTATCACCGCGCTGCCCGCAGTCTCGCCCCGCCCCGACCGGCCCACCGCCTGGGTCAGGAGCTGGAATGTGCGCTCACCGCTGGCATGGTCTGCGGCAAACAGGGACATATCCGCCGCCAACGCCCCGACCAGCGTGACGCCCGGCATATCATGACCTTTAACGATCATCTGCGTCCCGACCAAGATGTCTGCTTCCCGTTCCTGGAACGCCCGCAGGATCTCCCAATGGCCTTTTTTTCCCCGGGTGGTGTCATGGTCCATCCGCAGGATGCGGCTGGCGGGAAACCGCTTCTTTACCACTTCCTCAATCTGCTGTGTCCCCGCGTGGAACCCTCCGATGTAGGAGGAGCCGCATATCGGACAGGTCTTCTGCTGCCTCTGGGTGTGACCACAGTAATGACAGACGCTCGTCCCATCGTTGTGGTCTGTCAGTGACACATCGCAGTGGGGGCATTTCAGCACATAGCCGCAGGAACGGCAAGTGATAAATCCCAGATACCCCCGCCTGTTCAAAAACAGCATCACCTGTTCTCTCTTCTCAAGCCGTTGTTCCATCTCCTGCTGCAGTTTCCGGCTCAGGATCGAACGGTTCCCCGCCCTGATCTCCTCCCGCATATCCACGATGGACACCTGGGGCATGGGCCGCTGCCGATAACGGCTGTCTAACACACATTTCCTATACTCCCCACGCTGGCACTTGTAATAGGTGGCAAGTGACGGGGTAGCCGAGCCAAACACCACATGGGCCCCTTCCAGCTGCCCCCGATGGATGGCCACCTCCCGCGCATGGTAGCGGGGCGCCTGTTCACTCTTATACGCCTGTTCCTGTTCCTCGTCCAGGATGATCAGTCCCAGCCTGGGAAACGGAGTAAAAAGAGCGGAGCGGGGACCTATCATGATGGATATCTCCCCTGCTTTCGCCCTTTTCATCTGATCGTATTTCTCCCCCTGGGACAGCCGTGAATGGATGACCGAGACCTGATCCCCGAACCTGCCGTAAAACCCCATCACCAGCTGATAGGTCAGAGAGATCTCCGGGATCAGGACGATCGCCTGTCTTCCCTGGCGCAGCGTCCGGCCCATCAGTTCCATATAAACCTGCGTCTTGCCGCTTCCCGTCACCCCGTGCAGAAGGCAGGGACGGTCTGCACCCGCCCACTCCTGACATATTTCCTCCACGGCCTGTTCCTGCTGGACACTCAAGACCACTTCCCTGCGCGCATCTGCCGGAAGGTCCACCGGGTTGCGCATCTGTTCCCGGGAGACCACCTGCACCAAGCCTTCTTTCTCAAGGGCCTCCACCACATTCCTGCCGATCCCCAGCAGACGGAGGGTCTCCCCCTGGTCGGCCTGCCCCTGCTGTATCATATGCTCCAGCAGACGGATCCTTGCCCGGTAATTCTTCTTCTGCCACAGACCCCGGAACTCTTCTGCCTTTTCCCTGGATGCCCGCAACACGATGATCTTTTTCTCCTTCGCGTCCATCCGGGCTTTGATCGGGAAAACAGTCCGCAGGGCCTGGGCCATGGTGGAGCCATAGCGGCTTTTCATCCAGACCGCCAGGAGGATCAGCCTGGACTCTGTCGTCTCCGCGCTGTTCCTGCAGGAACGGATCATTTTGATCTTCCCGGCTTCCCAGGATGGATCAGCGGTCAGCCCGACCACATATCCGGCCACCTCCCGATCGCTCTTCCCAAAAGGCACGTTGACCACCATGCCCACACAGACCTGATCTTCCAGATCCGGCGGGACTCCATATTGGAATATCTTATCCAGGTTTTTGCTGGAGATATCCACGATAATATCGGCGTACAGCATGGCCCCTAACCTTCTTCCAGTATCTCCCGGATCAGCACACGTTCATCCATCGGATATTTCTTTCCTTTGATCTCCTGGTAGTCCTCGTGCCCCTTGCCTGCCAGTATAACGATGTCGCCCGGCTGGCCGTGATGGATCGCGTAAGCGATCGCTTCTTTCCGGTCCTTGATCTCCACGTACTGCCCGCCGGTCTTCGCGATCCCCTGCTTAATGTCATCGATGATCATCTGGGGATCCTCATCCCTGGGATTGTCGGAAGTGATGATCGTCAGGTCCGCCAGCTTGCCGGACACCTCGCCCATCTCAAAACGCCTGGCCCGGGAGCGGTTCCCCCCGCAGCCGAAGAGGCAGACCAGCCGATGGGGCCGGTATTCCCGCAGGGTCTCCAATAGGCTCTCCAACGCCATAGCGTTGTGGGCGTAATCGATCATCAGCGTGAACGCGTCGGATACCGGGACCAGCTCCACCCGCCCTTTCACCTTGGCCTCTTTCAGCGCACGAACGATGTCGTCCTGCGATACATTAAAATGCCTGCAGACAGCGATCGCCGTCAGAGAGTTATAGATGCTGAATCTGCCAGGTATATCGATCTCCACCGGGAAATCGAGCAGCCCCTGCACCCTATAGGCGATCCCCAGCTGTCCGGGCCTGGCTATGAGCTGCGGATCCACCGCCCGCAGATCCGCCTCCGCCGAAAATCCGTACGTCTCCAGCTCACAAGTATGCCCCTGGATCATCTGTGCAAAATGTCCGTCATCCCTGTTCACGATCCCTCTCCTGCACTGGCGCAGGAGCATGGATTTACAGGAGAGATAATGCTCAAAACTCGTATGTTCGTTGGGTCCGATGTGATCCGGCTCTATATTCGTAAAGATCCCGTAGTCAAACACAAAACCGGCCGTCCGGTGCAGCATCAGCCCCTGGGACGAGACTTCCATGACCACACAATCACAGCCATAGTCCGCCATCTCCCGAAAACGCTGCTGCACCTCGATGGACTCCGGCGTCGTATGGGAAGCAGGGATATGCCTGTCGCCTACGATCGTCTCTATGGTCCCGATCAGACCCACTTTGTATCCTGCATTTTCCAGGATAGACCTGATCATATAGGTAGCGGTGGTCTTGCCCTTCGTACCCGTGATGCCGATCGTCTTCATCTCCCTGGCCGGATGCCCGAACCAGCAGGCCGAGATACAGGCCATCGCATATCTGCTGTCCTTGACCTGTATCAGGGCCACGCCGTCGGGCGCAGACACCGGATGTTCCACCACCAGGGCGCAGGCTCCCTTTTCAACCACCTGATCCACATAGGCATGCCCATCGGACACGGCCCCGCAGATACACAAAAACAAAGAGCCAGGACCCGCCTTCCTGGAATCGTTGACCACATCTGTGATCCTCACATCCAGATCCCCCTGACAGCATTCATACTCCAGATCCCCCAGTAACGTCCTCAACAACATGCCTCCACTGCCCATAAGTTCCCCCATCATATCTCGTAGAAATATCATAAAACAGTTACCCACTTTATTAAGGATATCATAACTGCCCTCATATTTCAATCTTCCCTTTTCATCTTATGCCACAAAAATACGATCGTTCGTCATCGCCTGCTCCTCCGCCAGTATGCCAGGGCCGCCGCACCGCCTCCGGATATCGCCAGCAGGATGACCAGCGGCACGACCGGTGTATCGTCGCCTGTGCTCGGCGAGGTCGCGGAGGGTTTTCCGTCTGACCCCGTGCCTGTGCCCGACTGCGCAGGCCTCATTGTCGCTGCTGCAGTGACCGTGGCCGAAGCTTTCGGGGGTGTTGTGGGGGTGAGGGATGCATTCTGGCCATACTGCGGTATTTTATTCCCGCTCTGGGAATTTTCAGATGCCGTCCGCTTCACCGTGGACACAGCCTGGCTTGTCTTCTCACTGCCTTCCATGCCCTCCGGGGCCACCAGCACCGTGTTGATCAGTTCTTCCTCCGTAAAACCCGGCGGGACCGTGGCAACTGCGATCAGGATCACTTCCTCCCCCGGCAGGATGCTCTCGACCACAGCCTGCGTCCCGTCTTTTTGCAGGGTCACCCCTTCCTGTTCCTCAAACACAGCCTGGATGTCCGCCTGCATAAACCGGTCCGTGGCTACTGTAGAGCGCAACTCTCTCTCACCAGTGTTGGCGATCCGGATCTGATAGGTCAGCGTCTCTCCCGGCATGGCCTGCATTTTATCCACGGTCTTTTCCACCTCAAAATCCATGGTCAGAGGTACGACTGTCAGATCTGCCTTGGCCTCCTCGATAAATTCTTTGCCAGGATGCAGGGGATCGTCAGCCGCAGCCGTCACTGTGTTTTCCAAAAGACCGCCGAAATCTTCCGGGATCCTCGCCCGTCCGGTGAGGATCTTCTCCTCCCCTCGTCCCAGGCTCCCGATACACAGGGTTTCCCCGTCCTTTTCCAGGGTGGTCCCCTCCGCCTGGTCAAACACCAATCGGATCCCCTCCTCTGAAAAAACGTCAGTCAGACATATATCCCGCCATTCCGTCTGACCGGTATTGACCAGACGGAACTCATACTCTGCCTCCTCACCGGCCCTGACTTCCTGGACTCGGGCTTTTTTCTCCAACAGAAGGCCGGGCGCTGCGGGATAAACATCCAGCCTTGGCGTCTTTGCGGAGGTGCGCTGTTCCGTCCCGTCCAGCTCCACGTACTCCACATAGGCCCCTGTACCTTCCTGGTCTTTCTCCAGCGGGCTGTCCTGGTTAGTCTCATAGAGCGTCTTCTCCGCCACATCCCGATAGCCCGCACGCAGTGTCACTGGGATCTGGATCTCCTCCGCCCCGTCCGCACCCATCTCCCTGGTGACCGGATAGATCAGCTTATAGATCACGTCCGGCTGTCCTTTCCGGTTTGTGATCGGTATCTCCTCCACTTGGCATCCCTCGGGCAGCTTATCCTTTTCCAGATCCCAATATTCTGATATATAGTCTACGATATGCACTTTTGTCGCCTTATAGATGATATCCGCATAAATCTTACGGAAGATGTCCGTGACAGTCTGGATCGACGTAGACCGGGTGTCGATGAAATACTCGCCGCCTGAACTGATCTGCCGCAACGTCTCCAGCACATCCCCCTGCTCCAGCGAAAATCCATACCCCACTGTGTAGACAGCCACGGATTTTTTCAGGATCTCGGCATCCTGGATAGCCCATTGGGCATATGTGGGATACCAACTGACATCCCAGTCCGGCATCCCAAAGCTATGGGGATCTATACGGCTCGGATCCACCTGGCCCGTTGTATGATCATACCCGCTGGTGGCTTCCCCGTCTGTAAAGAGGATGGCGAAGACATTCTCCGTCTGCTCTCCCATCCGCCCCACGGCGTCCACGGCCCCGGCCAAGGCCGCTTCATAGTTTGTCCCACAGTCATGATCCGGCAGCACCGCTTCCCTTTCCAGATATTTTTCCTGTGCGATGAAATCCACCGCTTCCTGCGCATCTCCCGTCCAGCCGTTGATATGATAACCGCCCACAAAAGCCACCGGGCAGACACGTGCGCCGGGATTTTCAAAAAGCGTCTGGATGAACTGAGCATACCCTTCTTTCAGCTGGTCCAACCGGGAATACTGACAGCCGTGCCCGGCTTCTTTTTCTTTTATATAAACCCATGCTGTGTATGCCCCCGTCTCCTGCGCATTCCCCACAGGCAGATGACAGCCGTCCCTCAGGACTGTGTGACCATATGCATACCCGCCGTCGTTCTTCTCTTTCAACGGCCGCAGCGGTGTCACATCATCCGTGACATAAAAGACGCGCCAGTGGACCATCGTGTAGTAATCCTTCTGCTCGGTCCCGCCTTTCAGATACGCCAGGCGGCATTTTCCCGAAGGGTCCAGTTTTGCAGGGAGTCTGAGCAGCATGGCGTCCGCATCCGACCGGCCCATCCGACCGTATTCCTCCGGCGTGGGCAGCGACGGGCGAATCAGGTCATTCCAGATCGCAGCCGCATCCTCAAATGCGCCTACCCAATGATGAAAGATCTTATGCTGATGCCCTGGCGTCTCACACTGGTCCATGCTGGCCGTCACATCCAGCAGCGGGATCACCGAGATCGGGACTTCCCTCTGCGTGTATCTCTCAATGCCATCGACTTTCAGATCGATCTGCGCCTGGTAAACAGCCGGATCTGTCCAGGCGGCTGTCTTTTCCAAGGTGACGCTTTTCTGTCCGGTCTGGGCGCAAGTGACCGCGGTGCCTCCGAAGACCAAGAGCAGGCTGATGATACAGCTTATGACGGCCGCTGCCAAACGTTTTTTTATTGTCCTGTTTTTCTTCATAAATTATATATCCTTCCTTATGATCATATATATCAGCTCACTACATGCATACGTCCAGCAACCCTCATAGGCATCCCCCCTTTTCTGGGAGCGCACCTGTCCGCACAGGCTCCCCCGCAGATAACGGTCATCAGTTCCTTGTCTTAAATCTGGAAAATGGCTGAAATAGCCAGATAGACACCTGGACAGAATTGTTCAGGCACATTCAATATAGCACGGATCTGATGCGCGCACAAGGACAAAATAAATTCCTATTCTTTTTTTATGATCTGTTTATATTTTTTCCGATTCTTTAATGGATCGGTCATAGTTTGATCACATTTTTTCTATATAATCTTTCTTGGATAGATGAATGACCACTCTCTATCTCCCCCCTCAAAAAAAAAGCAAGCAGGTCCGGCAGATACCGGGCCGCTTGCTTTTTTTACGCATCGCCGCTATAATGGTAGGATAGACTTAAAATAAGAGAGGGAAAAATCTATGAGTGATAAGACAGTAGTAGTAGCTTTAGGACACACCGCCCTGGGGACCACGCTGCCGGAACAAAAAGAATCCACCAAGAGATCGGCCAAGGCCATCGCCGACCTGGTGGAACAAGGCCTGCGGATCGTGATCTCCCACAGCAACGCACCCCAGGTGGGCATGATCCATACAGCCATGAACGAATTTGGCAAATCCCACCCGGACTACACCTTCGCCCCCATGTCCGTATGCTCGGCCATGAGCCAGGGATACATCGGCTATGACCTGCAGAACTCCATCCGGGCCGAGCTGATCTCCAGGGGCATCTACAAACCCGTCTGCACCATATTGACGCAAGTGACCATCGATCCCTATGATGACGCTTTCGCCGAGCCGGAAAAGATCATCGGACGGACTCTCACCCGGGAAGAAGCCGAGGAGGAGGAGAAGAAGGGGAATTTCGTCACAGAGCTGGAGGGCGGCCTTTACAGGAGGATCGTGGCCGCGCCCAAGCCTCAGTCCATCGTGGAGCTGGATGCGATCAAAGCCCTGCTGGCCGCGGACCAGGTGGTGATCGCTGGAGGAGGCGGCGGCATCCCCGTCATGGAACAGGGGATCGAGCTCAAAGGCGCCAGCGCTGTGATTGAAAAAGATCTGCTCTGCGGCAAGCTGGCCGAGCTGATCAACGCGGACGACCTGCTGATCATCACAGGTGTGGAAAAAGTCAGCCTGAACATGGACACAGAACATGAGACATACCTGGAAAACATCTCTGTGGATGAGGCCAGGAGATATATGGAAGAAGGCCATTTCGCGCCCGGCTCTATGCTGCCCAAGTTCCAGGCTGGGGTCTCCTTCGTGGAAAATGGCAAAGACCGCCGTGCCATCATCACCGATCTGCCCCACACCAAGGCCGGTTATCTGGGAAAGACCGGCACGATCATCCAATGATCCGGACACCATTGATGAAAGCCCCATCCAATGGCAGGGCGGGTGCACGGGCAATCTGCCCTGCGTCCTGCCACCGCCCGGACCCGTCACCATAAAATATCCTGTACAGCAGGTCCTCCATACTGTACAGGATATTCTGATCGATCCTCACTTTTCAGTTGCCCAATACACAGCGGTCCGCACCGCCCGCTCCCAGCCGTGGAGCAGATCTTCCCGTCTTTTCGTCTCCATCTTAGGATCAAATCTGGCTTCCACCGCCCAATTTTTGCGGATCTCTTCTATATCTTCCCAATACCCCACTGCCAGACCGGCCAGATAGGCCGCACCCAGCGCTGTTGTCTCGATGCATTTCGGCCGGATCACACGGGCCTCTAAAATATCCGCCTGGAACTGCATAAGGAAATCGTTGGCGCATGCGCCCCCGTCCACCCGCAATTCCCGCAGATCGATCTGCGCCTCTTTCTCCATCGTACGGATCAGATCATACACCTGATAGGCCAGGGATTCCACAGCTGCCCGCACCATGTGATCTTTACCCACGCCCCGGGTCAATCCCACAAAGATCCCCCGGGCATCCTGGTTCCAATAGGGTGCGCCCATCCCGGTAAAAGCCGGGACCAGATACGTGCCGCCCGTATCCTCCACGGCCCGGCAGCAGATCTCGGAATCCGAAGCCTTCTCGATCACTCCCAGGCCGTCCCGCAGCCACTGGATCGCCGCCCCGGCCACGAACACACTGCCCTCCAGGGCATAGGCCGGACAGCCTTTTTCGTCGATGCAGACAGTGGTCAACAGACCATCCCGGGACTGGACGGGCGTATCTCCCGTATGCATCAGCAGGAAACATCCCGTGCCATAGGTATTTTTCACATCGCCGGGCTGTACACAGCATTGGCCGAACAGAGCCGCCTGCTGGTCCCCCGCGGCTCCGCTCACCGGGATCGGCGCACCAAAGACTTCCGCAGACCCGTATATCTTACTGGACGGCTCCACTTTGGGGAGCATCTCCATGGGGATCTGAAATCTTTCCAGGATCTCCTCATCCCACTGCAGCCTGCGGATGTCAAAGAGCATGGTGCGGGAAGCATTTGTGTAGTCCGTCACATGCACACCGCCCTTCGTCAGATTCCAGATGAGCCAGGTATCCACGGTCCCAAAGAGCAGTTCCCCCTTTTGCGCCCGCTCCCGCGCTCCTTCCACATGGTCTAAGATCCACTTGATCTTTGTCCCCGAAAAATAGGCATCCGGCACCAACCCAGTGCGCGCCCACAATGTCTTGTCAAAACCCGTCTCCCGCAGTTCCTCGATCATATCGGCCGTGCGCCTGCACTGCCACACGATCGCCGGGTAGATCGGATCCCCGGTCTCTTTATCCCAGATGATCGTGGTCTCCCTCTGGTTTGTGATACCGATGGCCGCGATCTCCTCCGGGGATACACGTATCTTACTCATGGCTTCCGTGGATACGGAAAGCTGAGAGGACCAGATCTCCATGGGGTCGTGTTCCACCCATCCGGGCTGGGGATAATACTGGGGAAATTCTTTCTGCGCCATACTGCAGATATTCCCCCGCCGGTCAAAAAGGATCGTCCGGCAGCTGGTCGTCCCCTGATCCATCGCCATGATGTATTTTTTCTCCATAAACTCCTCCGTCTAGGAACTGTTAAGGATCAACTTTGCATATGGCGCAGGATAAATCTTTTTATGCAAGGCGGAGGAATGAAGCGTACCGGGGTACGCCGATTGACGACAACGCCGCATAAAGAGATTTAGACAAGCCAGATGTAAAGATTGATCCTTGGACAGTTCCTTACGCCAACAGATTTTTTCCGATAAAATACCCGAACACCAGCACGCCCAACACGATCCGATACCATCCGAACACTTTAAAGTCGTGCTTCTTGATATACCCCATCAAAAATTTGATCGCCAGGATAGATACCAAAAACGCGGTCAGCATCCCCACCAATAAGATCAGAGCCTCCGCCCCTGTAAAATGCAGCCCAAATTTTATCAGTTTTAACAGACTGGCCCCGAACATCACCGGGATCGCCAGGAAAAACGTAAACTCCGCCGCCACGGTCCGTGAGGTCCCCAGCAAGATCCCGCCGATGATCGTAGAACCGGAACGGGAAGTCCCCGGGATCAGGGATAGGACCTGGAAGACCCCGATCAAAAACGCGGTCCGAAACGTCAGATCTTTAAGGTCCGTGACCTTGGGCGTACGTTTGGCATTATAGTTTTCTATGATCAAAAACAAGATACCGTACAAGATCAGCATCAAAGCCACGACCACATAGTTATACAATTTTTCTTCCAGAAGGTCGTCAAAAGGCAGGCCGATGGCGACCGCGGGCAGACAGGCCACGATGATCTTAAACCACAGGACCATCTTATCCATGTCCACATAGCGTTCCCAGGCATTGGACGCTTCCTTCTGGTTGCGGAAAGGCCACAGCCTGGAAAAATACAGGCAGACCACCGCCAGGATAGCCCCCAGCTGGATCACCACCCGGAACATTTCCATAAATTCCG
Source organism: Clostridia bacterium (assembly GCA_910575625.1). GTDB lineage: Bacteria > Bacillota > Clostridia > Lachnospirales > Lachnospiraceae > MGBC164599. Next base: position 356,829 of record CAJTFD010000001.1, read on the forward strand.
GGGTGACGTCCAACTGGATAAATTCATCCGCCAAGATCAGATGGCCCGTGCTGCTGATCGGCAGCCATTCTGTGATACCCTCCACGATCCCTAGGATGATGACTTTCAAAAATTCAACAATACTCATACATTCCCCTTGTTCTCAAACTTCCCATTATTTTGTGTCGATCGTCGCGATATCCACCAGCGTCAGACTGTGCAGATCCGTGTTTTCCAAACTGGTGACCAGTGCGCTGGCCGTATCCAGGGAGGTGAGCACATTGACCCCTGTCTCCACCGCATACCGCCGGATCAAAAATCCGTCATGCGCCCGCTCCACACCGGGTGAGGGCGTGTCGATGATCAGATCGATCTTATGGCCCAAGATCAGATCCAGCAGGTTCGGGGAGGGCTGTTCCAGTTTATTCGTCCGTATGACCTTTACCCCCTGTGCCTTTAAGGCCTTGGCCGTGCTCCGGGTGGCGAAGATCTTGTACCCAAGAGCCTCGAACCGCCGGGCGATGTCCACCGCCTCCTCTTTATCCTCATCTTTGACCGTTATGATCATATTGTTATGACGGGGGAGTCTCACACCGGCCCCCAGGAATGCTTTATAAAGGGCTTCGTTAAACGTCTCCGCGATGCCTAAGCACTCCCCAGTGGATTTCATCTCCGGGCCCAGGCTGATATCCGCCCCTCTGATCTTCTCAAAGGAGAATACGGGCATCTTGATGGCAAAATATTTGGCCTCCGGCTGCAGACCCGGCGTGTAGCCTAAGTCTTTTAACTTTTTCCCCAGGATGACTTTGGTCGCCAGGGGCACGATCGGGATCCCGGTCACCTTGCTGATGTAGGGGACCGTCCGGCTGGAACGGGGGTTCACCTCGATCACGTACACCTCTTCTTGGCATACGATAAACTGTATGTTGATCATCCCCACAACATGCAAAGATCTTGCCAGCCGCCGGGTGTATTCCTCGATGGTGGCTTTGGCCTTCTCGCTGATCGTCTGGGCCGGGTACACCGATATACTGTCCCCGGAGTGGATGCCGGCCCGCTCAATATGCTCCATGATCCCCGGGATCAGGATGTCCTCCCCGTCGCAGACTGCGTCCACCTCGATCTCCTTGCCCACCAGATATTTATCCACCAAGATCGGGTGTTCCTGCGCGATCTGGTTGATGATCCCGATATATTCCTCCACGTCCTGATCGTTGATCGCGATCTGCATACCCTGACCGCCCAATACATAGGACGGGCGCACCAGCACCGGATAACCCAGTCTGTGGGCAGCCGCCTTCGCTTCCTCTGCAGTAAAGACGGTCTGGCCCTGGGGACGGGGGATCTGACACTGCTCCAGGATCTTATCGAAGAGCTCCCGATCCTCCGCCGCATCCACGTTCTCCGCGGAGGTGCCTAAGATCTTCACACCCATCTTCATCAGCGCTTCCGTCAGTTTGATCGCTGTCTGGCCGCCAAACTGCACCACCGCCCCGTCCGGCTGCTCGATATTGACCACATTTTCCACATCCTCCGGCGTCAGAGGTTCAAAATACAGCTTATCCGCAATGTCAAAGTCCGTGCTCACTGTCTCCGGGTTGTTGTTGATGATCACCGTCTCGTATCCCTCTTTGGCAAAAGCCCAGGTACAATGCACAGAACAGAAATCAAATTCGATCCCCTGGCCGATGCGGATCGGACCGGAACCCAGCACCAGCACCTTTTTCTTGTCCGGGTTCCTTACCGCCTCATTCTCACCGCCGTACACGGAATAATAATAGGGCGTCGTCGCCGCAAATTCAGCTGCACAGGTGTCCACCATCTTATAGGCCGCCGTGATGCCGTATCCCAGCCGCATATCTTTGACCTGCCCTTCGGTCATGCCCACAAGGTCTGCGATGACATGATCCGGGAATTCCATGCGCTTGGCTTCCCGCAGGAGTTCCTCGGTCAGCGGTCCTTCTTTTAACGCCTGTTCCATCTCCACCAGGATCGCCAGTTTGTCGATGAACCACAGATCGATCTTGGTCTCCTTGCCGATATCCTCCTGGGGGATCCCTTTTCGCAGCGCCTCCGCGATCACCCAGATGCGCCTGTCGTCCACCTCTTTTAATCTTTCCCGGAGTTCTTCTCCCGTCAATGCTGTAAGATCATAGGACATCAGACTGTCCACATGCTGTTCCAGGGAACGGATTGCTTTCATCAGCGCCCCCTCGAAATTGCTGCAGATGCTCATGACCTCCCCGGTGGCTTTCATCTGTGTGGTCAGCGCGTGCTCCGCCCCGATGAACTTATCAAAGGGCAGGCGGGGGATCTTCACCACGCAGTAATCCAGCATAGGCTCAAAACTGGCATAGGTCTTTCCCGTGATGGCGTTGGGGATCTCATCCAGGGTATAGCCCAGCGCGATCTTCGCCGCCACTTTGGCGATCGGATAGCCGGTGGCCTTGGAGGCCAGCGCGGAGGAACGGCTCACCCGGGGGTTTACCTCGATCACACAGTATTCAAAACTGTCCGGTTTCAACGCGTACTGCACATTGCAGCCTCCTGTGATGTGCAGCTCACTGATGATGTTTAAGGCCGATGTGCGCAGCATCTGGTACTCTTTATCCCCCAGGGTCTGGGAGGGCGCCACCACGATGCTGTCCCCTGTATGCACGCCCACAGGGTCGATGTTCTCCATGTTGCAGACTGTGATGCAGTTGCCCAGGCTGTCCCGCATCACCTCATATTCGATCTCTTTCCAGCCGGCAATGCAGCGTTCCACCAGCACCTGACCAACCCTGGAGAGACGAAGACCGTTTTCCAGGATCTCTCTGAGCTCATGCTCATTGCCTGCGATCCCGCCGCCGCTGCCGCCCAGGGTATAAGCCGGACGCAGCACCACCGGGTAGCCGATCGTGTTGGTGAAATCTACGCCCTCCTGAACAGTCTCCACCACCAGGGAGGGTGCGATGGGCTCGTGTATCTTCTCCATCGTGTTCTTAAATTCCAGGCGGTCTTCCGCTTTCTTGATCGTCTCCGGCGTGGTCCCGATCAGGCGCACATTGTGTTCTTCCAGAAACCCCTTCTCCGCCAGCTCCATCGCCAGGTTAAGCCCCGCCTGTCCTCCTAGAGTGGGCAGCACGCTGTCCGGTTTTTCTTTCAAGATCAGCTGTTCCACCACCTCAACGGTCAGCGGTTCGATGTAGACCCAGTCTGCGATGTCTTTATCCGTCATGATCGTGGCCGGATTGGAGTTTAGGAGGACCACCTCCACCCCCTCCTCTTTCAGGGAACGGCAGGCCTGGGTGCCTGCGTAGTCAAATTCCGCCGCCTGACCGATCACGATCGGGCCGGATCCCAGCACAAGGACTTTTTTGATATCTGGATTTTTCGGCATTAGCTCTCCCCTCCCATCATTTCTATAAAACGGTCAAATAAAGCGGCAGAATCCTCCGGTCCCGGACAGGCTTCCGGGTGGAACTGGACGGTAAAGATCTTCTTTCCCACATAGGAGAGACCCTCGTTGGTCTGGTCATTGACATTGATAAAGGCCGGGACCGCCACGCTTGGATCCAGTGTGTCTCCATCCACCATGTATCCGTGATTCTGGGAAGAGATATAGACCCGCCCGGTCTTTAAGTCTTTCACCGGATGATTGCCGCCCCGGTGGCCGTATTTCATCTTCTTCGTATCCGCGCCTGTGGCCAGAGCCATGAGCTGATGTCCCAGACAGATCGCGAAGATCGGGACATCCGAATCGTAGAGTTCTCTGATCTCTTTTATGATAGAAACGCATTCCTTCGGGTTTCCAGGGCCGTTGGACAGCATGATACCGTCCGGGTTGTCATCCAAGATCTCCCTGGCCGATGCAAAGGCCGGATATATGGTCACCTGGCAGCCCCTCTTTTGCAGGGAACGGGCAATATTTGTCTTCGCGCCCAGGTCCATAAAAGCCACTTTCTTTCCCGCGCCCGGCAGAACCTTTTTTTCTTTACAGGTCACCTTCTCCACCACTTTGCCTGTGGTGTATGCTCTCAGACGTGGAAGGATCTCCTCCAGACGATAGTCCTCATTGACCGTGATCATCCCGTTCATGGTCCCTTTTTCCCGCAGCCTCCTGGTCAGCGCCCGGGTGTCGATCCCCGCGATGCCTGGAATGTCATTCTTTTTCAAAAAATCCCAGATGGTATCCTCACTGCGGAAATTGCTGGGGATCCTGGAAAGTTCCCGTACGATAAAACCCTCGATCCAGGGCCGCGCCGACTCCTGATCCTCGTAACAGATCCCATAATTCCCGATCAGCGGATACGTCATGCACACCGCCTGTCCCGCATAGGAGGGATCCGTCATGACTTCCAGATACCCAGTCATCGATGTATTGAATACGATCTCACTGATCACTTCCCTTGTAGAACCAATGCTCGTCCCTGTAAACACATGGCCATCTTCCAAAATAAGGAATGCTTTCATATATTCTCCCTTCTCCGTAAGTATAAGGCAAAAAAAAAGACATTCTCTTCGTCTTTTATCATTGCAAGTTTATCATACAGTGGGAGTTTTTTCAACCGGAATAAATTTTTTCATTTTCCTATTGACATCTGGACCAGGGTGTAGTATTATAAGCAAGCAAGCGGTGCTAAGGCATCGGAAACATCCATAAGAGTTATGCAGGAGTGGCGGAATTGGCAGACGCGCAGGCTTCAGGTGCCTGTGGTCGCAAGATCGTGTGGGTTCAAGTCCCATCTCCTGCATTCTTTTTTTGTTTAAAAAACATTATGATAATAATAAAGCCCCTGCTCAGTAGCCCATATTGAGTAGGGGTTTCTTGCCATAGCCTGCTGCGCCCCTCATTCGGAAAAAATCTCCCACAGATCGTGACACACAGTTGACATAAAGTATCTTTCAAACACGCTCTGGGATTTTTTATGATTTTATACGTTACTTTTTCCCTTTTTTATCGTATTATATATGTAGATTGTACCATAAAGAGGAGGAAGATATATGAAAAAAATGAAAAGAGCATTGACGCTGCTCGCTCTGGCGTTATCCCTGATCATTCCCACAGCAGTGTCCACGACCACCCCGATGATCGGCATATTCGGCACTGTGGAAACCGCATCTGCCGCGGTACGGATCGACCGCAGTAAGACCACGATCTATATTGGCCAGACTCAAAGATTAAAACTGGCCGGCACTGCCAAACGAGTCAAATGGTCAAGCACTGACAGATCTGTTGTCACAGTCAATAAAAAAGGGAAGATCACCGGACGGAAAAATGGCACTGCCACCATCACTGCAAAGATCTCGAAGAAAAAATACACCTGCAAAGTCACTGTAAAGGCTTATAATGGTATAACCAAGAAATGTTACCGCATAGATGCCGGCAAGAGCCGTTCATTAAAACAAAGTGCCAACTGGAAAAGCTCTGACGATAACATCGCCAAGGTATCAAAAAGCGGCTTGGTCCGTGCGGTCAGCCCGGGGACATGTGAAATATCTGCCACTATCAGATACCATCGCTACATCTACGTTATCAAAGTGCCGGAGCCGATCATCGTGACTGCCACGCCTACACCTGGCACTACCATAGTCACCACACCTACACCGGGTATCACGGCCACACCTGCGCCGATCACCACGGCCTCTCCCACACCCGCACCGACTATTACGGATACACCTGCACCGATCATCACCGGTACACCCAGACCGACTGCTACGGTCACTCCTACACCGATCATCACGAGTACACCGAAGCCTGCGCCGGTCATCACAAGCACACCTAGGCCTGTGATCACAGCCACTCCAACGCCGACACCCGTCATCACGGATACCCCGACACCGACGCCGCAAAGCCTTGTATGGCTGTCCGCGACAGGTGAGAAATACCACAAGATCCAAAAATGCGGAAACATGGATCCCACCAGAGCTAAGCAGGTAAGCTTAACGGAAGCGATCCGGCTGGGCTATGCGCCCTGTGATAATTGTTTTTAGATCATGATGAGAAGACCGCCCGCCCATCTGCAGTGATGAGGCGGGCAATTTTCTACTTACTTTTCTTTTTCCCCGCATAAAAATATGATCTGCCCTGTCAGGTAAAACAACACTCCCAGAAAGATAGACATATCGGACAGATTAAAGACCGTTTTTTTCAGTCTCTCATTTTTCACGCCAAAACTGAAATAGTCGTTGACGTAACCCTTCACTTTCTTATTATACAGGTTGTTCAACCCGCCGCCCAAAGCCAGACCCAGACCCACTTTTTCCAGTTTCCGCCCCTTAGAAAAGAGCAGCCGGAGCAGATCCCAGGAGACACTGAGCAGCACACCGGCCGAGAGTGCCTCCCCCAGCCGTTCCCGGCCTTTGAACAGTTCAAAGGCCCCGTGGGGGTTGTGATGATTGCGCAGTATGAGCCGCCCGCCGAAAACTTCCTTATGAAATCCCTGCGGGCAATGGGCGTCCACATAAGATTTTATAAAATGGTCAAGGATAAATACAGCCGCAGCCAGACAAAGAAAGACCATCGCTCCCTCCTTCTATCTGTTCCTCTATTCTTCGATATCTTCTCCAGTCTCTTCTGATCCCTTGTCTTCTTTAAACGGATCGTCTTTCTCCTCCGAAGCTGGTTTTGGGTCTTCCACCACCTCTTCTTCCGTTTCCTCCTCACACTCTGCCCCGCACTGCAGGCAGAACCTGGCATCTTTTGGCAGAGCGGCCCCGCAGGCTGCACAGACTTTCTCGCCCCGTTTCCGGGCCATGCTCTCACGCATCTTGGCGATGGACATCTTATGCTCTGTGACCTCCTCGCAGAGAGCGGCTATCTCCTCATGCAGCGGCTCACCCTCCACAAATTTCTCATAGATGATGTTGCCCACGTCCCTGAGGCACTGATCGATCTGCCTCTGCTCTCCACTGATCTTATTCCTCATCTTCTGGCTCTCGAAAAAACTATCCGTCTTCGCCGTAAACTCTTTCGCCGCCTGATGCAATGTCTCTCCAAAATCTGCAAAAAAATCATCTGTCATCGTTCATTTCTCCTCTCCTGAAATCTCTCTCTGATACAAAATTATATGTCCTCACACACATCTTCCATACATCAGAACATCGTTTACTGGGCGCTGATATACTTGGGCTCCTGCCCACGCAGGACGATCCGCGGCCCTCCATTCTGTTCTATGTATTCTTTTGTGATGACGACCTCCCCGATGTTGTTATCTTTCGGGATCTCATACATGATATCCAGCATGTATTCCTCTAAAATAGCCCGCAGGGCACGCGCCCCCGTTTTCTTCTCCAGCGCCCTGTCCGCGATCGCCTCCAATGCGCCGTCCTCGAAATCCAATTTAACTTCGTCCAGGTATAAGAGCTTCTGGTATTGTTTTAAAATGGCATTCTTCGGCTCTCTGAGTATCTGGATCAACATATCTCTATCCAATCCATTCAGCGTAAAGATGATCGGAAGACGGCCGACAAATTCCGGGATCATTCCGAATGCCTTGACATCCTCCACTGTGACCTTGCCCAGAAGATCTGGATCGTCGTCGTATTTATCCTTGAGATCTGCCCGGAAGCCTATGGATGCCTGTTCATTCAGACGCTCCTTGATGATGTTTTCCAATTCCGGGAACGCACCCCCGCAGATAAACAAGATATTCCGGGTGTTCACGGTGGTCAGGGGGACCATCGCGTTCTTACTGGTGGCGCCCACAGGCACCTCTACATCGCTGCCCTCCAGTAATTTTAACAGGCCCTGCTGTACGGCCTCGCCGCTCACATCCCTCTGGTTGGTGTTCCTTTTCTTTGCCAGTTTGTCAATCTCGTCTATAAAGATGATCCCGTGTTCCGCCTTCTCCACATCGTTGTCCGCCGCCAATAAGAGTTTTGAGACAACACTCTCGATATCATCCCCGATATAGCCAGCCTCTGTCAGGGATGTGGCATCTGTGATCGCCAGAGGCACGTCTAAAAGTCTCGCCAGCGTCTTCACCAGATAAGTCTTACCGGAACCGGTAGGACCGATCATCAGCATGTTCGATTTCTCAATCTCGATCTCATCCATGGTCTCCGTTGCGACACGTTTATAATGATTGTATACAGCCACGGACATGACCTTTTTTGCATGATCCTGTCCGATCACATAATCATCCAATTTTTCTTTGATCTTATGAGGAGCTGGGATATCCTTTATATTGAACACCTTGGCAGGCTCTTTCTTTTCTGACTTCTCCTTGACTTTCTGCTCCTTGGGGATCTGACTGTGCAGGTTCGATAGATCGATCATACTCACATTCTGCAGGTTCATAAGGTCATTATAATTTATATTGCTGTTCCTCATAGTATCAAAACTTTTTTGCATACATTCCGTACAGATGTGGATGTTGTTCGGCAGGCTGATCATCGAACCTGCTTTACTCTCAGGCCTGCGGCACAGAAAACAGATCTTTTCAGGGTGGTCATGATGCTCATCGTTCATAACAAAACTCCTCACTTTCCATGAAATACTTAATTGCATTCTCACAACAAGTATACGGTTCTATATTGATTATAGCACATTTCCACAGATACACAAATGAAGTTTTTATAAACACAAAAAAAGCAATCAACTTTTTTGTCGATCACTTTCTTTAGCATACCTTCAAAACTGCATATACGATGTCCTCTTACCATCTGGTCAAACCCTCACCCGATTAGTAGCAGTCAGCTCCACATGTTACCATGCTCCCACCTCTGCCCTATCTACCTCGTCGTCTCCAAGGGGGTTTCCATGCCTCGCGGCATCGGGA
>CAJTFD010000002.1:0-356518 GCA_910575625.1 Clostridia bacterium
TGCCAAGCCAGATGTCCAAGGAAACGCACCAGATCTGTCTGAGCCACGCCCTGAGAGCAGGCATACAGTTGGTCATGGACAGGGCATACGTGACCCGGACGCAGGCGTTCATCGACGGCCTCCCAGAGCGCATCTTGGACGTGTTAGCAGTGGAATTACATACACCGTATTACAGTGAGGACCTATCCATAGACCAGAAACGGGAGATCATCAAACGCACCCTCTTATGGCATCTGACCGCAGGTACGCCCAGCGCGATGCGGGAACTGATATCGATCGTCATCGGGGAGGGGGATATCGTAGAATGGCCGGACTTTGAGGACCCGCCATTCACGCCTGGCACGTTTGATATCCTGACAGATGTGCAGCTGACGGAAAAGATCGTGGAGATGTTCATAGCCATCATCGAACGGGTCAAGAATGAACGGTCACATTTACGGAGGCTGCTGATACACAGACGCATGGATGTCCATTGGTACGTCGGCGTTTCTGGTAGGATGGAACCCCATATAGTCATACCAAGGAACATGCGTGAAGCCAGGGGACGGCAATATGTCGGCGTATGCGCCGTATCCGTGCCAGAAGTGACCATACCGAGGGAAGAACCGGTGATCAAGGAGAGACAATACATCGGTGCGGCGTTCATACCGCATTACAAGAACAGTATATCGGAGGGATGAGATGGCAAATTTCAATGAGGCAGTATTGACAAGGAAAGGCATCGGCCTGTTGGCAAAAGCCCAGGCCGGGCAGTCCGGCATAAATCTCACAAAGGCAGCTTCGGGCTGCGGCTCCTATGAGGAGGGTGAATCCCTCATAGAAAAAGAAGCATTGAAGGATCAGCGGCAGGAGTTCCCGATCGACAAGCTGTCCGTCCAGAACAGCACGACGGTCTCTGTGCGGTTCACGATCACGAACGAACAGGCGACGGGCAACCTTCAGGAAGGCTACCGCGTAAAAGAGGTCGGGATATTCGCAGAGGACCCCGATGAGGGGGAGATATTATATGCCCTTGCGACCACGGTAGAAGGCCAGTGGGATTATATGCCCGCCTACAACAGCCTGCTGCCTACCTATATATCCGTGGAGTTCTACGCCGAGGTGAGCAACGCCGCCAATGTGACCATCATCTGCAATGGACGTTTCATCACGGCGGAAGAGATGGAGGAGGAGCTTGAGAAGCTCAGGCGGGAAGCGGAAGACGCACATGATGCACTAAAAGAACTGATACCAAAGAAAACATCACAGCTGACTAACGACAGTGGATACAAGACCACAGACAACGATACCTGGAAAGCGAACACGAAAGACCAAGAGGGGTACGTGGCAAAAGGGAAAGACAATCCAGGAAAAGTCTGGGGTACTGATGATGACGGAAATCCGGGGTGGGTCACGCCCCAGAGTGGCGATACGCTCCCGGAAGGGTTGAGGACCGGGTATGTCCAGACGGGCTGTTCGGTCTTTGCTACCTGTGGTAAAAATGCAACAGCGGAAGGGGGTGGCAATGAGGCTTCCGGTGATTACTCCGTAGCCAGTGGTCAGCTCTGTAAAGCGACTGGAGATGAGTCGCGGGCGGGCGGATACAAGAGCGAAGCAACGGGGACACAATCCTTCGCATGGGGAGGTTATGCGAAGGCTTCTGGAATGTACTCGATATCTTTGGGACATGGCTGCAAAGCATCCGGCCAGGGCTCATTTGCTGAAGGAGAAGAGGCAAAAGCGACTGGAGGGGCCAGTCACGCAGGCGGGAGCTTTACGACGGCAGAGAATATCGGATCCCTGGCTTTTGGGAGCCGGAATAAGCCGATGGCGACAAGTAACGACCCTTCTTTTACGCATTTTGGGGGCACTATCAAAGGAGATGTGTTCGTGCTCGGGAATGGCCACCAGGCCCCTGGCAGCTCGGAATATTTCACATCTAATGCATTCCGCGTGACCTATGCGGGTGCGGTCTATGGTCTATCCGCTTTTAATTCTAGCGGCGCTGATTATGCCGAGTTTATAAAACCCTGGGCGGACGGCAACCCTGACAACGAGGACAGGGTAGGGTATCTCGTCACGGTGAAGGACGGGCTGCTCTATAAAGCTGATGAGGATGACTATATAGCCGGTATCATATCAGGAAGCCCTTCCATTATCGGGAACGCAGACGAGGACTATTACTGGCGTTATGAGCGAGATGAGTTCAACCGCATCATCTGGGTGGATGTGCCAGAGATGGCCCCTGAGTTGGATGGGGACGGAAACCCTGTGATCGGAGAGGATGGTATGCCCGTCACAGTCCCAACAGGCAGGATGATAGAAAAAGGTGCTATGAAACTGGCGGAGGATTATGACCTGTCCAAGCAGAAAGACTATGTAGAGCGCAAAGACCGGCCTGAATGGGACTACGTCGGGATGATCGGTGTCCTGGCCGTCCGTGATGATGGGACCTGCGAGCCTGGGATGTTCTGCAAGTGCGGTGGTGGCGGTATCGCCACCTTAGCCACAGAGAGGGGGTCCGATACCTATATGGTGATCGAACGCGTGACCGATGGTGTCGTCAAGGTGATATTGAAATGATGTATCATAGACCGACAGGAGGTGCGACATGCCACAGTTATACAACAATGCAGTGATAACGGATGCGGGCCTGGCCCTGCTGGACAGGGTACAGGCCGGGACGGCATCCATCCAGTTCACCCGGATGGCAACAGGCAACGGGACATACACAGTGGATGAAAAGACATCCTCTGCACTGAAAGGATGCACCGGGCTGAAGGCCCAGAGGAACGATTATCCCCTATCATCGGTCAGCGTTGCGCCAGATGGTGGCGTGAGGCTGACCGTCCTGATCACGAACCAGGACCCCGCCACAGGGGAAACGCTGGTGGATGAGGGCTATCACATCAACGAGATCGGCCTATTTGCCAAGGAAAAAGACGGGGATAGCAGTACGGAGGTATTGTACAGCATCACCGTAGCCAGGGGTGATACCGGGGACTATATGCCGCCGTATGAGACCGGTGCACCCGTCCAGATCGTCCAGGAGTACCATGCCAAGGTGAGCAATACCACAAGTGTGACCATCAACAACGCAGGGGCTGTCATGCTGGCAGAGGATGCCCAAAGGGAGTTTGAAGACCTCAAGAGGATGATAGGCGAGGGCGGGGCGATAGAGGAAAAGACGCTGACCTTCGAGGAGGCCGAGACCAGGGAGAACATAGCCAGCGGCGATAGGATGGATACTATCCTGGGGAAGATAAGAAAGTTTTTCGTGGACCTAAAGAGGGTAGCGTTTACAGCCAGCTACAATGATCTAGTGGATACGCCGGATATACCGACGGTACCGGATTCACTCCCGGCGAGCAATGTCACCTCCACTTACTCATCGACTGGCACAGAACCAGTGAACGGGAAAGCGGTAGATGAAGCATTAAAGAGTTTGGATGTCGCGGCAAAAGGCGGCGCAGGAAAATACATACAGTCCATATCGGAAACAGACGGGAAGATAGCAGCCGTAGAGGCGATCATGCCGACGATACCGAGATCTAGTGTGGTAAATGCAACGATCCCGGTAGATGGATGGTCTGGCACAGAAGCCCCTTTTAGCCATACAGTTACAGTGGGTGGTGTTACAGCGACAAGTGTCGTACAGGTAGATGTACAGAGTGGTGTGACTGCAGAACAATTAGACGCATTCATAAACGCTAAGATAGTGGACGGGGGGCAGGGTACAGACAGTGTGACATTAAAGGCTTTTGGGGAAAGACCTGCTGTAAATATCCCGGTCAAATTTGTAGTTACGGAGGGTTGAGTGTATGCCAGTGTTTATAAATAGGCACAAAGGGTCGGGAGGGGTAGTGTTAAAGCCTGGAGATGAGCTGTATAGTTTTGTGATAGATGATAACATAGAGGATCCGGCAGAAAGGGTAACGTATGAAGATATGTGTGCAGGATGGGAGCCTGTAAAAACTACGCTTTGTACAAATTATAGTAATAATAATTTTAGCATTGATCTTGGAAATTGGAAAGATGCATGGTTTATGGATATAAAGCCGTGTATGCTAAGATGGAGTGGATCGGTTGATTATTATCTGGATCCAAATGATTATGAAATAGATATAAATGGAAATGATAAAGCGAGTGAGATCAAGGATAAAACTTATGAAGGAAATGTAATGGTTGAATTTCCAAAGGTATATTGGAGGATGGAAGATTTAGGAAATGGCAGAGGAAAGGTGAGTATATGTAATAGGAAGATCGCTAAAGGGTTTGAATGTTGGTCGCATATAGATGCGGATAATAAAGAGATACCATACTGTTATATATCTCCGTATGTTTGTTCTGGTCATAATAGTAGTGCGATCGGTGGGAATGTTTATAAAAGTGTATCAGGTGTAAAACCTTCGGTATCTGATTTCGGAGTGTTTAATGCTTTTCGTGTTGGTGCAGATAGAAATAATGTAGATATAAAAAAACAATGGTCTTTATTTACTTATGCAGAACTTCAATTATTGCGCATATTAACGATGATGATATGCAAGACAACGGATGTTCAAGATGTTTTTGGCGTAGGTAATCATGATATATCGGGTGGCGGTCAGAATACTACGGGGATCTGCGATAAATATGGTTTGTTTTTTGGCACGAATATAAATTCTTCTAGGTATAGAGAAACTGTTAAAGTATTTGGGATAGAGGATCTGTGGGCTAATCTGAGCTGGATCGTTGACGGATTTGTATTGGATAGGGATGCCTCAAATAATATCCAGTTAAGAGTCAAAATGACAAGAGGTACTTATGATGGTTCCTCTGTTGATGATTATAACGACAATGGTGAAGGGTATATCGTACTTCCAGATACTATTACTTATGAACCAAAAAGCAATATTTTTGATACTAGTGCAATAGGCGGATTGATAAAAAATATGTCATTTACAAAGTATGGATTTATTCCAAAAGATATTAGTATTGGCGGAGCAACAAGTGCTGAGTATATGAAATATTATGCAGATAGGTTTGATATTTTGAAACGTGATCGCTCGAGCGATCCATATCATGATCATGGTCTGATGGCATCTGGTACCTATTATAGCGGTTCGAGTTACAGTAGGTTGGCGGGCGTATTTAAAGAATCATATAGTACGGTATATAAAGGAAGTTATAAAAATGTTAGATTGTCTTGTAAGCCGTATGCAGCGTAATGGATGATGAACGGATCTGTACTGGAAAAAAAGATCAGATCGTATACAGGGAGGTGAGCAGGATGGATAACATCATCACACGGGAAGAGCACGAGGAGTTCATGAAACGGATGGAGGCGGAGGACAACCGTCAGAACCGCCGGATAGAGATACTGGAAAAGAGCACGGAACAGATCCAGACATTGACCACATCCGTTGAAAAACTGGCCATGAACATGGAGAGCATGGTCAGGCAGATGGGGCAGCAGGGTGAACGCCTGGAGGCCCTGGAGAGCCGGGACGGGGAGATGTGGCGCAAAGCTATGGCATACCTGGCTACGGCGGTCATCGGGGCAGTCGTTGGGTACATATCTAAACAGATAGGGATGTAAGGGAGGAAAGACTATGAGAGATTGGAAAAAGTGGACAAAGGCAGCAGGAGTGAGAGCAGTGAAGACAGTGGCAGAGGCAGCAGTAGGCGGGATCGGGACTGCCGTGGTCATGGGACAGGTGGACTGGCCATACGTGGCTTCAGCATCGGTGCTGGCTGGGATCTTGTCCCTGCTGTTATCGATAAAAGGATTACCGGAGATCGACAAGTAGTATTAGAAATTAATTAACGAGACAATATGGATAGTCCTATAAATTAATTATCGATACAACGAGAAGGAGATATCTATGAGCAACAGTCCATTAGTAAATTGCACAATGATCAGCCCTAATAAAAACACACCGAGGGACCATACGATTGACACCATAACGATCCATTGTGTTGTAGGGCAGTTATCCGCTGAGGGTATCGGGAATTGTTTCACCAGCCCTTCAGTGCAGGCGAGCTGTAATTATGGTATCGGGACAGATGGGCGTATAGTCCTCTGTGTAGAGGAAAAAGACCGTTCCTGGTGTTCCTCGAACGCCGCCAATGATAACCGAGCAGTGACCATCGAATGTGCTAGCGATACCACACACCCGTATGCTATCAACGACAAAGTCTATAAGTCGCTGATAAACCTATGTGTGGATATCTGCCGGAGGAACGGCATCAAAGCGTTAAAATGGAAGGCGGACAAGTCCCTGATCGGGCAGGCGGACAAGCAAAATATGACAGTGCACCGCTGGTTTGCGAACAAGGCTTGTCCAGGGGACTACATCTATAACCGGTTGGGGCAGATCGCTTCTGAAGTGAATGCAAGGCTGGGGAACAATGCCAGCACCGTACATACATCAATTACAGGGACGGCAGAGGCAACAGTGGTGCAGATGCGGGCGTACATAAAGAAAAAGAACCCGAAAGTTGCCCAGTCTGTCCTCAAGATGATACCGCTGTATATCTCAGAAGGCACGGCGGAGGGCATACGTGGGGATGTGGCATTTGCCCAGTCCTGCCTTGAGACGGGAAACTTCACTTTCAAAGGCTCTGCGGTCACCCTGGACCAGAATAATTTCTGTGGTATGGGCGTCACCGCGAACGGGATGAAGGGCAATTCCTTTAAAGACCCGAAAACAGGTATCCGGGCGCAGATCCAGCACCTAAAAGCATACGCCAGCACACAGCCGATCACTCAGAAATGCGTGGACCCAAGGTATCAGTACGTACAAAAGGGCTGTGCACCATATGTGGAATGGCTGGGGATCCAGGAGAATCCACAAGGAAGAGGCTGGGCAGCAGGAGCCAGGTACGGTGAGAAGATATTGGATATCTTGGGAGCCATCACAAGCATCCAGGTATCCGGACAGGCATCCAGTGCAGCTGGCAGTGGTGAGGATTTCAGCTTTAAGATAAAGACAGTCAAAAAGGGCGAAAATGGGAACCACGTCCTACTGGTGCAGGAAATCCTAAGGAGCAGGGAAATTAAAGGCAAGGACGGGAAAGACCTGAAGCTGGACAAGGACTGTGGAGCTAATACAATCTATGCTATCAAACAGTACCAAAAAGCACGCGAAAAGGCCGCACCGGGCATCTGCGGTGGTGTGGATGGTGTTGCGGGCGAGAAGACTTTGCGGGATATGATCGCATTATAAAAGTTCCCCTGGATTTTCCCAGGGGAACTTTTTTATCCTATGGTCTGTATCATATGCAGGTCACACCCACAAGGGCCGAGGCGAACGATGCCGCCGTCTACAGCAATATCAAATTCATTGCCCTCCGTAAGTAGAACGAATTTAACTTCGGGATCCATGTATCCACCCTCGTAATACTTTTCGGCGTCGATCAACTCCATCGGTCCGGAATAATCCGGATATGTATTATTAAAATATTCTTTTACAACTCTGATCAATTCATCTTTGCTCATATTTTTTCTCCTTGAAATCCGATCATTTTCCTGATATACTTCTTTTTATCGGGGGAGCGGTGGCAAGACCGCCCTCCCTTGACTTTGCTGTACTGTTTATTTCCTG
Source organism: Clostridia bacterium (assembly GCA_910575625.1). Lineage (GTDB taxonomy): Bacteria > Bacillota > Clostridia > Lachnospirales > Lachnospiraceae > MGBC164599. The sequence goes on from CAJTFD010000002.1 coordinate 7,566, forward strand.
AGCAAGCTCTTTACATTTTCCTCTAAGTCGTCAAGGCTTTTTCCAGCATCTTTGACTTCTTTGATCATCAGGAGGAATTTGTAGAGCATCTTCTGTTCTGTTTCTTCTCTTGCTACCTCTGCTTGGTTCATTTCGTCCATATTTTCTCCTTTCCCCGCTTGCCCGGCTATTGTCTTTTGGTTTCCCCTTTGACAATTATATTATACCACCGTTTCGGTGGTTTTGTCAACGGCTTTTTTATTTTCTTCTATCATGTTTTCAAGTTTTTCGAGTACCAGCATTTCTGCCCATTCGGGAGTATTGTTAACGTTCGCCTCCCAATTCTCAATCGTTCGGACGGGTATCCGGAGTTTTCTGAACATCTCCGGTCGGGAAAGCCCTGCCTTCAAACGGGCGGATTTGATTGGGCTGTCAACGGTAAAATTACGATACTGCTGGACGACATCTCCGTTGTCTATAAGGTTGATTCGATCCCCATCCTGTTCAGGGGATAGCTCGCTACTCTGGATTATCTGATTTATAAGGAAATCCATTACCAAATTGATGGCTTCCTTGGAAGACTGGGCTTCCACCTCTTCAGTTTCCCATATTTCAGAATGGGGTTTTTCACCCCGAAACATTTCCGCATCGTCAATATAATACTTTACTACAAATTTTCTCATTTTACATCTCCTCCGTTTTTGCTTCTTTACATTGCTGCACCGCTGATCGTAAAATCCTTGGTCAGGTCGCCGTATTTTTCAGGAACATATTTTTCAGTTTGGTTATCGAAATAACCATAGCTGATCTTCTTGTTGTGGCGACTATTATCCCTAGTTTCATAGACGGCAAAATACGTTCTTGACTTTCCGTAATTCTCCCAATCCTTTACGAAAATCCTATAGTGGTAACCATTGTCGTGGCTCCCAGCTTCTGCTACAAGCGCTTCCAACCTTTTTACCAGCTGGACCTTCAGGCTTTTTGCCTCCCTCCATGATTGTATCAGGGCGGAGGACATAGTCATACCTGCCTTTTTGACTAGTTTCCATGCTCTTTTCATAATCTCACTTAGATTATACTTTTTCATTTTTTAATGTCCTCCGTTCATTTGATGATATAAGTATACCACCGAATCGGTGGGATGTCAATAGGATTTTAAAAATAAAATGAAATATTTTCAAAAAAATAGTCCCACTCAAATTTTTATTGAGTAGAACTATTTCGCATCCTGCGGGATAATATCATAGGTTTTAACATTCCGGGCCACCATACTGACTCATGATATACTGTGCTACTTTAGCATTCGGAGTTTTGATATTTACAGGGTACTGCAATCTTTTCTCATAATTCCACATGATTATCTACAACCTCCTTTATTTTCCCAGGGGAAGGGCTGCAGCACCCATTCCCAGGACCTGCTGGCACAGTCGTCTGCGGTGTCGATGGTGAGCGGGCCGTAATTCTGGGCGTACAAGGTCAGCAGTTCTCTGCGCTTCTTGATATTCTCGCGGTAATATTCCATCCCTTTTTCGCAGTCGGGGTGGGTATCCAGGTACAGCAGGATATCATTGACGGCAAAACTGTATTCATTCAGCATCTGCATGAGTTTTTCTTTCGGGGGGCAGTTTGGCGTTCCATTATGGTTGTGGCTCATCGACAGCACCTCCTTTGCCCGCAGAAAGGTTTGCACAGTTCCGGGAATATAGTCCCGATCTGGAGGGCTCTGCACGGCTCAAAGGTGGACTTAAACTTTTTCTGGCAGGGGACATATCCCATGGCGAGGGGGAGGCTCTCCAGCCCCTTGAAGAAGGATCCGTCCTCCTCTTTGGGGGCGCAGGGCTGTTTTGGCTGTGCAGGCATCATGCCCTGGGGCTGGCGCGCACAGCGGTTCATAGCATATCTATCCATGATCTTTCTTTCATTCTCCTTTCGGCTGCCCGCATAGCGGAGCGGCTTTTTCTTTGATTACATTAGTATCCTATGTTCCCATGGCCCCAGGTGTGAATGGCGTTATCGTCCGCAGGCAGTACATCGCAGAGCATGTCGCTGACCGATAGGATTTGTGAAAAATACATGCTGAGATCCTGGGGAAGATGTGTTATAATAAAAAATCAACATGGTACAAGGCGGCAGATCTGATGGGAGTATGGATGATGTTGAGTGTAAGTGTAAAAAAGAGGATCCCCCGCTTCCGGGACGGGGAAGCGTATTATGACTATAACCTGGTCGCAGTGATCATCCTGCTGATCGTGTTCGGGCTGATCATGCTGTACAGCACGAGTTCCTATGTGGCGCAGCTGCATCAAAGTGATGATATGTTTTATTTCAAGAAACAGGCGGTCATCAGCGCGGCCAGCGTCGCTCTGGCTCTGCTCATTTCCCAGTTCGACTACCATATATTGGGAAAGATCCCCACGCTGCTCTATGCTGTGGCTATGGTCCTGATGGTCATGGTGCGGGTCACGCCATTTGGGGTGGAGGTCAATGGGGCGAAAAGGTGGCTGCGTTTCGCGGGGCTGCAGTTCCAGCCCGCGGAGATCGCCAAGATCGCGGCGATCGTGATGATCGCGTCCATGGTGGTGCGGATGGGGAAAAAGGCGGTGGCGCCCAGGGGGATGGGCATATTGGCTGCCACAGGCGGGATGCTGGGCCTGGTGACATTCGTCTTTACGGATAACTTGAGTACGGCGATCATCATCTGGGGTATCACAGGTGTCCTGACTTTCATCCCCCATCCGAAGACAGGGCCCTTTGTCCTGGCGTTCATCGGTCTGGTGGCATTTTCCGTGGCGGGGGTGGCATTGCTGGCGGCTAACATTGACACCAGCAGCAATTTCCGCATCCGCAGGCTGCTCACCTGGCTGCATCCGGAGGAATATTCGGCTTCCGGCGGATATCAGGTCATGCAGTCCCTGTACGCGATCGGCTCGGGCGGTTTTTTTGGGAAAGGCCTGGGCAACAGTGCACAGAAGCTGGGCTGGATCCCGGAGGCGCAGAACGATATGATCTTCTCGGTCATCTGTGAGGAGCTGGGGATCTTCGGGGCCTCGGTCATCCTGCTTTTATTTGCATATCTGCTCTATCGGCTGATGTTTATCGCGCAGAATGCGCCGGATCTGTTCGGGGCTTTGTTAGCCAGCGGGATCTTTGTCCACATCGCACTCCAGGTGATCTTAAACATCTGTGTGGTCACGAACCTGATCCCTACCACAGGGATCACGCTGCCCTTTTTCAGTTACGGCGGCACGTCGATCCTGTTCCTGATGAGCGAGATGGGGATCGCGCTGGGTGTGGCCAGACGTATCAAGTTCCAGGAGGATATGGGGTAAAATGGATCTTTATGTATGCGATATCTTATTGGTGGACGATAACCGGGAGCTGCAGGAGATGCTCCGGGAGCTCTTGGAGCGGGAAGGGTATAGCCGGCTGCGCCAGGCCTATTCATGCCGGGAAGCCCGGGAACTGTTCGGGCGGCGGGAGCCAGAGCTGGTGATCCTGGACGTGATGTTGCCCGACGGGGACGGCTTCGCCCTGTTCAGGGAATTTAGGGAAAATACGAAAGTGCCGATCCTGTTCCTCTCAGCTAAAGACGAGGACAACGACCGGCTGCTGGGACTGGGGATGGGGGCTGACGACTACATCACCAAGCCTTTCCTGCCCCAGGAGCTATTGCTGCGTATCCAGGCGATCTTAAAACGGGTGTATGTGTATCCCAATTTAAAAATAGCAAAAGAACAGATCGCAGAACTGGGTTATTTCCGGATCGACCTGCGCAATGCGGTGGTGGACCGGGACGGACAGGAGGTGCGGCTGACCGCTAAGGAACTGCTGTTATTTAAGAAACTCTGGGAGAACAGGGGGAACATCGTCACTTTCGATGCGCTGTGTCAGGCGGTCTGGAATGATGATTATTACGGTTATGAAAATACCTTGATGGTGCACATCCGCAGGCTGCGGGAGAAGATCGAGGAGGATCCGTCCCATCCCCGGTGGATCCGGACGGCACGGGGGTTGGGATATCGCCTGGAGGCCGAGAGGCAGGGACACTCATGAGGAGTCTGTTCAAGATCATCCGACGGTATGTGTTGACGGCGGTGCTGATCACGCTGCTGATCCTGCTCTTTAACTGTCTGATCCTGTTCTTCTGGGGAAATTGGCTCATGAAGGAGGAGCAGAGGATTGCCACGCGGCGGCAGATTGAGGAGATTTCCTGGGAACTTGTGGAGGAGGACGGCCGGTATGAGATGACAGAGGTGGGATACCGGAAACTGGAGACGCTGCCTTTCATCTGGGGCATGGTGGTGAAAAATGACGGGTCGCTGGGATGGACGTACCGGCTTCCCGCGGAGATCCCGCGCCGGTATACGATGGCGGACATGTCTGTCTTGAGTAAATGGTATCTGGAAGACTATCCGGTCTTCACCTGGATCTGCGGGGATGACGTCCTGGTGCTGGGTCGGGAGAAGGAGAGCGTGGCCCGTTTCAGCATGCAGTATTCGATCCGTGCTCTGGACCATGTGTCGGAGATCTTCTTTTCGATCATGGTGTTAAATCTGCTGCTCGTCTTTTGTCTGGCGCTTTTTTTCGGCTATCGGTTTTATCGTTCCCTGCGCCCGATCGCCCAGGGGATCGAACAGCTGTCGAACAAGGAGACGATCGCCCTGTCAGAAAAAGGGATCACTGACGAGCTTGCCCGCAGATTGAACCAGACTTCCAAGATCTTGGAACGGCAGAACAGCCAGTTGGCCAGGCGGGATCATGCGCGTACGGACTGGATCGCGGGGGTGTCCCACGACATCCGCACGCCTCTCTCCCTGATCCTGGGCTATGCGGACAGCTTGTCCCGGGATATGTCCTTGGATGAGAAAGGGCGCAGGGCCGCCAGGTCCATCCGGCGTCAGAGCATGCAGATCAAGAAGCTGATCGAGGATCTGAATCTGACATCGAAGCTGGAGTATGATGCCCAGCCGCTGCGGATCGGAAGATTTTTCCCGGCCTCTTTCCTGCGCCAGGTGGTGGCGGATCATTATAATGAAGGGATACTGGGAGACTGCCAGATCGATCTGGAGGTGGACGGTGATGTGGAGCACGTGCAGATCGATGGAGATAGACAGATACTGGAGCGGGCGTTCCGGAACTTGATCGGGAACAGCGTCCGCTATGCGCCTGGATGCCGGATCCAGATCCATATGTATGGGGAAGGGCCATGGATCCGCATCGACATGTTCGATTCCGGGCCGGGGATTCCGCCGGAGGTGGTTGCCATCGTGCAGGGTCGGACCCGGGATCCGGATATCCATGTGATGGGGCTGCGGGTGGCCGCGCAGATCATCCGCGCGCATAGGGGACGGATGGAATTTATCTTGAGAGACGGGAACAAGTACGATGTGTCGGTCCTGCTCTCGCCGTCTTTGGAGGAGTAGATGGGTATGTACGAGCGTTTTTTAGATCAGATCACGGATTTTATCTTTGTGGAGACGCCTGTGGAGCGGGCGGATATCATCTTTGTGCCGGGCAACGGTTATCCGCAGATGGCGGAGCGGGCGGCAGAGCTCTGGAAGCAGGGGATGGCGCATTATATATTGCCCAGCGGCCGATATAGCATCTGTATGAAAAGGTTCGCAGGCGTATCAGATAAGAAAGAAGTGTATACAGGGGATTATGAGACGGAATGGGCGTTCCTGCGGGACGTGTTGCTGAAGAATGGGGTGGAGGAGCGGTGTATCCTAAAAGAAGACCAGGCATCTTATACCTATGAAAATGCCATCTACTCCAGGAAATGTACCGATGCCCTGGGCATGGATATCCAAAAGGCCATCCTCTGCTGCAAGAGTTCTCATGCGCGCCGCTGCCTGCTCTACTATCAGCTGCTATTTCCCGACACGAGATTTTATGTAGCGCCCAGTGATACGGAGGGGATCAGCCGGGAGAACTGGCATCGGACGGAGCAGGGGATCCAGACAGTCCTGGGGGAGATGGAGCGGTGCGGGAACCAGTTCCACCAGATCATAAGAGATATAAAAGACTCAGAGGACTAATCCCCCGAGTCTTTTTCAATGTTCATATCTTTATAGAAGTTTTCCGGTATATAGGCCCTGACTTTCTCCACCCGGTTCTTGTCAATATGTTCGACCAGGAAACGGAGGCCGTTCTCCAGTTCCATGGTCTGTCCCTCCGCGGGCAGGCTGTCCAGCTGTTCGATGATGTAGCCGCCGATGGAATCGTAGTCTTCCGAGTCCAGACCAAGATGTAGTTTCTCGTTGATGTCATCAATGCGTGCGGAACCCAGGAACAGGTATTCGGCCTGGGGTACGATCTCCGTGATGTCCTCTTCTTCTTCCGTATCATACTCATCCCGGATCTCGCCGACGATCTCCTCCAGAAGGTCTTCCAGTGAGACGAGCCCCACGGTAGCGCCATATTCGTCCAGTACGATCGCTAAGTTATAGGAAGCCTCCCGCATCTCCAAAAGGAGGGAGACGGTGCTCTTGTGCTCGTAGGTGAAATAGGCGTCCCGCAGATGATCCCGCAGTGTAAAAGTTTTTTTGGGATCCAGCAGGAGCAGGTCTTTCATATTGATGATGCCGATCACATTGTCGGTGGTCTCCTCATAGACCGGAAAACGGGTGTGCATGTCTTTGCGGAAGATCTCGATCAGTTCCTCATAGGTGCTGTCCACATCCACAAAGGTCATGTCAACGCGGGGGACCATCACATCCCGCGCGGAAGAATCTCCGAAATCGAAGACATTGTAGATCATCTGTTTCTCTTCATTCTCGATGACCCCGTCCTGCTCACTCACGTTGACGATCGTGCGCAGCTCGTGTTCGGTCATGGTGTTCGTCCGGGCGTTGGGGTCTACCCGCAAAAGCAGCATGAATCCGTTGGCCAGCCGCTGGACCAGGAAGACCACAGGAGTCAGGACGACCATCAGCGGATAGATGATCCGCGCGTAGGCCAGGGAAAATTTTTCCGCATGGATGGTCGCCAGGGTCTTGGGGATGATCTCGCCCCAGATCAGTACGACCAGCGTCAGGATCCCAGTGCCTGCGCCCACATAGATGTTGCCGAACTTCCGGATGACGAAAGTGGTCATCAGGGAGGAGGCGCAGATGTTGACGATGTTGTTCCCGATCAGCACAGTGCTGAGCATCTTCCCGGCATTGTCGATGATCTTGAGCAGGGTCTGCGCTTTCTTATTGCCCTCCTCCGCCAGGGACTGGATCTTTATCCGGTTGACTGTCGTCATGGCCGTCTCCGCAGATGAGAAGAATGCGGAAAGAAAAATGAGTATCAAAAGTACGACGATCTGTATACCGTCACTCGAGTCCAATTGTGTTCACTCCTTCTTAGATGTTCATTTGTTTAGATTTCTTACATGATCCTTTATTGGAAAATGATACATGATTTTTCATAGAAATGCAAGTGTTACTGTGTGATCGATCCTTAAAGTTCTATAAATTCCTGCAATATCGGTTGACAACTCTGAAAGACAATATATAATGAGAGGGTAGGATAAATGTCCTGTATATGGCTATCGGCAGGCGGCGGCAGCCTGGAGAGAGGTCTGTTGCGGATGCTTTTGAGTTGGAAATGGAGGAATCATTTTATGAAGAAAAAGTATTTATTGCTTATCGGCATACTGGCGGTCTGCTGTATGCTGGGGGGATGCAAGAAAAAGAAAGATGCTGACAAGGTTTCTACTTCCGAAGAGCCTACGATAATCACAAAAGAAAACAGCGTGTCCGGTCAGGTAGTCGAGATGCAGCAGGGCAGTGGGATAGATAAGAGTAAGATCACCAACATAATGGGGACGAAGACAGATACAGCCAGTGACCTGGTGGTCACCAACCTGACAGGGGCTGAGATCAGTGCCTTTTATGCCAGACCTTCAGAGGAGGAGGACTGGGGTGATGATCAGATACAGGGGAAATTCACGCTGAAAAATAACGATAGGGCGCTGTATTATTATGAAAAGGATGCGTCGATGTATGACTTGATGGTCTCTTTCGCGGACGGGACGGACGATTGCTTTTTCAGGGAGCTGACTTTGAGCGATATCCAAGAGCTCTCCCTGAACATAGACGACGGCGTGCCCTATGTGAAATACCAGAGCCTGTCCACGAAACAGCAGGTGTCCACTTTATCCGCGGCCAGGAAACGGATGGGGCTGCCGGATGTGGGGACCAGCGGGAATGGGCTCAGCGGCTCTTCCAGCCAGTCGTCAGGGACGAAGAACCGCACGGGCACAAATACCAATGGGAGCTCGGGGACAGGGAATGGTGCATCGGTGGCTGACCAGCCTGCAGATGATATCAATAATATAGATGATGGGTCAGGGACAACGGCCACGGAGCCGGAGCCGACCCAGGCGGCAGATCCCGGGGATGAGGGCACGGATGTCCCGCCGGGAATGGACGGCCAGGGACAGACCATGCGCGATACGGCCCAGGGCTATGTGGGACAGGACATGGACAACTTGGTCGGGGAGGTCGGTGCCGCGAATGCCACGGAATACGGCACGGATGACGCGGGAGATACGGTCGTCTACCACTATTATGATGGTTTTACAGTCTCCACTACGGAGGGTGATGATGGGGAACAGACAGTCACAGGGATATGGTAACATATAGAAATGGAAAGGGTAAAGGATGGAGAGGGTATTACTTAAGCTGAGCGGTGAAGCGCTGGCGGGAGAGAAAAAGACAGGGTTTGATGAGGGTATCGTCGCAGAGGTAGCCAGACAGATCAAGGAAGTCACGGATGGCGGCGTCCAGGTGGGCGTTGTCATCGGCGGGGGGAATTTCTGGAGAGGAAGGTCGGGCGGGGCTATCGACCGGACAAAAGCAGACCAGATCGGGATGATGGCCACGGTCATGAACGCGATCTATGTGTCGGAGATGTGCCGCCATACCGGGCTGGAGACGGAGGTGTTCACACCGTTTGCCTGCGGGGCTTTTACAAAACTGTTTTCCAAGGACGAGGCAGTGCGGTGCCTGGAAGCAGGTAAAGTGACATTTTTTGCCGGGGGTACAGGACATCCCTATTTTTCTACGGACACCACGGCGGTGCTGCGGGCCGTCGAGATCGGTGCAGAGGCCATCTTGTTGGCAAAGGCGGTGGACGGGGTTTACGACAGCGATCCGAAGGAAAATCCGGATGCTGTGCGCTATGATGAGATACACATCCAGGAGGTGATCCACAAGCAGTTGGCTGTGGTGGATCTGACCGCTTCGATCATGTGTATGGAAAACCGTATGCCTATGCTGGTGTTTGGATTGAATGAGAAGGACAGCATCATCCACACGGCGCAGGGGAAACTGCATGGCACTAAGGTATCGGTATAGAGAGGCTTTTTTATAGAAAAAAACTCGTATGAAAAAATCTGAGGGAGAATGACAAGATGGATGAGAGAATTCAAAAGTATGATGAGAAGATGACGAAGACGCTCAACAACCTGGAATCGGAATACGCATCGATCCGTGCAGGGCGGGCGAACCCGCGGGTACTGGACCGGCTGAGTGTTGATTATTACGGTGCGCCCACGCCGATCCAGCAGGTGGCCAACGTCAGCGTACCAGAGGCGCGGATGATCCAGATCCAGCCGTGGGAGCCGGATATGGTCAAGAAGATCGAGAAAGCGATCCAGACATCCGACCTGGGGATCAACCCGACAAATGACGGGAAGGTGATCCGTCTGGTGTTCCCGGAACTGACGGAGGAGCGCAGGAAAGAGCTGGTCAAAGATATCAAGAAACGTGGGGAGGCTGCGAAGGTCGCACTCCGGAATATCCGCCGGGACGCCAACGATACCCTGAAGAAAATGGGCAAAGGGGACGTGTCGGAAGATGAGATCAAGGAGCTGGAAGACAAAGTGCAGAAGATGACAGATCAATATGTGAAAAAAGTGGACGCTGCTGTGGAAGATAAATCCAAGGAGATCTTGACAGTATAGCAGGACGCAGATGGATCCGACAGATAGCAGGGGGCCTTGTGAGGCCCCTTTTTCTGGATTGCAGCGGTAGAGAGGAGAGATATATGGATGTACCCAGGCATATCGCCATCATCTTAGACGGCAATGGCAGGTGGGCCAAGAAGCGGGGGATGCCCAGAGGGTATGGGCATGTGAAAGGCTGTGAAAACTTGGAGAAGATCTGTGAGTACGCGAGCGAACTGGGGGTGCGTTACCTGACAGTCTTTGCTTTTTCCACGGAGAACTGGAAGCGGTCCAGGGATGAGGTGGAGGGGCTGATGAAGCTTTTTAGGGATTATCTGAAGAAATGTATTAAGTTGTCGAAGAAATGGAAGATGAGGATGCGGGTGATCGGTGAGATCTCCGCGTTCGACCAGGATATCCAGGACAGCGTGCGAAAGCTGGAGGATTTTTCCAGCCAGTTCGATGAATTGCATTTTCAGCTGGCTCTGAATTACGGGAGCAGGGATGAGATCATCCGGGGGGTCAGGCGTATGCTGGCGGAGTGCCAGGCGGGGGAACTCTCGCCAAAGGATATGACGGAGGAGCGTTTCGGGGAGTACCTGGACACGGCGGGACTTCCGGATCCGGACCTTCTGATCCGCACCAGCGGGGAACAACGGCTGTCGAATTTCCTTTTGTGGCAGCTGGCCTACACGGAGTTTTATTTTACAGATGTCCACTGGCCGGATTTTGACAGGGAGGAATTGGTCAGGGCTATCGAGCAATATAATAAGAGAGACAGAAGGTACGGGGGCGTCAAGGAGGAGAGAAATGTTTAGGACGCGGCTGCTCAGCGGGATCGTGTTGGTGTTGGCGGTCTTTCTTGTCATATCCCAGGGCGGGATCCTCCTATACGGAGTGCTGGCCCTGGTTTCTCTGATCGGGATGCGGGAATTTTATAAGGCGATGCAGGTCTCGCAAGTCTCAGAAAATGGGATGGGGATCTTGGAACTGGCGGGCTATGTTGGGGCATTGTTGTATGAGGCGGCCCTCTGGTCTGGGATACAAAAGTTCGGCCTGGCTGCGGTGCTGGCCGCACTGGCCCTGCTGATGTCGGTCTATGTCTTTACTTATCCGAAGTACCAGGCCGGGCAAGTGATGGCCGCTTTTTTTGGGATGGTCTATGTGACGGTCATGCTCTCCTGCATCTACCTGACACGCCAGCTGGAGGGCGGTTTTTACCACGTGTGGCTGATCTTCCTGTGCTCCTGGGGATGTGATACCTGCGCGTACTGTGTGGGTGTATTGTTCGGAAAGCATAAGATGGCCCCAGTGCTCAGCCCAAAGAAATCCGTCGAGGGCGCGGTGGGCGGAGTGGCGGGCGCTGCCCTTTTAGGAGTCCTCTACGCGTACCTGACAAAAGGCGGCATGGCGGGTTATGCCCTGATCTGCGCGGTGGGTGCGCTCTGGTCCATGGTGGGGGATCTGGCGGCCTCGGCTGTCAAACGGCAGACGGGGATCAAGGATTACGGGAAACTGATCCCTGGACACGGCGGGATCCTGGACCGGTTCGACAGTGTGATCTTTACTGCGCCGGTCATATATTTCTTGGTTGTATGGATGGCATGAGAAGGGGATACTTATGAAGAAGATTGGGATTTTAGGCTCGACGGGTTCCATTGGGACACAGACTCTGGAGGTGGTCCGGGACAACGACGATATCCAGGTAGCGGGACTGGCGGCGGGGTCGAATATTGAGCTGTTGGAAAAACAGATCCGGGAATTTAAGCCGGAGATGGTGTCCGTCATGGATGAGGCGGGGGCAAAAGACCTGGCTGTGCGCATACGGGACACTACGACGAGAGTGTCTATGGGCATGGACGGGATGCTGGAACTGGCGGCTCTCGCGGACATGGAGATGCTGGTGACGGCCGTGGTGGGCATGATCGGGATCCGGCCCACGATGGAGGCCATACGGGCCGGGAAAGACATTGCATTGGCGAATAAAGAGACGCTGGTGACCGCCGGGCATCTGATCATGCCCTTGGCAAGGGAGATGGGTGTATCCATCTTTCCTGTGGACAGCGAACACAGCGCGATCTTCCAGTGTCTGCGCAAAGAAGGGATCCGCATGTGCACGAGGATCCTACTGACTGCATCCGGCGGGCCTTTCCGTGGATATGACAGGGAAAGGCTGGCAAAAGTCACTCTGGAAGATACGCTGAAACATCCGAATTGGGTCATGGGGCAGAAGATCACGGTAGATTCGGCCACGCTGGTGAATAAAGGGCTGGAGGTCATGGAGGCCTGCTGGCTGTTCGGGGTGGGCCTGGACCAGGTGGAGGTGGTGGTGCAGCCCCAGAGCGTGATCCACTCAATGGTGGAATTTGAGGACGGGGCCGTGATGGCGCAGCTGGGCACACCGGATATGAAACTGCCGATCCAGTATGCGCTCTGTTATCCGCAGAGGCGGTTTCTGCCGGGGAGACGGTTGGATTTTACAACGTTAGGCTCCCTGTCTTTTGGAGCGCCGGACATGGATACATTCCAGGGATTACCCCTGGCGCTGGAAGCGGCCAGGACGGGCGGAAGCATGCCGACGGTGTTCAACGCGGCCAACGAATGTGCCGTCCGTAAATTTTTGCAAAAGGAGATCCGTTTTCTGGATATCTATGACATGATCCGCAGCGCCATGGAGCGGCACCAGGTACAGGAAGCTCCTTCCCTGGATGAGATCCTCGCGGCTGAGGCAGATACAGATCAATGGTTGGAAAGCAGGTGGTGATTTGAAGATTCTCATTGCGGTTATCATATTCAGTGTCTTGGTGCTGTTCCATGAGCTGGGGCATTTCCTGCTGGCGAAGAAAAACGGCATCGTGGTCCAGCAGTTTTCCCTGGGGATGGGGCCCACGCTGATCAGCACGCAGAAGGGGGAGACCGAGTATTGCCTGAAACTTTTGCCCTTGGGCGGTTCCTGCATGATGCTGGGGGAGGATGAGGACAGTGAGGCCCTGGGGTCTTTTAATTCGGCCTCTGTGTGGGGACGGATCGCGGTGATCGCGGCGGGTCCGGTCTTTAACTTTATCATGGCCTTTGTCCTGTCAGTGATCATCGTGGCCATGATGGGGTATGTGCCCTCCCGGGTGACGAGTGTGCCTGAGGATTCGCCGGCGTATGAGGCTGGGCTGCGGGGCGGCGAGCAGATCATGGAGTTCCAGGGGTATTCGATCGATGTCGGCCAGGATCTGAGCATCTGGCTCGCTTTGAATGAGCTGGAGGGCGCGCCCATCGAGATGGTCGTGAAACAGGATGGAGAGAAGAGGAAGATCGTCTATCAGCCTGATACACAGGAAAGATATCTCATGGGTTTTAACCGGGCAGATACGGAGAAACTGGAGGTGGCTTCTCTGATGAAGGGGATGCCGCTGGAAAAGTCTGGGATAGAGGCGGGTGACGTGATCACAAAGATCAACGGGACGGTCATCGATACACAGGAGGATTATGAGGCGTATATCCAGGAACATCCTCTGGGTGATGAGCCCCTTGCGATCACCTATGAGCATAAAGGTGTGGAAAAGGAGACCACGGTGACGCCGGCGAGTCATACACAGGTGATCCTGGGCTTTGGCTATAATGTGGGGCGTGAGAGGGCTTCCTCCTGGGGAGTGCTCAAATATGCTGCTTATGAGGTGAAATATTGGATCCGGACGACGGTGATGAGTCTTGCAAAATTACTTACCGGACAATTTGGGATCAACGACCTGTCTGGACCGGTGGGCGTAGTGGATGTGATCGGGGATACCTATGAGGCGGCAAAACCGGAGGGCAGCAGGATACTTTGGGCCAGTATGCTCAATATCGCGGTGCTCTTGTCTGCAAACCTGGGCGTGATGAACTTGCTCCCGATCCCGGCGTTGGATGGGGGACGTCTGATCTTTCTGATCCTGGAGGCTATACGGAGAAAACCGGTCAACCGGCAGGCGGAGGCCATGATCCATATGGCGGGGTTTGTGTTGTTGATGGCGTTGATGTTTGTGGTCATGTATCATGATATTATGAAATTGTTTTAAAGGGCAGAGATGATGGCGGATCTGTGTGTCAAGCAAGGATCATTTTTTGACAGACAGATCCTTTTTATGTATAAAGAATATGGGATGATCAGACGAGTTGCATCTGGCAATGGTCCGTCATATAGTGATATAACATCAATTTGATCCGGGCGTATGCGTCCGGGTGGAAAGGTTTGGATGAATAGAAACAGATATATGCGCACCATGCAGACGGATCAGAGTGATACAGGGAGATTACAGATCAATGTACAGTCTACAGTCAGGAATGTCCCCATCAAGGATGCCAGGATACGGATCTCATATACAGGAAACCCCACGCAGATCCTTGAGGAGGTGACCACCGATGACTCCGGGCAGAGTCCATCGGTGGATCTGCCTGCGCCTCCGTTGGACTATAGTCTGGCACCCAGCGAGATCCAGCCCTATTCCGAGTATACGTTAAATGTCACGGCTCCGGGGTATACCCCTTTTGACATCAGCGGTGTGGAAGTACTGCCGACGGCGACGGCTCTGCAGGCGGTCTATCTGGAACCTCAGGAGGCGGGGGAGCAGATCGATAACTTGGTGATCCCGGCCCACACATTATACGGGGACTATCCTCCGAAGATCCCGGAGGAGGAGATCAAGCCCATGGATGAGACTGGGGAGATCGTGCTGAGCCGGGTGGTCGTGCCGGAATATGTGGTGGTCCATGACGGCGTTCCGTCCGACAGCACGGCTCGGGATTATTATGTGCGGTATAAGGATTATATCAAAAATGTGGCTTGCAGTGAGATCTATGCCACCTGGCCTGCAGATACCATACGCGCCAATGTGCTGGCGATCATGTCGTTTACGCTGAACCGTGTGTATACAGAATGGTACCGGAACAAAGGCTATGATTTCACGATCACTTCATCAACCGCCTTTGACCACAAATGGATCCCGGACAGGAATATTTTTGAGAGCATTTCCCGGATCGTGGATGAATTGTTTACAAATTATCTCTCCCGGCCAAATGTCCGCCAGCCCATATTGACGCAGTATTGTGACGGCGAACGGGTGACCTGTCCCAACTGGATGAGTCAGTGGGGGTCAAAATATTTGGGGGACCAAAATTACTCGGCCATTGAGATCTTGCGTTATTACTATGGGGATTCCATGTATATCAATACAGCGGAGGAGATTTCCGGTATCCCGGCCTCCTGGCCCAGATATGACCTGGATATCGGTGCGTCCGGACAGAAGGTGACCCAGATGCAGGAACAGTTAAACACCATAGCCCAGGTGTACACGGCCATCCCCATGGAGCCGGTGACCGGATATTATGATGAGGCCACCAAAGAGGCGGTGCGTGTTTTCCAGAGGGTTTTTAAACTGCCCCAGTCGGGGATCGTGGATTATGTGACCTGGTATAAGATCCAGGAGATATATGTGGGAGTTACCAGGATCGCGGAATTGGATTAGAGCGTGTTTGAAAACCCATTCATGCCAACTGCAAGCCCCACTTTGCGGCAGATCTGGCCCGCTTTCGGTCAGCGTAGCCCGCTACGCCTTCCTCATTTGGGCCAGATCTTCCACAAATTGTGACTTACAGTTGACATAAAGCGGTTTTCAGACATACTCTAGGAAAGGACTGGCGGGGAACGGCAGCATATCGTTATTTCCAAATGTAGAAAAGCGTTCATTGGTTTTCTTCCAACAAACGCTTTTCCGCCTTAATACCTAATTCATTATAAGTACATATATCCCTTACTTTAAAAACTTCTGCCCACTTACTCTACATGGAGTTCCTTTGTAATGACAGCCCTGTCTGCAACGCTGCTGTTCATTCCTTCCTGTGCCATCTGCGTCCAGTCATCAGGATTGTCAAAAATGTAGACATACAATGTTTTTATCTCTTTCCCCTGAACAGCAAATACAGCTCTACCTCCCATTTCCATATCTGGGTGGAGCATTTCCCCATCCTGATCAAAGCAAATTGTAGAGCAGGGTTCTCCTGGTGTTGTCGCATGGACAATTACCTGATACGGAGATGCCACTACATCTTCAAGTGTAATATCCCCTTTTTTCTCACCCACTTCAATTGTTTTTACATCTGTCGTGTTTATCTCAAACGGAATAGCAATATCCCAACTGCCATCCGTCCAGTGAGATGCCGATATTTCCTCGCCGTCAACCATCCTATCATCATCATGGCCAAGACCGTTTACATTTAAGTTCAGTTCGCCGCTGCCTGTATATTTCTCCGCAAGATTTATCTTCAGCATACCTACGAATGTATGGCTGTCGATCACCTCTCCATCAAATGTATTTTCGAGCCATTCGGGTGAACTTCCATCCACACTCCATGTTCCGTCTATATAAAATCCTGCGGCTGTCCGGTCATCTGCAACATTCATGCCTGTATAATGTTCCGGAATATGAGTAAAATCTGCATCTTCTGATCCAATATTTACTGTAAGGAATATGGAATATCCATCACAATAGACTTCTGATGCAGTCAGTGTGATCCCTTTATCAGATACAGTATAGTCCGATGTATCCAAATTCCCCGCAGGATCCTCATTTGTCAGGACAGTTTTCTTATCCGTATAGTCTCCGGAATATGTGGCATCATCCTCGACCTTTTCAAAAATCTTTCCGATCAATGGGATCTTTGCTGCAAGTACCGGATCAAAATATCCGAGTCCACCAATTCCAATAACCACCGCCGCCACTGCAGCAGCCACACATTTTCCTGTTTTTCCGAATTTATTCATTTTATCCTTCCTCCTTCTATGTATCCGGATTTCTTTGTCACTTATTTCAGGAGCAAGGGCTTGCTTTAAGATCTGGTCCAATTTTTCATCTGTCATATCCTATCGCCTCCAATTTTTCCTTTAACTGTTTCTTTGCTTTCCGCATCCGGCTTTTGACGGTTCCTTCCGGCAGACCAAGGATCTTAGATATCTCATTTATCTGCATATCTGCTGAATAATACAGATAGATCGGTATTCTGTACTTCTCCGGCAGGGTTTTAACGAATCCCTGGATCATATCTATCTCATCTTGCCTTAATACAATATGTTCCGGGGAAACTTCGTTATCATGATCAGTAAACCCATATCCTTCATCAGACATCTCGTCCATACTGTCGATCGGAACCAGCCGCATCCTGTTTGCATATTTTTTCTTCTTATTTTTCCAAAGATAAATTGAAGTGGATAAAGCGTAACTTTTTGTATTCTGCATAGAGTCCAGTCTTTTCTTTTTCTCCAGCAGTTTGAGCATAGTGTCCTGATACAGTTCGTCTCCATTTTCCGCATCCCCGGCTGTCATCCGGCAAAACCGCAGAATATCTTTTCCAAACTTCAGGACAAACCGCTCGAAATCATCATTATCCATAGCAGCCATCCTCCTTCTTCTTCCAAGTCGACTTGCAAAGATCTGCCCTTGCATGTATATATTGTCGTGGCGCCGGAAAAAGTTTTCAAATTCTCAAAAAATTTTAACATTTTTATATCCAAATGAAAACCATGACTGGGATCCCACGATCACAAAACCTTTACGCTTTATTCCGCAACTCCTTCAAATGTCTAAGTTGTGCCTCACTTAACACTTTTGGCTTTCCGATCCTGACAAGGTTTTTGGGCAAAACGTATGTCTTGCTTACTTTCGTCCATGACTTTAACCTGATCTTATCTGGAAAAGGATATGATAGGGATGAGTCTGTCAGATGGATTGAGCAACGGGGCGGGATCGTCGTCATCCCCAGCCGTGTCACTGCCAGACATCACCTGTACGATCACCAATTTTTTTTACTGAAATATCCAGGAATAGTGTAAAAGTCAGGTTAAGGGCATTTATGGAGGATCAGAACGTGTTTGAAGTATTCTAGGTGGATCCATTGCTTTTTCCGCGTCTATCTATTATAATGTTTTTAAGAGAAATACAGGACTTCAGGAGGATAGCATGGGGAATCAGGATTGGAACCAATTAGGAAATGATATCAAGGATATGGTGCAGGATGCCATCAATTCCCAGGATTTCAGCAAATTGAACCAGGGCATCAACCGTGCCATCAATGGTGCAGTGGACGGGCTTGGCAGCATTTTGGGGACGAAGCCGCCGGGGGGATACTGGGAGATCCGGGATGATGGACAACCCCGCCCGCAGGGACAACCTGCGTATGGACAGGAGGCCGCAGGCCGGACGCAAAAAGAGCCGGTCCGTCCGCCGAGAGATCTGTATAAGAACAAGAGCTGGTCCCAACAGGGCTCACGTTTTAATGATCAGAGGGTCAACCAGGCAGCTGAACGGGGAAAGAAATTGCTCCCGGGACCATACAGGAACCCATCGGGCATGTCAGCGATCGGGTACACGATGGCGATCTTAGGCGGCCTGGTGGCCTCCGGGACGGGCATCGCCCTGGTGATCTGCCTGATCGTGGCGCTGGCGGGCGTGCCTATGGATCATATCGCATCTTTAGGATTGACTATCGCAAACAGTATATTGTTCTTTGTCACACTTGTGTTTGGCGGGATCTGCTGGGGCGGGATGAAGAAGCTTGGACTGGCGAAAAGGTTTCGGCGGTATGTGGCCTGTATCTGTGGGAGAGGGTACTGCCAGTTGGAGGAATTATCCAGGAGTGTGGGGCGGTCGGAGGCGTTTGTTTTAAAAGACGTAAAAAAGATGCTGCACAAGGGCCTGTTCCTGGAAGGGCATCTGGACAGGCAGGAGACCTGCCTGATCACCACCAACCAGGCGTATGACCAGTACAAGACGGCCCAGAGACAGTTGGAAGAGAGGCAGATGCAGGAAAAGATGGCAGTGCAGGAAGAGCCGAAAGAAGATCTAAAAGAAGGATCAGAAGAAAGACCAAAGCCATCCTCCGAGGTGAGAAGCCTCCTGGATGAGGGCAATGCCTATCTGGAACGCATACGCAGATGCAACCAGCTGATCCCCGGACAGGAGATTTCCGATAAGATCTCCCGGATGGAGCTGATCGTGCAAAATATCTTCAAGCGGGTACAGAATCACCCGGAGGTGGTGCCGGATCTGAAGAAGATGATGGACTATTACCTGCCCACCACGGTAAAATTGCTGGATGCCTATGCGGAACTGGATGCCCAGCCCGTGCAGGGAGAGAATATCACCAACTCCAAACGGGAGATCGAGCGGACGCTGGACACATTGAATGAGGCATTTGAAAAACTGTTGGATTCGATCTTCAAGGATACGGCCTGGGATGTGTCCACAGATATCTCGGTCTTACAGACCCTGCTGGCACAGGAAGGTCTGATCGGAGATGATTTTAAATTAAAGTAAGATAAAGGAGAAAGACGGATGAGCGATGAGATGAATGGACTGCAGTCATTTGCAGATGAGATGCCGGTCCCCACACTGACACTGGAACCGGCGATACAGGAAGAAAAACCACTGGCAGAAACGATCCAGGAAAAGCCGGAGCCAAAGGTGGAGGAACCCACGCTGACACCCCAGGAACAGAAGATGGTGGATGATTTTGCCCAGCAGATCGATCTGACCAACAGCAACCTGATCTTGCAGTACGGGGCGGGCACCCAGAAGAAGATGGCGGATTTTTCCGAGGCGGCCCTTGCAAATGTGCAGACCCAGGATCTGGGGGAGGCCGGGCAGCTGATCACGGAGTTGGTCAAGGAGTTAAAAGGTTTTGAGGACCAGGAGGAGGAAAAAGGATTCTTCGGTTTCTTTAAGAAAAATGCCAATAAAGTCACCGCGCTGAAAGCCAAGTACGACAAGGCGGAGGTGAATGTGAACAAGATCGTGGATTCCCTCCAGGAACATCAGGTCCGGCTGATGAAGGACACGGCCACACTGGATAAGATGTATGCGTTGAACCTGAATTATTTCAAAGAACTCTCCATGTACATCTTAGCCGGTAAGAAGAAACTGGAAGAAGTGCGCAGCACCCAGCTTGCGGAGTTGATGGAAAAAGCGCAGAGGAGCGGCCTTCCCGAGGATGCCCAGGCGGCAAAGGATCTGGACAGCATGTGCAACCGTTTTGAGAAGAAGCTCCACGATCTGGATCTGACCCGGATGATCTCGATCCAGACCGCGCCCCAGATCCGACTGGTGCAGAACAATGACACCACGATGGTGGAGAAGATACAGTCCACCTTGGTCAACACGATCCCGCTGTGGAAGAGCCAGATGGTGCTGGCGCTGGGCATCGCCCATTCCACCCAGGCGGCTCAGGCCCAGCGTGCGGTGACGGATATGACAAATGAACTGCTCCGAAAGAATGCGGATACCTTGAAGATGGCAACGATCGAAACGGCCAAAGAGGCAGAGCGCGGCATCGTGGATATGGAGACACTGAAACATACCAACGAATCCCTGATCCAGACCCTGGATGAGGTGCTGAAGATCCAAAAAGAAGGTCATCAGAAACGAGTGGAGGCGGAGGGCCAGATCCAGAAGATGGAGGCAGAGCTCAAGAACAAACTCCTGGAGATCCAAAGGTAAGAAAGGGAGGCTGAAGATGCACCGGGAACATACGAAAGTGGTGAGGATCGGGGACTGCAAGATCGGAGGCGGGAATCCGATCCGGATCCAGTCCATGACAAATACAAAGACTGAGGACGTGGCGGCCACCGTCCGGCAGATCCTGGAACTGGAGGAGGCCGGATGCGAGATCGTCCGCTGCACAGTCCCCACCCAGGAGGCGGCCCTGGCCTTAAAAGAGATTAAAAAACAGATCCATATCCCGCTGGTGGCGGACATCCATTTTGACTACCGCATGGCCATCGCGGCAATGGAAAACGGCGCGGACAAGATCCGGATCAACCCCGGGAACATCGGCGGGCCTGAGCGGATCCGAGCGGTGGTGGAGACAGCCAGGGAGCGGGCCATCCCCATACGGGTGGGCGTCAACAGCGGCTCCCTGGAAAAAGAACTGATCCAAAAATACCAGGGCGTGACAGCCGAAGGGCTGGTGGAGAGCGCACTGGATAAAGTGCGCATGATCCAGGACCTTGACTATCATGAGATGGTGATCAGCATCAAATCCTCGGATGTAAATATGTGCGCACGCGCCCATGAGCTGCTGGCAGAACAGACAGACTATCCCCTCCATGTGGGCATCACTGAGGCGGGGACGCTCTATTCCGGGAACATCAAGTCAGCTGTGGGACTGGGCATCATCCTGTATCAGGGGATTGGGGATACGATCCGTGTCTCCCTGACCGGTCCGCCGGTGGAGGAGATTCGCGCGGCAAAGACGATCCTGCGGGATCTGGGATTGCGGAAAAAAGGCGTGGAGGTGATCTCCTGTCCCACCTGCGGGCGCACAGCGATCGATCTGATCGGGCTCGCCGATCAGGTGGAGCGGATGGTGGAGGCTTTCAGTGCGAAAAATCCCTCCCTGCATCTGAAAGTGGCGGTCATGGGCTGTCCGGTAAACGGCCCGGGCGAGGCCCGGGAGGCAGACCTTGGCATTGCGGGGGGAAAAGGTGTGGGGCTTTTGTTCCGGAAAGGGGAGATCATCCGGAAAGTACCGGAGGAAGGACTTTTGAAGGCGTTCCAGGAAGAATTGCTGCACTGGGAAGGACAGGCATAGATCTGGATGGAAAAGAGATTTTTTGACGTATTCCCGGATCTTAAAGTGGATCCCGACATCAGAGGCTGGCTTGAGGAAGCCGTCGTCACACGGGTGACCTGCAGCCAGGACCGGACGCTCTTGCGCGTCTATCTGTCCTGTGACCGCTGGATCCACAAGAAATATATCTTTCAGATGGAAGAGGAGATCCGCCGTCAGTTTTTTGGGCAGACATCTGTGAAAGTCAGGGTCATCGAACGTTTTTTACTGTCTAAACAATACACGCCCGAGAATTTCATGGAAGTCTATAGACCCAGCATGCTGGCGGAGTTAAAAGAATACAATCAGCTGGAACACAATCTGTTTATGAGCGCCCAGGTGGAATTTCCCCAGGCACACAGCCTGCGGCTTCTGATCCCCGATTCCATGCTGGCGCGGGAGCGGGGGGAGGTGCTGGTGGAATACCTGGAAAAAGTTTTCTGTGAGCGCTGCGGCATGGACTTAAAAGTGGAACCCCAGTTCGTGGCCCACGAGGAGAGCCGGTATCGCAAAAATGCAGAAAAGAAATTGGAGCAGGAGGTAGAGCAGGTCTTACAACATGCCTCCCTGGATACTGAGAGCGGTCAGAAAGAGAAAGAAAGCAAAACTCAAAAAGCCCAGAACATGAGAAAAGCAGCATCCGGCAAAGATCCGCAGTATCCGCTCAAGAGATCTGGGAATCCCGATATGGTCTACGGGCGGGATTTCGACGGTGAAGCTGTTCCATTGGAGACGATCACCGGGGAGATGGGTGAAGTGGTGATCCGCGGACAGGTGATCTCCTTTGACGAGCGCGAGATCCGCAATGAGAAGACGATCTTGATCTTCGCTGTCACGGATTTCACCGACAGCATCGTGGTAAAGATGTTCCTGGAAAATGCCCAGGTCCCACAGATCAAAGAGTCAGTGAAAAAAGGCGCGTTCTTGAAGATCAAAGGGGTGACCACGATCGACCGTTTCGACGGGGAACTGACGATCGGGTCCGTACGGGGGATCCGGAAGATCGGGGACTTTACGTCCAAGCGGATGGATACCAGCCCGGAGAAGAGGATCGAGCTGCACTGCCACACCAAGATGAGCGATATGGACGGGGTGACCGATGCCAAGGACCTGGTGGAGCGGGCGTACAAATGGGGACACAAGGCCATCGCGATCACAGACCATGGGGTGGTGCAGTCCTTCCCGGAGGCTCATCACTGTTTCGACGCCTGGGGCGGCTGTGTGCCGCCGGATGCGGATTTCAAAGTGATCTACGGCATGGAAGCCTACCTGGTGGACGACACGAAAGGGATGGTGCAAAACGGCAGGAAGCAGAGCCTGTCCGGCCGTTTTGTGGTCTTCGACCTGGAGACCACAGGCTTTAGCCCGATCGCCAACCGGATCATCGAGATCGGGGCGGTGCTGGTGGAGGACGGGGTGATCACAGACCGTTTTTCCACATTTGTAAACCCCAAGACGCCCATCCCCTATAAGATCGAGCAGTTGACGGGCATCAACGACCAGATGGTCATGGACGCGCCCACGATCGATCGGATCTTGCCGGAATTTATGGAGTTTTGTAAAGGGGCGGTGCTGGTGGCCCACAATGCGCCCTTTGATGTGGGATTCGTGGAGAGGAACTGCCAGCAGCTGGGTCTGCCTTTTGATCTTACATCGGTGGATACCGTGGGGATGGCCCGGTTCCTGCTCCCGGCCCTGAACCGTTTTAAACTGGATACGGTGGCAAAGGCCCTGCAGATCCCGCTGTATAACCACCACCGTGCGGTGGACGATGCGGACTGTACGGCCAAGATCTTCGTGAAATTCGTGGAGATGTGTGCCGAGCGGGGGATCCATGACCTGGAGGAGCTGGATATCCAGGGGAGTGTGTCCGTGGATCAGGTGAAGAAGCTGCCCACATACCATGCGATCATCCTGGCCACCAGTGAGGCAGGACGGATCAATCTATATAAATTGGTCTCCCTGTCTCATTTGAAATATTACCACCGCAGTCCCCGGGTGCCCAAGAGCGTGTTCTTAAAACACAGGGAAGGGCTGCTGATCGGGAGCGCCTGTGAGGCCGGGGAGCTCTACCAGGCGGTCCTAAACGACGCCCCGGCCCCGGAAATTGCCAGGCTTGTTTCGTTTTATGATTATTTAGAGATCCAGCCTTTGGGGAATAATAAATTCATGATCGCCAGCGATAAGACGGAGGTTGGCTCCATGGAGGACCTGATGGAGATCAACCGGAAGATCGTCAAGCTGGGGGAACAGTTTGACAAGCCGGTGGTGGCCACCTGTGATGTGCATTTTATGGATCCGGAGGATGAGGTCTACCGGCGGATCATCATGGCGGGAAAAGGGTTCAGCGACGCGGACGACCAGGCGCCCCTGTATCTGCGCACCACGGAGGAGATGCTGGAAGAGTTCCGTTATCTGGGCGATGAGAAGGCGGAGGAAGTGGTAATCACCAACCCCAACAAGATCGCGGACCTGTGTGAAAAGATCTCCCCGATCCACCCGGATAAATTTCCGCCGGTGATCGAGGATTCGGATAAGAACCTGCGGGAGATCTGTCTACATAAGGCCCATGAGATCTACGGGGACCCGCTGCCGGCGATCGTGGAGGAGCGTCTGAATAAGGAACTGCATTCGATCATCTCCAACGGCTACGCGGTGATGTACATCATCGCCCAGAAACTGGTCTGGAAATCCAACGAGGACGGTTATCTGGTGGGCTCCCGTGGATCGGTGGGCTCCTCTCTGGCGGCGACCATGGCAGGGATCACAGAGGTCAATCCCCTGCCGCCCCACTATTATTGTAAAAAGTGTCATTACAACGATTTCGATTCCCCGGAAGTGAAGGCTTTCGTGGGCCGGGTGGGGTGTGACATGCCGGATAAGACCTGTCCCAAATGCGGGGAGCCTTTGAAAAAAGAGGGGTTTGACATCCCCTTTGAGACGTTCCTCGGTTTTAAGGGGGATAAAGAGCCGGATATCGACCTGAATTTTTCCGGGGAGTACCAGGCCGTGGCCCATCGGTATACGGAGGAGATCTTCGGGAAAGGCCAGACCTTTAAAGCCGGGACGATCGGTACATTGGCGGAGAAGACAGCCTTTGGATATGTGAAGAATTATTTTGAGGAAAAAGGGATGCGCAAGCGCAACTGCGAGATCAGCCGGATCGTCCAGGGCTGCACGGGGATCCGCCGGACCACGGGGCAGCACCCGGGCGGGATCATCGTCCTGCCCCTGGGGGAGGAGATCGAGAAATTCACGCCTGTGCAGCATCCCGCCAACGATGTAAATTCAGACATCACCACCACCCATTTTGACTATCATTCCATCGACGGCAACTTGCTGAAGCTGGATATCCTGGGGCACGACGATCCGACCATGATCCGTATGCTGGAAGATCTGACCGGGACGGATGCCAAGGAGATCCCGCTGGATCAGCCGGATGTGATGTCCCTGTTTTCCAGTACGGAGGCCCTGGGGGTCACGCCGGAGGATATCGGCGGGTGTCCGCTGGGAGCTCTGGGCATCCCGGAGTTTGGGACGGAGTTCGTGATCCAGATGCTCTTGGATACCAAGCCCACCTGTTTTTCCGATCTGATCCGGATCTCCGGGTTGTCCCACGGGACAAATGTGTGGCTGGGCAACGCCCAGGTGCTGATCCAGGAGGGAAAAGCTACGATCTCCACGGCGATCTGTACCCGCGACGATATCATGACCTATCTGATCAACCAGGGTGTGGAGAGCAGCCAGGCGTTTACGATCATGGAGAGCGTGCGCAAGGGAAAAGGACTTAAAGACGAGTGGATCAAGGTCATGAAAGAGAACAACGTGCCGGAATGGTATATCTGGTCCTGCCAGCAGATCTCCTATATGTTCCCCAAAGCCCACGCGGCGGCCTACGTGATGATGGCGTACCGGATCGCCTGGTATAAGATCTTCCATCCGCTGGCTTATTACGCGGCTTTTTTCAGTATCCGCGCCACATCGTTTTCCTATGAACTGATGTGCCAGGGGAAAGAAAAGCTGGAATACCACATACAGGAATTTAAAAAACGGGGGGACGCGCTGACGAAGAAAGAGCAGGATACCATGAAGGATATGCGGATCGTGCAGGAGATGTACGCCCGGGGGTTTTCCTTCGTGCCGATCGATATCTATGAGTCGGAGGCCCATCGCTTTCGGATCGTGGATGGGAAGTTGATGCCGTCTTTGGACTGTATCGAGGGTCTGGGGGACAAGGCGGCGGACGCGGTGGTGGAGGCAGCCAGGGATGGGAGATTTTTGTCCATCGATGATTTCCGCCAGCGCACGAAGGTGAGCAAATCTGTCATCGACTTGATGGAGAGTATGCATCTATTCGGGGATATCCCCCAGTCGAACCAGATCTCTCTATTTGATATGGGTTTCTCTTAAAAAGGAGGGTAGCATGAAGAAAGAAGAATTAAAATATCTGCAGCGTCTGGCAGAATTGTATCCGACGATCGCCCAGACAGCCACAGAGATCATCAACTTACAGTCGATCCTGAATCTGCCGAAAGGGACAGAGCATTTCTTGACGGACTTGCACGGAGAGTATGAAGCCTTCTCCCATGTGCTCAAGAATGGTTCCGGGGCCATACGCCGGAAGATCGATGATGTATTCGGCCATACCTTGAGCACGGCGGATAAGAAAGGGATCGCCACATTGATCTATTATCCCCGGGAGAAGATGGATCTGGTGAAAAAAGAAGAGGATGATATGGAGAACTGGTATAAGATCACCTTATACCGTCTGATCGAGATCTGTAAGACGGTGGCGTCCAAATATACCCGCTCCAAGGTACGCAAAGCTCTCCCCAGCCAGTTTGCCTATGTGATCGAGGAGCTGATCACAGAGAAAAAAGAGGTGCTGGACAAGGGGGATTATTACGATTCCATCGTGACCACGATCATCCATATCCGTAAAGCGGAGGATTTTATCATCGCCATGGCAGAGCTGATCCAGCGTCTGGTCATCGACCATCTCCATGTGCTGGGGGATATCTATGACCGGGGGCCTGCGCCGCATTTTATCATGGATAAGCTGATGAGCTATCATTCCCTGGATATCCAGTGGGGGAACCATGACATTGTGTGGATGGGCGCGGCGGCCGGGCAGCGCTCCTGTATCGCCAACATCGTGCGCATCAGCGCCCGGTATGGAAATCTGGATATCCTGGAGGACGGATACGGGATCAATCTGCTGCCGCTTGCCACCTTTTCCATGGCCACATACAGGGAGGACCCCTGTGCCTGCTTTAAGATCAAAGGTTCCGGAACGGAGAACCAGGAGGAGGCCAAGTTAAATATGCAGATGCACAAAGCCATCTCCGTCATCCAGTTCAAGCTGGAAGGCCAGCTGATCGCGCGGCGGCCTTCCTTCCAGATGGAGGACCGCCGTCTGCTCCATAAGATTGACTACGAAAAGGGCACGATCACGCTGCGGGGAAAAGAATACCCGCTCCTGGATAAGAATTTCCCCACGATCGACCCGAAAGATCCCTACGCGCTGTCGCCGGAGGAGGAAGAGGTGATGGAACGTCTCCAGTCCGCTTTCATAAAATGTGAGAAGATGCAGCAGCACATGATGCTGCTCTTGAAAAAGGGCAGTCTGTATAAAGTCTTCAACGGCAACCTGATGTACCACGGCTGTGTCCCTTTAAATGAAAACGGAAGCTTAAAGGAAGTCCGGGTCTATGACCGGACGTATAAAGGGAAAGCCTTGTATGACGCGCTGGAAGTGTATGTGCGCAAAGCCTTTTTTGCCCAGGATCCGGAGGAGAAGAAGAAAGGTGAGGATATCATGTGGTATATCTGGTGCGGCCCGAATTCGCCCCTATTTGGAAAGGATAAGATGGCGACCTGGGAGCGGTACTTCCTGACGGAGAAGGAGACCCACAAGGAGATGAAGAATCCTTATTACCGGCTGCTGGAGGATGAGGCCGTGATGGACGGGATCTTGGAGGAATTTGGCCTGCATGGAAAAGATGTGCATATCATCAACGGACATGTGCCGGTGCATCATGCGTCCGGGGAGAGCCCGATCAAATGCGGGGGCAAGGTGCTGGTCATCGACGGCGGATTTTCCAGGGCTTATCAGAAAGAGACCGGGATCGCCGGCTATACCCTGATCTACAATTCCTACGGGCTCATGCTCTCCGCCCATGAACCTTTTACCACAACGGAGGCGGCTGTGCGGGACGAGGCGGATATCATCTCGAACCGGGTGGCTGTGGAGCTGACCCAGAGGCGGAAGCTGGTGGGGGATACGGATACAGGAAATGACCTGCGGGAGCGCATCGAGGAACTGAAGCGGCTGCTGCAGGCGTATAGGGACGGTATCATCATAGAACAGTTTTAAAATATATTTAAGGAGGGTGATCTTTATGTTGCTTGTCACAAAAGACCAGATTGGGGAACGGAAATTGGAGGAACTGGGCATCGCCAAGGGCAGTACGGTGCAGAGCGTCCATTTTGGTAAAGATTTTATGTCCGGATTGAAAACCTTGGTGGGCGGGGAGCTGACATCCTATAATGAGATGATGGCCGCTGCCCGCACGATCGCTACAAAGCGCATGGAGGAGGATGCGGCTGCCATGGGTGCAGACGCGGTGGTGTGTGTCCGTTACGTTTCCGCTCAGGTGGCGCAGGGCGCGGCGGAGATCATGTGCTACGGCACGGCGGTGCGGTATCTGGAGTAAGTAGTCTGCGGACGTCCTTTTTGGCTGCCTATTTCTCAAAAGGAAATGACTTTTCGGGTATCATATGGTATAATCATCTTAAGAGCGTGTTTGAAGATCCATTCATGCAAACTGCATACCTCGCTTTGCGGAAGGGCTGCCCCTTATATGGCTGCTGCATCCCGCTGTGCCACATCCTCATGCGGAACAGGTTTTCATAAATTGCGACATACAGTTGGCATAAAGCGGTTTTCAAACATACTCTAGTTTTATATAGGAAAAGGTTTATAGAAATAAATGAAAGAGAACAGAAAGCGGATAAAAGAGGGCGGAGGGGGACGGGGTTTTTTACTCATCGTCCCGATCATATTGGTGTTTTGTGTGCTGGGCGGCGTAGTCTTTTCAGTTTCAAGAAAGCTCGCCACGGAAATGTCCCAGTCGGCGGTGGATAATCTGGAGGAGAGCCTGGATCTGATCAAAGGGACCGTGGAGGTGATCATAAGAAAAGAAGCGGAATTCCAGAAACTGATGGCGAAGGAGATCGCTTCCATGGAGGATCCCTGGCAGTTTATCTATTCTTATGAAAGAGGCCAGAGTATCGTCATGCTGTCGATGATACCCGCAGGGGAGACGGAAGGGATCTCCAATACGGGGGAGAGGTTCTCGGAGGAGGGATTGGATTTTTCAGCGGGGAAGACGGTGGATGACCTGCCGATCTCGGAGTCGTATCTAAATAGCCTGGGTACGTGGGCATATACGATGAAATGTCCGGTATCTAGGGACGGTGAAAAGATCGCCACACTGTATGTGGAATATATATTTGACTCATTTGAAAGGACACTCCCAAACAGGTTTTATAATGGCAGTGCGACCATTTATATCATGGATGGAGAGAGCGAGCGGTTTGTGTTAAAGCCGAGGGGGGCCGGGGAGCGTGAGGCAGGTCATATCAATCTGAGTGATTTTTATGAAGCGAATATCATCCAGGAACCGGATATCCAGGAGCACATCGCAAGCAGCATAAAGGCTGGGGAAAATGTCATGTTCTACCATGATATCCAGGAGAAGGAGTCCCTGGTCTATATGTGGGCGGTCAATGACGGAGGGCTCTATCTCATCGGATATGTGCCGATCGAGGCGATCCAGCAGGAAGGCCGGACAGTCAACCAGAATATCTTTATCGTGGTGATCGTTATGCTCGTGGCATTTGTGAGCTGCTGCACGCTGTATCTCATCAACAAGCGGCAGCAGGATAAAGTCCGCCTGGAAAGAGAACAAGAACGAGAGATACATAATAAGCAGCTGGCGGAGGCTCTGCAGACGGCCCAGATAGCCAGCAGCTCCAAGACCACATTCCTCTCCAATATGTCCCATGATATCCGTACTCCAATGAATGCGATCTTAGGATTTACCACATTATTGGCGAAGGACGCAGACGATCCTGTCAAGGTCAGGGAGTATACGAAGAAGATCACATCTTCCGGGCAGCATCTTCTGAGCCTGATCAACGATGTGCTGGATGTCTCCAAGATCGAGAGCGGGAAAGTGGCGCTCAACATGGGAAGGTTCAACCTGAACAGCATGGTCTCTTCCGTGGATACGATCATCCGTCCGGCTGCCAAAGCGAAAGGCCAGAACTTAGAGGTCATTGTGACGGGCATACGGCATGAAAACCTGATCGGGGATGAGACGAGGCTGAACCAGGTCCTGATCAATCTCCTTTCCAATGCTGTAAAATATACGCAGGAGGGCGGGGATCTGTATTTCCGGATGATCGGGCTTGCACAGCGCACCAGTCAGTATGAACATATCCAGATCGAGGTGGAGGATAACGGATATGGGATGTCGCCGGAATATCTGGAGGTGCTTTTTGACGCGTTCACCAGGGCGGAGAACAGTACGACGAACAAGGTCCAGGGGACAGGGCTTGGCATGGCGATCACGAAGAACATCGTGGAACTGATGGGCGGGACGATCGATGTGTTGAGCGAGGTGGATAAGGGCACTTTATTTACAGTGGACCTGGAACTGCGTATACCGGATGGGGAAGCGGATGAGGAGTTCTGGAAGAAGAACAACATCTCGCGGATCCTGGTGGTGGATGACGACGAAGACATCTGTCGGAATATCCAGATGCTCATGGAGGATACCGGCGTCCAGGTGGACACTGCCCTGTGTGGGGAAGAAGCTGTGCGTATGGTCCAAGAGGCTTTTGAGGGGAAGACGCGTTACGAGGTGGTCTTGCTGGATCAGAAGATGCCTGGGATGAACGGCATGGAAACGGCAAAACAGATCCGGACGGTCATACCAGATCCAGTCCTGATCATCTTTTTGACAGCGTATGACTGGGATGAGATCAAGGATGAAGCGTCCGAGATCGGAGTGGATGGATTCCTGGCCAAACCGTTTTTCGTATCCGCGTTCAGGGAAAAGCTCCATGAGATCGGTTCAGAGGAGGAGACTGTGCAGGATGTGGAAGGAGAGGATGAACATATCCTGGAAGGACGGCATTTTCTTGTGGCAGAAGACAATGAGATCAACGCGGAGATCTTGGAAGAACTCTTGGATGTGGAAGGGGCGACTTGTGAGATCATGGAAAATGGTCAGTTGACGGTAGAACGTTTTGCAAAGGCGGAGCCGGGCGAGTTTGATGCGATCTTGATGGATGTACAGATGCCGGTGATGAATGGATACGATGCAACGCGGATGATCCGGGCCATGGAACGGGAGGATGCAAAAAATATCATAATAATTGCTATGACAGCAAATGCGTTTGCTGAAGATGTCAGAGATGCCATGGATGCTGGTATGACTGCCCATATCGCAAAACCCATCGATATGGGATTATTGAAAAAAATGGTCGAGCTATATCTATTTAAGGAAGGTGTGTAAGAGATGAAAAAGAATACGATCAAAAAAAAGGCAGCACTTTTGTTGGTTGGAATGATGGCTCTTACAGCATCTGCCTGTGGCGGAGAGAAACCGGATATCAATGAAAATCTGGCAGACAACACAGAAAAAGTGGAAAAGGTGGTCAACTTATTTGGGTCGATGGAGCGGTCCAGTCCAAATGCAAAAAATACAGCGAGGACAGCCCATGAATTGACTATGCGCATGGCAGAAAAAGAGCTGGGGTTATATGTGGAGTATCGGACGTACACAGCAGAGGACTATCAGGATAAGACATACGATGATGTGACGCTCGACAGGGCGCGCAACAATATGGATGACTTGTATCTCTTAAATCCGGATACGATCCAGACTCTTGGACGGGAGGGAAAACTGGCAGACATGTCTGGATTGGACAGCGCAAAAAATCTGCGGGAAGTTGTAAAGACAGCGAACACTGTGGATGGAAAACTGGTGGCGATCCCTCAGGAGGTGGTCGCGTACGGCCTGTTTGTAAATAAAGATATGTTCGATAGATATGAGCTGGAACTCCCCGATACACCGGAAGAATTCTTAGAGTGCTGCAGGGTCTTTAAGGAGAACGGGATCGAGACACCGATCGGTGCAAACCGTTGGTGGCTGGAATGCTTTGTCTTGGCACAGGGCTATGCGGATATGTACAACGGGGATACCACCGAGGAGGAGATCGCCGCGCTCAACAGCGGGGAGGCCCGGATGAGCGACTATATGCGCCCGGGTTTTGAGTTTTTAAAAGAGCTGATCGACCAGGGGTATATCGATGCCAAAAAGGCATTCGTCTCCGAGGCCATCGAGGGCGAGAAGGATGATTTCCTGGCGCAGGAGACGCCGATCGTCATGGCCTACTGGGGCGCGGCCAACACGGAGACCGCTTACGGTGCGCCGGATTTTAATATGCAGGTGATCGGGTTCCCCAGCAGCTTGGGACAGATGCCGGTGATCTCCATGTCGGGCTATGGCGTGAGTACAGATGCGGAAAACTTTGACGATGCGATGGACGTGATGGATGTGATACTCTCCGATGAAGCTCTCCAGGTGTACACAGAGACAAATCAGGTGATCTCACCGTCTAAAAATGTGGAGGTGGACTGCAAAGATGCGCTGAAGCCGTTAAATGACAGGATCAATGAGGACATCTATGTGTTGGGCTCCAATGCGAGTATGAATGTGGAGCAGTGGGGGAATATCTGTCTGGTCGTGCGCGATCTCTTGGATGGCGCATCGGTGGATGAGTGTATGGCCGAGTTTGATAAACTGCAGGATGAGTCATTGGATAAATAGGAATAAGGAGACATTTGACTGAGAATACGTCGGATGTCTTTTTAATATTGCAAAAATGGTAGAATATTGATATTATATAAAAGAAAAGGTGATCAAAGCAGATCGGTCTTTTTTAGATCAATGTACAGTTATGATTTATTTAAGGAGGAAAATGGAGAGGATTTACAAAGCACATATCAATGAACAAACAAAAGAGATCCAGACCGTAAAAGAACATAGTGAAAACACAGCAGGACTTTGTGCGGGATTTGCGATCCCACCGTTAAAAGATATCTTATATGTGATGGGGCTGCTCCATGATCTGGGGAAATATCAAAAATCTTTCCAGAAAAGGATCGATGGTGAAAATATCAGGATAGAGCATTCCATATGTGGAGCGATGGCTGCAAAAGAGCATTATCCAGATCCATTGGGACTCATGATGGGATACTGTATCGCGGGACATCATACAGGCATACCAGACGGAGGGTTTACGAACGACACAGAAGATATGCAGACTTTATGTGGGAGGCTGGTCCGGGAGACAGAAAATTTTGATATCTACAAAGAAGAACTGTCCATCCCGACGCTTGACCAGCAGGGTTTTATACAATTTCTTATGAAAGACTGTGGTAAAGATCTCACGCTGTTGGTGGATAAATTTGCTTTTTTAACGAGATTTTGTTTTTCTTGTCTGACCGATGCGGATTCCCTTGATACGGCAAAATTCTGTAATGGGGATCTGGAGAGGCCGCTGCAAGTGGACTTTCAGGCATGTCTGGAGACGATAGATACCCGGCTGGCTTCTTTTGAGTGCCAGACCCGTCTGCAGAGTGCGCGTGCATGTCTCCAACAGCAGGTTTTTGAAAAAGTCCAGGAGGATGCTGAAATCTATCTTATGAACATGCCTACTGGGAGTGGAAAGACCCTGTGCAGCGCCAAGTTTGCCTTGGAGCGGGCGGTTGGACGCAAAAAACGGATCATCTATATCATTCCGTATAACAGTATCATCGACCAGACCTCGGATGTATTTGAGAAATTGTTTGGGGAACACGCGGAGATCCTGCGCCACCAGTCTACGTTTTCTTACGAAGATGCAGAGGACCGCGATGAGGACTACCGCAGAGCGGCAAAGAATGCGACAGAAAACTGGGATGCGCCGTTTATCATCACCACGGCTGTCCAATTCTTTCAATCTATCTACGGCAATAAACGCGGAAAACTTCGCAAACTCCACAATATGGCGGACAGTGTCTTGATCTTCGATGAGGCGCATATGATGCCGCTTGAGTATCTCCAGCCATGTCTGCGCGCGATCGCATTCATCACCAGATATCTGAACAGTGAGGCAGTCTTTTTGACCGCGACCATGCCGGATTTTCCGAGATTGATCGAGCAATATGCGCTCCCGGACAGCAAGATCTGTCAGCTGATCACAGACACTTCTCTGTTTGCGGAGTTTAAAAAGTGCACATATCAGTTTCTGGGAGAGACGGGTGTGGAAGGTTTACTTACAAAAGCGAAAGAGTACCCATCCAGTCTTTTTATCGTCAATAAGCGTGCCGTGGCAAGACAGCTCTATCAGGCATGTACAGGAAAGAAATATCATCTTTCCACATACATGACGGCTTATGACCGAAAACGTGTGATCAGCGAGATCAGACGGGAACTCAGGGGATTGGAAGAAGATTTTCCTGATCCCCAGCATGTACCAGAGGACAGGCGGATCACCATCATATCCACATCGCTGATCGAAGCGGGGGTGGATCTGGATGTGTATACGGTGTTCCGTGAATTGGCGGGGCTGGATAATATCTTACAGGCGGGGGGACGGTGCAACCGGGAAGGAAAGAGATCGGATGCGGATGTGTATATATTTGAGATGGAGAGTGAGAGGAACATGCCGTCTTTGGATGAACGCGGCAGCATCGTCAAAGGGATGTTGAAAAAATATCGGGATATCTCTTGTCAGGAGAGTATCACGGAATATTATGACCGGTTCTATGCCATGAAGAAAGAGGAGATCCAGATGCATACGATCACACGGGATCATAAAAATATCCAGTCTATCCCGTTCCGGGAGTATGCAGAAAAATTTGAACTGATCGATCAAAAAACAGTTTCCATTGTGGTGCCGGAAGATGAGAAAAGCTGCAAAATGATAGAGACACTCCGGTATACAGGTGCGGGGATGGGCAGAGAACTCCAATCATATGTATGTTCTATACATCCGTGGGAGCTGGACGACCTGATCCGGCAGCATGTGGTGGAAGACTTTGGGAAGGGTATCCACTGTCTGATGAACCCGGATTATTATGATAGGGATACGGGGATCTTGTTTGAGGCAAAGGACTATTGGATCTGAAGTGAGGTGGGTAGAAAGATGAGTTATGGTTTTAAGATCATCGTGGAGGGTGACTACGCATGTTTTACCAGACCGGAATTGAAAGTGGAACGTGTCAGCTATGATGTGCCTCCGCCCGGGGCATTGGAAGGGATGCTCAAGAGTATCTATTGGAAACCGGCGATCCGATATGTGATCGATCGGATCATCGTGTTCCATCCGATCGATCTTATGAATATACGGAGGAATGAAGTAAAAGATAAAGTCCTCTATAGCTCTGTGAAAAACCAGATGAATGGAAAAGGCGCGGATCCATGTATCTATACATCGGAGAGCAGGAGTCAGCGGGCCTCCATGGTATTAAAAAATGTAAGATATGGGGTTGCTTTCCATTTTGAGCTGACAGGGTTGCGAGACGAGGAGGAGAGCGACGCAGAGAACAAACATTACAACATCCTGAAGAGGAGACTTGAAAAAGGGCAGTGTTTCCGGACACCCTGTCTTGGATGCAGTGAGTTTCCGGTAAAGAAGATACAGATCGTGGATGCATTTGATGAAAACGAGATCAGTGACCAGATCAAGGCGATGGGGGATGTGGATCTTGGATTTATGAGTTACCGCGTTTCTTTTGCAGATCAGGGGCGGCCGATCAATGGAGATTGGGAGAACCCTAAGTTTTCGGATCAGGCATCGACAATCTATTACCGGCCCCATATGGTCAATGGGGTCATAGATGTGGAGAGATACAGGGAGGGGTTAAAATGCTGATCCATGCATTGTGCGCATATTACGATATCCTGGCGAGAGCAGAAAAAGTCCTCCCAGAGGGGTATTCAAATGTAAAGATCCATTATCTGGTCAGTCTGACAGAGGATGGCCATATAGACGATATCATAAATTTTCAGAGAAAAGAAGTGCAGAAGGCGGCAAAAGGAAAGGTCAAGGAAGTATTTATACCAAGAGATACAGTCATGCCGAAGCGTACAGAAAAGCCGGGGATCGAATCTAACATCATCGAGCACAGAGCGCTTTATATCTTTGGATTAAATCTTGACAAAGGGGCATTGACACCCGATGATCGGACAAACAGGGCCAGGAAAGCCCATGAAGCTTTCGTCAATGCCAATCTGGAATTTTTGGAAGGGGCAGACACGCCTCTGATCCATGCGTACAGACAGTTTATGTTAAACTGGCATCCGGAAGAAGAGATACAAAATGATAGGCTCATCGGACTCGGAAAAGACTACAGCAGATCAAATTTTGCTTTTTGTCTATCCGGCTACCCGGACCAGCTGCTCCATGAAGAACCTGTGATCAAAGAGAGATGGAGAGATCGTTGTCAAAAACTTGCGGAAGAAGAGAAAGATGCGCACATCTCTCAATGCGCAGTCGGTGGAGGAGAAGCGCCGATCGCCAGGATCCATAATAAGATCAAAGGGGTTTACGAAGGACTTCCCACAGGAAATATCCTTGTCTGTTTTAAGAATCCTTCTGAAAATTCTTATGGGAATACACAGTCCTATAACAGCAATATTTCAGAGACTGTCATGAGTAAATATACAGAAGCTCTGAATTATCTGCTCGCCGATCCAAAACACAAGATCCGTCTGGATGATATTACGGTCGCATTCTGGGCGATGGATACAGGGGGTGACTATGAAGACTTATTGATGGCCATGCTCTGCGGGCCGTCAGACAAAATGGACGCGGAACGGACAGAGGATATGCTGAAAAAACTGATGGCAGACAGTAAGAGAGGGATGCTCACAGCAGGCAGATTGCAGTCGCTGGATACGATAGATCCAAACGTGGATTTTTACATGCTGGGGTTAAAGCCGAATTCTTCAAGACTTGCCGTCAAGTTTATCTACCGGAAGAAATATGCGCAATTTCTCTGGAATATCGTCAGGTTCCAGGAGGATATGCAGATCTCACAAAAGATCCGTCCGGTTTCGATCATACAGATAAAAGGAGAACTATTATCACCGAAGAGTAAGAACGACAAAGTAAATCCGGCCCTGCTCACAAAACTGTTTGAAGCTGTTTTATATGGAGGGAAAATGCCGGAGGCTCTGCTCAGTACGATCGTCCGCAGAGTAAAAACGGATACGGACAGTAAAGTAAATAGTATCCGTGCAGGGATCATCAAAGCATGTATAAACAGGAACTATCGGAAAGGGGAATTGAAAGTGGCACTGGATAAGGAAAACCATACACCCGCATATTTATGTGGGAGACTGTTCGCGGTCTTAGAAATGCTGCAGCAGGATGCGGCATCGAATGCATTAAACCGGACGATCAAAGATGCCTATTTTGCCTCGGCATCTTCAAAACCGGCGATCGTGTTTCCGAAACTTTTGAAATTGGCACAGAATCATCTGAACAAGGCAAAATATCCGGTACGGTATAATAAACTGATCGGTGAGATCATTGAGCCGTTAGAAGGGGGATTTCCGGAAACACTGCTCCTTGTAGACCAGGGCAGATTCATCGTCGGGTACTATCAGCAATATCAGAGTTTTTTTGAAAAGAAGGAGGAAGAAAATGGCGATCAAGAATAGATATGATTTCGTGATGCTCTTTGATGTGGAAAATGGGAATCCAAACGGAGATCCGGACGCGGGAAATGCACCGCGTATCGATGCCGAAACAGGATATGGATATATCACGGATGTGTGTCTGAAAAGAAAGATAAGGAATTATGTGGAGCTGCGCAGTGAAGATCTAAGTGCCGAGGAGGAAAAGGCATATAATATCCTCATAAAACCGGACAAAGCCCTCAACATAAAGTTTGCTGGAGCATATGAAGCGGAAGGGCTCAAGACAAAAAATAAAGGGAAAGATCCGGATGATGTAAAAAAAGCACGCGACTATATGTGCAGGAATTATTATGATGTCCGCATGTTCGGGGCTGTGATGTCGACCGGGGATGACCCCTGCGGTATTGTCAGGGGACCGGTACAGATCAATTTTGCCAGGAGCCTGTCCCCGATCAACATCCAGGATGTCACGATCACCCGCCAAGCGCGGACGACAGAAGGGCGTCAGGAAACAGGAGAGACAGAGATGGGTAGAAAAAGTGTGATCCCCTATGCACTTTACAGGGCAGAAGGCTATGTATCAGCCGCACTGGCCAACAAAGTATCAGACATAACAGAAAAGGACATTGAACTTTTATGGGAGGCGATCATAAACATGTTTGAACATGACCACAGTGCGGCGCGGGGGAAGATGTGCATGCGCAGACTCTATATCTTCAAGCATGACAGTGTATTGGGAAATTGTCCATCCCATATCTTGTTCGATAAAGTGTCCGTGGGTCTGAAAAATGAACAGCTGCCGCCCCGTGCATTTTCAGATTACGAGATTTCTCTGGATGCACAGATGCCGGATGGCGTGGAAGTCATTGAACGTCTATGAACACGACAGAGATAACGATACGGTCGATCCAGCATTATATGTACTGTCCCCATAGATGGGGATTATTGGAGATCGATCAGGCGTGGGCGGAGAATGCTTTTGTCACAAAAGCGAACCTGATGCATAAGCGTGTCCATGACCCAGAACGTCATTACAATTCCAGAGGGAAACGGGTGTTCACTTCTGTCCCCGTGTATAATGATCTAAAAGAGTATGACCTCTACGGTGTGACAGATTGTCTGGAATTGACAGAGGATCCAGAAGGGGGCACTGTAGATGAAAGCGGAGTAAGATATAAGATCTGCATTGTAGAATATAAGCCGACCCGGCCGAAAAAGCAGGATTACCATGAGGAGGATCTTATGCAGGTCTTTGCGCAGAAGCTCTGTGTGGATCATGTATTTGGCAGTGATTGCGATGCTGTTTTATATTATGCGGATGTAAAGAAAAGGGTAGTGCTCCCGTTAAGGGAAGGTTTTGCAGAATATGATAAAAAATTAAAACGCCTGCTTGGGGAAATGAGAGAATATTTAGCCTGGGGAAAGATCCCAGCGATCAAAAAGGGGCAGAAATGCAGTGGATGTTCAATGAAAGATCTGTGTATGCCCACCACGAGAAAACAAAAACCATTCCGGAAAATGCTAAACGAGATCAGGACAATGGAAGTGTAAGATAGATCATGAGAAAACTGTTAAATACCATTTATGTTACAAATGAACAGGCATATCTGACTCTCGATGGGGAAAACCTGGTCTGTAAGATAGATGGAACGGAAAAATTGAGGATCCCATTTGAAAATATAGAGAATATCGTCTGTTTTAATTATATAGGCTGTTCCCCAGCACTGATGGGAAAATGTGTGGGAAAAACAATCCCCATCAATTTTATCTCGCCACAGGGAAGGTTTTTGGCTAAAGTCTGTGGAGAAACAAAAGGAAATGTCTTTTTGCGTGTGGCACAGATCGATCGTTTTCGCGAAAACGGACGAGAGCTTGCTCAAAATGTAATGGCTGCGAAATTCAGCAATACCAGACAGCTGATCCGCCGCACGCTCCATGATCACGAGGAATTAAGAGGAGATCCAGAGCTGGGGAGAGCGGTGGAAGTCCTCACAGACGCTATTGATAAAGTATTTGATGCACAGGATATAAATGAGATCGTAGGGATAGAAGGATACTGTGCAAAAGTTTACTTTTCTGTTTTTGATAAATTGATCACAAATCGAAAAGTACCACTTTCATTCGAATTTCGAACAAAAAGGCCACCCCTTGACCCGGTAAATGCGCTGTTGTCTTTTGTCTATACATTGGCAACCAGTGAATATGCGGCAGCTTTGGAAACAGTAGGGTTGGACAGTTACATAGGTTTTTGCCATACACTGCGCAGTGGGCGCAGTTCCCTGGCCTGTGATCTGGTGGAAGAGGCCCGTTGTATTGTGGAACGTTTTGTCATCACACTTTTAAATCTCCAGATTATTGGGGAGGGGGATTTTGAAAGGCAGATATCGGGGGCTGTCTGGCTGAATGATGAAGGGCGGAAGAAGGTCTTATCGCGGTGGCAGGAAAAGAAGCGATCAGATATGGTGCATCCGTATCTGAAACAGAAGATTCCGTTGGGGCTCCTTCCATATGTGCAGAGCAATCTGTTGGCTAAATATGTGCGCGGAGATATCGAGGATTATCCGCCTTTTTTGCAGAAATAGGTGAAAAATAATGATGGTGTTGATAAGCTATGATGTGAGTACAGGGGACAATGCAGGAAAAACAAGGTTGCGAAAGGTGGCAAAAAAGTGCCAAGATCATGCACAGCGGGTCCAAAATTCGGTTTTTGAAGCAGATTTAGATTATTCGTCATTTTTAAAGTTGAAAGATGATCTTATCCGGTTGATCGATCCAAAGAAGGATAGCTTGCGCTTTTACTATCTGGGGAATAATTGGAAGCGACGGATAGAACATGTGGGTGCGAAAGAGACGTATGATCCAGAAGGAGTGATCATAATCTGATATTATGATCAATATGTTAAAAGATTGTTTTGGTGATATACCTGTATGGATTAAGGAAAAACGGATGTGATGGATTGGCAGGCGAAGCTGGGATGATTGGGTTTGTCTAAGGGGTTCGCGTGGAGTTGGAGATTTTTTTTGAGAAAAAAAGTAATTAATTTGGGTTGTAAAGTCCGCCCTTGGCTTATTTGGTGGTGTGATCGTAGGAAATTACAATATTTTGCGGTCACGCCCCACGAGGGCGTGTGAGTAGAAATTATGTAGCTCTTGACGGTGTTCGTTGACCTCTTCGTCACGCCCCACGAGGGCGTGTGAGTAGAAATCCCGCCAGAGCATTCAGTACCGGGGTCTGTACGGTCACGCCCCACGAGGGCGTGTGAGTAGAAATACGGGCTCCAGTGATGTCCCATCTGCGGTCACTGTCACGCCCCACGAGGGCGTGTGAGTAGAAATTACCTTCTGGAAGACTACCTCGGATGCCTCATCGTCACGCCCCACGAGGGCGTGTGAGTAGAAATGGTGATCGACTTCCTAATCGATCAGGGTATCCAGGTCACGCCCCACGAGGGCGTGTGAGTAGAAATTTTCAAACCCTACAAAATGTAGCCCTGCTCCATGTCACGCCCCACGAGGGCGTGTGAGTAGAAATGAACGTTT
The DNA here is from genome assembly GCA_910575625.1 of Clostridia bacterium. Taxonomy (GTDB): domain Bacteria; phylum Bacillota; class Clostridia; order Lachnospirales; family Lachnospiraceae; genus MGBC164599. Next base: position 48,417 of record CAJTFD010000002.1, read on the forward strand.
CCGGGCTGATATGTTGCAGCGCGCCGTCACGCCCCACGAGGGCGTGTGAGTAGAAATGCCTGGTCCTGATCCATGATGACCTCAGTCCCATCCGTCACGCCCCACGAGGGCGTGTGAGTAGAAATACCACCAAGCCCCTCACCTCCTTGTCAAAAGCGGGTCACGCCCCACGAGGGCGTGTGAGTAGAAATTAGGGCAGTCCCGCCCGCAGTCACGTCCAGGCCCGTCACGCCCCACGAGGGCGTGTGAGTAGAAATTTTCAAACCCTACAAAATGTAGCCCTGCTCCATGTCACGCCCCACGAGGGCGTGTGAGTAGAAATCAAGTAACGCACAGCCTTCTCCATATCCCTCTTGTCACGCCCCACGAGGGCGTGTGAGTAGAAATATCCCCTGGCTGGATGTCCTGCAGTACGCCGATGTCACGCCCCACGAGGGCGTGTGAGTAGAAATTGAAGAAGCTAATAAGTAATTCGGCGTGATCTTCGTCACGCCCCACGAGGGCGTGTGAGTAGAAATCCCCGACAATATAAGTATACCGGAAAAACGACCGTCACGCCCCACGAGGGCGTGTGAGTAGAAATCCGGCACGACGGCGACCGTTCCCGCGTTTGTCATGTCACGCCCCACGAGGGCGTGTGAGTAGAAATCCGGTAATCTTTAGGAGGGCCTTATATCATGGCACAGTCACGCCCCACGAGGGCGTGTGAGTAGAAATGTTCGTGAGCGCCGCCCATTCTGAGATGCCCTCCTGTCACGCCCCACGAGGGCGTGTGAGTAGAAATTTTGCAAGGAGCAGAAAGGTGGTCTTTATGAGAGTCACGCCCCACGAGGGCGTGTGAGTAGAAATCGCAACCTTGTCCACATCATAGGAGGTGGGCAAGGTCACGCCCCACGAGGGCGTGTGAGTAGAAATAGCTATAGCGATGCACAGCCCTATCAGGAGGAATGTCACGCCCCACGAGGGCGTGTGAGTAGAAATGCCCTTGCGCACGTCAAACTCCACCCTCTCGGATAGTCACGCCCCACGAGGGCGTGTGAGTAGAAATGGTAATTATGTTCGAAACTGCTGTCGATCCCATGTCACGCCCCACGAGGGCGTGTGAGTAGAAATCCTGCGATACACATCTCCTCAGTATCACACGTGTCACGCCCCACGAGGGCGTGTGAGTAGAAATAATCAATTTCAAAGAAGGCTGCTGCAATTCCTCCGTCACGCCCCACGAGGGCGTGTGAGTAGAAATACCGTCCTGCCATCGAGCAGCTTCACGACGGCAGTCACGCCCCACGAGGGCGTGTGAGTAGAAATTTTTTTGATATCCCGTAATCGTCCCAGGTCATGTCACGCCCCACGAGGGCGTGTGAGTAGAAATATCATCGAAGACGGGTATGTGGCAGGGCAGGATAGTCACGCCCCACGAGGGCGTGTGAGTAGAAATTGATGCCGCGGTTCGCCAATACGCCCAGGGCCGTCGTCACGCCCCACGAGGGCGTGTGAGTAGAAATGTGGATATCCCGAGGGCGATCCTCTTCTCGGCCGTCACGCCCCACGAGGGCGTGTGAGTAGAAATCTGGACCGGCGGAAAGCCGCCGCAAGGGTACAGAGTCACGCCCCACGAGGGCGTGTGAGTAGAAATCAAAAGACCTGCAGGCGGGAGGGAAAGAGGCGGGTCACGCCCCACGAGGGCGTGTGAGTAGAAATGATCACATCCGAGGAAAAGACCGCGATATCTGGTCACGCCCCACGAGGGCGTGTGAGTAGAAATCGCCGGGTTTAGGAACACTGCCCCCACGTCTGCGTCACGCCCCACGAGGGCGTGTGAGTAGAAATTGTGTCTCTAAAATCATATTTTTCGAATATCCTGTCACGCCCCACGAGGGCGTGTGAGTAGAAATTTTTCCAGTACAGATCCGTTCATCATCCATTACGTCACGCCCCACGAGGGCGTGTGAGTAGAAATGAGACCATATCAAAAAGAAGCAGAGGAAGCCGTGTCACGCCCCACGAGGGCGTGTGAGTAGAAATATCAGCAGTGCGGGCCAATACCTTCGGCATCCGGTCACGCCCCACGAGGGCGTGTGAGTAGAAATCATTGCAGATGATGGTCACATTGGCGGCGTTGCTGGTCACGCCCCACGAGGGCGTGTGAGTAGAAATGTTAAGGATATTAAAGTTAGGGGATAACAGCCAGTCACGCCCCACGAGGGCGTGTGAGTAGAAATTATCGTAATCTTTGATGGCTTTTTCATGCTTCCCGTCACGCCCCACGAGGGCGTGTGAGTAGAAATCTGCCCAGGCTTCCATCTGTTGGGTCGCTCTTTCGTCACGCCCCACGAGGGCGTGTGAGTAGAAATTTAGCCAATGGTTTGGGCCTTGCGGATTAAGCGCGTCACGCCCCACGAGGGCGTGTGAGTAGAAATTTCCGCATTCCAACATTCTGGCAGTGTTTTCGACGTCACGCCCCACGAGGGCGTGTGAGTAGAAATCATGCGCGGGTGGCTGGCCAGGAGCCTGACACCCGTCACGCCCCACGAGGGCGTGTGAGTAGAAATATCATCCTGCGGGAGGTCCGCAAGAAGATCATCGTCACGCCCCACGAGGGCGTGTGAGTAGAAATTCCTGTGTATTTCAGCATGGCAGTGCTGATAATGGTCACGCCCCACGAGGGCGTGTGAGTAGAAATACGCCTGCGGCAAGGTTATCGTGCCTGTCAGTCGTCACGCCCCACGAGGGCGTGTGAGTAGAAATCCCCGGTCAATGCTGTCCGCAGCATCGACACGTCGTCACGCCCCACGAGGGCGTGTGAGTAGAAATCTATGACGCATGGAGAGAAGAGTGCATTGTGGGCGTCACGCCCCACGAGGGCGTGTGAGTAGAAATCGTTGCCTTTGTCGCCAATATCGGGACGTTCACGGTCACGCCCCACGAGGGCGTGTGAGTAGAAATCCCAGCACCGTAATTGGTAAAGTTTCCGCCATGTCACGCCCCACGAGGGCGTGTGAGTAGAAATGCGGAAGTAGCGGCGCAGAATTGGGGAAATATCGTCACGCCCCACGAGGGCGTGTGAGTAGAAATGTTGTAATTTCCCGTGTTTCACAACCACTTCTGTTGTCACGCCCCACGAGGGCGTGTGAGTAGAAATCGGGAAGGCCTGGCCGTGACTGCCGGGGAGACGGTCACGCCCCACGAGGGCGTGTGAGTAGAAATGGCCTTATTTGTCATCAATGCAGTGTAGATAGCGTCACGCCCCACGAGGGCGTGTGAGTAGAAATTAAGTATTTTTTTATCGCTAATCCCGTTTCCAAGGTCACGCCCCACGAGGGCGTGTGAGTAGAAATGTTGGCGACGCGGCCCAGTATCGTCGGCATCCTCGTCACGCCCCACGAGGGCGTGTGAGTAGAAATCTCTGGAAGATGCCCTTATGCTTGCTGGGCATCTGTCACGCCCCACGAGGGCGTGTGAGTAGAAATCCACAAGCTGGCAGGCGTGGTCGCCCCGCCACCGTCACGCCCCACGAGGGCGTGTGAGTAGAAATCTGGTTTATCTTCTGCGCGTCCGCCCTCAACGTCGTCACGCCCCACGAGGGCGTGTGAGTAGAAATCGCAGCGTCCAGGAGTATGGAGGGAGGTAAGGACGTCACGCCCCACGAGGGCGTGTGAGTAGAAATTTTGAAATCCTCATACATATCCAATAGCACACGGTCACGCCCCACGAGGGCGTGTGAGTAGAAATTATGTTATCATCTATCGCAAAACTATACAGCTCGTCACGCCCCACGAGGGCGTGTGAGTAGAAATTCTCCATGTCCCGCTTCCTTGCACCGAAAGACTGCGTCACGCCCCACGAGGGCGTGTGAGTAGAAATGATGCAGCCCAGGCAGGAGCCGTGGAGGCCGCAGTCACGCCCCACGAGGGCGTGTGAGTAGAAATGCATGAACGGGTCAAACGGCATATATCCGAACTGGTCACGCCCCACGAGGGCGTGTGAGTAGAAATCATCGTCCCAGACAGATATTCCTTGTAGATCTGGGTCACGCCCCACGAGGGCGTGTGAGTAGAAATCCTTGACCGGTTCCAATGACCCCTGCGCCGGTCGTCACGCCCCACGAGGGCGTGTGAGTAGAAATTAAACGGGATGATGTAACAAAGCAGGAAAATGGGGTCACGCCCCACGAGGGCGTGTGAGTAGAAATGAACGAGACCATTATTTATACTCCCGGAAAACGTCCGTCACGCCCCACGAGGGCGTGTGAGTAGAAATCCTGAAAAACTATATCCTGGCTATCAAGGTCGCCGTCACGCCCCACGAGGGCGTGTGAGTAGAAATCACGGTGTTCATCAAGTCTGAGAAGGGCACATCCGTCACGCCCCACGAGGGCGTGTGAGTAGAAATCCCACGGGCCAAGCTGCAGGTGTCGTCCTGGGTAGTCACGCCCCACGAGGGCGTGTGAGTAGAAATGCAGTACGCGTCATAGATGTACCCTGCGCCTTGTCACGCCCCACGAGGGCGTGTGAGTAGAAATAGCTAGTGGTGAGACTGTGATGAATATCATCAGCACGTCACGCCCCACGAGGGCGTGTGAGTAGAAATACCCTATTGCAGATGGTCGAGGATGCAAACAGGCGTCACGCCCCACGAGGGCGTGTGAGTAGAAATTAGCCACCGCTATACCTCCTTGTGCCACTCTACCGTCACGCCCCACGAGGGCGTGTGAGTAGAAATTGTGTAATCCCTATTCCTAACTCCTTGCCTTTCAGTCACGCCCCACGAGGGCGTGTGAGTAGAAATACGATAACGCCTCCTGCTCACGCCTGCGGCAAGGGTCACGCCCCACGAGGGCGTGTGAGTAGAAATCGGATTCGCCCAACGCAAACCTGCGTGAGCATGGTCACGCCCCACGAGGGCGTGTGAGTAGAAATCCCGCTGGAATCCCGATATGTAGACGGGATAAAGTCACGCCCCACGAGGGCGTGTGAGTAGAAATACGACACCGTGATCGACGGCGGAAACTTTACCAATGTCACGCCCCACGAGGGCGTGTGAGTAGAAATAACCCACAAACAAAAGTGACATATGATGAAAATGTCACGCCCCACGAGGGCGTGTGAGTAGAAATGACGAAGCTGATTTGCGAGTGGCGGCAGGAGTGCAGTCACGCCCCACGAGGGCGTGTGAGTAGAAATATCAAAACATCTGAATTGCTGTATCAAGCGGTCGTCACGCCCCACGAGGGCGTGTGAGTAGAAATGGCATCCGCGACTTTCATATCCTCCCCGGGCCTTGTCACGCCCCACGAGGGCGTGTGAGTAGAAATGCCGCATCAGCGGTCGTGGGAGCGTTGATGGCCGTCACGCCCCACGAGGGCGTGTGAGTAGAAATCGCTTCTATCCGCTTTATCCGACGCACGGAGTCCCTGTCACGCCCCACGAGGGCGTGTGAGTAGAAATCCGCGAGAGCGCTGCCAGCGGCCCCAGCCATCCCGTCACGCCCCACGAGGGCGTGTGAGTAGAAATGGCTGTATACGTGCTCCCCGGCCTTCCTGGGAGTGGTCACGCCCCACGAGGGCGTGTGAGTAGAAATTTTCCTGCCAATAATCCAACTGGCAATGATACCGTCACGCCCCACGAGGGCGTGTGAGTAGAAATCGATATTGTCTACAATCTTATGTTGGGGATATGAGTCACGCCCCACGAGGGCGTGTGAGTAGAAATACGTTCAATTATGGGAGTTGGGCTGATGTGTGGCCGGCCACGCCCTACAAGGGCGTGTAAGTAGATATTAGGGAAGACAAATGGAAAGGGCTATCTTGTTTATCCCTTTGTATTTTTCAGGCATACTTAAAAATGCATACAGTCCAATGGGTTGAGCTATACGGTTTATATGTATCCGATCATATGGATCGTACCAAACCAGTAAATGCAAGTTATATGTTAATAGACATAACAAGATGCATATATCAATAGAGAGGAGGCGTAGGTGATATAAAAAGAAACAGTGATAGAATGAAACATTTTACATTATTATCGATAAGTGTAGTTTTGGCATTGCTGGCAGGCGGGTATATCTTACTCTGTATATTGGCGGATACAGAACATATGCTGCCCAGGACCAGCATAAATGATACTGTACTTAGCGGTATGACATTTGAAGAAGCATTGGATATCCTGGAAGTTGCCAGTGAAAGACAGCGTAAAGACCTTGGATTGCATGTTGCGTTCAGAGGAGAGAGTCATAAGATAGTTGTTGGAGAGGCGCTGGAATACAACTATGATCCTGTTGCAAAAGAGGCGATCGAGAAGAGCCAAGGTAGATTTTGTGCACGAGGTCTGTCGTTATTGAAAGCAGTCATTTTAGGAAATCATATTGAATATATACCAGTGATCAAAGATGTAAAAGGATTAGAAAAAGCGATCATAAAAAGTGGTATTTTGGACGCAGGGACGACCATCCAGACATCTTATAAGATAGAAGGTGACCAGTTGGTCTTTACCATTGGCACAGCAGGGGAAGACGTGGATAAAGATGCGCTGCTGGAGAAGATCTGCACAGCCATAGAAGCGGGGGACTACGAAAATGTGATCGCATGTCCGGATCGTCCGGGGGAAGTAAAAGCCGTGGATCTGGATAAGGTATATGAGGAAGTACATATAGAAGCGGCAAATGCCACATTAGATCCGCAAAATGGCTATGCCATCGTGGAGGCAGTCGCAGGCGTGGGATTTGACATAGAGACCGCCCAGGCAGCTCTAGATGGAGCCGAGGAGGGTAGCACGGTGGCCATCGACCTGGTCTACACAGAGCCGGAGGTCAGTGCCCAGGATCTGGCGACGCATCTATTTACGGATGAGCTGGCTTCCTATACTACGAAAGTGAGCGGGACCGCCAACCGTCTTGCGAATGTGGCTCTGGCTGTGGAAAAATGCAACGGCTCGATCCTCATAAGCGGCGATGTGTTTTCTTTCAACAACACGGTGGGTGAGCAGACGGAGGAGACCGGTTTCAAGACAGCCAATGCGATCTTAGACGGTCAGATCGTCCAAGCTTATGGCGGTGGGATCTGCCAGGTATCCTCGACGATCTTTGCCGCGGCCCTTTATGCGGATCTGGGGATCGTGGAGCGGTGGAATCACGATTACGTTTCCGGCTATATCCCGGCTGGGGTGGATGCCGCTGTGGCTTGGGACGCACTGGATCTGAAGATCGCAAATGACAAAAGTTACCCCATCCGTCTGGATGTGACCTATACAGGCGACGACCTGACAGTCCGCATCATCGGGACGAAGACCCAGGAGGTACCGGTGGAGATCGAGACCCGGATCGTGGAAAGTCCCACGCCGGGCATGTTGGCCATGGAGACTTACCGGAAAGTCTATAATGAAGACAAGAGTCAGGTCTTTATAGAAAAGGTGGCGGATAGCAGCTATATCAATTAGGGAGTTTGATCACAGAGCGCGTATGGATAACGGCATTATGCTTGACAAATCGCCCATTCTCATGTATGATTTCACACAGGGATATCTGCGCCAGGTATCCATTCTACTATTTTGGGAGGGAAATGAAATGAAAATGAAAAAAGCATTATCTGCCATTCTGGTGGCAGCTATGACAATGTCCATGCTGGCGGGCTGCGGCGGCGGTTCCGACTCCACTTCAGATTCCGGCTCCAGTGAGGCGGCAGAGTCCAGTGAGAGTGGGAGCGGCGGCGGTGACGTATTTAAGATCGGCGGCATCGGTCCTGTGACTGGCGCTGCAGCCGTTTACGGTGTGGCGGTCAAAAACGGTTCCGAGCTGGCTGTAAAAGAGATCAACGAGGCAGGCGGGATCAACGGCGTGCAGATCGAGATGGATTACCAGGATGATGAGCACGATGCGGAGAAGGCGGTCAACGCTTACAATTCCCTGAAAGACTGGGGTATGCATGCACTCTTAGGTACAGTGACCTCCGCACCCTGTGTGGCTGTAGGCGAAGTGTCCAAGGATGACAATATCTTCATGCTCACACCTTCCGGCACAGCTGTAGAGTGCGTACAGTATGACAACGCTTTCCGCGTATGTTTCTCCGATCCGATGCAGGGTCTGGAATCTGCGAAATACATCGGTGAAAATGGTTTGGCCACAAAAGTCGCAGCGATCTACGACAGTTCCGATGTATATTCAACAGGTATCTACGAGGCATTTGTAAAAGAAGCTGAAAACCAGGATTTTGAAGTTGTCGCTGCAGAAGCTTTCACCGCAGAGGCGAAGACAGACTTCTCTGTGCAGTTGCAGAAAGCAAAAGATGCAGGTGCAGAACTGGTATTTTTACCATTCTATTACACAGAGGCTTCTCTGGTGCTCAAACAGGCAGCGGGCATGAATTACAACCCGATCTTCTTCGGATGTGACGGTATGGACGGTATCCTGGCAGTGGAAGGTTTCGATGTGGATCTGGCCAACAACCTGATGTTCATGAGCCCATTTACACCAACCTCCGAGGATGAGATGATCCAGAAATTCGTGACAGATTATAAGGATGCATACGGAGATACCCCGAACCAGTTTGCAGCAGATGCTTACGATGGGATCTATGCGATCAAAGCAGCTATGGAAGAGGCAGACGTTACACCGGATATGTCCCCATCTGATATATGCGATGCGATGAAAGAAGCAATGGTAAATATCACCATTGACGGCGTGACAGCAAAGGAACTGACCTGGGAAGCCAGTGGCGAACCCAGCAAAGCGCCTATGGTCGTGAAGATCGAGGACGGAGATTACGCAGTTGTAGAGTAGGAATGGATAGAGGGTTATCTTTGTTAAGATAACCTTCTTTTCATTACAGTACGCCAGAGGGGGGATTTGTATGAGTTTTATTTCTTATTTGATCAATGGCATCAGCCTTGGGAGCGTGTATGCGATCATCGCGCTTGGCTATACCATGGTGTATGGGATCGCCAAGATGCTGAACTTTGCCCACGGCGATGTCATCATGGTCGGTGCATATGTGGTCATGACGGCGATCGCAAGCGCGGGGATGTCGCCGCTTGCTGCAGTGCTTTTATCAATCGTTTTTTGTACGGTCTTGGGTGTTGTGATCGAGAGTGTGGCGTACAGGCCCCTCTTGAATGCGTCGTCTTCGCTGGCAGTCCTCATCACAGCCATCGGCGTCAGCTATCTGCTCCAGAACCTGGCGCTTTTGATCTTCGGCGCGAACACGAAATCTTTCGCATCGGTGGTCCCGGTCCCGGCCCTGGTACTGGCTGGCGGGAGTCTCACCATCGCGGGGGAGACGATCGTCACGATCATATCCTGTGTGATCATCATGATCGGGCTCACACTGTTCATCAAGCGGTCGAAAGCCGGACAGGCCATGCTGGCAGTCTCTGAGGATAAAGGTGCGGCACAGCTGATGGGGATCAATGTGAACGGGACGATCGCGCTCACTTTTGCGATCGGATCTGCACTGGCCGCTGTTGCGGGTGTATTGCTGTGTTCAGCCTACCCGTCCTTAAGTCCGTATACAGGCGCCATGCCGGGTATCAAAGCCTTCGTGGCCGCAGTATTTGGCGGGATCGGATCCATCCCGGGGGCACTGATCGGCGGGATCTTGCTGGGTGTGATCGAGATATTCGGGAAAGCCTATATCTCCTCGCAGATGGCGGACGCGATCGTATTCGGTGTGCTGATCGTCGTGCTGATCGTGAAGCCTACCGGTATCCTTGGCAAAAATATCCAAGAGAAAGTGTAGGTGGCAGACGATGAAGAAAACAATGAGTAAAACAACAAGGAGCAATCTGATCACATACCTGATGGTGGCGGTGATCTTTGGCATCGTGCAGGTGATGGTCTCCACGGGGAATCTCTCCAGCCTCCTCCAGGGACTTTTGGTGCCGCTCTGTGCATATGTGATCCTGGCTGTCTCACTGAACCTGACCGTCGGCATCTTAGGTGAGCTGAGTCTGGGCCACGCGGGATTCATGTGTGTGGGGGCATTTACCAGCGCATTCTTTTCGAAATGTATGGTGGATACGATCACGGTGGCAGGGGTGCGCTACCTGATCGCGCTCTTGATCGGAGCGGCTGCGGCCGGACTGTGCGGGATCTTGATCGGCATCCCGGTGCTCCGTCTAAAAGGTGACTACCTGGCGATCGTGACTCTTGCCTTTGGCGAGATCATCAAGAATATCGTCAATATCCTGTTCATCGGCAGAGACTCCAAAGGATTCCATTTTTCCACAAAAGACTCTATGTCCCTGGGACTGGAAGACGGCGGGACGGTGATCGTCAACGGACCCCAGGGGATCACAGGCACGCCAAAGGATTCCACCTTCGTGATCGGTGTGGTCCTGATCCTGATCACCTTATTCGTCGTGTTGAATCTGATGCATTCCAGGAGTGGGCGTGCGATCATGGCGATCCGCGACAACCGTATCGCGGCGGAATCCGTGGGCATCAACATCACAAAATATAAATTGATGGCATTTTCCATCTCGGCCTCCCTGGCCGGTGTAGCCGGTGTGATCTACGCACATAACCTGGCAACGCTGACAGCCCAGCCAAAGAACTTCGGCTACAACATGTCCATCATGATCCTGGTATTCGTCGTACTGGGCGGGATCGGGAACATGAGGGGATCCATCATCGCGGCCATCATACTTACCTTACTGCCGGAGCTGCTCCGAGGCTTGAGTGATTATCGTATGCTGATCTACGCGGTGGTCCTGATCCTCATGATGCTGTTCAACTGGAGTCCGAAAGCCATTGAGTGGAGAGAAAAACATTTCGCAAAGTTCAGGCGCAAAAACAATGAGAGTACAAAGGAGGCTGCGTAAATATGGCATTATTGGAAGTGAATAATCTCGGTATCTCCTTTGGCGGCCTGCGGGCGGTAAATGAATTCCATCTGAAGATCGAAAAAGGGTGCCTTTATGGATTGATCGGGCCAAACGGTGCGGGGAAGACCACAGTCTTTAACCTTTTGACTGGCGTCTATAAGCCCAATGAAGGGGTGATCCGTCTGGACGGCGAGAACATCGTGGGTAAGAAGACGATCGATATCAACAAAGCAGGTGTGGCCCGGACGTTCCAGAACATCCGTCTTTTTAAGGATCTTTCGGTGCTGGATAATGTGAAGGTGGGGCTGCATAACCATTATAGATATTCCATGCTGGAAGGGATCTTCAGGTTCCCCAAATATTTTAAAGTGGAGAAGGCCATGGATGAGAAGGCGATGGAACTCCTTTCCGTGTTTGACCTGGACAAGGAGGCACATACCATGGCCGCGAACCTGCCTTATGGAAAACAGAGAGAGCTGGAGATCACAAGGGCGCTGGCCACAGAGCCGAAACTCCTCCTCCTGGATGAGCCTGCGGCGGGGATGAACCCCAACGAGACGAAAGAGCTGATGGAGACGATCCGTTTTGTGCGGGACGAATTCCATATGACGATCCTTCTGATCGAACATGATATGAAACTGGTGTCCGGGATCTGTGAGGAGCTGACTGTCCTGAATTTTGGGGAGGTGCTTGCGGAAGGGGCCACCAGCGATGTGCTCAATGACCCGGAAGTCATTAAGGCTTATTTAGGTGAATAGGGGGGATGGCAAAATGGCGATGCTTGAGATAAAAGACATTGAAGTATACTACGGCATGATCCAGGCGATCAAAGGGATCTCCTTTGAGGTCAACGAGGGCGAAGTCATCGCCCTGATCGGGGCCAACGGCGCGGGGAAGACCACGATCTTGCATACGATCACCGGCCTGCTGTCCCCAAAGAAGGGTTCTGTGATCTTTGAGGGGAAAGACATCACGAAGATCCCTGCGCACAAGATCGTGTCCCTGGGGATGGCCCATGTGCCGGAGGGGCGGCGGGTGTTTGCCGAGCTGTCTGTCTATGAAAACTTAAAGATGGGCGCGTACACGAGAAAAGATAAAGGGGAGATCGCACAGACGCTGGAGATGGTCTACAAGCGTTTCCCCAGATTACAGGAGCGGAAAAACCAGCTGGCCGGGACTTTGAGCGGCGGCGAACAGCAGATGCTGGCCATGGGACGTGCGCTCATGTCCCATCCGAAGATCATCGTGATGGACGAACCGTCCATGGGGCTCTCCCCGATCCTGGTAAATGAGATCTTCGACATCATCCAGGAGGTGAGTGCCGGCGGGACCACCGTGCTCTTGGTGGAACAGAATGCAAAAAAAGCCCTGTCCATCGCAGACAGGGCCTACGTCCTGGAGACCGGGACCATCGTCCTGGAGGGGGAAGCCGGGAAACTGATGGATGATGATTCGATCAAAAAAGCCTATCTTGGGGAATAGGAGGGATGGCAGATGGAAAATGTTGTGATCACCATAGCAAGGCAGTACGGGAGCGGCGGAAAGACCATCGGGAAGATGCTGGCCGAAAAGCTGGATATCCCCTGGTACAGCAGGGATATCCTGAAAATGGCTTCGGAAGAGAGCGGCATCAATGAACAGCTGTTCATGCAGTTTGATGAGAAGCTGCGCAAGCGTCTCTTCAAGCGCATATCTCCGGATATCTACACAGGCCGGCTGATCCCGCCGGAGAGCAGTGATTTTGTTTCGGAGAAAAACTTGTTCAATTACCAGGCGGAGGTGATCAAACGCCTGGCAAAGACAGAGAGCTGCGTCATCATCGGCCGGGCGGCGGATTTTGTTTTAAAAGACTATCCCAATGTGGTCAGCGTGTTTGTCCATGGGTCCGAGGAATTTAATCTGGCGCGGGCTATGGAGCAGAACAGTATGACGGAGGAGGAGATGAAGAAGTTCATCGCGAAGACGGATAAGTACCGGGCTGAATTTTACAGGCATTACACCGGCCGCGAGTGGACGGATGCGCGGAATTACGATCTGTGTCTGAATAGCAGCAGATTGGGATTCGAGAAATGCTTGGAGGAGATCCAGGCATATATAAAAGTGCGGTTTTGAGGGATGTCACACAGTTGCCTTGCACAGGTACGGATATCGCAGGTATTTTATGGACTGCTATATAAGACAGAACAGGGCCATCCGCCGGACCAAAAGGTCTCAGGCGGGCGGCCCTGTATCGTGTTTTGTCTATGACTCGCGTTCTTTCCACTGGACCATCCGCTCATTCGCCCATACGACCTGGTTCCGGCTCAGGCGTTTGGCATCGTAGAGCATCCCATCTGCGATCTTCAGATAGGTGTCGTAGTTGTCGCCGACCTTGGGGAAGACAGTGACCCCGCCCATGCTGATCGTGACCCAGGGAGAGACGGAGGCATCGTGTTCGATGTGGAGGTCCTCCACGGCCTGGCGGATCCTCTTGAAATAGTTAAAGGCCGCCTCCGACGTGTTGCCCAGTGTGATGGCGACAAATTCCTCCCCGCCGTAACGTGCAATGAAATCCGTGCTCCGCTTCAAGTATTTTTTGGCTGTCTGGGCGACGGCCGCGATCACACGGTCACCGGCGGGATGCCCGAAGGTGTCGTTGTACACCTTAAATTTATCGATATCGAACATGCAGATCGAGAAGGAGGTGTGCAGCCGGATCGCCTGCTGCCACTGTTTGATGCTGTACTGGTCGTAATGCCGCCGGTTTGCGACCTTCGTCAGCTCGTCCTCCATGGCCATATGTTCCACCTGTTGGCGGTAACGATACAGCTTGATGTGGGTGTTTACCCGGGCCTTGACGATCAGCGGGTTGAAAGGTTTGACGATGTAGTCCACCGCACCGAGGATCAGCCCTTGTTCCTCGCTCTGTGTGTCGGAAAGACCGGTGATCAAGATCACCGGGATATGTTCGGTGACCAGTTCCTCCTGGAGTTTTTTCAACAGCATGAAACCGTTCATCCCCGGCATGATCACGTCCAGGAGGATCAGGGAGAATTTCCCGGTCTTGGCGTAGGAGAGGCCCTCATCCCCTGTGTGGACGATGGTGATCGAATGGTCCTCGTCCAGGATATTCTTCAGGTAGTTGGCCTGTACTACACTGTCGTCGATGATCAATATTTTTCCCATATATACGCTCCTTATCTCATATTCCTTCCTTTTTTAAGTGGGCAGATAACTTTAGAGTGTTTCATGGATATAACTCACATAGAAGTATAACATATCCATGCGCTTTGTCAACTTAATGACTTATCTGAAGATTAAACGATCTTAAGTTTATTGGAGCAGTTTTTCGCGGAAGGCGTCCAGCAATGCATCATTTTGTTGGGGCAGCATCATACAGAAGCGGATATATTTGGAGTCCAGGAAGGGGAATGTGGAGCAGTCCCGGATCATCAGGCCTTTTCGGATACAGTGCTCAAAGAGCATAGGGGCGTCCACATCGTCCCTTAAGATGCGCATCAGTATGAAATTCCCCTGGGGAGGGTATACTTTGACAGTTTCCCATCCGGATAATATGTTAAAGACCCTGTCCCGCTCGGCGCTGATCAGGTCTTTGGTGGCCTGGATGTACGCCTGGTCCTGGAACATGATCTGCCCCGCGATCTCCGCCAAGCTGTTGATGGTCCAGGGGTCCTTGCGCAGGTTGATCTCAGAGATCAGGTCCTGGTTGCCGGTGATGGCGTACCCGAGGCGCAGGCCCGGGGCGGCAAAAAATTTGGAGGTCCCCCGCAGGATGATCAGGTTGGTGTAATAGTTCGTCAGTTTTACGGAGGTGATCGAAAGCTCGTTGGGGGCAAATTCCACGTAGGTTTCATCCACCATCACAAAGATGCCATATTGCAGGCATGTATCCAAGATCCGGCGCATCTGGGAGTTTGTGAGGGCTGTGGATGTGGGGTTGTTGGGGTTGCAGATGACCAGCAGATCCAGCCCGTCGTGGAGCTGGCGGCACAGGTCGTCCACATCCGGTTGGAAGTCCTGCTTTTCTTTTAGCGGATAGTACATACAGCTTCCGCCGCCCAGGTTGATGTCCCGCTCGTATTCGGAGTAGGTGGGGCCTAAGATCAGGGCCTTTTTGGGGTGGTTTACCTGGATGAACAGGGAGATCAGCTCGGTGGAGCCGTTGCCCATGATGATGTTCTCCATGTGCGCATTGGTGTAGTCAGAGATGCATTGGCGCAGCTTGGTGTATTCCCGGTCGGGGTAGCGGGTGATCGCGTCCAGCTGGCCGCCCAGGGCGGTGCGCAGACGGGTGGAGATACCTAAAGGGTTTACGTTGGCGCTGAAACTGGTGATGTCTTCCTTTTTTATGCCAAAACTCTTTTCGATCTCTTCCAGGTCACTGCCGTGGAAATGGTCTTTATGTTTGATCATGATGTATATCCCTTTCTTTTTATAATTGCGAACCTTTTCCATGTGGTGTATAATCCTTAATAGTATTATAGTAAGGCAGAAGATAAAAAGTCAAGTTTGAGCGTGTTTTAAAGATCATTCCATTAAAGATCATTCTATTTGAGAGGTCTTAAGACACACTCTGGGATCTGTTATTGATATAGGAGATACTTGTGAAGATACGGATAGAGCGATTACTCAGTGACAAATTTGAATACGACGTGCCGGAGCTGCTCTTTTCTCAGGAGGAGATACGTGCCACGATCCCGGTCGGGGCCAACGAGCAGGGCGTCCTCTATATGGGGACGCGGGAGGATGTGAAGATCCGCGGGGCTGCTGTCTCCTCCCATCGGCGTTTTGTGCCCGGCGTGGAGACGTTCGCGGGCACGGCCGTGGAGATCCCCTACGGGATCGATGTGGAGGGCCTGC
The DNA here is from genome assembly GCA_910575625.1 of Clostridia bacterium. Classification (GTDB taxonomy): domain Bacteria; phylum Bacillota; class Clostridia; order Lachnospirales; family Lachnospiraceae; genus MGBC164599. The sequence continues at coordinate 64,091 of CAJTFD010000002.1, forward strand.
ACCCCGGGGAGGGCTTCCAGGGGGAGCTGGCCCTGCTGACGGATCTTGGCGAGTGCCATATCCCTTTTTCCGTCAAGGTGGAGGAGGAGCAGCCTCAGTCTTCTGTGGGGCGCATCCGGGGACGGGAGGATTTTGTGCGGCTGGCGCGCAGCAATTTCCGGGAGGCCTTCCGGCTGTTCACAGACCCGTCGTTTCTGGAGATCATCGGTCTCCAGGATAAGAAGGCGCGCACGCTGTACAAGGGGATGTCCCATAACCCGGTGACCTATCAGCACATGGAGGAGTTCCTGATCGGGACGGGGGAGAAAGATCCGGTGTATATCTCCCTGGGGGAGGAGCAGGCGGAGCATTACCAGCTGACCGAGACGATCCAGGAGTCTTTTCTGATCAAGCGCAGCGGGTGGGGGCATCTGCGGATGGAGATCGAGGTGATCGGGGATTTTATCCAGGTGGATAAACGGGTGGTCACAGACGAGGATTTCATCGGCAGCTCTTTCCGCCTGGAGTACCGGATCGAGGGGGAGAGTCTGGGAAAAGGAAAGAAGTTCGGGAAGATCCGGGTCAAAGACGCTTATGAAATACAGGAGTTCCAGATCACGGCCTCCCAGAATCCGAAGATCCAGGTGGACATGGACTTTTATGAGAAGAAACAGAAGCTGAAGCTGTATAAGAGTTATCTCAGGTTCCGGCTGCATCAGCAGGATTATAAGATCTGGGTCAGAGAGAGCATCGAGGCCCTGGATGAGATGGAGGAGGCCGGCTGTGATTATCCGGTGTATCAGGTCTATAAAGCCTATGTATATTATATGGATGACGTGCCAGAGCAGGCCCGGGAGATCCTGCTGAAATACCAGGATAAAAATTTTACCGCTGATGACCTGGAGCTGGCCGGGATCTATCTGTACGCCTGCCATCTGGCGGGGCTTTTAAAAGACCGGGGAAAGATCGTACAGAAACTGCGGGCCCTGCACCGGCAGAAGCCTAACAGCTTTCTGCTGTTCTGGGTCATGTCCCAGCTGGACGACGATCTGCTCTTGTCCACGGCCAAGACGCTGTACATGATGGAAGAGCAGTTTGACTACGGCAACAGAGGCCCGCTCCTCTACCTGGAGGCTTTTTCCATGGTGGAGAAGGATATCAGTCTGCTCCCCCATCTGAACGGGTTTTGGATCCAGGTCCTGCTGTTTGCGGGGCGCAACGCGCTGATCGGAGAGGAGCTGGCGGTGCGGATCGCCTATCTGAGCAGCTACCGGAAGCATTTTGAGCCTTGTCTGTATCAGCTCCTGGAGGGGCTCTATGAGCGGTATCCCAAGAGGGATATCCTGGAGGCTGTCTGCAAACTGATCATGAAGGGCAGCCCCAGGGAGAAACGGTTCTTCCCCTGGTTCGCCCGAGCTGTGGAGGAGAATCTGCGGATCACCAGCCTGTTTGAGTATTATATGGATACGATCGATATAGATTATCAGAAAATGCTGCCGAAGAACTTGCGGATCTATTTTTTGTACAACAATACCCTGAGCGATAACAAAAAGGCTCTGGTCTACGCCAACATCATCCGTCACAGGGAGGAGGACCCGCACTCCTATGGGGATTACCGGAAGATCATCGAGGAGTTCAGCAAGAGGAAGATCAAGGACGGGGTCATGGATGAGAATTACGCGGTCCTCTATCACGACTGCATGGACATCCTGGAGGCGGAAGATCTGCAGAAGATCGTCTTCACCCACCGGCTCTACTGTGATCGGCCGGACATCCGATATGTGATCATCCGCCATGAGCCTCTGCAGAAGGAACGGTCATACCCTTGTGTCAACGGGGTGGCCTATCCCCAGATCTACAGCGAGGACGCGGTGATCTTATTCCAGGACGACAAGAAGCGGCGGTATCAGGCGACGATCGACTATAACCTGCGCAGGCTCTTTGACAAGGAGATGCTGGAGGCATGCTGGCAGGAGGGGGCGGCGCACCCGGGATTTCTGCTGAACCAGTGCGGGGATCCGGATGCACTGCAGGCTGAAGATCTGGACGCTTTCATCCAGATCACCCGGTCGGAGGCTTTTACACCGGAATACCGCGATGGGATCCGGAAAAAACTCCTGGACTATTACCAGTCCCTGGAGGACAAGGGGCAGGTGGAGGATTTCCTGTCATCCCTGGATGTGGAGGAATACACGGCGGTGGATAAGATACAGCTGGCGGAGCTTTTGATCGGATATGGGTTCTATGAGAAGGCATGTCAGATCTACTGTGCGTACGGCCTGGAGGGCGTGTGCCTGGAATCCTTGATGAAACTGTGCAGCCGGTGGATCCTGATCCGGGAGTTCGAGGAGGACGAGGAGATCTTAGGTCTGGCCCAGTATGTATTCCAAAATAAGCTCTACGACGAGGTGGTCCTCCAGTATCTGATGATGCATTATCTGGGGCCGGTGCCGGAGATGTATCGGCTATGGACCTGTGCCCGGGATTTCCAGATGGATACGTATCAATTGGAGGAGGATATCCTGCTGGTCAGCGTCTTTGTCCGGGACTATTTCTGGGAGGGCAGCCAGATCCTGGAGCATTATGTGCGGCAGAAAGGGCGGGAGGCGGTCATCGTGGCGTATCTGACTTTCTGGTCCTACGGGTATTTCGTACGTCAGAAGCCCCTGCCGGAGACGGTGGCAAAATATCTGGGGACGGCTTATGAGCGGGAATGGCCCCTGGATCTGGTGTGCCATCTGGCTCTGCTGGCCTATCTCTGTGATAAGAGGAAACTGAGCGCGTCCCAGGCCGGGCAGGTGAAAAGCCTGCTGGAGGAGTGCTACCACAGGAACCTGGCCTTCGCCTTTTTCCGCAAGCTGCCCAGGGAGCTTCTGAGTGCGTACCAGCTGGAGGATAAAGTCTTCGTGGAGTATGTCACCAGCCCCCGGGCGGAGGTCACGATCCACTATGCCCTGGACACCGGGATCGGGGCGGGGCGGGAGTACCGCCAGGAGCCTCTGCCGGATCTGTTCGAGGGCATACACGGGCGGACGTTCACCCTTTTTTACGGGGAGTCTATCCATTATCATTTTACGGAGGAGCTGGATGGGGAGGTCCAGAAGACGGCGGAGAAGACCCTGACAAAATCCATGGCCCACCATGTCCAGGAGACAAAATATCAGCTGATCAACGAGATCCTGGCGGCAAAAAAACTGGGGAAGATGGATGCAGTGCGGGAAAAGATGACACAATATCTGGAACAGGAAAGATTCGTGGAGAATATGTTCCCCATCGAAGAAGGAACGGCTTATGAATGAGATCAGAGATATCCTGATAGGGATCGATTTTGGGAAAATAGAATCACAGCTTTGTTATTATGACCGGAAGGCCAAGGAGCCGGTGTCCTTGTCCATGAAGGTGGGGACCAGCCAGTATGAGTTTCCCACCTGCATCTGCAGGAGCATGGAGCAGGATGTCTGGTATTTCGGCCGGGAGGCGGCCTATTATGCCGAGGAGCAGGGCGGGGTCCTGATCGAGGACCTGTATGACATATGCCGGGGATCCAAGGCCGTCCAGGTGGGTCCGGAGGAGAAAAAGCCCTGGGAGCTGATGGGGATCTTCCTGACCCGAGTGCTGAAGGCTTTGGGCACGGTGGAGCCGGTTAAGCATACAAAATGTCTGGTGATCACAGTGGAGAGGCTGACCGGGAATATGGTGGAGAACCTGCAGAAGGCATGTGAAAAGATCGGGTTCTCCAGGGAAAATTATATGCTCCAGGACTATTCCGAGAGCTTTTACTACTATACACTGTGCCAGAAGCAGGAGTATTGGAGCCGCAGCGTGGGCTGGTATGCTTTTGACCAGGATTACATCCGGTTCCGCAGGCTGTCTATGACGAACAACACGAAACCGGTCCTGGTGACGCTGGAGAAGCCTGTCTGCGCCACACTGTCGGCGGAGACGGCGAAACGGGACATGGAATTTTACAGGTTCATCCAGGACACCCTGGGGACGACCATGTATTCCAGCATCCTGCTCACCGGGAACGGGTTCCACCAGGAGTGGGCGGTGAAATCTGTCGGCCTGCTGTGCAAACACCAGAGGAAGGTCTTTTATGGCAATAACTTATTTGCCAAAGGGGCTTGTTATACGGCAAAAGAGAGATTGGAAGATAAGAACCTCCGCCGTTATCTTTACTTGAGCGATGCGTTGGTCAAATACAACATCGGCATGGAGATGATGATCATGGGCTCCCCGGCCTACTATCCGATCATCCAGGCAGGGAAAAACTGGTATGAGTGCCGGACGGTCTTCGAGCTGATCTTGGACGACACGGATCAGCTGACATTTTTCATCAGCCCCATGCAGTCAAATGATAAACAGAAGGTCTCCATGTCCCTGCCCGGGCTCCCGCCCCGGCCGAACCGGACCACGCGCCTGCAGGTGTGCCTGGAGTGCCAGTCGGAGACCGTCTGCAAGATCACAGTCAAAGATATGGGCTTCGGGGAGATGTATCCCTCCAGCAAGAAGATGTGGACAGAGACGATCCAAGCGTAAGGAGGTACACATGAGCGGTTATATATTATGCAAGACGCCGATGGCATCGGTCCCCTACTATATCAAGAACGTGGGCACGAACATCTATTCCATTGAGGAATTGTGCTATTATCTCTATCAGAACCTGTATCTGGTGGATGAGAGCCTGATGAACGTGGGACTGTGTAAATGGATCGGCCGGGAGCTGAGGATGAAAGAGCTGGCCAGGCGGCTGTCGATCCTGATGGAGCACAATACGGTCCCGTTGGAGGATTTTGCCTGCGAGATCCTGCGTTCCATCAATTACCTGTCCCAGGAGGAGATGCGTGCGTATCGGAACCAGATCTGTGCGCTGGAGAAACAGTCGGTCCCCGTGCGGGAAAAATTAAAAGGCGACTGCCTGATGGAGAACCGTAAGTATGTCAATGCCATCCGGGTCTACCGCACGATCCTGGAACAAGTCGCCGGCCGCCCGGAGCATCCCCGGTTTTCCGGGAGCATCTACCATAACCTGGGGTGTGCGTACAGCCGGCTCTTCCAGAAGGAGGAGGCCCTTGTGTGTTTTGAAAAGGCGTATGAGTATCTGCATACCCGGGAGGCTCTGAAACACTATCTGCTGGCGTACAGCAATGCCAAGACGCCGATCGAATATGAGAGCCGGATGGCGGAGATGAAGGTGGATGAGCAGACGAGAAAGGAGATCCAGGATGCGATCTCAGAGTTTTATGACCGTACGGATATCTATGTGCAGGAACATGGTGTGGAGGATCTCTTGAGTCAGATGACGAAGGAGTATCATCATAATACGGGGGCGTGAGGCCGGTATCCGCCTCTTGACGGCGTAGGCATCTTTCCCTATTGTAATTTACCCGGTCATGCCTTATAATTTTTATATCCGTAACAATCAACATGGATCAATAAAGGATGGAAAAAAAATGGAGAAAAAAGAATTACTATACGAAGGAAAAGCCAAGAAAGTATATGCGACCGAGGATCCAGATGTGGTGATCGTAGACTACAAAGACGATGCCACAGCCTTTAACGGTGAGAAAAAAGGCACGATCGTGGGCAAAGGGGCCATCAACAACCGGATGACCAACCATGTGTTCAAGCTGATCGCTGAGAAAGGCATCCCCACACACCTGGTGGAGGAACTGAGTGACAGGGAGACGGCTGTTAAGAAGGTGGAGATCGTGCCCCTGGAGGTCATCGTCCGCAACGTGGCGGCCGGGAGTTTTTCCAAGCGCATGGGCGTGGAGGAAGGCCGTGAGCTCCTGTGCCCGATCCTGGAATTCAGCTACAAGAACGATGACCTGGGCGATCCATTCATCAACGACGATTACGCCCTGGCTTTAGGGTTGGCGACCCAGGAGGAGATCGATAAGATCAAGAGCTACACCCGGACGATCAACCAGGTGATGAAAGACTATTTCTTATCCCTGGGCTTAAAGCTCATCGATTTCAAGATCGAGTTCGGGCGTTTTCATGGAGAGATCTTACTGGCCGACGAAGTGTCACCGGACACCTGCCGTCTGTGGGATGTAAAGACCAATGAAAAATTAGATAAAGACCGCTTCCGCCGGGATCTTGGAAATGTGGAGGAGGCTTACGAGGAAGTGTTCAAACGTCTGGGGATCCAGTAGAAAGAAGAGGCCACATGGAAAAAGAGCAGGAGTGTGACAGTGGATTGAAAGAGGCGTGCGGGGTCTTTGGGGCCTATGATCTGGACGGGCACGATGTGGCGTCCACGATCTATTACGGCCTGTTTGCCCTGCAGCATAGGGGACAGGAGAGCTGCGGGATCGCCGTCAGCGATACGAAAGGACCCAAAAGGAGTGTGTCCGTCCACAAGGGGATGGGGCTGGTCAACGAGGTATTTACCCAGGAGACGCTGGAGGCCCTCCACGGGGACATCGGTGTGGGCCATGTGCGGTATTCCACCGCGGGGGCCAGCACCCGGGAAAATGCCCAGCCCCTGGTGCTCAATTACATCAAAGGGACTTTAGGTGTGGCCCACAACGGGAATCTGATCAACGCCCGCAAGCTGCGCCGGGAACTGGAATACGGGGGCGCAATCTTCCAGACCACCATCGATTCGGAGGTGATCGCCTACCATATCGCCCGGGAGCGGGTGCGCACAAAGACGGTGGAGGATGCGGTGGCCCATGCCATGGGAAAGATCCGCGGGGCCTATTCCCTGGTCATCATGTCTCCGCGGAAACTGATCGCGGCCCGGGATCCCTATGGTTTCAAACCGCTCTGCATCGGAAAAAGGGGAAATACCTACATCGCCGCCTCGGAGACCTGTGCCCTGGATACGATAGGCGCAGAGTTTGTGCGGGATGTGCAGCCCGGGGAGATCGTCACGATCACAAAAGACGGGGAGATCCTCTCAGATGAACGGATGTGCTTAAAGCCCGGGGAACAGGCCCGGTGTATCTTCGAACATATCTATTTTGCCCGGCCGGACAGTGTCATCGACGGGGCCAGTGTGTACGCCGCCAGGATCTTGGCGGGGCGTTTTCTGGCCCAGGATTCGCCGGTGGAGGCGGACGTGGTGGTGGGTGTGCCGGAGTCCGGCAATGCGGCGGCGTTAGGCTATGCCATGGAGTCGGGTATCCCCTATGGAACGGCTTTTGTCAAAAACAGCTATGTGGGCAGGACTTTTATCAAGCCAAAGCAGAGCAGCCGGGAATCCAGCGTCCAGGTCAAATTAAATGTATTGAGAGAAGCCGTGGCGGGCAAGCGGGTGATCATGATCGATGATTCCATCGTGCGCGGCACCACCAGCGACCGGATCGTGCGGATGCTGCGGGATGCGGGGGCCAGCAAGGTGCATATGCGCGTCAGTTCACCGCCCTTTTTGTGGCCCTGCTATTTTGGCACGGATGTGCCGGCACGGGATCAGCTGATCGCGCCAAACAGGACGGTGGAGGAGATCTGTGGGATCATCGGAGCGGACAGCCTTGCCTATCTGGGATTGGAGCGGCTCTCGGATCTTGCGCCGGGCCTTGCCATCTGCAGCGGCTGTTTTACCGGAAGATACCCCATGGATCCGCCCACGGAGGACATCCGGGGAGACTACGAAGAGTAAAAGGAGATGTACATGAACACAGAAATTTATCAAAGCCCTCTGTCAGAACGTTATGCCAGTAAAGAGATGCAGTATATTTTTTCCCCCTCCATGAAATTCAAGACCTGGAGAAAGCTCTGGATCGCGCTGGCTGAGACGGAAAAAGAACTGGGACTGCCGATCACCCAGGAGCAGATCGATGAGTTAAAGGAACATGCGGAGGATATCAACTTCGAGGTGGCCAAGGAGCGGGAGCGGGAAGTGCGCCATGACGTGATGTCCCATGTGTATGCCTACGGCGTCCAGTGCCCCAAGGCGAAAGGGATCATCCATCTGGGGGCCACCTCCTGTTATGTGGGGGACAACACGGACATCATCGTCATGACGGAAGCCCTGAAGCTGGTGAAGAAAAAACTGCTCAATGTCCTGGAGAGATTAGCAGGATTTGCAAGAGGATATAAGGATCTGCCCACCCTTGCCTTTACTCATTTCCAGCCGGCCCAGCCGACCACGGTGGGCAAGAGGGCCACGCTGTGGATGCAGGAATTCTTGCTGGATCTGGAGGACCTGGAGCATGTGATAAAGGGCATGAAGCTCTTAGGTTCAAAAGGGACCACGGGGACCCAGGCCAGCTTCCTGGAGCTCTTTGAAGGCCGCCAGGAGCTGGTGGATAAGGTGGATGCGATGATCGCCGAGAAGATGGGATTCGCGGCATGCTATCCGGTGTCCGGGCAGACGTATTCAAGGAAGGTGGATACCCGTGTGGCGAATGTATTGGCGGGGATCGCGGCCAGCGCCCATAAATTTTCCAATGATATACGGCTCCTGCAGCATTTGAAAGAGGTGGAGGAGCCTTTTGAGAAAAACCAGATCGGATCGTCGGCCATGGCGTACAAGAGGAATCCCATGCGCAGTGAGCGGATCGCATCCCTGGCCCGGTATGTGATGGTGGATGCCTTAAACCCGGCGATCACATCGGCTGTCCAGTGGTTTGAGCGGACGCTGGATGACTCGGCCAATAAACGCCTGAGCATCCCGGAAGGGTTCCTGGCGGTGGACGGTATCTTGGACTTATGCTTAAATGTGGCGGACGGCCTGGTGGTCTATCCGAAGGTGATCGAGAAGCGGCTGATGTCCGAGCTTCCCTTCATGGCGACGGAAAATATCTTGATGGACGCGGTGAAAGCCGGAGGGGACCGTCAGGAACTGCATGAGCGGATCCGGGAACTGTCCATGGAGGCGGCCAGACATGTGAAGGCGGAAGGCAGGGAGAATGATCTGCTGGAACTGATCGCGGCGGATGGGGCTTTTAACCTGACACTGGAAGAACTGCAAAAGACCATGGATCCGGCCCGGTATGTGGGCTGCGCGCCGCGCCAGGTGGATGTGTTCCTGGAGAAGGTGGTAGATCCGATCCTGGAGGAAAACCGGGAGTTTTTGGGTCTGAAAGCGGATATCCATGTGTAAAGGATAGATAGACGCTGTATGTTGGGGGAGGTATTTTCGGATGGTCATAGGGATAGCAGTCATAGTGATCATCGTCCTGTTGGCATTCTGGCTGATCGGGACGTATAATGCTTTTGTGCGTTTGCGCAATAAGACGGAAGAAGCCTTTTCGGCAATGGATGTTTCACTGAAGAAACGATACGATCTGATCCCGAATTTTGTGGAGACGGTCAAAGGGTATGCAAAACATGAGCGGGAGACACTGGAGGCGGTGATCGCAGCCAGGAAGAGGGCTGTCCAGTCCGATTCCGCAAAGGAAAGGATCCAAAATGAGAATGTGCTGGATGCGACCCTGAAAGATCTGTTCGCGCTCACGGAAGCGTATCCGGATCTTAAGGCGGATCAGAATTTTCTCTCGCTCCAGAACCAGCTCTCCCGTATCGAGGAGGAGATCGCGGGTTCCCGCAGATATTACAACGGGGTGATCAACAAATACAACACCCGTATAGAGATGTTTCCCGGGAATCTGCTGGCGGGACTTTTTGGATTCCAGAGAAAGCCGCTGTATGAGGTGCAGGAGATCTATGAGCGGGAGAATGTGAAGGTTACGTTTTAAAACACGTTTGAGTATGTGCAGTGTTGGCGGATCTGCGGGAAGATCTGGCCAGCACTGGTTTTTTATCATGGGTGAGGGAAGAGTATGAAAAGAGCAGCGGCAGTCTTTTTTGGTCTGGCGGTGGTGATCCTCTGTTTTGTGGGAGGCGGCCTGATCGGCTCAGCATCCCAGGCGAGACAGGAGCCATCGTATGACACGGCCATGAAGACAGAACAGTACAGTACACAGGTAGAGATCCTGGAGGACGGTTCCTACCGGGTCGAGGAGCGGATCTATGTGGATATGCTGGAGGAAAAACATGGGATCTATCGGTACATCCCCAAGTACGGGCCCAGTGTGTACCGTGATGGAAATGGAGAACAGCAGAAGATCCCGTATTATGGAAAGGTGAGATTGCTGGATGCCAATGTGCCGGCGGATGTATCCACGGAAAATGGCTGCACGGTCTTCCGTCTGGGCAGTGAGGATGAGACAGTCTATGGGCCGGTGGAATATGAGATCCGTTATCAATTTACGCCACGCTTCCAGGAAAAAGGCTATTCCAACGCCTATTACAATGTATTTCCGGGCATGTGGCAGAATCCGATCCCCAAGGGGAGTTCGTTTTCCCTGGTCTTTCCCAAAGACTTCGACCATGAAGCCCTGAAATTCTATGCGGGGGCCTACGGTTCAGAAAAAGACGGGGCCGCACTGCTGGATCTAAAATGGTCCGGCAATACGCTGGAAGGGGTGTTGGATGAAGACCTGGCACTTGGGGAGGGGATCACTTTCTTTGTGGATCTGCCGGAAGGTTATTTTTCTAAGATGCAGCAAGGCAGTCCCCTGGGGAGGGTGATCTTGAGCGTGACTCTGTTGTCCGTTGTGATCGCAGCCGTGCTGTTTTTGGCATTTGGGCGGGATGAGGCGATCTACCCATCCATCCAGTATCAGCCGCCCCAGGGGCTGGACAGCGCCGCGGTGGGCTACATCATAGACGGGGCTGTGGAAGATAGGGATATGCTCTCCCTGATCATCTACTGGGCGGACCAGGGTTATCTGGCTATCGAGGAGAATGAAAAAGGGAAGATACGCCTCCATCGCAAATGCGGTCTGCCCGCTGATGCCCCAGCCTACGCCCAGACCATGTTCGGGAAACTCTTTGAAAAGGGGGACGTGTGTAAAGTTGAGAAGCTGAAAGGAAAGTTCTATGAAACGCTGATGGAGGCCAAAACACAGGTGAAGATGTGCTTTAGAGGGCCGACGGCTCTGTATACGAGCAGTTCTCGTCTGTCCCGGTGGGTATCCGGGGTGTTGTGCGCCGTTCCCTTTGGGAGTTTTCTTTTGCTGGTGGGACGGACTTCTTATACAGGCGCCGGGCTGTGGATCATGAACTTTTTCTGCTTTATCGCTTTCCTGGCGGGGGCTTTGATCGTCTGCGGTGATGTGGATAGCTGGCATAGTGAGGCCGCCGGTAAACGGGAAAAACTGATGATCGCAGGCTTGAGCCTGGTGGGGATAGGACTGGCGGGTTACGGGGGCTGCTATCTGCAGCATGTACAGGACAGGGAGATCTTTTCATACATAGGGCTGTATGTGCTGGTGTGCGCGGCTTCAGCGGCGATGGTCTTTCTGACGGCGTTTATGCGCAAGAGGACTCATGTCTGTGCGGAATGGATGGGAGGGCTGCTGGGCCTGCGGGATTTCATAGAGACGGCGGAGCTGGATCGACTGCAGGCGATGGCGGAGGAAACGCCGGAGCTGTTTTACCATATCCTTCCGTTTGCGTACGTGATGGGGCTTTCCGATATATTTGCCCGTAAATTAAAGGGGCTGGCGCTGGAGCCGCCTCACTGGTATGCGGGGCCTTATGGGGGCGGATATTTTGACTATTATGTGTTCTATCGCTCCATCATGCGCAATATGGATACGGCGTCGGCGTCATTGGCTGTCCCGGCCCAGCCGAAAGGGTCGGATATCAGCATGTCCGGGGGCGGCTTCTCCAGCGGCGGGGGCGGTGGTTTCTCCGGCGGCGGATTTGGCGGCGGGGGCGGCGGTTCCTGGTAGGGATCATAAAAAAGAAAACGATACATGGACCAGCGAAATGATCATTGAAAATCATTCCCTGATATACTATAATAGACCAGTAACGCGAAGATATAGGCCGACGAGCAAAAAAGGCTTGCGGCTGCAAAGTCAAATACGGGAGGTAATGCCAAATGGTTAGAGCAATAGTGGGTGCAAACTGGGGAGATGAAGGTAAGGGGAAGATCACGGATATGCTGAGCAAAGAGTCTGACATTATAGTCAGGTTTCAGGGCGGGGCCAATGCAGGTCATACGATTGTCAATGATTACGGGAAATTTGCTCTTCATACACTGCCGTCGGGCGTATTTTACGGCCACACCACCAGTATCCTGGGGAACGGTGTGGCGCTCAACATCCCCGTGCTGTTCCAGGAGATCAAAGATCTGATCGGGCGCGGCGTGCCCCAGCCGAAGATCCTCGTCTCAGACCGCGCCCAGATGGTGATGTCCTACCATATCCTATTGGATGCTTATGAGGAGGAAAGGCTGGCGGGCAAGTCTTTCGGCTCCACGAAGTCTGGGATTGCCCCCTTTTATTCAGATAAATACGCGAAGATCGGGTTCCAGGTCAGCGAACTGTTCGGCAGCGGGGACGCATTGATGGACAAGGTAAAAAATGTCTGTCAGTTGAAGAACGCGCTGATCGAGCACCTCTATCATAAACCGGCTCTGGAACCGGAGAAGATCTTCCAGGAACTGCAGTCTTATAAGGAGATGGTGGAGCCGTATGTGTGTGACGTGTCGGCATTTTTATACCAGGCCGTCCAGGATGGGAAGGAGATCTTGCTGGAGGGTCAGCTGGGTTCCCTGAAAGATCCAGATCACGGCATCTATCCCATGGTCACCTCCTCCTCTACGCTGGCCGGTTATGGCGCGATCGGAGCGGGGATACCGCCCTATGAGATCAAGAAGATCATCACCGTGGTGAAAGCCTATTCCAGCGCCGTGGGAGCAGGGGCGTTCGTGTCTGAGATCTTCGGGGATGAGGCGGATGAGCTGCGCCGCAGAGGCGGCGACGGCGGCGAGTACGGTGCGACCACAGGCAGGCCCCGCCGGATGGGCTGGTTCGATGTGGTGGCAAGCAAGTATGGATGCCGGATCCAGGGGACGACGGATGTGGCGTTCACAGTCCTGGATGTGCTGGGGTATCTGGATGAGATCCCGGTCTGCACCGGCTATGAGGTCGATGGGAAAGTGACCACCGAATTTCCTGTGACCTCCAAGTTGGAAAAGGCAAAACCTGTCCTGGAAGTGCTGCCAGGTTGGAAATGTGATATACGTGGCATCCGGAAATACGAGGATCTGCCGGAGAACTGCCGGAGATATGTGGAGTTTGTGGAGGAGAAGATCGGATTTCCGATCACCATGGTCTCCAACGGTCCGGGCCGGGAGGATATCATATACAGAAAATAGATGATGAGAGTCTGAAAAAAGCCGCAGAGGAGGAAGTCTGGCGGCTTTTTTCAGATGATAATGTAGGGACGAGATATATATCCATACGCAGGCAGTTGGTGAGCAGTGGTAAATAAAATGATGATAGATATATATTTCCCGGAGAAAGGCGGTTTATAAAAATAAAAACTGTAAAAAAGTGGTCATTTTCCTAACAGGATGGCGGACGATAAAAGGATTTTTGATCACGGGCGGATATAAAGTATCGCATATCTTCATATATGAGGATATGCGGTGTGCAGACAGCAGGACAGAAAAGATACTTGAAAATGCAGGGATTTCTTTATCTTCACATGGTCAAAAGATACCGAAATCCACCAGATCCTCCAAAGCCCTCTCATAGGTAAAAAACTGCAGTGTATGGATATCCATCCTAGAGGCCCCATCCAGGTTGCCTTTTCTGTCATCCAAAAACAGCGCACGCCGAGGGTCGATATCATATCTCTCCAGCAATGTCCGATAGATTTCCGGCTCCGGTTTGATCTGTCCCGTCTGGAAAGAAAACAACTCCCCGTCCATATATTCCCGGAAAGGCATCTTATGCTCCGTCTCATGGAACAGATACCGGGAATAGTTGGAGAGGATATAAGTGCGGCAGCCCTTTTCACGGCATCCCTGCACAAGGGATACGGCGTAAGCACATGTATGGATACAGTCCCCGCAATGTGCATAGACCTCCCGGATCTCCTTCTCATACTGCGGAGCGTTCTGGATAAAAGCCTCCAGATATTTCTGGTCAGGACGCAGCCCCCTGTCCATCTCATCCCACTGGGGATTCAAGAACATGGCCGCCGCCACAGCCTCCCGGACCTTTGGGGAAAATCCAAAACTCTCCAGGTATTCCCGCCATTTAAAATCCACCAGCACATTTCCAACATCAAAAATAACAGTATCGATCCTCACATCTTTAGCCATACGTCAACCCTCCCGTTCTCTCTTCATTTTTTCGTCCATTTATAGACCAGCATAAAAGCATATAGAAGGACTGGTATGCCGATCGTGCATGCGAGGGAAGCTTTGAACCAGTTTCCCGCCTGGGGGCTGTCCATAAGGGCGGTGACCAGAGTGGAGGCATAGAGTGCCAGCAGCAGAAGCGCGCCGATCAAGGCTAAGATCCGTTTGAGTTTTTTCATTATAGTCCTCCTCGAAATCTATTTTTTGTTATTTTATACATAAATGACAAGGTTGTCAAGTATTTTACTTTGGATGCTCCCGTCATCGCAAGAACATCCGGGAAATATCCTTGACAATCCCATTTGGAAATGTGATAATATGGAGAATGGCAACTAGATGATGCATTGGATCGAAGATCTGAGATGATTACATTTTGAAATAAGGAGGATGTTATATGTCAACAAAAGCATACTATCCGATCAGTGAGATCGGGGCAGGGAAAACAGGTTTCAGCAAGACACGTTCGATCATTGAAGCGGCGTTTTACGGAAATAACGTGGTCAAAGTCAACACCTTAAAAGAAGCGTACGAACTGGCCAAGAACTCCCCGGGAACGATCGTGACGGATATGCCTGTTTACAGAGGCGAAGAATTCGGCCTTGAAGCAGATGCGAAAGTACTCCTGTTCAATGACGGTGCGATCACCGGGCGTTATGCAGCCGCACGCCGTATTGCCGGAGAACCGGGCGTGGATTGTGAGGCTTTGGATAAAGTGGCCATGGATGCGATCTACGAGGCGCGCTGGAAGACTTTATACCATGCGGAAGTCTATGTGGGCCTGGATCCGGAATTTATGGTCAAAGCTCATCTGCTCATCCCGGAAGGAGAAGAGAACATCATGTACTCCTGGATGCTGAACTTCCAGTACATGTCCGATGAGTATGTGAAGATGTACAAAAATTCCAAACCAGTGGGCGATGGCAATGAACCCGATATCTATATCTTCTCAGATCCCCAGTGGACACCGGTGGCACATCCGGGCGTGAGCTTTGACTGCTTGAGCGACCCGCAGACGCTGTGCTATTTTAATACGAACCAGAACTGTGCCTGCATCTTAGGCATGCGTTATTTTGGGGAGCATAAGAAAGGCACGCTGACCATGGCCTGGGCAGTGGCCAACCGCAACGGATACGCGGCCTGCCACGGCGGACAGAAAGAATACACATTGTCCGACGGCTCCAAATATGTGGCGTCCGTATACGGCCTGTCCGGCTCCGGAAAATCAACGCTCACCCACGCAAAACATAATGGAAAATATGAGATCAAAGTGCTCCACGACGACGCATTCATCATCAATACAGATACCTGTTCGTCCATCGCCCTGGAGCCCACGTATTTTGACAAGACCCAGGATTACCCGGCTGGCTGCCCGGACAACAAGTTCCTTCTGACGGCTCAGAACTGCTCGGCCACACTGGATGAGGACGGCAAAGTGCAGATCGTGACTGAAGATATCCGCAACGGCAACGGCCGCGCGATCAAGTCCAAACTCTGGGCGCCGAACCGTGTGGATAAGATCGAGGAGCCGGTCAATGCGATCTTCTGGATCATGAAAGACCCGACCATCCCGCCGGTGGTACGGTTAAAAGGCGCGGCGCTGGCTTCCGTCATGGGCGCCACACTGGCGACGAAGCGTTCCTCCGCGGAGCGTCTGGCCGAGGGCGTAGACCCGAATAAACTGGTGGTCGTTCCCTATGCGAATCCGTTCCGCACCTATCCGCTGGCGGATGATTACACCAAGTTCAAAAAACTGGTGGAAGAGAAGAACGTGGACTGCTTCATCATCAACACCGGGGATTTCATGGGCAAGAAAGTACAGCCGAAGGATACTTTGGGCATTTTGGAGGCGATCGTTGAGAAGAAGGCGGAATTTAAGCCATGGGGACCGTTCTCCGATATCGAGATCTTGGAGTGGGAAGGTTTCGTGCCGGATATGGACGACGCTTCTTATCTGGAGCAGTTAAAAGCGCGGATGAACGACCGCGTAAATGAGATCAAAGCCTTTGAGACAGCCAAGGACGGCTATGATAAACTGCCGGACGATGCGCTGGCGGCGATCCAGAAAGTGGTGGATGAACTGGCTTAAGATCCATTTAAGATCTGTTTAGATCTGTTTAAGATACGATAGGAGAGGGGCATGGGCCGTTGGATCTACACGGCAATGCCCCTTTCCATATCAAGACGATATCAATCTTAAGAGAGGGGAGTGATAAGATCCATGCTGCGGACATTGGCACTGCAGATCAAGGGATTTAAAAAAGATGCCATACTGACTCCCATCTGCATGATCCTGGAAGTGCTCTTTGAGACGATGATCCCGTTCTTGATGGCTTCGATCATCGACAAGGGCGTGGAAGCCGGGGATATCGGCCATATCTATAGGATCGGGGGATGTATGGTGGCGTTGGCCGCCTGCGGCCTGCTGGCTGGAGTCCTAGGCGGGCGGTTTGCGGCCCGGGCTTCCGCAGGTTATGCCAGGAACTTGCGGGAAGCCATGTTTGTGGATATCCAGTCTTTTTCTTTTTCAAATATAGATAAATACAGTACGGCCGGGCTGGTCACCAGGCTGACGACGGATGTGACGAACATCCAGAATGCCTTTCAGATGCTCCTGCGCATGTGCTTTCGTGCGCCTTTCAGCATGATCTGCGCGATGACCATGGCTTTTGCCATCAACGCGCGGCTGGCCTCGATCTACCTGGGGGCGGTGGTGTTTCTGGGGATCTTATTATTTATGATCGTGACTTCGGCGATGGAGTATTTCCAGCAGGCTTTTCCTAAGTACGATGATATGAATGCTTCTGTACAGGAAAATGTATCTGCGATCCGGGTGGTCAAGGCTTATGTGCGGGAGGATCATGAGACGGAGAAGTTCAGACAGGCCAGCCGCAATATCTACGACATCTTTAAGCGAGCGGAGTACAAAGTGATCTGGAACGCGCCTCTGATGCAGATCACGGTCTATGGCTGCATCATGCTCATAAGCTGGCTGGGGGCGCGGATGATCGTCAGCGATGCACTGACCACCGGGGAGCTGATGAGCCTGCTGACTTATTGCATGAACATCCTGATGAGTCTGATGATGCTCTCCATGGTGTTCGTCATGCTCACCATGAGTGTGGCCAGTGCCCGCCGTATCGTGGAAGTCCTGGAGGAGAAGAGCGACCTGGCCGAGCCGGAAGATCCGATCTTCACGGTGGAGGATGGGAGCATCCGGTTTGAGGGTGTGGATTTCGCCTACCACAAAGAGAGCGAGGAGCCTGTACTGCATCAGATCGATCTTAAGATCCATCCGGGGGAGACGATCGGGATCATCGGCGGGACCGGGAGCGCCAAGACCAGCCTGGTGAATCTGATCAGCCGTCTGTACGATGTGACGGCGGGCCGGGTGCTGGTGGGCGGACGGGACGTGCGGGAATACGATATGGAAGCCCTGCGCGGTCAGGTTGCCGTGGTGCTCCAGAAGAACGTATTGTTTTCAGGGACCATCCTGGAAAATCTCCGCTGGGGCAGGGCAGACGCCACAGAGGAGGAGTGCAGGCAGGCTTGCCGTCTGGCCTGTGCAGATGAATTTATCGAAAAAATGCCAAAAGGCTATGATACATATATCGAACAGGGCGGGACAAACGTATCAGGTGGCCAGAAACAGCGGCTGTGCATCGCCCGGGCACTGCTCAAAAGGCCGAAGATACTCATATTGGACGACAGCACCAGTGCGGTGGATACAGCTACAGACAGCAAGATCCGCCAGGCGTTTGCCGAGGAGCTGCCCGGCACGACCAAGCTGATCATTGCCCAGCGCATCTCCAGCGTGGAGGGGGCGGATCGGATCATCGTGATGGATGATGGAAAGATCCATGGGTTCGGCACACACCGCGAGCTGTTGGAAACTGATGAGATCTACCGGGAGGTCTACGAGTCACAGACCAGCGGCGGCGGTGATTTTGATGAAAAGGCAGGTGAGGACTGATGGCAGGACCAAAAGGGATACCGGCGCGTGTCCGGGCCAAAGGCACGCCCCGGGTGAAAGATCCGGGAAAAGTCTTTATGCGTTTGATGCGCTATATCCTCCGGGACCACAAGTTCCATTATCTGGCGGTCATGGCGCTGATCTTCGTCAGCGTCCTGGCAAATGTCCAGGGGACTTTATTTATCCGGGATCTGATCGATGGATATATCGCGCCCATGCTGCTTGTGGAGACGCCGGACTTCGCACCGTTGGCGGCGGCCATCGGGAGAGTGGCTGTCTGTTACGCGGCCGGGATCATCGCTACATACACATACAACCGGATACTGGTGGAGGTCACCCAGGGGACGCTGCGCAGTATCCGGGACGATCTTTTTTCACATATGGAGAGACTGCCGATCTCGTATTTTGACACCCATACCCATGGGGATATCATGTCTGTCTATACCAACGATGCGGATACCCTGCGCCAGATGGTCAGCCAGAGCATGCCCCAGGTATTCAGCAGCCTGATCACGATCGTCAGCGTGTTCGCCAGCATGGTGTTTTTGAGCGTCCCGCTGACGCTTCTGACTCTGGTGATGGTGTCGCTGATGCTCTTTGTCACGAAAAAACTGGCCGGCACCAGCGGGGGCTTTTTTGCCAGACAGCAAAAGGACTTAGGGGCGGTCAACGGCTTCATCGAGGAGATGATGGACGGGCAGAAGGTGGTCAAAGTATTCTGTCATGAGAAGGAGAACATCGAGGATTTCAGGAAAGTCAACGACCAGCTCTATCACAGCGCGGACATGGCCCATACATTTGCAAATGTGTTGGGGCCGGTGAACATGCAGATGGGAAATATCAGCTATGTGGTTTGTGCGATCGCAGGCGGCATCCTGGCGTTGAAAAGGATCGGAGGGTTCACGCTGGGCGGACTGGCCAGTTTCCTGACGTTTAACAAGAGTTTTAACATGCCGATCAACCAGGTGAGCCAGCAGTTCAACGCCATCGTCATGGCGATGGCCGGCGCGCAGAGGATCTTCCAGCTGTTGGATGAGGAGCCGGAAGTGGATGCAGGTTATGTGACCCTGGTCAATGCCAAGGAAGTGGACGGGGAGCTGACCGAGACCAGGGAGCACACTGGACGCTGGGCGTGGAAACATATCCATCAGGCGGACGGGTCGGTGGACTATGTGGAGGTCAGGGGCGCGGTGGTCTTTGATGATGTGGATTTCGGATACAGTCCGGAGAAGATCGTGCTGCACCATATCAAGCTCTTCGCCACGCCTGGGCAGAAGATCGCGTTCGTCGGCTCCACCGGCGCGGGGAAGACCACGATCACCAATCTGATCAACCGGTTTTACGACATCCAGGATGGGAAGATCCGCTATGACGGGATCAATGTGAACAAGATCAAAAAAGGCGATCTGCGGCGTTCGCTGGGGATGGTCTTACAGGATACCCATCTGTTTACAGGGACGGTGCTGGAAAATATCCGTTTCGGCAAGCTGGACGCCACAGAGGAGGAAGTGATCGCCGCCGCGAAGCTGGCCAACGCGGACGGATTCATCCGCAGGCTCCCGGAGGGTTATCAGACTCTGCTGACCGGCGACGGGGCGGACTTAAGCCAAGGGCAGAGGCAGCTTTTGGCCATCGCCCGGGCGGCCATCGCGGATCCGCCGGTATTGATCTTGGATGAGGCGACCAGCTCCATCGACACGCGCACGGAGCGGATCGTACAGGATGGGATGGACCGGCTGATGCAGGGGCGGACCACCTTCGTCATCGCCCACCGGCTCTCCACGGTAAAAAATGCGGACTGCATCATGGTCCTGGAACAGGGCGAGATCATCGAGCGGGGCACTCACGAGGAACTGCTGCAAAAGAAAGGGAGATACTATCAGCTCTATACAGGCAATGCCCTCTTGGCAGAGGGATGATCTGGATGATATATGGTTTTTTACCAGATCCGCTGAAATTTTTGCGGGAATTTTGTCAGATTTTTGTTGAAGTATAGGAGAGAATCATTTATAATAAAAAATATCAACTAGATAAAAAATATCAATTAAAAGAAATCCAGGGAGGATCACAATGAAAAAATTAGTAGTTGCTAAAAAAGACCAATGTATGGCTTGTCTCCAGTGTCAGATCGCATGTTCAACCGCATACCATAAGAGAGAGGATATCTCTGTCTCCTATGTGCAGATCGATGCAAAGAAAGATGGGACACCCAAAGTGCTGGCATGTCCCCAGTGCGGCAAATGTGCAGAAGCCTGTGAAGCCGGCGCGATCAAACAGAATGCCAAGGGCGTTTATACGGTTGATAAGAAGAAATGTACAGGATGCGGCAAGTGTGCAGAAGCATGTCCGTTTGGTCTGATGGTGAAAGCAGAAGACAGCGAAGTGGCTGGAAAATGTATAGCCTGTGGTATCTGTGCGAAAGCATGTCCGATGGAAGTATTGGAGATCCGCGACGACGAAAAATAGAAGATACATATTGCCCCGGAGTGCAGTGATCCTGCCTCCGGGGCTTTTTGGAGCGTGGGTCTTGTTTATAGAAAGCGTTCGATGACCTCGGCGAGCCCGCTGTGTTCGCAGTCGTGTTCTGTGATATAGTCTGCACAGGCTTTACATTCCGGGACGGCGTTTGCCATGGCGGCTCCGATCTTCGCGGTCTGGAGCATGGGGATGTCATTTTGCTCATCACCTGCGGCAACAGTGTTTTCCAGTGGGATGTCCAGATAGCGGCAGAGCCACTGGATGGCAAAACCTTTGGAGATGCCGAAGGGGACATGTTCCAGATAGATGCTGCTGGAGTAGAAGATGGAGATCTTGTCCTTGGCCCATTTCTGGATATCCTGGTGGTAGGCGTAAAGCTGTGCCTGGTCTTCCAGCCCCGGCCTTCCCAACACCAGGACTTTGGAGGGTTCCTCATTTAGAGAGTCAGGCAGGTCGGGGATGATCTTGTAGGGCATCGCTGTTTTAGCCAGGTAGGCATCGGTGGCTGGGAACGGGCGGGCTGTCAGCAGATGGGTATCTGAATAAGTCTGGCAGGCCAGGTCATATTGCCGGGCTTTTTGAAATATGTATCTTACATAGGAGAGCGGAAGGCTTTTCCTGTAAAGGATCTCCTGCCTGTGACAGTCGTAGATCTCGCCCCCGTTGTAGGCCACGGCGTAGGAGCCGGGCTGTGTCAGTCCTAAGTCCCGGAGCAGGGGACGGACGCTTAAGAGAGGACGCCCGGTGCACAGGACGACCCGGTGTCCGCGGTGGATCGCCTGGTGGATGGCGCGGTAGTTTTCGGGTGTGACTTGTTTTTCTCTATTTAACAATGTGTCGTCCAGGTCAGTGAATAGGATCTTTGATCGGTTTTCCATATGGTCCTCCTTTTGTGATGGATCGGTTTTAAAAGGACTTGCAGTCTGCTGTCCATCCATAGTATACTACAAGAAACAGGAGGATACATGTCAAAATGATAAAAATATGTATTTTTGATCTGGACGGGACGCTGGCGGATACGGTGGAGTCCATCGCCCATGCGGTCAACCAGGGATTGGGATATTTTGGATAT
The DNA here is from genome assembly GCA_910575625.1 of Clostridia bacterium. Lineage (GTDB taxonomy): Bacteria > Bacillota > Clostridia > Lachnospirales > Lachnospiraceae > MGBC164599. Next base: position 85,712 of record CAJTFD010000002.1, read on the forward strand.
GATATCCGTCCGGTGGAGGAGTATAAGTATTATGCCGGGGACGGCCTGGATATGGCCCTGCGAAGAGCCCTGTATCGTGCCGGCGATACGGACGGGCGTTGTTTAGAGGAAGGAGCGCCCCTGGTGCGCCGGTGGCTTGCCCAGGAACCGCTGTATCATGTAAAGCCTTATCCGGGGATACCGGAGACGCTGGCGCAGCTGAAGGCGCGTTCCCTGAAGATCGCGGTGCTGTCCAATAAGCCCCATGCGCAGGCCGTCCAGGTGGTGGAAACCTTGTTTGGCAAGGGGACTTTTGACCGGATACAGGGACAAGAGGATGGGATCCCACGCAAACCGGATCCTGCGGGTGCGCGTATGATCAGCCAAAAGCTGGGCGCCGCTGCCGGGGAGTGTCTGTATATAGGGGATACGGATACGGACATGCGGACGGGAGAGCGGGCCGGGATGTATACGGTGGGCGTTTCCTGGGGATTTCGGGAGATAAGGGAGTTAGAAGAGAGCGGAGCCAGGAGGATCATCCATGAACCTGGGGAACTGCTTTCACTGGTGGAAGTTTTGTGACGATCTGATCATGCATTGGAGATTGGGAGGATGATTGATGATGGAAGAGTATAGTGAAGAGTGTTTACTTACATTTCTGGAAAAACAAGGCCAATTGTTTGATGAACCGGTTGCAGAGACTTTGGCGGAGGCGGAGGCTTTCCTGGAAGACTGTATGGCTGTGGTCGCGGAGTCTATCAATGAGGTGCGCGGTTATTTTGAGGAAAACGGCGTGGATGTGGACGGGATGTCCGACGAGGAGCTGGAGGAAGCCAGTGAGGTCTTCCCCCTGTCGGACGGTCAGTATCTGATCGTGGAGAGCTGATCGGGGTGTTTGAAATGGTTTTAAGCGGATACGGGTGTGAGCTTCCCGCCTCCGGGCAGTTCCAGGGTCTGTCCGTCCAGCCATTTGTTGTCGGTGTGGGCGGGGTCGTAGTATACGGTGTGGCCGTTGGACTGGATGTTGCTGCAGCTCTCCTGGGTGTTTGACAAAGAGGTAAGGTAAGAATCTGCAGTCACGTTCCAGGTGGAGGAGTCATCCAGATGGAGGGAGGTCTCTTTACCAGTATGAGCGGTGTCGATGGCTCCGGTGAGTGTGGACTTTTCGGAGAGGATCAGGTTGACTGTGCTGATCCCGTCGCAGGAAATGTCGCCGTCCAGGATCTGTTGTGTGCCGGTCAGGGTGAGGCTCCCGCCGTTCTGGCCGGGGATGCCCCAGTTGTTCGTCTCATTTTGGGATACCTGGATCAGGGTACCGCTGGGGAAGGTCAGCTCTGTGTTGGTCAGCGTGACTTCCGCGTCGGTGTTGGTCACGTAGATCATGGGGCCGCTGCTGGTGGTCGTCAGTTTGGAGTTAGCGGCATGGAGGACTGCTGTACCTTCCCCGGCGTCGCCGGAGGTGCTCTGGTAGAGCATGAGCCCGTTTGGCCCCGCGCCTGTCAGCTCGCAGTCTGTGAGGTCGATGGAATTTTTCCCCTCCACGACTAAGGTCTGGGATCTGGCGGCGGTCCCGGCGGCGTTTCGGACTGTGATATCCCCCGTGGAGTAGATACAGGGGCTGCCTTCTCCCGCAGTGGACAAGGTGGCCCCGTTTACGGTGATCGTCCCCTCGCCCCGGTCGGTGGCGAGGGCGGCGCAGTGAGTCCCTTCTGTGGTAATGTCCACGCTGGAGGCTGTGATCGTGCCTCCGTAGGTGGCATCCAGCCCTCTGGCGGAATCTCCCGTGGTGTGGATCCTTATATTGTCGGCTGTGATCGAGGAACCTTCTCCGGTGGCGAATATGGCGTTGGAACCCTCGCCGGTGGAGGTGATCTCGATGTTCGTTAGTTCTGCCGTGCCGGCATTGGTCACGGCCAGTGCGGCGTTTAAGCCGTAAAAGTTGCTGTTGTCTTCATTGGAGGTGTCCCCGGATTTGGACAGGACAGCCCCGGCCATGTACAGGTTCCCCTGGTCTGTGACCAGGACAGCGTTTTCATCGTCCGATGTGGAGGAAAAGGATTCGTCCGATGAAGATATCTTTTTCCCCTCGATGGTCTTCGCGCCGGACAGCTCAAGGTCTGAGGCTTCCGCACCGCCGCCAGGGCCGGGCATCCCCTGCCGGATCGTGATGGCGGCGGCGGTCGTCCTGTCTTCTTTGAGAGTGACTGTGAGCATGCAGCCCTCGGTGATGTCTTCTAGGCTTGCGTCTGTGGTATCTGCATCGTTTTCAGCTTCGAGGGTATAGACGGTATCTTTCGTGACTGTGATGTCCTTTTCCTCACCCATCGGCTGGTGTTGGCCGCCGTCATTGCCGGACAGAGCGGGTGCTCCTTCCATGCTATTGTCTGACGCAGCGGGCGGCTGGCCCATGTCGTCTCCGGGTTTTGCGGGCGGCTCATCCATCTCACCGTCCGACATGGAGGGCGGCTGGCCTGTGTCGTCTCCAGGTTTTGCGGGCGGCTCATCCATCTCACCGTCCGACATGGAGGGCGGCTGGCCTGTGTCGTCTCCAGGTTTTGCGGGCGGTCCACCCATCTCGCCGTCTGATATGGAGGGTGGCTCATCCATCTCGCCGTCCGACATGGAGCCATCGCTGCCGTTGCCGCCGGGGGCGGGACCATTCATGTTTTGGAGGGTCAGTGTGATGGTGTCATCCTGGATGCTTTTTACCCGTCCATAGATGACGGATCCATCTTTTTGTGTATCGGGCGTTTCTTCTTTAGCAGAGGTATCTGTGGGTGAGGTGTTCTTGCCGCATCCCGTTAAGGGAGCACAGGCCATGGCCGTGCAGAGCAGTAGGGTCAAGAATTTTTTTTTCATAAAGTCCGATGTTCCTTTCTGGTCTTAAACGTTTCTTAGAGTATAGAGGCTGTGTTTGTTAAATCTGTGGTTAAAATGTGAAAGATCTATGAAAGGGGAGATAGGATACCGTTGGCTGGTATCATGTTTTCCCTTTTTGTTCCGATCGGATGCGGGCAGTATGGCTCATGCTCCGGGATGACTTGACTGTATATACAGATTTTCTCCAACAGAAACTGAAAGTGGTAAATAATGAAAAAGTGTGTTATATTACTGTTATGGAAAAAATGTTTGCGTATGTCATAAGGAAACAGAAGATGGATCTTTTTGTTTTTTTGAACAGGCTTGTACAGCGGCAGGCAAAGGAGTGAACACAGATATGATAAGAGAAGTGGAAGTAGGAGAGTTGACCCGGCAGATCCGGGATATGTGCATACAGGTGAACCACTATCTGTCCAAGGATATGGCCTGTGCCATGGAGACGGCGGCGGAGAAAGAGCAGAGCCTGTTGGGAAAGAAGATCCTGGGGCAGTTGGAGGAGAACTTAAAGATCGCAGGGGAAGAGCAGATCCCGATCTGTCAGGATACGGGTATGGCGGTGATCTTTCTGGAGATCGGTCAGGATGTCCATCTGACAGGCGGAGACCTGGGGCGGGCTGTGGAAGAGGGTGTGCGCCGGGGATATATAGAAGGATATCTGCGCAGATCTGTGGTGGGCGATCCCCTGATCCGTGAGAATACGAAGGACAACACCCCAGCCGTCCTGCACACCCAGATCGTACCGGGGGATCAGGTGACCATCACGGTGGCGCCCAAAGGTTTCGGCAGTGAAAATATGAGCAGGATCGCCATGTTAAAACCCGCCCAGGGGGTGGAAGGCGTCAAACAGGTGATCCTGGATACAGTGCGTGAGGCTGGTCCCAACGCATGTCCGCCCCTGGTGGTGGGCGTGGGGATCGGAGGGACCTTTGAAAAAGCGGCGCTGCTGGCCAAGCAGGCGCTGACCCGTCCGGTGGGAGAGAGGGCGAAAGAGGCCCATATATGCAGTCTGGAAGAAGAGATGTTGGAAAAAGTCAATGCGCTGGGCATCGGGCCCGGGGGCCTGGGTGGCACCGTGACGGCCCTGGCTGTCCATATCAACACCTATGCCACCCACATCGCCGGACTGCCGGTGGCGGTGAACCTATGCTGCCATGTGAACCGCCATATAAAGAGGGTCATATAGAAAACGAGGAGGAGAGGGATATGGAGTATCGGATCACGGCGCCTCTGGATAAGAGTGTGGTCGGCAGACTGCGTGCCGGGGATTATGTGTGGATCAGCGGGACGATCTACACGGCACGGGATGCGGCACACAAGCGGATGCAGGAGGCATTGGATGCAGGGCAGGAGCTGCCCGTGGATTGGAAGGACAACATCATCTATTACATGGGGCCGTCCCCGGCCAGGGAGGGCCGTGTGATCGGATCGGCCGGCCCCACCACGTCCAGCCGGATGGATCCCTATGCGCCCAGACTGCTGGACATGGGATTGGGAGGCATGATCGGGAAGGGGAAGAGGAGTAAGGAGGTCACGAAAGCCATCGTCCGCAGCGGAGCTGTTTATTTTGCGGCGGTGGGAGGCGCGGGCGCTCTCCTGTCCAGGCAGATCAAGAAAGCGGAAGTGGTCGCCTATGATGACCTGGGCACAGAGGCGATCCGCAGATTGGAAGTGGAAGACTTTCCTGTGATCGTAGTGATCGATCCCGAGGGAAATGACCTGTATGAAAGGGTCCGCACAGAAAAGACCGGTATATCATAAAAGGAGAATGAGGATGGGAAACGTAAGACGAGTATATGTGGAGAAGAGACCAGATTTTGCCGTTGCGGCTAAAGAGCTGAAAGCGGAGGTGGGGAGCTATCTGGGCATCCCCCAGGTGACGGGGGTGCGTGTGCTGACCCGTTACGATGTGGAAAATGTCTCCGACGAGAGTTTTGAAAAAGCCTGCTGTACCGTGTTCGCAGAGCCGCCTGTGGACATCTTATATCGGGAAGAGTTTCCGGCCGCGGCAGGTTCCCGGATCTTCTCCGTGGAATATCTGCCGGGGCAGTTCGACCAGCGGGCGGATTCTGCCGTCCAGTGCATACAGTTTTTGAAAGAGGAGGAAGAGCCGGTCATCCGTTCCGCCACCACGTATGTGATCGAGGGCGCGGTCACGGAGGAGGAGTTTGCCGCCATCAAGGAACACTGCATCAATCCGGTGGATTCCCGGGAGACAGGGATGGACAAACCGGCGACACTGATCACGGACTTTGAGGAGCCGGATCCGGTAAAGATCTTGACAGGTTTTTGCGGCATGGAAGAAGGGGAACTGCAAAAGCTCTATGATTCCCTGGGACTTGCTATGACCTTCAGAGATTTTCAGCATATCCAGGGCTATTTTGGCGGACAGGAGAAACGGGATCCGACGATGACGGAGATCCGTGTCCTGGACACCTACTGGTCGGATCATTGCCGCCACACCACCTTTTCCACAGAATTAAAGGACATTGCATTCGGGGAGGGGGATTACAGGGAACCCATCGTGGGGACCTACGAACGGTATCTCGCCGACAGGGCGGCGATCTATGGCGACAGAAAAGATAAATGCGTCTGCCTGATGGATCTGGCGCTGCTGGCTATGAAAAAGTTAAAAGCAGCAGGAAAGCTGGACGATCAGGAGGAATCGGATGAGATCAACGCCTGCAGCATCGTGGTCCCGGTGGACGTGGATGGGAAAGAGGAAGAGTGGCTGATCAATTTTAAAAATGAGACCCACAACCATCCCACGGAGATCGAGCCTTTCGGTGGAGCGGCTACCTGTCTGGGCGGCGCGATCCGCGATCCTTTATCCGGGCGGACCTATGTATATCAGGCGATGCGTGTGACCGGGGCGGCAGACCCCACCGTGTCTGTGAAAGATACGCTGAAAGGAAAACTGCCCCAGAAAAAATTGGTGCGGGGCGCGGCATCCGGCTACAGTTCCTACGGCAACCAGATCGGATTGGCTACGGGCTATGTCAAAGAGATCTACCATCCGGATTATGTGGCAAAACGTATGGAGATCGGGGCCGTATTGGGCGCAGCTCCACGCCGCGGCGTGATCCGGGAGACACCGGCTCCAGGGGATATGATCATCCTCCTGGGCGGACGGACCGGCCGGGACGGCTGCGGCGGCGCCACCGGATCATCCAAAGTCCACACGGAGGCATCCATCGAGACCTGCGGCGCAGAAGTACAGAAAGGAAATGCGCCCACGGAGCGGAAGATCCAACGTATGTTCCGCCGGGAGGAGGTCAGCCGGATCATCAAGCGTTGTAATGATTTTGGTGCGGGCGGCGTATCCGTTGCGATTGGAGAGTTGGCAGAGGGCCTGCGGGTGGATCTGGACCGTGTGCCGAAAAAATACGCTGGATTGGACGGGACGGAGATCGCCATATCGGAATCTCAGGAGCGGATGGCTGTGGTGGTGGATCCGAAAGACGTGGATACGTTTTTAGATCATGCACAGGAGGAGAACCTGGAAGCCGTCTGTGTGGCCGAGGTGACAGAGGAACCACGTCTGGTACTGGCCTGGAGGGGGCAGGAGATCGTGAACATCTCCAGGGCATTTTTGGACACCAACGGCGCACACCAGGAAGCCCAGGTGGCCGTGGATATCCCCAGCCGGGAAGGAAATCTGCTCATCCAGCGGGAGGATGTTTCAGATGTAAAAGAGAAATGGCTCCACACATTGGCAGACTTAAATGAGTGTTCCCAGAAGGGCCTGGTGGAGATGTTTGACGGCTCCATTGGGGCGGCTTCGGTGTTCATGCCTTACGGGGGTAAATACCAGCTCACAGAGACTCAGGCCATGGTGGCAAAAGTCCCTGTCTTACAGGGCAAGACCAATACGGTGACCATGATGAGTTATGGATTTGACCCCTATCTGTCCAGTTGGAGTCCCTACCACGGAGCCGTTTATGCGGTGGTGGAATCGGTGGCCAGGATCGTGGCGGCCGGGGGTGACTACCGGAAGATCCGGTTTACCTTCCAGGAGTATTTCCGCCGGATGACGGAGGATCCTCACCGCTGGAGCCAGCCCTTTTTGGCTCTGTTGGGGGCGTATGCGGCGCAGCTCGGGTTCAGACTGCCCTCGATCGGAGGCAAGGACAGCATGTCGGGGACCTTTAACCAGATCGATGTACCGCCCACTCTTGTATCCTTTGCCGTGGATGTGGCAAAATTGCAGGATGTGGTCACACCGGAACTGAAACGGTCCGGGAACCGGCTGATCTGGCTGCGTATGCCGAAGGCTGCGTATGACTTGCCGGATTACGACGCGTTGATGGAACAATACGACAAACTGCACCAGGATATGCAGGCGGGCCGGGTGGTATCGGCTTATGCACTGGGCAGACACGGGATCGCACCGGCGGTGAGCAAGATGGCCTTTGGAAATGGGCTCGGTGTAAAGATCGAACACGCGGTGGATGCCCGGGATCTGTTCATACCAGGCTTCGGGGATCTGGTCTGTGAGATAGCGGAAGGTAAAGTCGGGGAACTGGCTGTCACCTATACACAGATCGGACAGGTGACGGATACCGGGGCCATTGAGTACAGCAGCGTACGGATACCTCTCTCGGAAGCTCTGGATGCCTGGAAAGGGACGCTGGAGAAAGTGTTCAAGACCCGTTCCGGGGCATCGCAGGACGGAGAAACTGCTGTTGCCGCATCAACGTCTCCCGCTGAAAAGACAGCGGACGGCGGCGTCTATGAAAATGGACTGTATAAAGGTGCGGATGTCCACGTGTGCACCCATAAGATCGGACAGCCCACGGTATTTATCCCTATCTTCCCAGGGACCAACTGCGAATACGACAGCACCCGGGCATTTACCCGGGCGGGGGCAAAGGTGATCACACGGGTGTTCAAAAACCTGACACCCGCGGACATCCGGGATTCGGTGGCGGAATTTGAGCATGCCATTGGCCAGGCCCAGATGATCATGTTCCCGGGCGGATTTTCCGCGGGGGATGAACCGGACGGCTCCGCCAAATTCTTCGCCACAGCTTTTCAAAATGAAAAGATCCGGGAGGCGGTCCAGAAACTCCTGGATGAGAGAGACGGGCTGGCGCTGGGGATCTGCAACGGCTTCCAGGCTCTGATCAAACTGGGGCTTGTACCCCATGGGAAGATCGTGGGACAGACGGAGGATTCGCCCACACTGACCTATAACACCATCGGCCGACATATCTCCAAGATGGTCTACACGAAAGTGGTGACGGATAAGTCGCCTTGGCTTTTACAGGCGGGCGTGGGGAATGTCTACTGTAACCCGGCTTCTCACGGGGAGGGACGCTTCGTGGCGGATCCCAAGTGGATCCAGAGATTATTCTTAAACGGTCAGGTGGCGACACAGTACTGCAGCCCGGATGGGGACGTGTCCATGGATGAGGAGTGGAATGTGAACGGTTCTTATCATGCGATCGAAGGGATCTTGAGTCCGGACGGACGTGTGCTGGGCAAGATGGCGCACAGTGAACGGCGGGATGACGGCGTGGCTGTGAATATCTATGGGGAACAGGATATGAAGATCTTCGAGTCTGGCGTGGCTTATTTTAAATGATGATGAGAAAAAGGCACTCTGCAAAATGGGAGTGCCTTTTAAAAGAGGTATGTCTTATGTGAATTTATGTGGATCCAGGAAATGAAAATTTTAGAAGTGCATTGAAGTCGGAAATCTATATAGATAAGACCGGATTATTGAGTTATACAGATCCTGTGATCAGGACGGAACAGCGTTGTATCTGTGTCAGCAGACCCAGGAGGCTTGGGAAATCCATAGCAGCAGACATGATATATGCGGAAGCTCTGAAAGAATACACAGGCAATCTATTGTTGGTCGGGATAAATTATGACAGATCAACGAAAAAACATTTTTGTGTAATAGAAGAATGGAAAAAATAATAAAAAATGAAAAACAAAACTCGGATAATGACCGTACTGATCCTTCTTATCATTTCCATCAGTATCTGTACCGGATGTAAGGGAAAAACCCCAGGCAATCTTGACGATGTGGAAACAAAGAAGAGTGAAGTGGATGATGAGATCATATATAGTCAGACTCAATTAAAAAAATCGAAAGAACTGACAATTTCTGGAGATGGGATCTTAAAAATAGAAGTGGATTCTTTAGCAAGACCCGATGAACTGGATGCGGAACAAAAGCCAGTCTTTCTTGCTGTTCGATTAAAAGAGGATACAGATATAGGCATGCAATACACCTATGATACCTATGGAAAGGAAGGACTTGTATTCTGTTGTGATGTAAATGACAGTGATACGGATGAAACCAGGTCAGAGCCAATTTATGCCATGCGTTTAGCGCAGTCTTCAGGAGAGGATTATGGAGAGATCTGGCAGAGCGGCGGTAATTTTTTGAAAAAGGGAACGAACCTGTTTTATATGAGCGGAGGCGATCAGACCCTTCCCTATCGTATGCAATTAAAGCTGACTTTCTTCGAACCTGAAAAAATAGAGAACGCTGTCCTTTATCCGGCAGATGACGCACTGCCATCATCAGACAACGGATAGAGAAAAGCTGTTTTTTTACGGTCCATACATATATCCAGACCAGAGAAAAGGCGCAAAACGCGCCTTCGCCCTTTTCTGCGGCTGTTCCCGGAAGAGAACACGGGAAAACCCGGACGGCGCACCAGCACAGATATATTAAGATATCATCATCCGCCGCATTTCCGCTCCGTTTCATAATCTTTAAGAGAATCAAGTGCCTGGCGTGACAATGGGAATAGTGCGATCATATTAAATATGGTCATCAGCCCAATGCCCACATCGCCCAGATCCCAGACAAAGGTGTATGCCGCCAGCCCGCCGATAAAGAGCATGACCAAGGCCAGGATCTTATACAATGTCTGAGAGAGCCAGTTATCCCCGAAGAGATAGGCTACATTCGATCTGGCGTAGAACAGGATGCCGATGAATGTGGAAAAACTGAACAGCCACAGGATCGCTGCGACGAAGATCACACCAAACGAACCCAGATGGTGATCCATAGCCGTCTGCAGAAGATCCATCCCGGCAAGGTCTTTTGTGAGCTCTGCCGGTGTCAGCAACATGATCATGGCGGAACAGCTGCAGATGACCAGCGTATCGATGAACACACCCAGTGCCTGCAGCAGACCCTCCTTTGCCGGATGGCTGATATCGGCGGCCGCGGCCGCGCAGGGAGCGGAGCCGGAGCCGGCCTCATTTGAAAAGAGTCCGCGTTTTGCGCCGTTCATGATCACTGCGCCAAAACCGCCCGCCGCCACCTGGCGCAGCCCAAAGGCTTCCGCAAAGATCCGCCCAAACACCGCCGGGAGCTGCCCCGCATTCTTTATGATGATGAAGATCGTAAAGAAAAAATATAAACCAGCCATGATCGGTACGATGATGTCCAACACTTTTACCGTGGCGTTTTTGCGCAGGACGATTACGGCCGCGATGACCACCAGGAGGGCTGTCGTATAGAGCGGCGGGATGTGGAAAGCGTTGGAGAAGGCGGAAGAGACAGAGTTTCCGATCACCTGGCTGATCCCGCACCAACAGATCAGACCGGAGAGCGCGAATAATATGGCGATGACCGAGCGTTTCCGTGTGCTGTCCTCTTTTATAAAAAGGTGATGGATATAATAGGCGGGCCCGCCGCGGTATCCACCGTACAGCGGGTCTTTTTCCTTATGTAGCTGCGCAAGGGTGGCCTCGATGAAGGCGGTGGAAGAGCAGAGCAGGGCCATGATCCACATCCAGAAAACAGCTCCTGCGCCGCCGGCGGAGATGGCCGCGACGACTCCCACCAGATTGCCCATGCCGACCCGGGTGGCTGTGGAGATGATCAGTGCCTGTAATCCTGAGATCGCGCCTTTTTGTGTGCCGGTCTTTTTTTCTGTGACGATCCGGAGCATCTCCGGAAAAAAACGGAAGGGGAGAAAACGCGTACGGATCGTGAAGAAGATCCCGGAGGGGATCAAGATCAGGACCAGGAGGGAGAGTCCGAGGGTACTCCCTCCTGGAAGCGGGATCGTGATAAGATCGCCCCATAATATCTGATAAATGGCGTTGAAGACTGTCATTGTAAGGTACCTCTCTTTATCTAATGGAATGGTATTTTTCTTCTTTATAGTATATACTAGAAGATGATATCTGTAAAATTGATGATCATGATATATATGATCGAAAAATTCGATCCTGGAGAAAGAGACAATGGATATAAAAAACCTGATCACATTTATACATGTGGCTGAACTGTCCAGTTTTACAAAAGCAGCTGAGACTTTGGGATATTCCCAGTCCACGGTATCTTTTCAGATCAAACAGCTGGAGACGGAGCTGGATTCGCAGCTGTTCGAGCGGATCCATCACACGGTGGCGCTCACAGAAAAAGGGAGAAAGGTCCTCACATATGCCCATCAGATCAGCAAGCTGACCCAGGAACTGGAGACGGATATGCGGGATGAAAAGGATATCCATGGACATGTGCGTCTGGCGATGCCCCACTCCCTGTGCGGTTCATTGCTGGATGAAAAATTCCTGGATTTTAGGAACCGCTGTCCGGGGATCACGCTGAAGATCATTGAGGCGGGGACGGAGGAGATGTTCCGGCTGCTGAACCACAACGAAGTCGATGCGATCCTGACCCTGGATAATCATATCTATAATGCAGAATATGTGATCGTCTGCGAGGAAAAGGTTGAGATGCATTTTGTGGCGGCTGCAAGCAGTCCGTTCGCAGAGAGAAAAAATATCCCGATCCAGGAATTGGTGCGGCAGCCCTTTATCCTCACAGAGAAGGGCATGAGTTACCGCAGGCTGATGGATGAAAAGCTGGCGGGGATGTCATTGGAGATCCAGCCGGTCCTGGAGGTGGGCAGCACGTCCAGGATCTGTTTTCTCGTGGAGCGGGGCGTGGGCATGTCATTTTTGCCGGATTATGTGACGGCTGGGCAGGTGGCGGGGGGCCGGATGGTCTATCTGGATGTGGACGATCTTGCCATAGATGTGTGGAAACAGCTTCTGCATCATCGTGATAAATGGGTATCGCCGCAGATGGAGTCGGTGATGCGGTATTGTATTTCCAGGGAATTTTTAAAAGACGGATAAAAAAGGCGCTCTGTAAGAAGGGAATGCCTGCTCTAAAATATGCCGATCTATTATCCTATGATGATACGGTCGATCCGTCAAGGAGAAGATATTTTTAGAAAGATCGGCCGTGCATTTTATTTTATACAAGTTTTGATAAAAGTTTTTGATAAACCTATTGTATTAATAGGTATAGGGTGCTATCCTTTTATGGAGAGACGGAAATAAATGACAGTATGCAAAATGGAGGGACTCAAGAATGGAGACAGAGAGATATGGACTGAACAAACAGCTTGCGCAGATGTTAAAAGGCGGTGTGATCATGGATGTGACAACGCCGGAACAGGCGAAGATCGCAGAGGAGGCGGGGGCATGCGCGGTCATGGCCCTGGAGCGTATTCCGGCAGACATCCGCGCGGCAGGCGGCGTATCCAGGATGAGCGATCCGAAGATGATCAAGGGCATCCAGGAGGCGGTATCCATCCCGGTCATGGCAAAATGCCGGATCGGACATTTTGTGGAGGCTCAGATACTGGAAGCGATCGAGATCGACTATATCGATGAGAGCGAAGTGTTATCCCCGGCGGACGATGTGTACCATATTGACAAGAGGGATTTTAAAGTTCCCTTTGTATGCGGAGCCAAGGACCTGGGGGAAGCGCTGCGCAGGATCAACGAGGGTGCGTCGATGATCCGCACAAAAGGTGAGCCGGGGACGGGGGATGTGATCCAGGCTGTCAGGCATATGCGCAGGATGAACAGCGAGATCGCGAAGATCGCGGCTATGCGCGAGGATGAGTTGTATGAAGAGGCCAAGAACTTAAGAGTCCCCTATGACCTGATCGAGTATGTACATAAGAATGGACGGATCCCGGTGGTGGATTTTGCGGCTGGGGGCGTGGCCACACCGGCAGATGCGGCCCTGATGATGCAGCTTGGCGCGGAAGGCGTATTTGTGGGATCGGGGATCTTCAAGTCCGGGGATCCCAAGAAACGGGCCGCCGCGATCGTAAAGGCGGTGACCAATTACCAGGACCGCAAGATGCTGGCGGAATTATCCGAGGATCTGGGTGAGGCCATGGTCGGCATCAATGAACAGGAGATCGAGCTTTTGATGGCAGAGAGGGGCAGATAGATGAGGATCGGGATACTTGCCGTGCAGGGCGCGTTTATCGAACATGGCAAGAAACTGGAGCGTTTGGGAGCCGGATATATAGAACTGCGCCAAAAGAGTGACCTGGAGCAGGAGATCGACGGTCTGATCCTGCCGGGAGGGGAGAGTACCGTGCAGGGAAAGCTCCTCCTGGAACAGGATATGCTCGCTGCGCTGAAAACGAAGATCCAGCAGGGGATGCCGGTGCTCGCCACCTGCGCCGGATTGATCCTTCTGGCAGAAAAGATATCCAACGACGCACATGTCTATTTCGGGACACTGCCTGTCACCGTGAAGCGCAATGCCTATGGGCGGCAGCTGGGCAGTTTTCATGCGGTCCAGGAGATGAAGGGGCTCGGCGCAGTGCCCATGACATTCATACGCGCGCCCTATATCGAAGCGGTGGGAGAGGATGTGGAAGTTTTGGCAAAAGTTGACGAGAAGATCGTGGCAGTCCGGTACGGCCGGCAGTATGGTGTGGCTTTTCACCCGGAATTGGATGCGGATGACCGGATCCATCGGTCATTTCTGCAGGAATGCGCAGGCAGGAAGTTATGACACTGACACAACTGTACCATATCATTACGATCGCGGAGACAAATTCCATGAACAAGGCGGCAGAGAGGCTGTATGTGTCACAGCCCTCTCTGACCAGCAGTGTAAAAGAACTGGAAAAAGAACTGGGGATCACATTGTTTTACCGCAGCGGCAGGGGGGTCACGCTGACCAATGACGGGGCAGAGTTTTTGCTCTATGCGAAGCAGATCTACAGTCAATATGAAAATGTCCTGGAGAAATACGGCAAGGGCGGTCCGTACAAAAAGAAATTCGGCGTTTCCGCACAGCATTATTCCTTTGCTGTAAAAGCCTTTGTGGATATGGTAAAAGGATCTGATATGTCGGAGTATGAGTTTGCCATCCGGGAGACGAAGACCGCGGAGGTGATCAGCGATGTGAGCGTGATGAAGAGCGAGATCGGGGTCCTGTTCCTGTGCGATTTCAACCGGAGATCCATGGAGAAGCTGTTAAGATCCGCAGGTCTTGAGTTCCATCATCTGATCAGATGCCAGGCGTATGTGTATCTGTGGAAAGACCATCCCCTTGCAAAAGAACATTCGATCTCTTTTGGACAGCTGGAGGGGTATCCCTGTTTGTCCTTCGAACAGGGGGAGAACAGTTCCTTTTATCTGGCGGAAGAGATACTGGCGACCAACGAATACGCCCAGGTCATCAAGGCCAATGACCGCGCCACCATGCTCGATCTGATGGTCGGACTGCAGGGCTATACCCTGTGTTCGGGGATCATCTGTGCGGAATTGAATGGAAGTGATTTTGTGGCGGTCCCTTTTGAGGATGATGAGAAAAATCCCAACAGTGTCATGGAGATCGGTTATATCACGAAGAAAAACGTGCTGCTCAGCCAGATGGGAGAGCGGTACGTGGAGGCGCTCCGGAAATATCTGGGGTCACAGACGTGACCGAGACGATACCTTGTTATAGATCAGATTTATAACAGGGTATTTTTTTTACATATTAGACAGAAGCAACATACTATGTTAGTATGTATATAACAAGAAACGGCAGACAGGCCGATAGAAAAAATGATGGAGGATAAGAAAAATGGCAGATATCAAAGATCCAAAAAACTGGGGATTCGAGACAAGGCAGTTGCATATCGGACAGGAGCAGGCAGATCCGGTGACAGATGCGCGGGCCGTCCCGATCTACGCATCCACATCCTATGTGTTCCACGACTCACAGCACGCGGCGGACCGCTTCGGCCTCCGGGATGCGGGGAACATCTATGGGCGGCTGACCAATCCGACGGTGGATATTTTTGAGCGGAGGATCGCGTCTTTGGAGGGTGGCGTGGCCGCGTTGGCTGTGGCGTCCGGGGCGGCGGCCCTGGCCTATACATTCCAGGCGTTGGCCCAGGCAGGGGAACACATCGTGGCGTCCAAGACGATCTACGGCGGGACGTACAATTATCTGGCGCACACATTTTTGCTGAACAATCATGTGTCGACCACGTTTGTGGATCCTTATGTGGAGGGCTCTTTTGAAGCGGCGATACAGGAAAATACGAAGGCGATCTTCGTGGAGACACTGGGCAATCCCAACTCCAATCTGGCCAATCTGGAAAAATTGGCCGAGATCGCGCACAGCCATCACATCCCGCTGGTCGTGGACTCCACATTTGCCACACCGTATCTGATCCGCCCCATTGAACACGGCGCAGATATCGTGGTGCATTCTGCGACGAAATTTATCGGCGGGCATGGGACGGCCATCGGCGGCGTCCTCATCGACAGCGGGAGATTTGACTGGAAAGCGTCCGGCCGGTATCCGTGGATCTCGGAGGCGAATCCAAGTTATCACGGTGTATCCTTTGCGGAGGCGGCAGGCCCGGCGGCGTTTGCTACATATATCCGGGCAGTCCTCCTGCGTGACACAGGGGCGACCCTCTCGCCGTTCCACGCATTTATCTTTTTACAGGGACTGGAAACACTCTCTCTGCGCGTGGAACGCCATGTGAGCAATACTCTGAAGGTCGTAAGATACCTGGCGGACCATCCACAGGTGGAGGCGGTGCATCATCCATCCCTTCCCGGCGAACCCACACATGATCTGTATCAGAGGTATCTGCCAGATGGCGGCGGTTCGATCTTTACCTTTGAGATCAGAGGGGATGCGCAGAAGGCACAGGCGTTCATCGATCATCTGGCGATCTTCTCCCTGCTGGCGAATGTGGCCGATGTGAAATCCCTGGTCATCCATCCGGCCACCACGACCCATAGCCAGTGCACGGAGGAAGAGTTGTTGGAGCAGGGTATCAGACCGAATACGATCCGTCTGTCGATCGGGATCGAGAAGGTGGAAGATCTGATCGCGGCGTTGGATGCGGCTTTTGAGGCAGTAAAATAGAGAAAAAGGGATCATGGGGCTAAATGATATCTAGATAGTGCTGCAGGGAATCGGCCAATCTGCCGATATGGATGCCGTCCACAAAGGAATGATGGACCTGGACAGAAAACGGGAGCATGACCTTACCATTTTCCTCATGATATCTCCCCCAGTCGAATAACGGTGTGGCATTGTCTTTATCCCCTGGATCAGTATGGGAAATATGGGTATACGCCACCCAGGGAAAGGCGGAAAATTGAAAGACATCATTCCCCAATGGGCCTGTAAAATATCCTTTCTGCGCCTGTTCTTTTGCGGCTGCCGCGGCGACATATCCCTCCAGTGTATCAGTCATTTCCACCGTGACGACCTTGAACAGACCGGTATTTTTATCCAGATATGTAAATGCTGTGTGGATCCGATCAAAGAGTACAGGATCACCGTCAACAAAGCGATACCGAAATTCTTTGATCTGGCCCGCACATCTGGAAACAGCAAATACGAATGAAAATGTAAAGGAATATCCCCGTTTCCTGATCACTCCTAAAAAATGTGTGATGTCCAAGCTGAAAGTGACACAGTATTGGGGCTGGGCGCTCTTTTTGAAGATCTGATAATGTAAAGTCCTGTCCCAGGTATCCAGATCAATCTTTTTCATGGGGCAATGTCCTCCTGTCTTTTTTGTGCGGATACCTGTATCCTGCGAAAAGATTCAAAATAAGCGCCATTTGGCTGCTGTGTCCGTTGGATCATCGCATGGATCACTTCCCGTCGGAACGTCTTTCGCAGATTTGGCGGGACATATCTGATAAAGGGCAGGATACTGGGCTGATCGATCCATCTGATCAGTTCCTGGGCGTCTGCAAAGTGTGTGTCCCGAGCGACCTCAGTGATCTTATAGTCAAAGGCGCCAACCGCCTCGATCAATGCCGTATACTGTTGTTTGGACGGCATGTACCAGGGCCACTCAAGATCTTTAAAATATCCGGCATATCTGTCCTCGCGGATCTTCTTTTTCATCACATCTGAAAAAGTCGGGCAATTGCCGGCGCCGCCAAATTCCCACAAGATCTTTCCGTGGGGTTTTAACGCTCTGTGCGCATTTTTCAGGAGCCGCCTGTGGTCTTTGACCCAGTGCAGGGCGGCGTTTGAAAAGATGAGGTCAAGATCATTTTCAAGATCCATCTCATTGATGTCCATGTGTGCAAAGGAAAGATTCTCTCTTTCGAGCATTTTTGCTGTCTCGATCATGCTGGCTGAGGCGTCGATCCCCAACACTTTTCCCCGGGGGACAGCGCGGGCCAGCTGTTCTGTCAAAATGCCGTCGCCGCATCCCAGGTCTAACACATGTTCATCCCCCTTCAAGGATATTCCTGAGAGCAGGTCGCATCCCCATTTTTTTTGGTGTTTAGATGCTGCCCGGTATTTTTTTCCGTCGAATGCATATGTGTCCATGTGAAACCTCCTTTGGATTTTCTTGCATTATACTTTTTGTATTGTTATAATTCAAATATATGGTTTTTATAAAAAGCATAAATTAAAGTTATATGGAGGCGATATGGACACGTTTGATAACCTGGCAAAATATAAGATCTTTCTCTCTGCTGCAGAAAATAAAAGTATCTCAAAAGCCGCCGCACAGCTTTACATCTCCCAGCCGGCGGTGAGCATCACCATAAAAAAATTGGAGGAAAACCTGCATACCACACTTTTTATCAGAAGATCAAAGGGTGTGGAGCTTACGGAGAAGGGACGGGTGTTGTATGACAGCGTGAAAAAGGCGCTCACCATGCTCTGGGATGCGGAGAAGAGTCTTAGATCTCCTTTTCACACAGGATATCTGCGCATAGCTTCCAGCAATGTATTGTGTAAACATTTTCTCATGCCTTATCTGAAAAGATTTTCCGGTCTGTATCCCGATACGGATCTGACGATCACCTGCACGTCCTCGGTGGAAGCGTATGCAATGCTCAGCGCGTGCAGGATCGATCTGGCCCTGGTCGTAAGACCGGAAGATCCGGGGATATCTGTCTATCATCCCCTGGGCGCGATCGAATATATCTTCGTCTGTACAGCGGCCTATCGAGAGAGATGGGCGTGTGCGGATGATGAGATATTTGGATATGCAAACATCATGCTCCTTGACAAAGATAACATATCCCGTCAGCACATCAATGTCTATTATGCGAAAAATGGTATCATCCCTTGGCATATCCTTGAAGTCAATGAAATGGATCTTTTGATCGAATTTGCAAAAATGGGGATCGGTGTATCTTGTGTTGTGAAACAATTTGTGGAGCATGAGTTGGAGAGCGGCACGCTCGTTGAGATAGAACTCTCAGAGCCTGTGCCGCCGTGTGAGATCGGGTTTTTGTATAATGATATACAGCCGTTTAATGAGAATATCTTGAAATTTATCCGTGTGGATCCTATACATGGATAAAAACGGAGGAGCAGCGTGTTGTATGCTTCTCCTCCTTGATCTTACACTATCCTTCTAATATGTCATAGACAACATCTGTATTGACGAACTTTAGGAGCACTCTATCGTGGTCCTGATCATCCAAAACATTAAAATACAGGGTCATATCACGACCGGAACTCAGTAGCCGAAACAGATCTTGCACGGTCCGTCACTGTGTTCTTCCGCGTAAGATACAGTCACTTGATAGGCCCGGGCGGGATCTGTGAACCCACAGTCATTGCGGTTATGATATTTTTTGCCTGTTGCGGTGAGCCATACCATCTGTTCGTTCTGTTGTGCAGGTGTGGCGTTGCCCGGATCTTGCCCATCCCCAGCTGTCTGTGCCGTTTGCAGTTCGGCAGGATCCGTTTGGGGGATTGCGTCCGGGGTAGGGTCTTTTGATCTTTCGGGCTGTTTTTTGACTTTGATCTTTCCCTGTTTGATCAGGTCGGAGCGGGTGAGTGCTTTCGTCGCTGCGGCGACCGTCTGTGTATTTTGGGGCTGTTGTGTCTGGCCGCTCTCGGCGACTCCCCAGATGATCAGTCCTGACAATATGGTGACAATGGTAAAGAGTACAAGACCGAGCAGGACCCGTAAGACAGTATCTGTGCTATTGGTGGGAGGAGTGGATGGCAGTCCAGCACCGCGGATCTCCTGGCAGTCCAGGCAGACATGATAGTCTTTTCCCTCTTTTTGGACGTGCTGCATTTCTTTTTTGCATTTTGGACATTTCATAAGCCTGCCTCCTTTTGAGTGGTCAGGGGAGCGTTTTTAATTGAGGTTCTGGATGGCGTAGGCCGCTTCTTCCGGGGTGAATTTTTCACCGTATTCAGAAGTGAGCTGGTCCCGGATGGCTTCCGGAGACATAGCCATCATCTCCTGATATTCTCTAGCTTTTTTCAGAGCGCAGGCATTCCAATCCACCTGCAGGTTATCGATGGCGTACTGGGCCTCCTCGGGCGTGAATTTATCGCCGTATTCCGAGATAAGCTGGTCATAGACACCGGCTTTCGACATATACATCGTCTTAACATAGTTTTTTGCACTTGCCAAGGCATTGGCGTTCCAGTCGGCCTGCATATTGTCGGTGGCGTACTGGGCGGCTTCCATTGAAAATTTATCGCCATATTCAGAGGTGAGCTGATCATAGATCCCGGTTTTGGACATGTGCATCATGTCGCTGTAAACCATCGCCTTATTGAGTGCGGATCTGTATTCTTTGGGGACGCTCTCGTCCTCTGCTGGGGGTTCTTCTTCTGTTTCAGATGTGGGATCTGCGGCAGTCTCGGCGGCGGTTTTGGGTCTTGCCTGGGTTTTTGCTTGCTCTCGCTCAGATGCAGCCCCGTCGTCCGGGATAAAAAGGCTGAGGATCGTTACAGCGAATATGGCCAGGATGAGAAAACTTAAGGCTGCTGCAATGATCACACCTTTATTTGATGTTTTTGGGGGTTGGGGCCGGGGCTGCTGTGTGTGTCTTCTCAGGTCATCAGATGTAAGGAGCGCACCGCATGTATCGCATTTTAGGTACTTTACCCCGTCTTTTACGACAACCTGGAAATCGGTCTTAGCTCTGCATTTTGGACATTGCATATTTTTATCCTCATTAATTATGTACTTAGATGTGATGATGGTTTCATTTCCATTATACACGGTCTTCCATAAAGAGGGTATGCTTCCAGCAGACATATCATATTTATTTTGCGATCCCCAGGAGGGGACCGCGGACATAAGATTCTATGGCAGCGCCCATCGTGAAGAGGGTCACACAGAAAATGATCCGTATCGTCACTCTGGCAGATGTTGGGAGCCTTTTCAAAAAATGTATTTTCCTGTCAAAATATCCGATATTGGCGGCGACCAATGGTGTGAGCCACATATACAAAATGATGGCGATCGCCTCCAGGATAAGGGATAGCCATGTGGCGGAGCATTCCGATATGGAATATATGCTGTATAGGATCATCAGGGAATATCCCAGGACAGCTACGATGCATTTCCACGCGACGGCCGTGCGGAATCCGGGGATCCATGTGTGGATATCCTGGGCATCTGTTTGGGTGTCTGCACGGGGTTGGGGTTGGGGCCGGCGCAGGCCGCAGCTTTCCATTTCATCCAGGATCTCCTGCACATTCTGGTATCTTTGACGGCTGTCCATTTCCGTGCAGCGTTGTATGATCATGCTCAGTGGATGGCCGGTGTATCTTTTTTCGGAAGGGAAGCAGCCGGTCAGGAGTACGTTCCAGAGGACGCCGACGGAATAGATGTCTGTCCGCTGGTCGGTCTGTGAAAAACCGTACTGTTCCGGCGCAGCGTAGCCGGCGGTCCCCAGTATCGTAGTGTCTGTTCCCTGTGTATTTTTGCGCTGTCTCGCGATGTTGAAATCGATCAGTTTTAGGGTCCCGTCGTTGGAGATCATCACGTTGCTGGAGGTGATGTCCCGGTGGATGATCCCGGCGCTGTGGATCGTGCGCAGCGTCAGCAGGAGGTCTTGGATGATCGCGCAGACTTCCCACTCGGGAAGGGATCCTCTATCTTCGCGGTATTCCTGGAGTGTGCGGCCGCTGATGTATTCTGTGATCACGATCCCTCTTCTTTCATCTGCGGCATGGTCAAAGACTCTCTCTGTCCGGCGGTCCTGGATCTGCTGGAGTTTTTGGTAGATGGGCAGGAGAGCTTTGTCCACGTATTTTTTTACGTAGATCTTTCCGGTGTGTCGGTGTCGGACTACGAAGGCGTTTCTCTTTAACGGGCAGAGCTCTTCGTAGGTCGCATCCAGATATTGTGCTTTCAGGTCGTCTCTTGGCATGGTTGACTTTTCTCCAAACTATCTTTATAATCGTATCCATGGACTATTGTATCACAAAAGAAGAGGATTGCAATGAAAAAAAGTACGACGGATCTTTTGAAACTGATCGAAAAAACATGGGATTTCAAAGATTATGAGGTGGAGGCGGCGGAGGAATTTGTCCAGATGTCGCTGCATGAGTATTTAGAGCAGCTCCGGGTAGAAAAGGGCATGAGGCTCAGTGATATCACCCGTCGCTCTGGCCTGAGCCGTGGATATATACATAATATCTTCAGCGGGGCGCGGGAGCCATCCCGCGATAAACTCTTACCAGTCTGCCTGGCCATGGGGCTGTCGGTGGATGAGACACAAAAGCTGCTGAAGGCCACAGGTTATGCCCCGCTCTATGCCAGGATAAAACGGGACAGTGCGATCTTATTTGGCCTGGAACGGCAGATGTCTGTTGTGGATGTGGATATCCTGTTGGACGAGTTGGGTGAAGCTGTTTTGAATGAAATACCGAGATAGCTGGATCTTGCGGGGGTTCCGGCCGGTCATCGCCAGCCGGCCGGATATTTATTTTTGAATGTGCCATTTACCAGTTTGCCCCACCCCAGCGGGGATCCCTCCACACAGAGCAGGGCCCATCCGGAGGCGACAGTACATCCATCCGCGGACACTGATAGGCTCTCCCCATGGAGATAACGATCGATCCTGGCATCTGTGCAGGGGAGATCCAGTCGGGCAGGCGCGCGGGCTGTCAGGGTCATGGCCAGCGGCTGGCTCGGCTCGAAACGGTTTTTCTTCAGCTCGCCCAGGAAGAGACCGTTTCGGAGAAATTTAAGTCCTTTTACAGGAGGCAGTCCTTCTGGTAGGAGGTATGCTCTGTCACCCCGGATCTCCACCCGTTCCCAGTCAAAGGGCATGGACAGGGCAGGGATGAAGGGTGAGAGGAAGTCTTCCAGGAGTTTTCGCTCAGTGCGGGATATCTTTTGGTCTTTTTTTTGTCTTTTGCGTTTTTTGTTGTCCGTTTCTTTTAGACCGTCTTTTTGAAAGAGCGCCAGGAAATGGCCTTCCCCCCGGCAGCGATGGGGCCAGAGCCGCAGACAGCGTTCCAGCCGGGGATCTTCATTTCCCCATGCGGGCATACCCGGGGAAAAACCATGCTCTTTTGGCAATGGGAGCAGGTCCATCTCGGGAAAAGTCTCCAGAACATAGGCGGCAGATCCTTCATTCTCTATGGGGGCAAAGGTGCAGGTGGAATACAGGAGCAGGCCGCCGGGGGCGAGCATGTGGACGGCGTGCCGCAGGATCTCACGCTGCATCTTTGCGCAGGAATCGGATTTTTCAAGGCTCCAGGTCTTTATGGCGGCGGGTTCTTTGCGGAACATACCTTCCCCGGAACAGGGGGCGTCCACTAAGATCTTATCAAAAAATCCTGGGAAGGCGTCCGCCAGGTGTGCGGGGCTTTCATTGGTGACGAAGCAGTTGGAGACGCCGAAGGATTCCAGGTTGCGCAGGAGGGCTTTTGCCCGTGTGCTGCTCGGGTCGTTGGCTACCAGGAGTCCCTGGCCATCTAGCCGTGCGCCTAATTCCGTGGCTTTTCCGCCAGGAGCCGCGCACAGGTCCAGGACGCGGTCGCCGGGCTGGACGGGCAGGAGAGCGGCGGGTGCCATGGCACTGGGTTCCTGCAGATAGTATAGACCGCAGCGGTAGAGGGGATGCTGCGCTGGGCGGGCTTCCTGTCCGTAGAAAAAGCCGTTTTCGGTCCAGGGGATCTTTTCAAGGGAAAATGGGCAGCTGCGCTGGAACTCTCCGGGCGTTGTCTTCAGCGGGTTAACGCGCAGGCCATTTTCACGGGGTTTTTTGTAGCTGGCGAGGAAGGATGGATAGTCGGGGCCCAGCATGGCGCACATACGGGTCTGGAAATCGGCGGGCAGTGGATAGGTGGGATGTATCATAATGGTCACCTCCGTGAAAAGTGTGTTGGTATTTATTGGTATCATACATGGTTTATCTGTTATATTCAATTGAGATCCACTTGATAGAGCGGTCAGCAGTGTCCCGATCTCTTGGAGCGGATGGACGGTTGTCAGATCTTCCGCAAAGTGGGGCTTGCAGGTGGCGTGAATGGGTTTTAAGACACACTCTAGTCCCTTATCCGGTTGCTGCAGCCCGCTTTACTTCTTCCTGCCCATGACCCCGCGGAGGATCATGTAAAATGCCGCGAACAATGCGCCTGCCACCGGCCAGATGA
The DNA here is from genome assembly GCA_910575625.1 of Clostridia bacterium. Lineage (GTDB taxonomy): Bacteria > Bacillota > Clostridia > Lachnospirales > Lachnospiraceae > MGBC164599. The sequence continues at coordinate 109,230 of CAJTFD010000002.1, forward strand.
TCCATGATCTGTGCCAGTTGTCCATATACAGGCTGACACCGATATAGACAGCTGCGATGACACACCAGTATGCCCCGGCAAAAAAGGATGTCTGTTGGTTCAGTTCTTTCTTTTCCGGTGTGTGGTCGCCGATCTGGAGTGTCTTGTCAAAGCTTTCGTTGATCGATCCCGCCCACACGAACAGGAATACACCGACGGCGATGAAACAGAAGAGCAGAGGTATGCAGACGATGGCGGCAAGCGCCTCATCTCTGGTGCCGATGAGCAGGAGCGGCACAACGCCGACGATGCACAGCGTCACGCCTGTTATGATGCATTTGCGGAAGGTGGGCGCAAATTCTTCCTTGCGTTTTTCTACGATCCCGGCTACGCCGTACAGCAGTACAAAAGTTTCTTTCTCCATATAGCTGTATTTTTCCAGACGCATGCCGTTGAAGATCAGTATGGCCACGCCCGCCGCGATCATGATCAGCAGTACAGTCGTGCCCAGGCTTGCCGCCATTTCCTCGGATATCCGGACTCTTTGGCCGTATTCAGACAGGCCGCCAAGTAAGATCAGGCATATCGGTGAGAGGATGCAGCAGACTACGCCGAACGCGATCTTTGCCGCTGTTTTTCGGGTCAGCTCCAGAAATCCTGTGGCCTCTTCCAGGGAAACACTGCGCTGAGGGTCTGAGATCTCCTCTTTTGGGAGGATCGCAGGGGCGCTCTCCTCCATCTCTTCTTTTAATAGGTAATCTGTGCTCACTCCGAACAGGCGGCTCATACTCACGATCTTATCCAATTCGGGGATCGAGGCTCCGCTCTCCCATTTTGACACCGACTGCCTGGATATCCCCAGCTGGGAGGCCAGCTCCTCCTGGGACCATTCTTTTTGTTTTCTCATCTGGATGATTTTTTCTCCTAAGATCATATGCTTATCCTTCTTTCTGTTATTTTCTCGATATCGATGTGTCTATCTTATCATACGATCCGGTTGACAACCACCAAGTGCGCTTGGAAATGGCGCAACTGCTGGTTGCTTTTTGGTTCTTTTGCCTTTGTTTTCAGAGTCTTTTCATCATACGTGTGGACATCAGGCAGGTTTCTCCATTGGTAAAATAGATGATCCGGTTTTTAGTGTCTACTTCTTTTATGTTCTTTTTATTGACCAGAAACGACCGATGACAGCGCACAAAATCACTGCCTAATGTGTTTGACAGTTCTTTTATGGTGCTGAAAAATTCGATCTGGCGGTCTTTCGCATGGAGGATGACTTTATGTATATTGCTGGAAGTTTCAAAAAATAAAATATCAGCATGATCGATGCTGATCGTTCGCCCGCAGGTTTTGATCGTATAGACTTTTTGTGTCCTGTTGGTCTGCAGGGTATAGCGTTCCATTGCATTTGACAGGCATTCCCTGATCTTGATCTCTGCCTCTGCAGGGTTGTCTTTTAATATAAAGTCCATTGCCTCCACCCGGTACTGGAAGGTCATGTAGCTCAGTTCAGAATGTGCGGTTATGAATATGATGAAACCACGGGGGTCAAAGTATCTGATCTGCTGTGCCAGTTTCATTCCGTTCATATTGCTGCCCAAGTCGATATCAAGGAAATAAATGCCTGTGTTCCGGCTGGCCTTGAGTTTTACCAGCAGCACATGAGGATCTTCTGTATCTAAAACAAGCTGCATATCCAGTTCTTCTATCAGAACGATATTTTGGATGGTCTGCACGATAGCCTGCCGCTGCACGGCGTTATCTTCGCACACAAATATGTCCAGCATATATGGTCACTCCTTTCTATCAGCAAGTTCCATATGCTGTATGAAACAGCCGCACTGCATTGTTGTTTCCAGTAATACGTTGTCATAGGAGCTGATGATCTTCTGGGCGTTGGAAAGCCCGATCCCCTGATGCCCGTTCTTTGTGCTAAAGCCTTTTTGCTTCAGCTTATGCAATACTGCGCCATGATCCTGAAAGCGGTTGCTTATGATGATCGATACACCGGCATCATGCCGGATGATATTTAATCCTATCTGCGGCTGCTCCGTCACAGCGGAGGCCTCGATCGCGTTGTCTAAGAAAATACCCAGTATCCTGGTAAGGTCTATGGTGTCCATCGGAAAAGTGTCCACCCTGTCCGGTATATCAGTCGTGACATCGATCCCTGATCCATGGGCGTAGATTATTTTTGCGGAGAGCAGGCTTTTGATCTCCAATACACCAATATTGCTAAGTTGGATCAGCTTGTGATCGCCCTGGTCGATCAGATCCTTCGTGGGGAAGATCTTGGTCTCAAAAAATTGCTTTAATCCGTCCATATCATCATTTCTGATATAGCCGGACATAGAGAGCAAGATATTGATGTAGTCATGCTTAAAGGAGCGCAGGCCATTATACAGGACTTCCAGATCGTGTGTGTAGCACTGTAGATCCTGCAAGGCGTTCTGTCTTGCCTCTGTCTGTATTTTTTCCAGATAAGAACAGTGCATAGCCAGAAACAAAAAAAGCATGACGAGCAGATATCCCGAAATATGCAGGCCGTTATTATATATCATCCTGCCGACAGAGCCGCCTTGTCCCGGGATCAGATCATCGAACAGATAGATAGTCATGAGGAGCAGCAATCCGGCGTCGATCAGATACCACGTCTGCTGGAGACGTAAAATACGTTTGTCCGACAGTAATAGTTTTTTGAGCAGCCGGCCGAAAAACAGCGTCGTCAGATAAAACAGCAAAGTGTAGATCACATTGGCGCCGAGAGAAACATACGGCTGATCTGTGAAAGACAGGGGGATCAGCATCTGCTGAAAATTTGTCAGCAGGTTATTTGTCACGATAGCAAGTACAAACCCGATCATACCCATACAGACATTTTGGGCGGCGGTATCCCGGCAGGTGACCAATCCATATATACAGATCATCGCCGGGATACCGAACAGACCATACGGTATACAGGACAGGAGTGTTACAGGCATTATGGCGAGCAACAGCAGTATATAAAGAAAGATAAATGCCCGGATGCCCATGCGTTTTGGCCACACATTGCGGATACTGAGGGAGAGCTGAAAGACTGATGCTAACATTTCGATATATTCCTTTTTTCGGTTTTTACTTCCTTGATTATACTTTATATCATTCTCTGTATCAAGCGCCGCCCTGCGAAAATGACGGATAAATGCGTGTCCCGCAGGGAGAAAGGCGCACTTATTCACGGATTGGGGAGTTTTAGGACTGTTTTGGAAGGATGATCGTTTTCTCTGGTATACTATCTTGCGGTAAATAAATCTACTATAGGAAAGGAAACAGGAAGTTATGAAGCATTTTTTCAAAGGAACCGTTGTAGTGGTGGGGGTAACGATCGTGATGATGATCTTGAATATCATCATAAATATAGTCTGCAATAAAAATGGCATTGACTTGGATCCATCAGTGATGAGTGTGATGTCAACATTTATAGGAGCATGCTCTGGGATGGCGATCTATGATAAGTGGACCAAGGATGGGAGATAAAGGATCAGATCTGTGATCCTGAAGGAATGGGTGGCGGCACAGGCCCAAGATCGGCCGGGGCAAGGATCTTTATCGGGACATCGTGAGGTCAGATATGCTAAAAGGTAAACTTTAGATATAAGAATATCTATTGACATGGAAAGATAGCTTCCATATAATTATTGATATATCTTTGGTGATGAGAACGGGGAGGAAGATATGATCGAGCAGGACCAAGATCTATCCATGGTCATCCTGGCCGGCGGCCGCAGCCGCCGCATGGGGACTGATAAATCAGACCTTGTTTACCAGGACAAGACCTTTTTAGATATCCAGATCGAGAAAGGAGAACGTCTCGGCATCGACGACATCCTGATCTCCGGCTACCGCGGATCCATCCGCACCGGGCAGGTTATCAGGGACCGTCTTCCCGGCCGGGGGCCGTTGGGCGGTCTGGAGGCGTGTTTCAGGCGGGCCCTTCACGGACGCTGCCTGGTCATGAGCGTGGATACGCCCCTTGTGACGGTCCGTGAACTGCAGGCTCTGATCTGGCAGGACAGACAGAACAGCAGTGCCGTCACCATCCTCCGACACGGGGAGAAAGAAGAACCTCTGCTGGGGATCTACAGCACGCAGCTGGCCGATGCCATGATGGCGGCTTTAGGAGAGGGGAATGGTTCCGTATTTGCATTTTTAAATAAGATCGGTTATGAGACGTATCACAGCACAGGAGAGACATCCCAATTCAAAAATATCAATGAAAAAGAAGATTACCAGAAGCTCCTTGAGCGTGACTGAAAACTGTTTCATGTCAGAGGAGCAGACGACATGGACGGGTTTCCGGATATACCCCAAAAAAGGCATGATCTGTATTTACTGCTGTATATACAGATCATGCCTTTTTGAGCATACGGATAGGGCATCAATAATGGTATTTCCTTCGTTTGCCGATCAAAAACAGGGCGGTCACCACCGCGGCCAGCAGTTCCGCGGCCACGATCGACATCCAGATCCCATCGATCCCCCAGATCAGTGGGAAGATCAGGACAGCTGCCGTCTGGAACACCAATGTCCGCAGAAATGAGATCAGAGCGGAGATCAGTCCGTTTCCCAGAGCGGTGAAAAAGGAGGATCCGTAAATGGCAAGGCCCGCGAACAAGAAGGAGAAGGAGTAGATCTTAAATCCCTGCCGGGTCAGGTCGAACAGGCCCGGGTCATACCCCACGAAGAGCATCGAAAGCGGTTTTGCCAGAAGCTCGGCCAGACAGAACATGGAGACTGAGAAGACGGCGATGACTGTCAGGCTTTTTTTCAGCAGGCTTTTCAGCTCCGCATAGTCGGCCGCGCCGAAATGGTAGCCGACCACAGGTGCGCAGCCCACGGAGTAGCCGATGAAAGCGGCGAGGAACACCAGGTTCACATACATCAATACCCCGTAGGCCGCCACGCCGTCCTCCCCGGCGTAGCGGATGAGCTGTATATTATAGAGCATGCTGACCAGGGACATGGAGATGTTGGTCATCAGCTCTGAGGAGCCGTTGGTGCAGGCTTTTAACAGGGCTTTTCCGTCAAAACGGGTCCGGGTGAGCCGCAGGATGCTGGTGTTCGGGCGGGCAAAGTAGATCAATGGGAGCAGGCCGCCCACCGCCTGGCTGAGGGCCGTGGCGGCTGCCGCGCCCAGGAGGCCCCATTTAAACACAGCCACGAAGAGGGCATCCAGGACCATATTCGTGACACCGGCGGCGATGGTCACGGCAAGTCCCAGCTGGGGTTTCTCCGCCGTGGCGAAGAAGCTCTGGAATTCGAACTGGAGCATATAGGCGGGCAATGTCACCAGTATGACCCGGCCGTAGGATACGCACTGGTCCAGCATGGCGCCCTCCGCGCCCAGGAGGGACGCGATCGGACGGATGAAAAGGATGCCGAACACAGCAATCGCGATGCCGCAGAGCCCTGATACATAGACGAACAGGGAGAACAGGCGGTCTGCCTTCTTTCGGTCGCCGGCGCCGACGGTGATCGCGATGAGCGCGCTGCCTCCGGTGCCGAACATAAAGCCCACCGCGCCCAAGATCATCAAGAACGGCATGATGAAGTTGACAGCGGCAAAAGGCGTTTTCCCCACAAAGTTGGAGACGAAGAACCCGTCCACAACGCCGTAGACCGACGTGAAGATCATCATGACGATGGACGGCAGCGTAAAGCGCAGCAATTTTTTAAGACCAAAATGGTCAGATAATTGTATGTTCATTTTCTATATATCTCCTTTCTCAGATCTCGCTGATCTTTGCACGGAAGGCATCCAGGTATTTTTGGGTCAGGCTCAGATACAGATCTTGTTTTTCCTTCGGCCAGGCGGCGAAGATCTCATTCTCGATCCCGATCAGGCGGACAGCCGTTCTCTGGGCCAGCTCTCGGCCTTTATCCGTAAAAGATACCGTCTTCTTCTTGCCGTCCGATGCCGCCAGGGACACGATGCCGTCTTTTTCCAGTTTGCGCAGGGCGGAGTTGAGGGTCTGCCTGCTGATGCCGGATAATCCGTAGATGTCGCTGAGCAGACAGCTGCCGCCCAGGTTGCAGATGGTGTAGAGGATCATCGAGGCGCTGTCGGAGAGGCCGAGTTTTAAGGCCGCTTCGTGGTAGGCGGTGCCGATCTCATTCATCAGATAGTTGAAACGTGTCACTTGTGTCGTCGTCAGGTTTTTCATGTCCAGTCCCCTCCTGTATCATCGTATCATATACGAAATCGTACTTGCATTATAGTATGATTTCGTACAAAAAGTCAATCGTCATTTGTGTTAAAAAAATGCTATATCTTCTAAACCAAGTGTGATATAATAGCCAAGTAAGTGATAAAATAAGCGAAAAAGGAGGTGATCCTTATGAAAGATTTTGAGGCGATCGTTGGACATGAGCAGATCATCAGCCACATGAAGAACTCCATCCTGCAGGACAAGGTCTCCCATGCCTATGTGCTGGTGGGGGAGGCGGGCGCGGGGAAGAAGACACTGGCCAATATCTACGCCATGGCCCTGCAGTGTGAAAAAGGCGGACCCGTGCCCTGCAAGACCTGCGATTCCTGTAAGAAAGCCAACAGTAAGAATCATCCGGATATCATATATGTTGAACATGAGAAGAGCAGCTCTATCGGCGTGGAGGAGATCCGCGCTCAGGTGGTGGATGATGTGCTGATCCGGCCCTATGGCGGGCGGTATAAGATCTATATCATCAGTGATGCGGACAAGATGACGCCCCAGGCGCAGAACGCGGTGCTCAAGACGATCGAGGAGCCGCCGGATTACGCGGTGTTCCTGCTGCTCACCACCAATGTGGATGCGCTGCTGCCCACGATCCGTTCCCGGTGTGTGCGTCTGGATGTGCGGCCGGTGAGCGATGCCCTGGTGAAACAGTATCTGATGGACAACATGCACGTACCGGCGTACCAGGTGGATGTGGAGACGGCTTTCGCCCAGGGGAACATCGGGAAGGCGCAGCGCGCGGCCGAAGACGCGTATTTTGACGAGATGGCGCAGAAAGTGCTGTATATGCTGAAATATGCGTCAAAGATGGACGTCCAGGAGTGGGTGGAAGCCCTGAAAAAACTTTCGGACGGGAAACAGGACATCTACGACTATCTGGATATCGTACAGGTGTGGTTTAGGGATGTACTGATGTTCAAGGCCACCCGGGAAGTGGACAACCTGGTATTTAAAAGAGAGATCAATGCGATCAAGGAGCAGGCCAGCCAGCGTTCATATGAAGGCATCGAGAACATCATAGACGCTGCGGACAAGGCGAAAGTCCGGCTGCAGGCGAATGTGAATTTTGACCTGGCTATGGAGCTGCTGTTCTTGACGATCAGGGAGAAGTAGCATGGCGAATATGGTAAAGATAATCGGAGTGAGATTCCGCAATGTGGGCAAGATCTATTATTTCGGCCCCAAGGATCACGATCTCCAGGTGGGCGATCACGTGATCGTGGAGACGGCCCGGGGCGTGGAGTTCGGGCATGTGGTCCTGGCCCCCCGGGACGTGGATGAAAAGTCGGTGATACAGCCTCTTAGGGATGTGCTGCGCCCGGCCACCGTGGAGGACGAGGAGCGGGAAGCGAAGAACCGTGATAAAGAGAAAGAAGCCCATCAGATCTGCCTGCAGAAGATCCAGGACCACGGGCTGGAGATGAAGCTGATCGATGTGGAATACACTTTTGACAACAATAAAGTCCTGTTTTATTTCACAGCGGATGGTCGGGTGGATTTCCGGGCTCTGGTCAAAGACCTGGCCTCCGTGTTCAAGACGCGGATCGAGCTTCGGCAGATCGGGGTGCGGGACGAGACGAAGATCTTAGGGGGCATCGGTATCTGCGGGCGGCCCCTGTGTTGCCACACGTACCTGACAGAATTTGCCCCGGTATCCATCAAGATGGCGAAAGAGCAGAACCTGTCCCTGAACCAGACGAAGATATCCGGCGCGTGCGGGCGGCTGATGTGCTGTCTGAAAAATGAGCAGGAGATCTATGAAGAGCTCAATAAGAAACTGCCGGGCATCGGGGATACGGTGACTACAAAGGAAGGCTTGCAGGGAAAAGTCCACAGCGTGAGTGTCCTGCGCCAGCATGTGCGTGTGCTGGTGGAGGTCAACGATGAGAAGGAGATACGGGATTACAAAGTGGAGGACTTAAGATTCCGTCCCAGAAAGAAAAAGATGAAATTGTCGGAGGAGGAGTTCCGGGAATTAAAGGCATTGGAAGACAAAGGAGGGCAGTCCAGTTTTGACAAAGAGTAGTTTACTGCCGCAGGAGCGGCTGGACGATCTGCAGAACGGTTATGAGATCATCCAAGACCCGGGCAAATTCTGTTTTGGCGCGGATGCGGTGCTGCTGTCCTGGTATGCCCGGGCACTGGCCCATGAGCGGATCTTGGACATGGGCTGCGGGACAGGGATCATCCCGATCCTTTTGCGGGCGCGGAAAAAAGGGAGCCATGTGGTGGGACTGGAGATCCAGGAGGATTGCGCCCAGATGGCGAGGCGGAGCGTCATCCACAACCATTTGGAGGAGGAGATCACGATCGTGACAGGTGATATCAGAGAAGCTTCTGTCCTATTTGGCGGGGCTTCTTTTGACGTTATCACCTGCAATCCCCCGTACATGATCGATCAGCACGGCCTGCAAAACGCCCACAGGGAGATCGCCATCGCCCGCCATGAGATCTTATGCAGCCTGGGGGATGTGCTCAGCCAGGCCGCGAAAGTGTTAAGGCCCCGGGGACGTTTTTACATGATCCACAGACCCTTCCGGCTGGGGGAGATCCTGTCTAAGATGGTCCAGGTGGGTCTTGAACCCAAACGGATGCGCCTGATCCATCCCTATGTGGATAAAGAGCCGAATATGGTCCTGATCGAGGGGCTGTCCGGCGGCCGTTCGCGGATGACGGTGGAAAGACCGTTCATACTCTACAAAGAACCGGGTGTTTATACCCAGGAAGCCTTGGATGTCTATTATGGCGGGAAGGAGGGATAGCTTTGGGAACTTTATATCTGTGTGCCACGCCCATCGGGAACCTGGAGGATATCACCCTGCGCGTCCTGCGGGTGTTGGAGGAAGTGGATCTGATCGCGGCGGAGGATACCCGGAACAGCATCAGATTGCTGGATCATTACGATATCCACACACCCATGACCAGTTATCATGAACACAATAAGATCAAAAAGGGCAAAGCGCTGGTGGAAAAGCTGCGGCAGGGGATGGATATCGCGCTGATCACAGACGCGGGCACGCCGGGTATCTCCGATCCGGGGGAGGAACTGGTCAATATGTGCTATGAACAGGGGATCCCTGTGACAGCCCTGCCCGGGGCGGCGGCCTGTGTCCTGGGGCTGACCTTATCAGGACTCCCTACCCGGGATTTTGTATTTGAAGGTTTCCTTCCCATGGATACGAAAAAGAGGAAGAATGTTCTGGAAGGGCTCATCCGGGAGACACGGACCATCGTCCTCTACGAAGCGCCCCACCGTCTGCGCCGCACACTGGGAGAACTGGCGCAGACCCTGGGCGGCGGCAGGAGAGCGGTCCTGTGCCGGGAACTGACCAAACGGTATGAGTCTGTGGTGCGCTCCGACCTGGATGGGCTGCTGGCGCGGACGGCGGAACAGGAGCCAAGAGGCGAATGTGTACTGGTGATCCAGGGAAAAGACCGCCAGGAACTTAAAATGGAGGAGCGGGCCCAGTGGGAGGCGCTGACACTGGAAGAACATATGGAGCAGTATGAAGGGCAGGGTTACACCCGAAAAGAAGCCATGAAACAGGTTGCCCGGGACAGGGGTTTGGGGAAACGGGATGTGTACCGTCTGCTTTTGGAGAAAGAGGAGTGAGTTTTATGGAACTGAGCAAAGAAACGATCCGGAAACTGCGGTGGCTGATCGTATTTACGGCCTTGGTGGTGGTGGCGTTTATCAATTACAGACTGATCTTCCAGGCGGTCGTATTCTGCTGGAATATCATCTTTCCGTTTGTGCTGGGCGGCGCGGTGGCGTTTATCCTCAATGCGCCGATGCAGTTTTTCGAGCGGAATCTCTTTATAAAACGGAAGTATAGAGAGAAGCCCTGGGCGGTGAAGATGGCCCGGCCCTGCAGCCTGCTCCTCTCCCTGGCAGCGGTGATCGGGGTCCTGTTCGTCGTGATCTTCGTGGTGGCGCCGGAGCTGGGCAATACATTTGTCTCCCTGGGAAAGAGCGTCCAGGTCTTCTTGCCCCAGGCGCAGATGTGGGCCGAGCAGCTCTTCCAGGACAACCCGGATATCGTCGGGTGGATCAGCGGCCTGGATTTTGACTGGGACAAGATGATCCAGACCGGCGTGGATTTCCTGAAAAACGGTGCGGGAAATGTGCTGAGTTCCACCTTCATAGTGGCGAAGACGGTGGTCAGCGCGCTGGCCAACTTCTTTATCGGGTTCGTCTTTGCCTGTTATATCCTGCTGCAGAAAGAAAAATTGTCCGCGCAGGTGACCAGAGTATTCTATGCGTTTTTGCCGAAGAAGACCGTGGAGCGGATCTTGGAGATCTGCGCGCTGACCAACCGGGTGTTCAAGAGCTTTCTCACCGGACAGTGTCTGGAGGCGGTGATCCTAGGCGCCATGTTCATGGTCGCCATGTGGATCTTCAGATTCCCCTATGCGCTCCTGGTGGGGATCTTGATCGCGTTTACGGCGCTGATCCCGATCTTCGGGGCCTTTATCGGGTGTGTGATCGGGACGTTTTTGATCTTGATGGTCAGTCCGGTGAAAGCGCTCCTGTTCGTGGTCATGTTCCTGGTCCTGCAGCAGGTGGAGGGCAACCTGATCTATCCCCATGTGGTGGGCGGCTCTGTGGGGCTTCCGTCCATCTGGGTGCTGATGGCGGTGACAGTGGGCGGCAGTCTGATGGGCGTGGTGGGGATGCTGGTCTTCATCCCATTTACGTCGGTGGTCTATACGCTGTTCAGGGAGGCTGTGCATAGTCGTTTAAAACGGAAACGGATCCGGATCTGAAAATGGATATTTCTCTCTGAAATGGGTATCTTATTATGGAAAGTATGGAAAGAGATCGATACACAGGAGGAGATATGATGCAGGCGAATTATAGGATCCGGACAGACCTGGCCCTGGAGACGAAAGAGCGTTTTGAAGAGGACAACGTGGAACTGAGCGGAGTGGTGATCAAGGAGTCCTACGATGAAGAGCGGGACATCCGGACCACATTGGTGAAGATCGAGACGGAGAAGGGCGCGAAGGCCATGGGCAGATCCCAGGGCACGTACATCACCATGGAAGCGCCTAACATGTCTGTGCCGGATCAGGATTACCACCGGGAGATCTCAAAAGAACTGGCCAAACATCTGCGCAGGCTGGCCTCCCTTGAAAAAGAGAAGTCCGTGCTGGTGGTGGGACTGGGCAACCGGGAGGTGACGCCCGATGCGTTGGGGCCAAATGTGGTCCAGAACCTGCATATCACACGCCATGTCCTGCGGGAGTACGGGACTTTAGGCATGGGGGAGGATCGGGTCCATGCGGTCAGCGGCATCGTGCCCGGTGTCATGGCCCAGACGGGGATGGAGACGCTGGAGATCATCCAGGGCGTTGTGGATGAGACGAAGCCGGATGTGGTGATCGCGGTGGATGCGCTGGCGGCCCGGAGTACCAAGCGGCTCAACCGGACGATCCAGATCACAGACACGGGCATCGATCCGGGCTCCGGCATCGGGAACCACCGGGATGGGTTAAATGCGCAGACCCTGGGTGTGCCGGTGATCGGGATCGGGATCCCCACGGTGGTGGATGCGGCCACGATCGTCCACGATGCGATGGCCCATCTGCTGGAAGCTTTAGAAGAACAGGAGAGAAAGGAATTTCTGGAGGAGATGATCTCGCCCCATCTGCATACCATGTTTGTGACGCCCAAGGATGTGGATGAGACGGTCAAGAGGCTGGGATATACGATCTCGGAAGGGCTGAATATGGCTCTGGAATATGTCTGAAGAAGCCTTTTTTTGAAGAGATGTCGACGGGAGGAGGGATATGCCGCCTCCCGTCAGATATACTTTAGTATATTCCGCCAAGTTGCCTCATATAACAACTATGGGGTGATCAGGTGACCAACTGGCAGAAATTTATCTGTGTCTTGCTCTGTCTATGCATGATCGGCATGCTTTTTATATATGTACCCGGATTTTATCCACGGGGATTATCCTACCCGGAAGGGCTGCTCGATCCGCAGCAGGAGACGGGGATGGTGGATAAGCTGTTCCACCAGTTTCCGATCTATGGATATATGAAAAACCAGGCGATCTACGAGCCGACGATCGAAGATGAATATACATACGACAAGATCATAGAGGCAAACGCCAAATATCTGCAGGAACAGGTGGAAGGGGAGAACCAGGCGGCCCAGGAAAAAGGAGAGGAGCCGACAGATACACAGGAGGAGTCAAAAGATCAGCCAAAGGAGGAGCAGGAGGAGACGGACAGATCCCAGTCCCAGGCGGTCTCCGGCAATGAGAAGAGTGCTCCGGCCGTGGCGGAGCCCCAGGTGGAGATCACACGGGAGCAGTTGGAAGATTATGACTATCTGTTGGGAAATTTCTTCATCGTGGACAGCACCACGGCGGTGGATGAGACCCGTATCAATGCCCCAGGGCTTTTGGACATGGATATGACGCTGGAAAAGGATCCATCCGTACCCCAGATCTTGATCTACCACACCCATTCCCAGGAGGGATTTGCCGATTCCCGGGAGGGGGTGCAGGAGGATACGGTGGTGGGCGTGGGCGACTATCTGACGGAACTTTTGCAGGATCAGTATGGCTACGGGGTCATCCACGATACGGGGACTTATGATGTGGTGGACGGTGTGATCGACAGGAACAGCGCCTACGACTATTCCATGGCAGCGGTGGAACAGATCCTGGCGGAAAACCCCAGCGTGGAGGTGGTCATCGACCTGCATCGGGACGGGGTGGCGGAGGACCGCCGTCTGGTGACGGAGATAAACGGAAAACCCACGGCGAAATTCATGTTTTTCAACGGTTTGAGCTACAGTGCATTAAACGGGGATGTGACCTATCTGCCAAATCCCCATATACAGGAGAACCTGGCTTTTTCGTTCCAGCTCAATCTGCAGGCGGCCCGGTATTACCCGGGTTTGAGCCGGAATATCTATCTTTCGAGCCTGCGCTATAATCTGCATCTGCGTCCCCGGGCGATCTTGCTGGAGACGGGTGCCCAGACCAACACGGTCCAGGAGGTAAAAAACGCCATGGAGCCTTTTGCCCAGATCCTGGATCAGGTATTGCAGGGGGCTGTTGACTGAGATAGAGAGTCCCTTTTTGCCATGCATCGCATTTTAAGAAAATCTTAAGAAAATTCCAACCATGCTTTTAAGGATCACGTGTTATCCTATAAAAAAGTTTTAAACGAGCGTACACGAGAGGAGGGAGATAACATGGCGGGGATCCTTGTATGTGACGACGATCAGGAGATCGTGGAGGCCATCGAGATCTATCTGAAACAGGAGGGGTATCAGGTGTACCAGGCCCATGACGGTATGGAGGCGCTGAAGATCCTAAAGGAACAGGAGGTACAGCTGATCATCATGGACATCATGATGCCGAAGCTGGATGGCATCCGGGCCACGCTGAAGATCCGCGAGCAGAACACCGTTCCGATCATCATCCTATCGGCCAAGTCCGAGGATGCGGATAAGATCTTAGGGCTGAATATCGGGGCGGATGATTATCTGACGAAGCCTTTTAACCCATTGGAGCTGGTGGCACGGGTGAAATCCCAGCTGCGCCGGTATACCAAATTCGGCGGCAGCCCGGATCTGTCCCGGGCGGGTATCTACGGGACGGGCGGTCTGGTGATGGATGACGACCGCAAGGAGGTGACGCTGGACGGGCAGATGATCCGTCTGACACCGATCGAGTACCAGATCCTCCGGCTGCTGATGAAGAATAAGGGGCGGGTATTTTCCACCAGCCAGATCTATGAGTACATCTGGAAAGAGGACGCGATCGGGGCGGAAAATACGGTGGCGGTACATATCAGGCATATCCGCGAGAAGATCGAGATCAACCCCAAGGAGCCGCGGTATCTGAAAGTGGTCTGGGGCGTGGGTTACAAAGTGGAAGTTTTATGAGAAGAGGGCATGGTTATGGAAAAATGGTTGGGATCACGAGTTGGAAAAGTTTTGGGTATTGTCTTATCCTGTCTGTCCCTTGCTGGGATGGCGGTCAGTCTGCTGTGGATGGCGGCGGTGTCGTCTGTGGAGCCGTCGGATCTGCTGCTGGGCGAGGGGACGGAAAATTTTTTTAAGAGCGGTACGTACCGGAATCTTTTGTGGGAGAATATCCAGTATGAGTTGAGTTTTTACGGGGAGATGCAGCTGCTGGACAACTCCGGCACGATCGACCGGGATGTGCTGGTGGATATCCTGGATTATGACACACGTAGGAGGATCACTGGGAAAAATATAAACGGCCTGACCTATACTCTGGGAGAGCTGTTGGATTGGAAAGAGAAATTGGAAGAAGAGAGTTCTTCCAAGATGGAACGGATCGTCGTCTGTGAAAATCCTTATGGGGACTATTCCTATTATTATATAGATGATCTCCGCGAGCAGATCGAGGAAAATGGATGGGACATTGAGCGGGACGCGCAGATTGAACAGTATGAGGCGGGAGAGGTCTATGAGGGGGAGACGACCTATGACAGGGACGGGGGATATGTCACCCCGGGGAACTCAGGCATCCTCCCGCTCCTGGATGAATGGGAGGATGACGAGACGGAGTTTTTCTACTATGAATATCCGGATCAGATCGTGGATAAGGTGGGGAATGTGGTCTTTACAAGCTTTACCTTGTATACCGATCTGCAGATCAAGGAGCTTTATAAGCCCCAGGGGGCTTCCAGTCTGTTGGAAGTGGTGAATGAAAACCAATGGGAGCTGTTGGATACTTTTTATATGCTGAACAGCGCGCTCGAGGGGGTCACAGAGTGGGCGGATTCTTTGGAGACGCTGAAAAATGAGCATACACAGGAGTCTAATGTGCACTATCTCTATGTGGATCTGGAACAGGGACAGGCATATCTGGACGGTGCAAAACTCGCTGCGATGAAAAAGTGGCGGGAGCACGCAGAGGCGTTTAAGCAGATGGGGAGTTATACCATCTTGACGAAAGGCTCGGAAGGGAGCACCTACGACAGCAATATGAACAGCAGTGAGGATTCCTGGCGGCATTGGGTGGATCAGTGTTTGGAGGACACTGCGCTGGAGGATACGGATTATGTGTTTGCCGTGTCTGTGGATACAGGTCTGCCCATCCAGGACTGGCTGTATACCCAGCAGAGTTCCTTTAGCCGAGATATGGGGATCTTGCGTACGGCGGTCGGTGTGTGCATATCCTCTACAATATTATTTGCGGCTTCGCTGATCTGGCTGACGCTCTCTGCGGGGCGCGGCGGGAAAAATGAGAAAGGCAAAAAGATCGCCTTAAATTTTTTCGACAGGTGGAAGACCGGGGCCGCCGCGCTGCTGGTGATCATCGTGTGGCTTTGTTTTCTGGCGTTTTTCCAGCAGACGGGTATCGTAAATCCCGCTGTATTTTCGGAATATCTGCAATCTTCCGAGGGGACGGGGCCTGTCACAGATGCGGCTATGCAGTTTTATACATTTGTGGTCATCGTGCTCTTCGTCATCGTGGATCTGCTCTTCCTGTGGGGATATCTGAGTTTTGTGCGCAGATGCAAGGCGCGCACCTTGTGGAAGAACAGTATCCTGCGCGTGCTGCTGCGGCAGGGGAAGCGGGTATTCTTTGCATTAAAGGATATCCCGAGAAAGGCGGTCGCTCTGGGTGGTTTTCTGTGTATACAGGCATTTTTGCTTTTGATCTTGGAGAATAGTTACTATGGCAATGGATTTTTGTTCTTCTGCTTGTTCCTCACACAGGCGGCGGGCATTGGCTGGATCGTGAAATTGGCTGTGGAGTACCAGAAGATCCAAAAAGGTGTCCGCAAGATCGCATCCGGGGATATCGCCGGACAGATCCCCACCCGGGGGCTGACCTTTGACCGGAAGACTCTGGCTGAAAATATCAACCAGATCGGGGCGGGATTGGATAAAGCGGTGGAGGAGAGCCTGCGCAGCGAACGGCTGAAGACGGAGCTGATCACCAATGTCTCTCATGATATCAAGACGCCGCTGACCTCGATCATCAACTATGTGGATCTGTTAAAGAGGGAAGACATCGCCGATGAGAAGGTCCAGGGCTATCTGGATATCCTGGAAAAAAAGTCCCAGCAGCTCAAGACCCTGACGGAGGATGTGGTGGAGGCGTCCAAGGCCAGCACCGGGAATCTGAAGCTGGATTATGAGGATCTGAACTTGGTGGAGATGGTCCTCCAGGTGAACGGAGAATTCCAGGAAAAATTTGGTCAGCAGGATCTGGAACTGATCTCACGTCTGCCGGAGGAGCCGGTGGTGATACGGGCCGACGGCCGGCGTGTGTGGCGGATATTGGAAAATGTCTATCAGAACGTGTATAAATACGCTATGCCCCATACCAGGGTCTATGTGGGATTGGAGGCGGAAGGGCTCCGGGCTGTCTTCACGCTGAAGAACATATCCCAGCAGCCGTTGGATATCTCACCCGATGAGCTGACCGAGCGTTTCATCCAGGGGGATAGCTCCAGGAATACCCAGGGGAGCGGATTAGGCCTGTCCATCGCGAAGAGTTTGACTGAACTCCAGTCCGGAGAGTTCCAGCTCTATCTGGACGGGGATCTGTTTAAAGTGTGGATCGCATTCCCGCTCCAGGATCCGGAACATCATAAAGAGCGGTTGCATTTTCTGGAGATCTAGCTGTATTTATGGTTAAGAGCGCATCCATGCTGCAATATATCAGCAGTATGGATGCGCTGTTCTTTTACAGTCAAAAAGGCAGGTAAGGTTTCAATATGAACCATAAGACGGGTATCAGAAGGCTGGGGAGCATGTTCAATGCTTTGCAGTCTTTGATGCCTAAGATGGATAATCCAGAGCTGAAGATCAAAACGCCGCCTACAATGGAGACCTCTGTCATCAGCTCCGGGGAGATGAATCCGGAGAGCAGTCCGGCGGATAGATAGATCGCGCCCTGCCAACAAAATAAAACGACAGCAGCAGCCGCCATGCCGATCCCATATGTGGAAGCCAGCACCATAGAGGTGACAAGATCCAAGGTGGCGTTGGTGAACAGATATGTATGGTCATTATTTAAGGCGCTCTGGATGGGACCTAGGATGGATAGGGTGCCGATACAGTAGAGCAGGATCCCTGTGGAGAGCCCTTGTCCTAAGTTGGAATTGGAAAATCTTCCCACAAGGGACTGGAATTTCCCGTCCAGGTCCGCCATGGTCCCCAGGAGGCTCCCGAAGGCCAGGCTCAGGATGAAAAGGACAGGATATTTACTGTCCGGCATATTTCCCACCACAGCGTTGATCCCCAGCACGGACGCGGCCAGGCCCATGGCATTGTAGAGGGCCCCTTGGTATTCTTCTTTGATCCCTTTTCTGATGATGCTCCCGATCACACTGCCTGCCAGTATGGTCCCTGTATTTACGATTGTTCCGATCATGTGGAAACCTCCGTGTTCGGTGCGTGTTTAGTCCTATATCTTTCTGTCTTTCAGCATTTTTCAGATCCTATCTGAGTTAAGGATATCGATAAAGATCTATTGGAAGTCTTTAAAATAAATGTTAAAAAAATTCTGGCTGATCCGTTCCATATCTTTACACATAGCCTGATACCGTTCGATGAACAGCCGTCCCTCTTCAGTAAGGGTGGAACTCCCCCCGCTCTTTCCGCCATTGCAGCGGTTCAGGAAGGGAAACCCGATCTCTTTTTCCACCTTATTGACCATCTTCCAGCTTTTTGAATAGGACATATGCATCCGGGCGGCGGCCGCCTGGATGGAGCCAGTCTCATCGATGTACTGCAGTAGGCGGCAGACGCCCGGTCCGAAGAAGTCTTCCTCTTTGCTAAGGACGATCTTCGTCTTAAAATGCAGTTCATTGGCGCTGCGCTGTGTTTTTAAGTATTGCTGGATCTGGTCGATCCCGTCTTCATCCAAAAGAGAGAGCAGGCTCCCGGGGTCGTCCACCAAAAGTCGCTCCGGTTCTGTGGGGCCGTCTTTTTGGAAGACATGGAGTCTTGGCCAGCCCATCTGTCCATTGCAGAAGGGGACGGCGCTTTTTTGGCATTCCAGGAGTTTTTCCAGTGTCTGGACAGAGAAGGCGGGGTATTCCACCGGGACGATGATCACACGGTCCATACATTCTCTGACGGCATCCAGTCCGGTCAGGAGCGCTCTGTCAGGATTGTTTTGCGGGTGTTCTCCATCATCGATGAAGAGCACATTGTTGTGGCTTAAATGGTTTTTGAGGGTTTCTTTCTGGTAACCGGTCAGCACGGCGATGGGGGAGATGCCAGCCTTGCGCAGGGCAGCGATCTCCCGTTTGATCACGGTTGTGCCGTCCAGCGGGTACATGGGCAGGAACAAGGATAGTTCCTCGTTCCCTCTGTCTATTTCTTCCGGCTCTTGGGAGGCCAGGATCAGGGCGCCTGTTTTCATTTTATCCTCCTATCTTCCAGGATGCAGGCGGCGATCTTCTGGGGGTCGTTTAAGTCCAGGATGGGGATGCTAAGGTCCGTGCGCTTTAGTTCTCCTGGGGCAAGGTCTGTGGCGATCGCCGCCAGGTCATATCCCTCACAGACGCTTTCTACAGAATTTCCTTTTCGGATCAGCTCGATCTTGCGGTAGGGGCAGGTCTTGAAGCCTTCCAGCAAGATCAAGTCTGCCTCGGGGAAAAGATCCATGAGCTGTTCTTCTGTCACATCCGGCTGCTGCTTGACGATCATATATTTATGGTCTGAAAAGATGGCTGTGCCGTATGCGCCTGCATGGAAGTGGCGGTATGTGTCCGTACCCGGCACGTCCGCATTGAAATCATGTCCGTCGTGTTTGATCGTAGCCACCAAAAGGCCCTGTCCGGACAGGATCGGAAGGAGCCGGGTGATCAGGGTCGTCTTGCCGGAGTTCTTTACGCCGCTGATGGCGAAGATCTGTGTCTGTTTTTTTTTCATTTTCGGGAGGTCTCCAAATTACAGCAGTATGGCTTCGGCCGCATCCCCGGGCTGCAGGGCGGGAGAGCCGGCTTTTATGTCGATCAGGCAGTTGCATCCGGCCATGGAGGACAGGATGCCGTTGGAGTGCAGCCCGCTGGGAAGGCAAAAAACGCCCTGGGCCTGGTCCCAGTAGGCCCGTACGAACCGGCGGCCTTTGCTGGGTTTTTCAAAAGAATCATGCATGGTCCCCTGTACCCGCACCAGTTTTAGGCTGTCATCCTGTTTCATCTTCTGGATTATGGGGCGGGCCAAAAGCTCTGCCATGACGGCGACGCCAAAGGGGTTGCCCGAGAGGCTGAGGATGGGGATGCCCTGGTAAGTGGAAAAGAGGGTGGGCATGCCCGGTTTGACCAGTACGCGCCAGAATACCCGCTCTGCCTGGATCAGAGAGAGGGCTTCGTGCATGATGTCTTTTTTGCCCACGGATACGGCTCCGGTGGTGAAGATCACATCCACGTTCGGGGCGGCTTCTCTCAAAGCTTGTGCCATGGCCGGGGGTTCATCCGGTATGGAGGATACATATGCAAGCTGTACGCCCAGACTTAAAAGCCGGGCGGCCAGGAGTGTCTGGTTGCTGTTGTAGATCTTGCCTGGTGGGAGAGGCTCTCCGGGGAGGATCACCTCGTCCCCGGTGGTGAAGACGGCGGCGCGGGGCAAACGGTAGACCGGGACGGTGGTCCGGCCCATGCCGGCTAGGACCCCGGCCTCCACGAAATTTAAAAGGGTGCCTTTTTTCAGCAGTACATCCCCGGTCTTAAAGTCTTCGCCCCGGAAGCAGTAATTGCCCCAGGCTTTTTCCGGGCGGTAGATGCAGACCTCCTCCTCGCCGTAGTCGGTATCCTCCTGACGGATGCAGCAGTCACAGCCGGGCGGGATGGCCGCGCCTGTCATGATGCGCACGGCCTGTCCTTTTTGGATCTCCTCGGTGGAATATTGTCCGGCATCGATCTCACGGGTGACTTTGAGCCGGGCCGGATCTTCCCGGGAGGCATCTGCCACATCTGCGGCTTTGCAGGCGTATCCGTCGATCGGAGAGCGGTCAAAGGACGGGTTGTCAAAAGCGGCGGCCATGTCCTCGGCCAGGAGACGGCCGGATGTCTGTAAGAGAGGGATCTCCTCTGTATCAGTGATCACTTTTGTATGTGCAAGGACCAGGTCTTCTGCCTGTTCCAGAGTTATCTGAGTCATCTGTTCCATGGATCCGCCTCCCTTATATCCCTTTTCCAAATCCGCAGGCCGGGTAATGGCAGGTGCTGCAGCCGAGGCAGAATCCGCCGTTGCCCATGTGTGCCAGATCTTTTTTCGTCAGTTCCACCCCTGCGGCGATCCGCGGGAGTATCAGGTCAAAGGCTGTGGCTTTCGCGTACATCACACAGCCGGGGAGCCCCAGCACGGGCGTGCCGTCCTCAAAGTAGGCCAGCAGGAGCATCGCGCCTGGGAGCACCGGGGCGCCGTAGGTGACGATCCGCGCGCCGGTGGCCTTGATCGCGCCGGGGGTGCGGTCGTCCGGGTCCACGCTCATGCCTCCGGTGCACAGGATCATATCCGCGCCGTCCTGTTTCAGCTTCATGATCGCATTTGTGATCTTCTCCTGGTCGTCGTCGCAGATCTCATGCCCGCAGACATTGATCCCATAGGAAGCCAGTTTGTCGATGATGACGGGGGTGAACGTGTCCTTGATCCTGCCGTGGTAGACTTCGTTCCCTGTGGTCACGATCCCGGCCTTCATGGACAGGAACGGGGTCAGGGAGACCAGGGGTGTGTCACCGGCCGCTTTTTTGACCTGCTCCATCTTTTCCTTTTGGATCACGAGAGGGATCACGCGGGTGCCCAGGAGGCGGTCGCCTTTTTTGACGGCGGTGTTGCTGTGGCGGGTGGCGATCATGATCTCGTCCAGCTCATTGATGGCGTCCAGCCGATCCACATCCACGCGGAAAAGCCCGTCGCAGTCGGCGACCAGCTCGATCTTCCCTTCTTTTACCGGGGTGGGGTGCATGTGTTCGTTGCGGCATACCTGGTATAAGATCTGGGCGGCTTCATCCTCATGCAAGGTGTTTTCATCCTTTTCCCACACATACAGATGGTCTTTCCCCAGGGACAGAAGGAGCGGGATGTCTTCCTCCGTCACCACATGTCCTTTCCTGAAAGCCGCGTCCTTGACTACATCCTTGACGATCCTTGTGATGTCATGGCAGAGCACATGACCCACCGCATCGGTCGTGTTGATACATTTCATCTTGGTCCCTCCTTTACGATATCCATCCCTTCCTGTAAGAGTCCTTCCCGGAGGATCTTGCAGAATATAAATTGTTTTTCCATGGGTGCGCACACTTTTTCTCCTTTGTAGGCATCGGACTTTGGTCCGCCTGCGCCCAGCCGGACGACCTTTAACAATACATGTCCGATGCGCAGAAGATCGTCTTTTTGCAGGCTGTCCCAGTCCAGACCTTCTACGACCAGGTTTTCACCGAAACGGCCGTATTGGATGGGATCGCCCTTTTTGGTAAAATAAACCTCTACAGCATCCATCGGCAGCATGCTCACCTGCCGGTCCCCCATACCCTGGTGGACATCGCCGGACAGCCCGCCCAGGGCGGCTTGGCATTGATGGATGTTCTGTGCGCTGGTCTTTCTCTTGGTGCTGATACAGACACATTTGATCTGCGCCATGACTGCTCCCTCCTCTTTAGTCTTTGTGGTCTTTCTATCTATCATATATGATAAACGTCCGATCCGCAACAGTTTTGTTTTTGGAGATATTTTGTTGACAATTTATGAAGGGGGATGTATAATGATCTAGTGTTATTTTTTTGAGAAAATAACGAAAACGTATTTTTAGGAGGGAAATACTGATGAAAATGAAAAAGATCGCATGGATCTTGATGCTCGCGCTGACAGCGTCATTGCTGGCTGGCTGCGGAGGCTCTGAGGGAACAGAAAAAACGGAGGAGACTCCTGCGGCACAGGAAGAGGAGAGCGAAAGCCCCGCGGCCGAGACAGGAGAGGAAGAGGGAGAAGAGGAAGGCGCACAAGAGGAGTCCCAGGAGGGAGCAGTTACATTGCATGTATTTGCGGCGGCTTCCATGACAGAGACGCTTGAAAAGATCCAGGAGATGTATGCGGAAGTGGAACCGGAAGTGGAGCTGGTGTTCAACCTGGACTCTTCCGGGACTTTAAAGACTCAGATCCAGGAAGGCGCGGAGTGTGACCTGTTCATATCGGCGGCGCAGAAGCAGATGGATCAGCTTGACGCCCAGGCGGACCCGGAAGTGAATGAAGAGGGTCTGGATCTTGTATTGCAGGGGAGCAGGATCGACCTGCTGGAAAATAAAGTGGTGCTGGCCGTGCCGGACGGAAACCCGGCGGGGATCCAGACTTTCGAAGATCTTGGCACAGATAGATTGGATCTGCTGGCTCTGGGCAACGAGGATGTACCGGTGGGCCAGTATTCCACGGAGATCCTCACCACGCTGGGGCTGTTAAAAGAGCTGGAGGCGGCAAATAAGATCACATATGGATCTAATGTGAAGGAAGTGACCACACAGGTGTCAGAGGCCTCTGCGGACGCGGGGATCATCTACGCCACAGATGCGTATTCAGCCGGGCTGTCATCCGTTGCGGAAGCCGGGACTGACCTCTGCAAAAGGGCGATCTATCCGGCGGCGGTGTTGAATGTCTCCGCGCATCAGGAGGAAGCCCAGGCGTTCCTGGATCATCTCCAGACAGATGAGTGTATGGCTGTGTTCGAGGAAGTGGGATTTACGAAAGCACCGTAGGAAGATCTGATAGGAAAAGACATCATGGACTGGTATCCGTTATATAATTCGCTGAGGATCGCCCTGATCTCCAGTGTGATCGTATTTTTTTGTGGTATCTTTGCCGCTTACTATATTGCCAGGCTGCATCCCGTCGTAAAAGGCGTCCTGGATGTGGTCCTGACGCTTCCGTTGGTACTGCCGCCCACAGTGGTGGGCTATTTCCTCCTTGTGCTCATGGGGCCGCGCAGGCCTCTGGGGGCATGGTTCCTGGAAGTCTTTGATGCCAGACTGGTGATGACCTGGTATTCGGGGATCTTTGCGGCCTCTGTTGTGGCGTTTCCGCTGATGTACCGGACGGCCCGGGGGGCATTTGAGAGTTTTGATGAGACGCTGGCTTTCTCCGGACAGACACTTGGCTTGTCCAATACGTATATATTCTGGCGGATCCGGATGCCCGCCTGCCGTCAGGGGATCATGGCCGGCGGCGTGCTGGCATTTGCCCGGGCTTTGGGAGAGTACGGCGCGACGAGTATGATCGCGGGCTACACGCCGGGAAAGACGGCCACGATCTCCACCACAGTCTATCAGTTCTGGCGGACGGACAACGATGCGCTGGCTTTTCGGTGGGTCATTGTCAATGTGGTGATCTCTGCGGTGGTCCTGCTCATCGTGAACCTGTTGGAAAAACGCGAGCGGGCGTCCCGGATATCTTCAGGGCCGCGGACAGGGAGGGGCTGATATGTCTTTATATGTAGATATCAAAAAAGACCTGGGGAGCTTTACCCTGGAAACGAAATTTGAGGCGGACGGGGGCGTGACCGGGATCTTAGGGGCCTCCGGATGCGGAAAGAGCATGACCCTGCGCTGCATCGCCGGGATCTTAAAGCCGGATGCCGGCAGGATCGAACTGGACGGGACGGTCTTTTTTGACTCCGAGAAAAAGATCGATCTGAAACCCCAGCAGCGCCACGTAGGGCTCCTATTCCAGAATTATGCGCTGTTCCCCAACATGACGGTGCGGCAGAACCTGATGACTGGGCTGATGCCTTATGAGAAAGATAAGAAAAAAGCGGCGGAGGCCATACAGTCCATGATCGGGAAATTCTGCCTGGACGGACTTGAGAAACACAAGCCCAGCCAGCTCTCCGGCGGGCAGCAGCAGCGGGTGGCCCTGGCGCGTATCTTTTTATCCAGGCCGAGGATCCTGCTGTTGGACGAACCTTTCTCTGCGCTGGATGATTTTCTAAAATGGAAGCTGGAACTGGAGCTGGCCGAGCTGTTGGAGGGATTTGCGGGCAGCACCCTCTTCGTATCCCACAGCAGAGAGGAGATCTACCGTGTCTGTGACCGGGTCTGCGTGATGGAACAGGGAAAGTCAAGCCCGGTGATCCCGGTGAAACAGCTCTTTGAGGACCCAAAGTCCCGGGCGGCCGCTGTCTTATCCGGCTGTAAGAATTTTTCCCGGGCTTACAGAGCAGGGGAGGGCTGTCTGTATGCCCAGGACTGGGGCGTTGCCCTGGAATATGCAGGGGATGCGCCGGAGGATCTTGATCACATCGGTGTGCGCAGCCATTATATCCATCCGGTGCCGGCCGAAGAGGCGAGAGGGCAGAAAAATACATTTTGCTGTGAGATCTTGCGGATCGTGGAGGATGTCTTTTCCACGGTGGCCATTTTGCGGCCGAAGGATGCGGGGGCGGACGCGGATGTGGAAAATGGACGGATCCGTGTGGAGATGACGAAAGAAGTCTGGCAGAGATTTCGTGATCATGAAAAAGATAGAAAAGAGATGTGGGTCCATATGGACAGCAAAGACATCATGGTATTGGGGCGTGTCAGGTAGATCACACTATCTGCTCGCCCTGTTTTGATGGAACTGGCAGCCTGTATCTGCGGCATTTTTTGCGGTGATCTGGGGGATATTTTCTGGTCTATCACCCGTTATATTTTAGAAAATATAACGATTGCACAAAAAAGTTTATGAAAAGGACTTGATTTTACAGCAATTTGTCTATATAATGAATGCTCAGATGGATGTAGGATTCTCTGCTATAGCTGGCAGATTTTTATTTCGCCAAAACATTATGATTTTAAATAATATCATTTGAAATATTGATAAATAACGGAGCAGTCGATCTTGCATTGTCTATTTTAATATTTAAGGAGGATGGATATGATTCATTTAAAGATTGACGGCATCCCTGTGGAAGTGGAAAAAGATACGACGATCCTACAGGCAGCCAGGCAGATCGGTGTCGAGATCCCAACGCTGTGCTACCTGGAAAATGTATTGCCAAACGGCGCCTGCCGCCTGTGTATGGTAGAGGTCACCAACAACGGCCGTACAAAACTTGTCACCGCATGTACCATGCCTTGTTCCGAAGGCGACGATGTACAGACCATGTCAGACGAAGTGATCGAATGCCGCAGGGGCATCTTAGACCTTCTGCTCTCCGACCATCGGGCAGACTGTTTCTCCTGTGAGGCCAACGGTGACTGTAAACTGCAAGAATATTGCTTCGAGTACGGCGTGGAGATCACCAGCTTCGAGGGCGAACGCAACGAGGACTGTGTGGACGACACCAATAAATTTTTTACATACGATCAGAGTAAATGTATCCTGTGCCACAGGTGTGTGAATACCTGTCATGAGATCGTAGGCCGCGGCGCGATCGATACCTTGAACAGAGGGTTCAAGTCCGTGATCGGCGCCCATTACGACTACAACTGGGATATGAGCACCTGTGAATCCTGTGGGAACTGTGTACAGGCCTGTCCGACCGGAGCGCTGTCCTCAAAGCGCAGAAAGAAATACCGTCCATACCAGGTAGAGAAGAAAGTCCTGACCACATGCCCGCACTGCGCGACAGGCTGTCAGTATTACCTGGTGGTAAAAGACGGCAAGATCGTGGATACAGAAGCATACAACGGACCGTCCAACAAAGGTCTGCTCTGTGTCAAGGGCCGCAGCGGCTCCTTCGACTTCGTACATTCACCGGACCGTATCAAATATCCGCTGATCAAGAACAAAGAGACAGGAGAATTTGAGCGCGCAAGCTGGGACGAGGCATTGGATCTGGTGGCGTCCAGATTCATGGAGATCAAGAAACAATACGGTCCCGATTCTCTTGCTGGCTTTGCATGTTCCCGTTCACCCAACGAGGATGTCTACATGGTGCAGAAGATGGTACGTACCTGCTTTGGCACAAACAACACAGACAACTGTGCCCGCGTCTGCCATTCCGCATCTGTAGCCGGCCTTGCCATGACATTGGGCTCCGGCGCTATGACCAACCCGATCGGAGACATCACGCAGAATAGTGAACTGATCATGCTGGTAGGATCCAACCCGGAAGAAGCGCATCCGGTAGTCGGTATGCAGATCCGCCAGGCATTGAAACGCGGATGTAAACTGATCGTAGCCGATCCCCGTGATATCGGTCTTGCCAAGAAAGCAGATATCCACCTGAAATTAAAACCAGGTACAAACGTAGCGTTCGCAAACGGCATCATGCATGTCATCATCGAGGAAGGGCTGCAGGATGAGAAATTCATCGCAGAACGCACAGAAGGTTATGAGAAGATCAAAGAGATCGTAAAAGAATACACACCGGAAAAAGTAGCAGAGATCTGCCATATCGACGCAGAGGATCTGAAAAAAGCGGCCATCATGTACGCAAAAGCTGCGACTGCGCCGATCATCTACTGTCTGGGCGTAACAGAACATTCCACTGGTACAGAGGGCGTTATGTCCATGTCAAATATGGCGATGTTAGTAGGAAAATTTGGCCGTCCCGGCTGCGGCGTGAACCCGCTGCGCGGGCAGAATAACGTGCAGGGTGCCTGTGATATGGGCGCGCTCCCCACTGATTTCCCAGGATACCAGAAAGTCGCAGCTCCTGGCGTTGTAGAGAAATTTGAGAAAGCCTGGGGTGTGCCGCTGAACCATGAACCCGGCACACATGCCACAGATATATTCCCGAAAGCCATCAACAAAGAGGTACGCGGACTCTATATCTATGGGGAAGACCCGGTCGTTACAGATCCGGATACCGCGCATGTGATCAAAGCATTGGAAAGCCTGGATTTCTTCGTGATGCAGGAACTTTTCATGACAGAGACAGCACAGTACGCGGACGTTATCCTTCCGGGTGTGAGCTATGCAGAGAAAGAAGGTACGTTCAGCAATACAGAACGCCGTGTACAAAGAGTGCGTAAAGCCGTGACATTAGAAGGCGAAATGCGTCTGGATACAGACATCATCATCGACCTGATGAACCGTATGGGCTACAAACAGCCGCATCTGACCTCCGCACAGATCATGGATGAGATCGCTTCCGTAACACCGAGTTTCGCAGGTATCAGCCACGAACGTCTGGACAGCGAAGAGGTGGGCGGCAAGGGACTGCAGTGGCCGTGTCTTGACAAAGACCATCCAGGGACCCCGATCATGCATGTGGGCAGATTCACACGTGGTCTTGGCTGGTTCTACCCGGCAGAATATGTGCCGTCCGCGGAACTTCCGGACGATGAGTACCCGATCATATTGATGACCGGACGTATCCTGTATCATTACACTACAAGGGCCATGACCGGGCGTACACCGGAGCTGATGGAGATCGAAGGGAAGTCCTTCATCGAGATGAATATCAAAGATGCAGAGAAACTGGGCATCGCAGACGGGGACAAAGTAAAAGTATCTTCCAGACGTGGACAGATCGAATCAACAGCACGTGTAGGGACGAAGACATCCCCGGGCGAGACCTGGATGCCATTCCACTTCCCGGATGGGAACGCAAACTGGCTGACTAATGCAGCACTGGATAAATATGCGAGGATACCGGAATACAAGGTATGTGCGGTCAAGATAGAGAAAGCATAAAAAGGAGGTATAGTTGAATGAGTTCTGGTAAGAAAACAGTTCCTTTCAATGGGACAAAAGAGCAGGAAGAACAGCTCCAGAAGGTCATCGCCGCCCACAAAGGGCAAAAAGGCGCGCTGATGCCCGTACTCCAGAAGGCGCAGGATATCTACGGCTATCTGCCCGTTGAAGTACAGAAGATGATCTCAGACGGGATGCAGATCCCGATGAGTAAGATATGTGGTGTCGTAACGTTTTATTCTTTCTATTCCCTGTATCCGAAGGGCAAGTACAGGATCTCTGTCTGCCTGGGTACTGCATGTTATGTAAAAGGCTCCAGCCAGGTTTATGATAAACTGCAGGATGTACTGAAGATCGGGGACGGCGAATGTACGCCGGACGGCAAGTTTTCACTTGAAGCATGCCGCTGCGTGGGCGCTTGCGGCCTTGCGCCGGTCATGATGATCAACGATGATGTCCATGGACGTCTGACACCGGACAGCGTGGAAGAGATCCTGGCAAAATATGAATAGGAGGATGAGCGGATGATCAAAACGGTTGAAGAATTAAGGAAGATCAGCAGCCAGAAAAAGGCGTCTGTGGATTTTCGCCATCCAGGCAGTACAGAAAAAGACAGCTATGAGCGCCATGTGCTGGTCTGCGCAGGTACTGGCTGTACTTCATCAGGAAGTGTGAAGATCGCAGATGAGATTGAAAAAGAGATCCAGGCGAAGGGCCTGAAAGATAAAGTGCATGTAGTCAGGACAGGATGCCACGGTCTGTGTGCCCTGGGTCCGGTCATGATCATTTACCCGGAAGCTACATTCTATTCCAACGTATCCATCGATCACGTGGAAGAGATCGTAGACGAGCATCTGGTCAAAGGGAACCCTGTCACCAAATATCTGTATCAGGAGACGGTGACGGCCGACGGTGTGATCCCGATGAACGACACACATTTTTATAAGAAGCAACACCGTGTGGCCCTGCGCAACTGCGGTGTCATCGATCCGGAAAATATCGACGAGTACATAGCTACAGATGGTTATGAAGCGCTCCACAAAGTGCTGACCACCATGAGCCGTGAAGATGTTGTGGAAGTCCTGGAAAGATCCGGCCTGAGAGGCCGCGGCGGCGCAGGCTTCCCCACCGGGACCAAATGGAAATTCGCCATGGGCAGCGAAGGACAGAAATATGTCTGCTGTAACGCCGACGAGGGTGATCCGGGCGCATTCATGGACCGTTCCGTTCTGGAAGGCGACCCGCATGTGGTCTTCGAGGCGATGGCCATCGCCGGTTATGTGATCGGCTCTGACCAGGGTTACATCTATGTGCGTGCCGAGTATCCGATCGCGATCCATCGTCTGGAAGTTGCTCTGAAACAGGCGAGGGAATACGGCCTGTTGGGCAAGAACATCTTCGGCACAGGGTTTGACTTTGACATTGATCTGAGGCTGGGCGCAGGCGCATTCGTATGCGGTGAGGAGACCGCGCTGATGACCTCCATCGAGGGCAACCGCGGTGAACCCCGTCCCCGTCCGCCATTCCCGGCAGTCAAGGGCCTGTTCGGCAGACCGACCATCCTGAACAACGTGGAAACCTGGGCGAACATCCCGCGGATCATCATGAACGGTGCAGACTGGTTTGCCTCCATGGGTACCGAAAAGAGCAAAGGGACCAAAGTCTTCGCATTGGGCGGCAAGATCCAAAACGTTGGTCTTGTGGAAATCCCCATGGGGACCACCTTGCGTGAAGTCGTGGAGGAGATCGGCGGCGGCGTGCCAAATGGCAAGAAATTTAAAGCGGCCCAGACCGGCGGACCTTCCGGCGGCTGTATCCCGGCTTCCAACTTTGATGTGCCGATCGACTACGACAACCTGGTATCCATCGGTTCCATGATGGGTTCCGGCGGTCTGATCGTCATGGACGAGGACGACTGTATGGTGGACATCGCCAAATTCTTCTTAGAGTTCACCGTGGATGAATCCTGTGGTAAATGTACCCCCTGCCGTGTGGGAAATAAGAGACTGCTCGAGATCTTGGAGAAGATCACAGAAGGCAAAGCGACGATGGAAGACCTTGACAAGCTGGAAAAACTGGCGAACCTGATCAAAAAGACTTCCCTGTGTGCCCTGGGCCAGACAGCTCCGAACCCGGTACTGTCCACACTGAACCATTTCCGCGATGAGTACGTCGCCCATATCCAGGATAAGAAATGTCCGGCGGGCAAATGTAAAGCTCTGCTCGACTTCGTGATCGATCCAGAGAAATGTATCGGCTGCGGTCTGTGTGCGAAGAACTGTCCGGCCGATGCGATCAGCGGCGAGAAGAAAAAACCGCATACGATCGACACCGGCAAGTGCGTGAAATGTGGCACATGTATCGAAAAATGTAAGAAAGACGCTATTTCAAAAAAATAAAGTGATCTTGATAGTTATAGAAGGGCTGGAGACCAGATATGGTTTCCGGCTCTTCTATATTTATGGCACATATCTGTGTCTTTTCTGTGAAAAAATATTTGAAAAAGTATTGATATTTGTAAAAATATAAAGTATAATCCATTCTAAATCCAAATCGATATATTTAAAAATAATATAGATAGGATCGATCAGATCAAAGAAGGACGAGCGGATATGGATATATCGACAGGGCCGGGGAACCACAGGGCGCGATCTGGGGTCATGATACAGACGATGGCTCTTACAACAACGAAGACGGGACAACAGTGGGCGAGCTGTCAACAGATAAAGCGCCTAAATAATGCCAGCCCAAATAAAAAGGACCAAGCGTTGCGCCCATATGGCGCAGCGTATTTTGGTATAATGGGGATGAGACGATGAAAAAAATATCCTATATATTGGCCTCTATCCTGGAAGTATGTCTTTTAGCGGCATCCTGGCATTGGCCGCGTTTATCCAGGAGATCAAAACATTTGTCACGGTGTGCGGATGTGAAAAATAAAAAATTGTGGGTATTTATAGGGGCGATGCGGGCATTTCTGGTGGGGCGTTTTTTCTTAAAGGACAGTATCAAGCCCCTGGTGGCAAAAAATAAATATCTTGATAAGAGTCTTTGCTGCAGAAAATGTCCGCATGTTTTGGCGGCGGCATGATCTATCAAAACCAGAAGAGATGGAAAGAGTCCTGGAAAAAGGACTCATGTTCGATCTGTGCCCCCGCGTGGTAAAGGATACCATTGAGATCTTGGAGAACATTTTATGATATGCAGATGAAAAGAGCGATCATCGTATTTACCCGGGCGCCTGTGCCGGGACAGACAAAGACACGGTTGATGCCTGTTTTTGGTCCCCGGCAGTGCGCCCGTCTCCACACATGTTTTTTGAGAGATATCCAGGCACAATGCAAAAAGATCCGGGCCGCACATCTGGCGCAGGCTTTTGATATGCTGAAAACGCGTGATGTGGTCTTCGGCCCTTTCTTCGGACGGCGGATATTATCTGGTGGGCATGAAAAGGCTCTATAGAGAGGCGTGTGCCTGTATGACCGATGGACAGGAAAAAACAGATGGATATCGTATATTGGATCATATGATCTGCGATTTGGCAAAAAAGGGCATTGTGAGCGGGACAGTGCAGGAACTCAGCGATATGGGCACGCAGAAAGATCTGCAGGGATATCGGGAGCGGATGCGAAAAGATGCAAGGCTCCAAAAGACGGAAACCGGAAAATATCTGATGGGCGCAAGCCGTATATCCGTCATCGTGCCCATCTACAATGAGGAGAAGACCATTGAAAAATTACAGAGGCAGCTTGCGCCATATCTGAGCCAATGCGAGATCATCTTTGTGGACGGAGGCAGTACAGACAGGACGATCGGATCGATCAAAGTCCCACGACTACATTTTGGAAAACGGATGTGATATTGACAAGAGCTCAAATGGAGGATTTCCTCGATACATATATCCAGATGGCCGCTGGACGTTTTGACACGGGAGGATTGAAAGAAAGAGTGTATATGTACATACCGATCACATGTCTGCGTGGTGTGACTTGGTGTGCGATGGCATGGGTACAGTATCAGCAGCCGGGAAGGCTGATCTGCGATCCATCTACGTCCGAGAAGTTGAGCGCCTATCTGAGCGATGCTTTTTTGGATGGCATATCCGGCATATCCATGCAAACATAGCTGCTTGACTCATTGCTTTGCGGGAATAAATGATTGACAGATCTGATAAAAAAAGGTAGAGTAAAATAAACAAAAAATATCAGATCATAAGAGGAAAAGCATGGATTTTAAACAACTTCAATCATATATTGCGGTGGTAAAATATAAGAGTTTCACGATAGCGGCTGAGAAATTGGGGATCTCACAGCCTACGATCAGCACCCATATCCGGATCTTGGAAAGTGAACTGGATTCCCAGCTGGTCGCCCGGACATCCAAGAATTTTGAGATCACGCCCAGGGGCTGGGAGATGTATGAATGCGCCCAGAGCATCTTAAAACTGCGGGATGATATGGTGGACCGCTGGAACGGAAAAGAATCAAAAGTGATCCGTCTGGGAGCATCCACGATCCCATCGGCGTATATCCTGCCGGAGATCTTGCCCAGCTATGAAAGACAGCACAGGGATGTCTGCTTTGTGATCGATCAGGGCGACAGCCGGGACATCATCCAAGCTGTGCACAAAGGGGATTTTGACATAGGACTGGTGGGCATGCAGACGGACGATGGATCATTGGAATTCCAGCAGTTCTATCAGGACCGTATGGTGCTGATCACACCGGCCACTGAGCGCTATCAGTTCATGCAGGAGCAAGATCCGGTCCCGTTAAAGGAACTGCTCGCCGAACCGATGATCCTGCGGGAGCAGGGCAGCGGGAGCGGGAAGAGCGCAGGGCAGCTCTTGGATAAGCTGGGGATCCCGGAAGACAGCCTGACCGTGACTGCGCGGATCAATGACCAGGAATCCATCAAGAATCTGGTAGCCGGAGGGCTTGGCGTATCGATCATATCGGAAAAGGCCGTGCAGGGCTATCCGGATCCCCAGCATCTGCTAAAATTTGAACTTCCAAAAGAATTGTCAGAGCGGCAGTTCTATGTGATCTATCAAAGAGGCTCCATCCTGAAAGATTACGTGGAAGAATTTGCCGATCATCTGATGAAATTTTATCAATGAGGAGAAAACAGGCGATGGTTTCTGAAAAGAAATACTATGTAGGGATCGACATCGGCTCTACAGCCTCTAAGACAGTGGTCTTAAATGAAGGAAAAGTGGTGGATTCATTTGTGCTGCCCACCGGATGGAACGGGCGGGAGACCGCGCAGCAGATCCATCAAAAATTGGAGGAGGACGGCTATACGGCCGCAATGCGCTGTGTGGCCACCGGCTACGGCCGGGTCTGCGTGGATTATGCGGATAAAGTGGTGACGGAGATCACTTGCCATGGGAAAGGCGGCTGGTCCCTGTTTGAAAAAGATGTGACGATCATCGACGTGGGCGGTCAGGATACGAAAGTCATCAGGGTGGCCCAGGGTCAGGTGACCGATTTTCTCATGAACGATAAATGCGCTGCCGGGACGGGCAAGTTCATCGAGATCATGGCCAACCGCTTAGGCGCGACTTTGGAGGAATTGTATCAGCTGGCGGAAGACGGCGAGCCGCTTTCGATCAGTGCGATGTGTACAGTCTTTGCCGAATCCGAGGTGATCAGCCACATCGGCATGGGGAAAAAGCGGGAGGATATCGCCGCGGGCGTGATCCATTCCGTCGCCACCCGTGTATCCGGTCTGGCCTCCCGTTTTGGGATCGGAGGGGATCTGGCTCTGACGGGAGGATTGTGCGACAGCCCGTATTTCATCCGGATCCTCTCGGAAAAATTAGAGCGGCCGGTACAGACCCATCCCTTTGCGCGCTATGCCGGTGCCCTCGGGGCGGCTCTGACCGCGGAAAGGAGGCGCGCATGATCTATCTGGATTCCTCCGCCACATCCTTTTTAAAACCGCCCCAGGTGGCGGAAGCGGTCTGCCGGGCTTTTGCCACTGTGGGCAACGCGGGGCGGGGCGCCCATGCCGCCACGTTGGGGGCTGCCCGCATGATCTACGATACCCGGGAAAAACTGGCGGAGCTTTTCCATATACCGGATTCGTCGCGGATCTGCTTTACCAGCAATGCCACGGAGGCGCTGAACATCGCGATCAGGGGGCTGATCTGTGAGGAGGATCATGTGATCACGACGGCCTGCGAGCATAACTCTGTCCTAAGACCCCTCTATGCAAAGGAGCGGGTGGGGGCGGGCTTGTCCATCCTGCCGGCGGATGCAAAAGGGAGGATCGTCTATGAGAAGCTGGAAGAGTTTTATAGAGAAAACACCAGGGCAGTCGTGGTCACCCATGCGTCAAACCTGACGGGAAATGTCACGGACCTTGCAAAGATCCGGGCGTTCACCCGCAGCCATGACCTTCTCCTGATCCTGGATGCGTCCCAGACGGCGGGGGCTCTGTCCATCGATGTGGAGGAGATGGGGATCGATGTGCTCTGCTTTACCGGACACAAGGGGTTGCTGGGTCCCCAGGGCACCGGGGGGATCTACGTGCGGGACGGGATCGCACCTGTGCCTTTGAAAGTGGGCGGCAGCGGTGTGCACAGTTTTGAGAGGGAGCACCCGGCGGATATGCCCACGGCCCTGGAAGCGGGTACGCTAAACGGCCACGGGATCGCGGGGTTAAACGCGGCGCTCAGCTTCCTGAAAGAGACAGGGATCGAGGCCATCCATCAGAAAGAAGATGGGCTGGCCAGGCGTTTTACAAAAGGCGTATCCAAGATCCCCTCGGTGGTCGTCTACGGGGATCTGGAAGCGGACTTGCGCGCGCCGATCGTGTCCTTGAACATCGGGGAGATGGATTCCGCCATGGTCAGCGACATCTTGTGGGAGGACTATGAGATCTGCGTCCGCGCCGGTGCCCACTGTGCGCCGCTGATGCATGAGGCGTTGGGGACCGTGGAACAGGGCGCGGTGCGGTTTAGTTTTTCCTATTTTAATACGGAAGAAGAGGTGGATGCGGCCATTGATGCTGTGGGCGAGATCGCGGAGGAGTAGATGAGCATGAGAGAGAAGAAGAAATATATGGTCCTGTCGTTCCATTCCACGACCGAGGCCATGTCCTTTGAAAAAAAATGCATGGACAACCAGATCCCTGGGCGGCTGATCCCGATCCCCCGGGAGATCACGGCCGGCTGCGGACTGGCCTGGCGCATCCCGGCCGATGAATATCCCCAGTGCCGGCAGCAGATCTGCGATCTGCAGATGAAGTATGAGAATGCAACAGAATTGTTGTTATAAAAGAGGAGGAACATCATGGAGTTAAGAAAAAATCTACCGGAGATCTTTGAGGATTTTGCAGAGGGGAGGAGGAATTCGTTTTTGAATGTAAAGAAGATCAAAGACCAGAATAAACCGGTCATCGGCATCTTCTGCACCTATTTTCCCCAGGAACTGGCCGTGGCTATGGATGCGGCAGTGGTCTCTCTGTGCGCCACGTCCGATGAGACGATCCCGGCCGCGGAGGCGGATCTGCCAAAGAACCTCTGTCCGCTGATCAAATCCAGTTATGGATTCGGAAAGACGGATAAATGTCCGTTCTTCTATTTCTCAGACATCGTTGTGGGCGAGACCACTTGTGATGGGAAAAAGAAGATGTATGAATATATGGCTGAGTTTAAACCGGTCCACATCATGGAACTGCCCAACTGTCCCACCGAGATGGGTGTGCAGATGTACCGCCAGGAGATCATCCGCATGAAAGAAAAACTGGAAGAGTTTTTCAACGTGACGATCACAGAGGATGACATCCGCCGGGGTATCAAGGTGAAGAACGCGGAGAGGATCGCCCTGAAAAAATTGTATTCGATCATGAAGGCAGACCCAACTCCGATCTCCGGCACAGATCTGCTGAACACACTAACGGCCACCACATTTAACTTTGAGCGCGAGAAGATCCCGGCACAGATGGAGGAACTGATCGCGAAGATTGAAAAAGAAGGCAAGACCATGGAGAAGAAACCCAGGATCTTGATCACAGGATGCCCCATGGGCGGCGCGACCATGAAGGTGGTGGAAGCTGTGGAGAACAATGGCGCGGTGGTCGTCGGATTTGAGAATTGTTCCGGCGCCAAATCCATGGAGGAGAACGTGGACGAGTCCAACCCGGATGTATACGAAGCCCTTGCCAGGAAGTATCTCAACATCGGCTGCTCCTGTATGACTCCTAATGACAATAGGATTAAATTATTAAATAGTATGATCGATGAATATAATGTGGACGGTGTGATCGATATGGAACTGCAGGCCTGCCATACATATGCGGTGGAAGCTCTCCGGATCAAACGTTTCGTAAACGATGAGAAGAAGATCCCGTATATGAACCTGGAGACAGATTACTCCCAGGCGGACATCGGACAGTTAAATACAAGGATTGCTGCATTCATTGAAATGCTGTAAATAATAAGGAGGGTTTATCAGATGGTGCAAGTAGATGCAAGGGGCGATGCGTGCCCGATACCAGTAGTCAAGACAAAAAATGTGATCCGGGAGCTTGCTGGTCCCGGCGTGGTGGAAACCCTGGTGGACAATGAGATCGCCGTCCAGAACCTGACAAAGATGGCCAACCAGAAGGGTTACGGCGTAAAGTCAGAAAAATTGGGGCAGGACCAGTATAAAGTGACCATGACGGTCGGAGAAGGCGCCGAGATGCCCCAGGAGGGCGAAGCGGAAGTTTGCCTGGTGGAACCCGGACAGAAGAAAAATATCGTGGTGGTCGTCTCCTCACCGAACATGGGCGAAGGGGATGAGAAGCTGGGCAAGACATTGATGAAAGGATTTATCTATGCGCTGAGCCAGCAGGATGTGCTGCCTTCAACGATCCTTTTCTACAACGGCGGGGCCGCCTTGAGCTGTGAGGGTTCTCCGGCTCTGGAA
The DNA here is from genome assembly GCA_910575625.1 of Clostridia bacterium. Classification (GTDB taxonomy): domain Bacteria; phylum Bacillota; class Clostridia; order Lachnospirales; family Lachnospiraceae; genus MGBC164599. The sequence goes on from CAJTFD010000002.1 coordinate 145,958, forward strand.
GATTTAAAGAGCCTGGAAGCCCAGGGTGTGGAGATCCTCACATGTGGGACCTGTCTGGATTTCTATGGCCTGAAAGATAAATTACAGGTGGGCGACGTGACCAATATGTATGTGATCGTTGAAAAGATGGTGGGCGCACACCTGATCGTGAAACCGTAAGGAGTCAGGACATGGATTACGAAGAACTGAAGAAACGGATGCGTGGACAGAAAAACGAGATGACCGCGGCGGAGCGGATCAAAGCCTACAATGCAGGGGAGGAAGTGGACTACCAGCCTTACACCCTGCAGGCGCCGGATCCCGCCATGGCGGATATCTTCGGGTTCACGACGACGCAGTTTGCAAAAGATTTCGAGGTAAAAAGTGAAGTGATCCGAAGGCGCAGGGAAGAGTTTGGTCTGGACAGCTTCAATGTGGGATTGGGGCTGAAGACGATCGGTGGGGCACTGGGCTCCACCCTGGCTGCGCCGGAACATGGGATCGATTATGTCGCTGAACATATTTTAAAAGATTATGCAGACTTTGACAGGCTGGATGTGACGGATCCATACAAAAATCCGAAGCTCGCCCCCATCCTGGAGAGCGCCAAGAGGCTAAAAGATCGCTTCCCGGACGTCAGTATGACGACGAGTGTGGCCGGTCCGATCTCCACGGCCATTGCCGTGCGGCCGGTGGAACTGGTCCTGCGGGATACGGTAAAAAACCCGGATATGCTCCATAAACTGCTGGATCTGACTGTGGAATGCTCCCTGCGGTGGTTCGAGGCATTCTACCATGAATTTGGGCCGGTGGGGACGAATTTCTCAGATCCGGTGACCTGCATGGACGTGATCAGCAAGAAACAGTTTGATGTATTTTCCCTTCCTTATCTGAAGAAACTGATCGATGGGACGGAGAAGATCATGGGTTCACGTCCGGGCGCGCACATCTGCGGGAAGACCAATCCCATCTGGAACGACCTGGCGGATGCCGGATTGTTTTCATTTAGCATCGATAACTGTGAAGACCTGGAAGCCGCGAAAAAAGCGGTGGGAGACCGGATGCGCATCGCGGGGAACGTCCCGCCGATCGAGGTGATGAAAGAGGGCACGATCGACGACGTGATCGCTTCCTGTAAAGAATGTATGCGAAAATGCGCGGATAACCCCTCAGGCTTCATACTGAATACAGGGTGCCAGCTCCCGATCGGGACACCGAAGGCCAATGTGGAGGCGTTCATTTACGCCGCTCGGAAATATGGGCGCGGTGCGAAGATCGGATGCCTGCCGAAAGGGCTGGAAGAGGAATAAGAAAACAAGATGTCAGACGCCGCCAAAGGAGAGCACATGTCTTTCTTTGGCGGCGTCTTTTTTTGATGGGATATCTTTACAGGAAGATATATTTGCAGATAAATAATACGGTGAGTATATACATGAGCGGCATAGCCAGGAGGCACAGATAAGCTGGGACGGCTTCGGTCAGGTCTTCAAAATCTACTTTTAATACAGCCGATATCATCAGAAAACCGACGAAGATCAATGCGGGCGCCGTGGCGAACCCGGGGATCGCGGTGAAGATCGGGGCGAACAGGATCGCGACCAGGAAAAGGAGTCCTGTGACGACAGAAGCCAGACCGGTCCTTGCGCCTGCGCCCACACCTGCGGAACTCTCTACATAAGTCGTAGTCGTGGATGTACCGAAGACGGCGCCTACGCTCGTTGCGATCGCGTCCGCCAGAAGGGCTGGTCTTATCCTTGGGAGCTTACCATTTTCGTCGAGCATACCTGCTTTATCAGACACACCGATCAGGGTCCCGATCGTGTCAAACATATCGACGAACAGGAAAGACATCAAGATCATGATCAAGTCGAAGATCCGCACGCTTCCCAGATCCGCTGAAAAACATTTTCCAAAAGTCTTCCCGATGGATGAAAGATCCGTCAGCCCCAGGGACGGATACAGGGAATAAAAACCGCTCTCAGGATCTGGGATGTAGATGCCTGCAGCCTGACAGAGGATCCCCAAAAGCCAGGTTGCGAGGATGCCGACTAGGATCGCGCCTTTGATCCCTTTGATATACAGGACGACGGTGATGATAAGCCCGATCAGGGCCAGCGCCGCACAGATCCCTTCTGTATGTCAGGCGGATGTGAAATCTACATATGTTGTCAGGGTGGAGTCGCTGTTTACGACCAGATGTGCGCCCTGCAGGCCGATAAAAGCGATAAAGAGTCCGATCCCGGCACTCACGCCCTTTTTCAGGGAATCAGGGATCGCGTTGAAGATCGACTCCCGGACGTTGGTCAGGGAGAGGACGATGAAGATCAGGCCCTCGATGAAGACGGCCATCAGCGCGATCTGCCAGGAATAACCCATCTGCCCGCACACGGTGTAGGCAAAATACGCGTTCAGTCCCATGCCGGGAGCCAGCGCAAATGGATGATCCGCAAGGAACGCCATGGCCCAGGTCCCCACAAAAGCGGCCAGGCAGCTAGCGATCAGGACGGCCTCACTGTCCATGCCGGCGGCTGCCAGCATATTCGGGTTTACGGCCAGGATATAGGCCATCGTCATGAATGTGGTGATCCCGGCGATCACCTCTGTGCGGACTGTTGTGTTGTTTTCTTTCAGATGAAATACTTTTTCAAACATTTTTCCCCTTCCTTTATGTGTGGGCCGATCAGCCGCGCAGTGTGGCGATCAGGCGTTCCGTCCGTTCCCGATGGTCGCGAGTGAACCGTTGTGATCCAGGAGCAGATAGCGCAGATCCAATGTCCTGTAGCCTGGTATGTCGATCTTCATGGTGAGTCCTCCTTGGCATGTTCTACAATGATCTATAAAAAATTATACTTTTTTTGTAGGATTCTGTCAAGAAGTCAGGAATAAGAGAAGATACGGATTTTTGATAATATCATTGACGATCTGGATAAAAGAAGGTAAAGTTTAAGACAAAAGAAAATCTTGCGAGGAAAGAGATCATGGAAGAAAAGATCATTTTTTGTAAAGGCGGCGGCTGTACGGCAAAATTAGGCGCGGGGATCTTAGAGCGGGTTCTCGAGCGTCTGCCGGAGGGAAATAAGGATGAGCGGCTCCTGGCCGGTTTTCAGGGAAAGGAGGACGCGGCGATCTACCGTATCAGCGACGATGAGGCCCTGGTACAGACCCTGGACTTTTTCCCGCCGATGGTGGACGACCCGTATACATTCGGGCAGATCGCGGCGGCGAATGCGGTCAGTGACATCTACGCCATGGGCGGTGAGGTGAAACTGGCGCTCAACATCGTCTGTTTCCCGGAGAAGATGGACTTAAATGTCCTGGGCGCGATCATGCAGGGCGGCGCGGAAAAGGTAAAGGAAGCCGGGGGCGTATTGGCTGGCGGCCACTCGATCGCGGACAGCGATGTAAAATACGGCCTGTCGGTGACCGGGATCGTCCATCCGGAGAAATTCTACAGGAACGATTCCGGAAGGCCCGGGGACAAGCTGATCCTCACCAAAAAGCTTGGCGTGGGGATTGTCTGTACGGCCGCCCGGGTAGGGGAAGCCTCCGAGGATGCGCTCGCGCAGGCCATGGCATCCATGACCACATTAAATAAGAAAGCTTCAGAGATCTGCAGAGAGTTTCCCATCCATGCCTGCACCGATGTGACGGGATTCAGTTTCCTGGGGCATCTGCATGAGATGATGGGCGGACGGCTCTCCTGCGTCATCAACGTGGAGGATGTCCCAGTGATCCAGGAGGCGAAGGCGTACGCGGATGAATTTCTGCTGACGGCGGCCGGACAGCGCAACCGGAACCATGTGGGCGCGCATGTGAGCTTTGAAAACGTGCCCTTTGCCATGGAAGAGGTCCTCTTCGATCCGCAGACTTCCGGCGGGCTCTTGATCGCGGTGGCGCCCGATCAGGCAGCGGCTATGGAGGAGAGATTACAGGCGGCGGGACTGCCGGCCGCGATCGTGGGTGAGATCACGGAGAAGAAAGATAAGGAAATCTTATGCGTAAACAATACTTGAAGCGTCCGGATATTATCATGCCTGCGATAAAGGCAACTGACGAACAAAGAGAGGCTTCCGCCTGGACGGGAACCTCTCTTTTCTATATGCCATACAACACATGATACAACGCATATTTTATGCTCTTGGCCGATTGAAGAAGCAGAAGATCTATATTATAATATCATAGAGCGTATCTTAGAGTGAGTTTGAAAAATGCTTTATGTCAACTGCATGTCACAATTTGTGGGAGATTTTCGCCGAATGAGGGCGGCGTAGCGGGCTACGGCAACCGAATGAGGAGAAAATATACCGCAAAGTGGGGCTTGCAGGTGGCGTGAATGATTTTTCAAACACGCTCTAGGAACTGTTCAAAAATAACTTTTAATATTGCTTGTCTTTTTCTCCGATAGCACCGGTCAAAGATCAGTTACATAGCCCGCTATGCGCCTAATCTTTAACCGGCACTCTCAAAGAAAAATCCGGCGCACTATTTAAAAGTTATTTATTAACAGTTCCTTAAAATGATCGAGAAAGGTGGATCTGCAGGAATGATAAAGATCGCAGTCTGTGACGATGAGGCCGCCATGTGTGAACAGATCGGACAGATGACAGCCCAGGTCTTAGGACAATGGAGAGAACCATTTGAGATGATCCATTATCTGGATCCGAGGGATCTTCTGGAGGATCCTTCCCACCTGGATCTCTTGTTTTTGGATATCCAGATGCCCGGCTTAAACGGCGTTGAACTGGCAAGACGATTAAGAGCGCAGGGATCTGACTGTGCGATCATATTTGTGACGGTCCTAGAAGATCATATGTTGGACGCGTTTGAAGTGGAGGCCGTCGATTATCTGTGCAAGCCTGTGGATCCAGAGCGTCTAAAGCGTACATTAAAACGTGTCTTAAAGCGGTGGAAGGACAACGCAGAAAAAAGCCTGTTCATCCAGACAAAAACCTGGAGCAGGAATGTGAAAGTCCGGGATATCTATTATTGCGAAGTCATCAACCGGAAGATCTACCTGCATACAAAGAGCGGCGTGATCGAATATTACGGTAGACTAAAAGAGACTGAGAAACAACTGGGCAGTTCTTTTATAAAATGCCACCGCAGTTATCTGGTGAATCTCTATCATCTGCGGGAATATAATGACGGGATGATCACATTAGAAAATGGGGCGCGCATCCCTGTCTCCAGAAATCAGCAGCAGGCGCTGATGGAAGGCATGATGCAGTATATGAGATAAAGAACGTTATGGGGGAGGGGACGAGAGATTGATCTGGAATGGTGTATTACTATGGAATCCGCAGATGTCCGCTTCTGCAAATATGGCGTTTATAGTCCTGCCGATACTCCTTCACTATCTTGCGGCGCCAACGATCTCTTTTTATTTTTTCTGTAAATGCTGCAGCGTTTTGTTCCGGCGGCGGGAATGGCTGGCCTATATCATTTGCAGCATACTCTTGACCATGGCGCAGGCGGCGTGGAACTTATCAGGCATGGCGGCATTGGCGCCGGAGATCCTGCTGTTTGCTGTATGCGGATGTATCCTGCTGCGCGGCAGATGGAGACGCGCCCTGGCTGTGTCTGTCCTGGCGGTCTCTGTCAGCAGCATCTGCGGCGGCATTGCGCAATGGGTGGAATATTGGGCGCTCTGGAGGGCTGGTTCCCTGCTTTTTTCTATGGCGCCCTTTGACCTGGTCAAAGAACTTTTGTATATCTTTTTGACCCTTTTGATCGTCTTTTTTATCTTAAAGACCTTTTCTGCCAGCATCCGGCAGAACGACGGCCAGGTCCTGCTCCTGTTATCGGTCCCCGCGTTTTTCATCTCTCTGGTGGAGCGGATCACCCGTGACAGCATCTACGGGAGTACCCTCGTGGCGGATTCGGAACGCGGTCTGCTGTTCCCGGTGGTCGATCATGGCGGGTTATTTTTTCTGCAGTTTTTTGCGTGCGCCTGCCTTTTTTTGATCCTGGCGGCTTTTCGGAAGATCACGGGCGCGATCCAGGCAGAGCAGACCATCCAGTTATTGGAACAGCAGAAACAGGCCCAGGAGATCTATGTGCAGGAAGCATTATCACGCTATGCACAGACCCGCGCATTCCGTCACGATATCAAGAACCATCTGGTCCTGCTGGCGGGGCTCATCGGAAGGGGACAGATAGAGGAAGCCAGGGAATATCTGGAAGATCTGGACCAAGCATGCGGCTGTCTGACCTATCCGGTCCAGACAGGAAATGCCGCAGTCGATGCCTTATTAGGAAGCAAACTTTCGGCCGCCGAACGGGAAGGGATCCCCGTCCAATGCCAGCTGCGGCTGCCGCCGCAGACGGGGATCTCGGATATGGACTGGTGTATCGCACTGGCCAATGCCATAGACAATGCGGCGTTTGCGAGCAGAGCCCTTTTGCCAAAAGAGCGGTATATTCATATAGCAGGGAAGAAAAAAGGAAACTTTTATCTGATCTCCATAGAGAACCGGTGCGAAAAGAGCATACAAGAAATACCGGACGATGGGATCGGGCTGTCCAATATAAGAGCGGCCGTGCAGAAATATCAGGGTACGGTAAAAATAGAGGTCCAAGACGGGATCTTTCGGCTGGATCTGCTCTGGGTGCTGCCGGAAACGGAGGACGATCCCATCTGCAACAGTTGAACAGCCTCTCGCACCAAGTCGGTTGACACCGGAAAACAGAACGGATAGACTGGAGTATATAAATTCTCAAGGAGGAAAAAATATGGGGATCAATGGGACAAATGGGATCAGTCCGAGTCTGTCTTCTTTTGGTACAGGTGCAGCCGGAAACGGGAGCGGCAATGAAGCGCAGATCCGGTCATTGGAAAAGAAACTTACGCAGCTGCAGGATGAAAAGAAAAAAGCAGTTGCCGCAAAGGATCAGAAAAAAGTGGAAAAATTAGAAAAAAAGATCCAGGAGGTAAAAAAACAGATCGAAGAACTCAAGCGGCGGCAAAAGAAAGAGGAGGAAGAAGGGGAATACGCTCCGGATGGAAAAATGGTGAAGACCCCCGGAGCGGGAGATGCAGTGGATGAATATGCATGATCTTTTGTGCGCTGTCTTTAGTGAGGCCAGGTGTCGGTTGACATCTGGCTTTGAGCTTATATTGCAGCGGTAGGATACAAGACAAAAAGATCCGTGCAGCAGAAAAATCTGCAGATCATATCTTGAGATATTATGGAGAAGGGCAGGGTGCGGGGCGTATCGGATACTTTTCGTGACAGATATCATTATAATAACCGATAAATACATTGACTTTTTTGATGAAAAATGTATAATTTTTGGTAAAGATCCTCTTTCAGATCGGGCAAAAATCCGTAATATCATAAAGGAGAAAGATAAAAATGGCAAAGCAAAAAGAAGAGTTATTGGGACAACTATCAGAATGTGTCGTAGAGATGGAAGATGAGACAGTCGTTGATGTGGCAAACGAATATCTCGAGGCACGATATCCGGTATTTGACGGGATCATGGACGGCCTGGTGGACGGCATGAACAAGGTGAGCGACCTGTACGATGCAGAAGAATATTTTGTGACAGATGTACTCCTCTGTTCGGATGCGATGTACGCAGGGCTTGACGTGCTGCGCCCGCACCTGCCCGTGGAAGAAAACGGCGCCGAGAGACCAAAAGTCGTCATCGGCGTCGTGGAAGGCGATACCCACGACATCGGCAAAAACCTGGTAAAGATCATGATGGATACCGCCGGATTTGAGATGCATGATCTGGGAAGGGATGTGCCCCTGGATGACTTTGTAGACAAGGCAGTGGAGATCGGCGCATCCATCATCTGTATGTCCACACTCATGACCACCACCATGCCGGGTATGAAGACAGTCATCGAAAAACTGGAAGAAAAAGGTGTGCGCAGCCAGTTCAAAGTCATGGTGGGCGGGAGTCCGGTATCACAGAAATACGCCAGTGAGATCGGAGCAGACGGATATTCTGTAAACGCAGTGGGCGCGGTAAAAAAAGCAAAAGAACTGGTGGGCATAGCAGGATAAGAGAGGCGACATATGTTATCAGAAAAAGAGCGTTTAAAAAAGGCGTTCCGTCATGAGCGCGTAGACCGTCCGCCCTGCATCTGCCCCGGCGGGATGATGAACATGATTACCACGGAACTGATGGATAAAAGCGGTGTAAGCTGGCCCCAGGCCCACACGGACGCCGAGATGATGGCGCGGCTGGCGCTGGCCAATTACGAGAACGGCTGTTTTGAAAATATGGGCGTTCCCTTCTGCATGACGGTGGAGGCAGAAGCGCTGGGGGCAGGAGTCACGATGGGCAGCAAGACTTACGAACCCCATGTGACCGGCTACGCGATCGACTCTGTGACCGAATGGGAAAAGATAAAGCCGATCGATGGAGATGCCGGCCGGGCCAAAGTCGTACTGGATGCCATCCGCCTTTTAAGAGCAAAAGATCTGGATGTGCCGATCATCGGAAATGTGACAGGGCCTGTCAGTACGGCCAGCTCCCTGATGGAGCCGGTGACTTTTTACAAAGAACTTAGAAAAAAGAATACAGAAGCCCACGCGTATATGCGGTACGTGACTGAGCAGGTCAGTAGATTTGCGAAAGCGCAGGTGGGAGCGGGGGCGGACGTGATCGCCATATCGGATCCCAGCGGGACTGGTGAGATCTTAGGGCCGCGGCTGTTTGAAGAATTTGCCGTCCGCTATCTCAACATGCTCCTGGAAACGTTAAGAGAGACGAAGGTCGGGACGATCGTCCATATCTGCGGGCAGATGAAGAACGTGTATAAACAGGTGGATCTGGTACACAGCGATGTGCTGAGTTTTGATTCCGTCGTATCCATGAAAGAGGCAAGGAAAAATCTGCAGGACCGGGTCCTGATGGGAAATGTCAGTACATACACCTTGGAATTTGGCGACCGAAAGCGTGTGGCCAAACTTACGAAAAACTGTGTGGAGAGCGGTTCAGACATCATCGCCCCGGCGTGCGGGCTGGGGACCAGATCCCCTCTTTCCAATATCCAGGCGATCCTGCAGACGTTAAGAGAAGAGGTTCCCGCAAATGCCTAAGATGACCATACAGCCGTCAGGCAAAACTTTTATATACGAAACAGGAAAGAGCTTATTGGAGATCCTCCTGGAAGAAAAGATCTTTGTGGATAACCCGTGCAACGGCAAGGGCGTCTGTGGAAAATGCCGGGTAAAGATCCTCTCCGGGACCCTGCCGGCCGTGCATCCCACGGAAGAGCAGTTCCTCAGGCCGCAGGAACTAGCTGCGGGCGTGCGTCTTGCCTGCCTCCTAAACCCGGAGAATGACCTTGAGATCGCGCTCCTCCAAAAAGAACGCGCACATGAAGTCTTGACCACCGGGTATATCCCGGACTTCACACCGGACTGCGACATCACAAAGCAGGTCATCAAGATCAGGAAGCCTGGATTGCGCGAACAGATGTCCTATGAAGATCAGGTGAGAGGACAGATAAGAGGACGACTGTCCATAGAACGGCTGGATCTTGCGGTGCTGGCTTCGGGAAGATACCAGTCCGGGACCATGACCGCCGTCCTGCACGGGGATACGCTCATCCAGTTGGAGGAGGGGGACACTTCCGATATCTTATACGGTGTGGCTGTGGACATCGGCACAACGACCGTTGTCTGTGCATTAGTGGATATGCGCACCGGAGAAGAGCGGGCCGATGCCTCCATGATCAATGCGCAGAAACATTTCGGCCTGGATGTCCTGACCAGGATCTCCTATGAGATGGAACACCCAGAAGACGGGATCAGCCAACTCCAAAAAGCGATCGTGGACTCGATCAATGATATGATCAGCGAGATCTGTGCGCAGGCAGGCGTGCAAAGAGAGCATATCTATGAGATCACAGTAGGGGCAAACTGTACCATGATGCACATGCTCTTAGGAATAGACGCGGCTCCGATCGGAAGAGCGCCCTATGCCCCCATGTTCGTACAGGCAAGGGATATCCCGGCCGCCCAGATTGGGCTGAAAGCGGCAAAAGGGGCGAGGCTCTACTGCCTGCCGTCGGTATCCGCCTACATCGGCGCGGACATTGTGGCCGGCACCTACGTATGCGGGCTGAAAAATGCAAAAGAAAACATCCTGTTCATCGATATCGGGACCAACGGTGAGATCGTGCTCTCGGACCATGGAAAGCTCCTCTGCTGTTCCTGTGCCGCAGGCCCTGCCCTTGAGGGGATGAATATCCGCTGTGGGATGCGGGCGGCCCAGGGCGCCATCGAAGATGTCCGGATCACAGAAGAAGGCGTCGAGATAAAAGTGATCGGAGGCGGAGAGCCTGCCGGGATATGCGGCAGCGGCATCCTTGCGGCTGTAAGGGAATTACTGCGGGTCGGACTGATCCGTCCCAACGGCGCATTCATCAAAAAAGAACAGCTCGATCCCAGTGACTACCGTTTCCCTATGCTCCAGCTCGACGGGAAAAAACGGGAATTTATCCTGTCTGCGGCCCCGGAGCGTCTGCTGATCACCCAGCAGGACGTGCGACAGGTGCAGCTTGCAAAAGGCGCGATCCTCTCAGGCTTTACCGCGCTCTTGGATAAGGCGGGGCTTACGATGGATGACCTTGACAGAGTCCTGGTCGCGGGCCAGTTCGGCGCGCATCTGCCGGCGGACAGCCTGACAGGGACAGGCATCCTCCCAGAAGAGGTGGGAGATAAGATCGAGTATGTGGGCAATTCATCCAAGACAGGCGCCTATATGGCCCTGATGTCCGCACAGGTCAAACGCGGGATGGAAAAACTGGCCGACCACATGGATTACATGGAGCTGGGGGCCGCTGCAAGGTATGAACGGCTGTTCTCAGACTGCCTGATCTTTCCAAGGCCCGCAGAAAAGAAAGAATGATGAGGGGAGGGATCTTGATTGGGAAAGATCGCTGATTTCAACTGTACATACGACAATGCCGTGGGTATCAGCAGCGATGTGACAGAAAAACTGGATCTGACATATCCGGATGCATATCTCCATTGGGATACCATGGCAAAGATCGCACTGGAGATCAAGAAAAAAGAAGATGTGGCTTTTTGTGAACTGCCTTTCTGCCATACACTGGAGGCGGAAGCCATGGGCGGGATCATCAACCTGGGAAATGCAGCGGCCGGGCCCCGCGCCAAAGAATACATCTGCGAGACCCCAGAACAGCTCTTAAAGCTTCCGGCCATCGACTACGAAAAGGGCCGGATCCACGAAACGCTGAAAGCCTGCAGATATCTGCGGGAACAGGGTGAAAATGTGGCATTGCTGATATCCGGGCCTTTTACCATCCTAAATGTCTTGATAGATGCACGGCACGTGTTCCGCTTCATGCGGAAACAGCCGGAGACGATGCGGCAGGTCTTTGATAAATTTGCGGAAGAATTACTTAAATTCATCGAGAAAGCGATGGAATACGATGTGGATATGATCAGCTACGCAGATTCCTCCGGCGGCCTCAATATACTGGGTCCGAAGAACATGGCGTATATGACAGAGACGTTCACTTATCCGTTTTTGAAACGGGCGGAGAAGGTCGTCGCGGGCAGGGCGCAGATCTTCCTCTGTCCCAAGACGACATTTGCACTGTTGGGGACAGAGAAGATGGCGTGGATGGAGGTACCCGTAAGCGGTCCCATGAGATACGCGGATGCCGTTTTAAGTGTAAAAGATCAGGTCGTGACCGCCGGCCAGATGTGTATCAAGAACAGCGGCTACATGGTCAAAAACGAGATAAAAGCGGTCCGTCTCTTATAAGATACAGGTGGCCGCAGCAAAGAGGATACCTTTGCCGCGGCCTTTTCAGTTTTAGTTTACCACTTCAGAAAGTAAAGAAAAAGTGTGCTCTTTCTTAAAATATCGACTTATTATTTTGATTTTAAATAAACGCATTGACAATCCTTATGGAAACAAGGTATATTAATATATCATAAACATATCATTAAGAAGAGCATAGGAGGAACTCTGATGAAAAAGAAACTGATCGGCATATTCCTCAGTATCGCCATGGTCTCCGTCCTGATCACAGGCTGCGGCGGATCGGATACAGGAGCAAAGCAGGAAGAGACAGCGCAGGAGGAGACGGCAGACACAGATGCAGACGAGACTGACAGCGCCGAGGAAGAAGACGTGGAAGACGAGGCAGACAGCGCTAAGAGCAGCACAGAGGGCGGCCAGCTGGTGATCCCGGTGTCGGCGACGGTGACAAATCTGAATCCTCTGCTGGAGTCCATGGCAGAGGGCGCATTCCAATTATCACCATTTGCGGACGAGCTGTATTATGTGGACCAGGAAGAGACACGGTATTATCTGGCGGAGAGCTGTGAGGTATCCGAGGATGGTCTGACCTATACACTGAAATTAAAGGACAACCTGAAATGGCATGACGGCGAGCCGATCACGGCGGATGACGTGATCTTTACCGCGGACTGCAATGCGGACACCAACAACGGCGCAGGCTACACAAACACTGTATTCGTCGGTGAGGAGCCGGTCAAATATGAAAAAGTGGACGATCTGACTGTAAACTTTACAGTTCCCCAGCCATCCGCCTCTTATCTGGAAGTACTGGGAAAATTACAGCTGATCCCGGCGCATGCGTTTGACGGCAGCACAGACATCGTCTCAGCGGAAGCAAACCTGACAGACATCGGCTCCGGCCCGTACAAACTCTCCGCGTTTAACGACGGCGAATCACTGGTACTGGAGAAATTCGAGGACTATTACGGCGACGCACCCCAGATTGACAGCATCGTCTTCCAGGTGATCTCCGATCCCAGCGCACAGGAAGTGGCGTTTAAGAACGGTGAGATCAATTATCTCCTCGCTTCCTCCGACGCGACGGTGGAAGAGTTCAAGAGCGTGGACGGCGCACAGCTCCATCAGTTGGGCGAAGGACGTGTAAAATACCTGGCATGGAATAAATACTCTGACACATGGAAAGACCGCGACGCAGTGAAAGCCCTGTTCGCCGCCTTAGACCAGAACGAGATCGTAGAAGGCGCGTACGGCGCATCCATGGGGATCCCGGCCAACACGATCTTCAGCAACCAGAACCTTTTCCACGATGAAGAGCTCACAGGATACGAGCAGGATCTGGATACGGCGAAAGAACTCGCGGAGAAGTCCGGCCTGTCCGGCAAGACGATCAAACTGCATTACAATACAGACCGCTCCTACATGGAAGAGACAGCACTGCTGATCCAGCAGCAGTTAAAAGCAATCGACGTGAACGTGGAGATCGAGGGCATCGATGCCAACGGCTTCTTTGATGTGGTCTTTACAGACCAGGCGGATTACGAACTGTATCTGAATGAATATGCCGCGATCGGGGATCCGGATTCCGTCGTTGCCGGCATGTATGACGGGACATGGGGCATCAATGTGGACACCAGCGACGAGATCTTAGACCTGTTCAAGCAGGGCCGGGAGACCACCGATATGGAAGAAAGAGCTGAGATCTACAAAGAGCTGCAGCAGAAAGCCATCGATGAATATCTGGTATACCCCATTGCATACCCGAACTACTGCTTCGTCACCAGCGACAACCTGCAGGGCGCAGAGTATTACGAGACGACACCTGTATTTGAAGACTATACAAAACTCTATTTTGAATAGTATCTGACGATGGATAAAGATAGATCCTGTTTTCGGCAGGATCTCAGAGTGTCGACAAAGTCGCCACTCTGGTAAAATTCATGGCTTACGCCATAAATTTTAATACTGGAGGATAAAAGCCCGATCTGCTCGCACAAGGGCTAAAGCCCCTACAGATCGGGCTTTTTGCAAGTAGCCGGAAATAAATTCCGTCTACTTGATCCCAGTTCGAGGGCACAGCCCTTCGAGCATCCATGACCAAACGACACTTTATCTACAGTCTGAGATCCTGTTTTCGGCAGGATCTATTTTTCGTATGAGTTTTTTCTATAGGAGAACATGATGAAAGATTTTATACTGAAACGGCTGGCCCAGATGATCCTGGTATTGGTGATCGTGTCCATGTTCGCGTTCTCGATCATCTATTTTTCGCCGGGCGACCCGCTCTATCTGTATACATCTCCCTCCGTCTCGACTTATAAAATGTCGGAGGAACAGCTGGATGCTATGCGGGAGTCCTTGGGGTTAAATGGAAATGTGGTACAGCGGTATGCAAATTGGGCCGGGAAGATGCTGCAGGGCGACTGGGGTCTGTCGGTCAGCAATCACCAGCCGGTGAAAAAACAGATCCTGGATAAGCTGCCCAACACGATCGGACTGATGGGGGCGGCGCTGATCCTGTCGGTCCTGCTGGCCATCCCGCTGGGGCTTTTGGCCGGCTATCACAAGAACAGGTGGATCGACAATCTGATCAGCGGCGTGTCTTATCTGGGGATCTCGCTCCCGGCCTTCTGGTTCGGGATCATGCTGATCATCGTTTTTTCACTGCGGTTGAGCTGGCTCCCCAGCGCGGGTATGCGCACCATCGGGGTAAATTCTGCCGCCGACGTGATCCGGCACGGGATCCTCCCGGTGATCGTGCTGAGTGTGAACAATACAGCCGTGTTCGTCCGGTATATCCGCTCAAATACCATTGAACAAAAAGAAGAGGAATATGTGATGACGGCCATCTCCAAAGGAGTGCCCCGGACGCAGGTGCTGCTCAGGCATGTGCTGAAGAATTGTCTGCTCCCGATCATCACCATGGTGGGCATGAACTTCGGGACGCTGATCACAGGTTCTTTTATCGTGGAATCCGTGTTCGGATGGCCAGGTCTTGGGACTTTGTGCATGAGCGCGGTGAACAGCCGTGACTATACCATGATCATGGGGATCACGATGCTGACCTGCGTCGTACTCCTGATCGGGAATTTCCTGGCGGATATCCTGTACGGGATCGCCGACCCCAGGATCAAGCAGGGAAAGGAGGGATAGCATGGATAAAAGAGCGATGAAGAAGATATTCTTTTCAAATAAGATGACGGTGGTCTGTACATGCCTGCTCCTCCTTGTGATCCTCGCATCCCTTTTGGCACCCCTGTCTCCTTATGACCCGGATGCCGTGAACGTATCGGAGAAACTCCAGGGGATCAGCGGCAGACATATCCTGGGCACCGACGATCTGGGACGAGATACATTTACCAGGGCGCTCTACGGCGGGCGGATATCCCTGCTGGTCGGTGCCGCGGCCATGTGCGTAGCCGTCATCGTCGGTACATTTATCGGGACGATCAGCGGGTACAAGGGCGGCAAGATCGATATGGCACTTATGCGCATCGTGGATATATTCTTATCGGTGCCGAGCCTTTTGTTCATCATTGTTGTGTATGCGTTCATGCCGCGCAATATGGCGACGCTGGTGCTGATGCTGGCCTTTTTTTCCTGGACGAAGGTGGCCAGGGTGGTACGGGCGCAGACGTTGTCGTTAAAAGAACGTGATTTCGTCACAGCGGCCAGAGCGCTGGGCGTGCGCCAGAGCACGATCATCTGGCGGCACATCATCCCCAATCTCATGCCGCAGGTCATCGTCGCGGCCAGCCTGAGCATCGCCAACGCGATCTTAGATGAATCCGCGCTGAGCTTCCTCGGCTACGGCGTACAGCTGCCGATGGCCTCCTGGGGCAGTATGCTGCAGAGCGCGCAGCAGTATATCCTGCACAACCCGCTCTTGGCCGTCGTCCCGGGGACCTTGATCTTGATTACGGTGCTGTGCTTCAACGTGTTAGGCGATATGCTCCAGCAGATCTTAGATCCAAAATTAGTCAAATAAAATAGATTATAGAAGGGAGGGAAGATCGTGAGCGAGATCTTACAAGTAAAAAACCTGTCTGTGGAGTTCGACACCTATGCGGGCAGGATACAGGCGGTCCGGGGCATTTCTTTTGGCATTAGAGAAAAAAAGGTCACCGCGATCGTCGGGGAATCCGGCTGCGGCAAATCTGTGACATCCAAGGCCATCATGGGCCTGATCCAGAAGCCGGGAAAGATAGCGCCCGAGAGCCGGATCCTCTTTCGGGGCGAAGATATCTTGCGCTATACAGAGAAACAGTGGGAGAGCTTTCGGGGACAGAAGTGTTCGATCGTTTTTCAGGATGCATTGACCGCCTTAAATCCTACGATGAATATCGGCAGGCAGATCACAGAGAAGATACGGGTACACCGTAAGACGGGAAAAAAAGAAGCCTGGCAGGAAGGGATCCATATGCTGGAACAGGTGCGCATCCCCCATGCGGCCATGCGTATGAAACAGTACCCTCACGAATTTTCAGGCGGGATGCGCCAGCGAGCCATGATCGCGATCGCGCTGACCCTGCATCCGGAACTTTTGATCGCGGACGAACCCACAACGGCTCTCGATGTGACCATACAGGCCGATATCCTGGATATGATGAAAGAGATCCAGAGGTCCCAGGGCATGACGATCATCCTGATCACCCACGACCTGGGGATCGTGGCAGATCTTGCCCAGGATATCATCGTGATGTATGCGGGAAAAGTCGTGGAAAAGGGCAGCGCCGAGGATATCTTTTACCATCCGGCCCATCCGTATACAGAAGCGCTTCTGCGGGCGGTGCCCAGACTGGATGTCTCGGGAGGGCGGCTCGAAACGATCGAAGGCGCCCCGCCCAATATGGCAGATCCGCCGTCCGGCTGCCCGTTTGCGGACAGATGCAAAAAGAAGCTCCCTGTCTGTGCAAAAAGATTTCCCGAAGAAACCGATCTGACAAAAGGGCATCATGTCTGCTGCTGGCTGCAAAAGGAGAAAGATGATGACAGATAATACAGAGTATCTATTGGAAGTACAGGGATTAAAAAAATATTTTAAAGCGGGCAGGAAAAAGATCTTGAAAGCTGTCGACGACGTATCATTCTGCATCCGAAAAGGGGAGACGTTAGGCGTTGTGGGGGAATCCGGCTGCGGGAAGACCACCTGCGGACGCACCTGCCTTGGGATCTATGAAAAAACAGGCGGGCAGGTGTCTTACCGCGGGAGGGACGTGCATGGCATGGACAGAGAGGAGCGGCGCATATTTACCAAGCAGGCGCAGATCATCTTCCAGGACCCTTACGCCTCCTTAGATCCGAAGATGAAGGTCCTAAACATCGTTGCAGAGGGCATCCGCGCCCACAAGATGGCGGCAGACGAGGCGGATATCAAGAGACGGGTGGAGAGCCTTTTGACCACAGTAGGGCTCGATCCGGCCTACGGCAGCCGTTATGTGCATGAGTTTTCCGGCGGGCAGAGGCAGCGGATCGGGATCGCGCGGGCACTGGCGGTGGAGCCGGAATTCATCGTCTGCGACGAGCCGATCTCCGCTCTGGATGT
Organism: Clostridia bacterium; assembly: GCA_910575625.1. Classification (GTDB taxonomy): domain Bacteria; phylum Bacillota; class Clostridia; order Lachnospirales; family Lachnospiraceae; genus MGBC164599. The sequence goes on from CAJTFD010000002.1 coordinate 163,239, forward strand.
ATCGATCCAGGCGCAGATTGTCAATCTCCTGGAACGGCTCCAGAGGGAGAGAGGGCTGACCTATATGTTCATCGCCCATGACCTTTCCATGGTCAAACACATCTCAGACAGAGTGATGGTCATGTATCTGGGAAAGATCATGGAGATCACCACTGCAGACCAGCTCTACGCCGCGCCCAGACATCCCTACACCCAGGCACTCTTATCCGCGATCCCGATCCCGGATCCGCGGGTGGAAGCGGATAAAGTGCGGATCCGCATGGAGGGCGAGATCCCCAGTCCCATAGATCCGCCGGAAGGCTGCCGCTTCCAGAACAGATGCCCTCACGCGGCAGAAGAATGTAAAAACAGAGAACCTGTCCTGCAGAAAGTGGGAGAAGAGCATTTTGCTGCCTGTCATATGTGCAGATGAGGGGCGGTGATGATCCATCTGGCTAAGATATATGTACATCAAAATATTAAATGATAGTATTATAATCTTAAATGAATAAAGGGGAAAATTACAGAATTTTTAAAATTTCACAACTTCCTATGTACAAACCAACAGATTTATGTTATAACTATTAAATAAAAGCATGATAGTGTCGGTTTATTTGTATAATGATCATAATATTTTAACGTGGAAAGACATATATGTTAGACATACAGCAGATCAGGAGGCATCCGGAGCAGGTACAGGAGAATTTCGAGAGAAGGGGCCTGGATATCTCCGTGGAGGAGCTCCTCGGTCTGGATAAAGAAAAACTGAGACTGCAGACAGAGCTGCAGGAGATGACGCACGAGAAGAACCTCTTATCCAAACAGGTGGCTGCCCGGAAGAAGCAGGGAAGAGAAGCAGGGGATCTGCTGATGTCCATCTACCGGATAGAGGATAAACTCGACGAGTTGGGATACATCCTGCGTGCGAAGGCACAGCGGCTGCAGGATGCCCTGCTCAGGCTACCTAATCTGCTCGATGATGAGATGCAGGCAGATATGGAGGTGCTGTATTCATATAAAGAAAAACCTGTATTCGGTTTTCAGCCCAAAGGACATATGGAGCTGTGCCGGCGGCATCGTCTGATCGATTATGAGACAGCGGTCAGTCTGATGGGCCGCGGCTATTGGATCTACAGAGGGGTCGGCGCCAGGCTGGAATGGGCGTTGTTGGATTTTTGTCTGGAGGAAAACCAGAAGGCCGGTTATGAGATGGTGATGCTGCCCCCGATCGCGCGCGAGATCTGTGGGTTTGGGGCCGGGCAGTTCCCCAAATTTGAGGAGGAAGCCTATAAGATCCAGGGGAACGGTCAGTTTTTGATCCCCACGGCCGAGACGGTGCTGGTGAATCTGCATAGGGATAAGATCCTAAAGAGCGATGAGCTCCCGCTGAAATACACATCCTACACGTCCTGTTTCCGCAGGGAAGTGAGCAAAGATCCGGATGAGCGCGGGATGATCCGGGGGCATCATTTCAACAAAGTGGAAAACGTACAGTTTGTGGCGCAGGAGCAGTCGGAGGAAGCCTTCGCACAGATCTTAAGGCAGGCGGAGCATCTGATGCAGACACTGGATCTGCATTACAGAGTCATACGGTCGGCGGCCGGCGAGTGCAGCACGGCGATGTCCAAGACGTATGATATCGAAGTCTGGCTCCCTGCGGAGCGTGTGTACAAAGAAGTCAGTTCCATCTCAAATGCCAGGGACTACCAAGCGAGGCGGACGAACACCCGATACAGGGACAAAAGCGGCAAGCTCCGGTATGTCCATACGTTGAACGGTTCCGGATTGGCCACGAGCAGGCTGTTTGCGGCGATCCTTGAGCAGAACCAGTTGGTAGAGGACGGGAGTATACGGATACCGGAAGTACTGGCCCCGCGGGTGGGGATCGACGTATTATCTTTGTCGTAAATGATCGTAAATAAAAGAGCGTATATCAAGAACAGGAGAGTACAGGATGTATAAGAGATACGAACGGGAGTCAATCCCGTAAAATCCTGAAATGTTTTATTAGCTATGAAAAAATCAAGGAGGAGATACGATGATTAAAGTGACCATCGATGGGATCGCTGTAGAAGTCGAGCAAGGCTCTACGATCTTAGAAGCCGCAAAGATCGCCGGCGTCGAGATCCCAACATTATGTTATTTAAAAGATGTCACTCCTGAAGCATCTTGCCGTATGTGTATGGTTGAGATCGAAGGTATGCCAAAGTTAGTCACAGCATGTTCATTCCCTGCTGCTGACGGCAACGTGGTCCATACCAAGACCGAGAGAGTCGTAAAAGCCAGGAGAGGCGTATTGGAACTGTTAATGAGCAATCACAAGACGGATTGCTTCTCATGTCCGCAGAATGGTATGTGTAAGCTGCAGGATCTTTGCTTCGAGTACGGTGTGAAGGATGTGCCGTTTGAAGGCGTTGAGAAACCGATCGACGACTCCAACAAATTCTTTACATATGACCCGAATCTGTGTATCCTCTGCCACAGGTGTGTGAATACCTGTCAGAAACGTACCTGCCGCGGATCGATCGACACGACACAGCGTGGATTCAGATCTGTGATCAGTCCTGCATTCGGCATGGATTGGGCAGACAGCAACTGTGAATCCTGTGGTAACTGCGTGCAGGCATGTCCGACAGGCGCGCTTACCATGAAAAAACAAAAAGAGTACCGTCATTGGGATGTTGAGAAAGTCCTTACAACTTGTCCCCACTGTGCGACCGGATGCCAATACTATGTATATGTAAAGGATAACAAGGTCGTAGATGTGGAAGCGGCAGACGGCCCGTCCAACAGGGGCTTACTGTGTGTGAAAGGACGTTCCGCATCCTTTGATTTCGCTCAGTGCGACGAAAGGATCACAACACCGCTCATCAAGAACAGGGAGACCGGCGAATTCAGAGAAGCTGGTTGGGATGAAGCCCTGGATCTGGTAGCATCGAAATTTTCTGAGATCAAAAATACATATGGAGGTCAGGCGCTGGCAGGTTTTGCTTGCTCACGTTCAACCAACGAGGACATCTACATGCTCCAAAAGATGACCAGGGTTGCGTTCGAGTCTAACAATACCGATAACTGCGCCCGTGTTTGACATGCACCTACTGTTGCCGGTCTGGCAATGACGTTAGGTTCTGGTGCTATGACAAACACCATCGAAGATATCACACATGATTCCGATGTGATCTTGCTGTGCGGCTCTAACCCTGAAGAAGCGCATCCAGTCATTGGTATGCAGGTGCGTCAGGCAGTGGCTAGGGGCGCAAAACTCATCGTAGTCGATCCTCGTGAGATAGACCTTGCAAAGAAAGCGACGATCCACCTGAAACTGAAACCAGGTACAAATGTTGCATTCGCAAATGGTATGATGAACGTCTTCATTGAAGAAGGATTGATCGACAAAGAATTTATCGCTGATAGAACAGAAGGATTTGAAGAACTGGCCGCGATCGTGAAGGATTATACACCAGAAAAAGTTGGTGAGATCTGTCATATCGATCCCGAAGATCTGCGTGCAGCGGCACGTCTGTATGCGAAAGCAGACCGTGCACCGATCATGTACTGCCTGGGTGTTACAGAGCACCACACAGGTACAGAGGGCGTTATGTCCATGTCCAATATGGCGATGATGGTCGGAAAACTTGGTAAAGCAGGCTGCGGCGTGAACCCGATCCGTGGACAGAACAACGTCCAGGGCGCTTGTGACATGGGTGCGCAGCCAAACGTATATACAGGTTACCAGAAGGTCGCAGACCCGGCTGTCACAGAGAAATTTGAAAAAGCCTGGGGCGTAGACCTGAAACATTTACAACCCGGTCGGATGGCAACAGAATGTTTCCACGATATGATCGATGGAAAGATCAAAGGTTTGTTCATCTTTGGTGAGGACCCGATCGTGACAGATCCGGATACAAACCACGTGATCAAAGCGCTGACAAACCTGGATTTCTTAGTCGTGGATGAATTGTTCATGACAGAGACAGCGAAATATGCTGATGTTATCCTGCCTGGCCGTTCATATCTGGAAAAAGAAGGCACGTTCTCAAATACAGAGCGTCGTGTACAGAGGGTCCGCAAAGCGATCGAGATCCCTGGCACAAAACCAGATACTGAGATCTTCTCTCTGATCATGCAGAGGATGGGCTATGATCAGCCGATCCTGACACCTGCCCAGATCATGGACGAGATTTCCTCCGTTACTCCGTCTTTCGCCGGTATCAGCCATGAAAGACTTGACAGCCCGGAAGTTGGCGGCAGGGGACTGCAGTGGCCTTGTACGTCGAAAGAGCATCCTGGCACCCCGATCATGCATGTGGGTAAATTTGCAAGGGGCTTAGGCTACTTCTATCCGGCGAAATATCAGCCGTCCACGCAGCAGGTATCTGAAGAGTATCCGTTCATCATGATCACGGGCCGTATACTCTATCACTACAATGCCTGTGCGATGACCGCCAAGACGCCAGAGATCAACGAGATCTCCAGTCAGTCCTTCATCGAGATCAACACAGAGGACGCAGCGGCACTTGGGATCGCAGACGGTGATAAAGTATATGTATCTTCCCCCCATGGACGTATTGCATCTTGGGCAAGAGTATCCGGTAAGACAAGCAAGGGCGAAGTTTGGATGCCGTTCCACTTCTTAGACGGTAACTCGAACTGGCTGGTCGGCGACCACTTGGATGATTTCTCCAAGACACCTGAGTATAAGGTGACCGCTGTCCATGTAGAAAAAGCGACCGAAGAGAAGGAATGCTGCCAGTATATGGAAGTACCGAATATCGTACGCAAAAAAAAGGCTAAAATGTTTTAAATATACGGCAAACTTATAATAAAATAAAGGTCCAAGGGGCATCGATGGGATGTAGGCCGGTGTCCCGAAGATCTTAAGTTCATGTGAAATAAGGAGGATATTATAAAATGAGTGACGAAAGGATCAACATTCCTTATAGGGGAACACCAGAGCAGGAAAGCGAGTTAGCAGAACTGATCGCTAAATATAAAGGAACAAAAAGTCCGCTGATCCCTGTATTAGAGCAGGCACAGGATATATTTGGCTATCTTCCGGAAAAAGTGCTGAAGATCATTTCCGAAGAATTACAGGTTTCTTTGGCTAAAATCTATGGCGTTGTTACATTCTATTCATTCTTTTCCCTGTATCCGAAGGGAAAATACAACATCTCTGTATGTCTTGGTACGGCCTGCTATGTAAAAGGTTCCGGCCAGATCTACGACAAACTGCAGAGTGTTTTAGGCATCACAGGCGGACAGTGTACAGAAGACGGCAAATTCTCATTAGAAGCCTGCCGCTGCATCGGCGCATGCGGTCTGGCGCCAGTTATGACTGTGAATGGAGAAGTCCATGGACGTCTGACTGCTGATATGGTTGATGGCATTCTCGCACAATATGAATAGTTAAGGAGGACGTACATAGTGATTACGATCGATCAATTACAAGAAATCAAAGAAAAAAATCAGGATATCGTTAATTTTAGAAAAGAGCACGCTGAGAGAGGAAATGGTAAATACCGTTCACATGTTCTGGTATGTGCAGGTACTGGATGTACATCTTCAGGCAGCCAGAAGATCGCTGACAAACTGGAAGAAGAGATCAAAGCAGCCGGACTGGAAGAAGAAGTATGCGTGATCCGCACCGGATGCCATGGCCTTTGCGCATTGGGTCCTGTTATGATCATCTATCCGGAAGCAGCTTTCTATTCAAACATGGAATTAGAACATGTTCCGGAGATCGTCTCCGAACATCTGGTAAAAGGCAATGTGGTCACAAAATATCTGTACCAGGAGACAGTGACCGAGGACGGCATCATCTCCATGAACCAGACCAATTTCTACAAACCGCAGAACCGTGTTGCTTTAAGGAACTGTGGTGTGATCAATCCGGAATGTATCGATGAATATATCGGAACAGGCGGATACCAGGCTCTGGCTAAAGTCCTGACGACTATGTCAAGGGAAGATGTTGTAAAATGCATCACAGACTCAGGTCTGCGTGGCCGTGGGGGCGGCGGTTTCCCGACCGGAAAGAAATGGCAGTTTGCAATGGGCGGAGAGCCAGGCGTACAGAAATATGTCTGCTGTAACGCCGATGAAGGCGATCCAGGTGCGTTCATGGACCGTTCCGTATTAGAGGGCGATCCTCACGTTGTATTTGAGGCAATGGCGATCGCAGGTTATGTGATCGGTGCTGACCAGGGTTACATCTATGTGCGTGCAGAGTATCCGATCGCTGTAGACCGTCTGAACATCGCTTTGGCACAGGCCAGAGAATACGGTCTGTTAGGTAAAAATATCTTTGGCACAGGTTTTGACTTTGATATCGACCTGCGTCTTGGCGCCGGTGCGTTCGTATGTGGTGAAGAGACTGCCCTTATGACTTCCATCGAGGGCAACCGTGGTGAGCCGCGTCCGCGTCCGCCATTCCCGGCTGTAAAAGGTCTGTTCGGTCAGCCGACGATCTTGAATAACGTTGAAACATGGGCAAATATCCCGCAGATCATCTTAAAAGGCGCTGAGTGGTTTGCTTCCATGGGTACAGAGAAATCCAGAGGTACAAAAGTATTCGCTCTCGGCGGTAAGATCAACAACGTTGGTCTGGTAGAGATCCCAATGGGAACGACTCTGCGTGAAGTTGTTGAGAACATCGGCGGCGGCATCCCAGGCGGCAAGAAATTCAAAGCTGCACAGACCGGCGGTCCTTCCGGCGGATGTATCTCCCTGGAAAACTACGATGTACCCATCGATTACGACAACCTGGTATCCATCGGCTCCATGATGGGTTCTGGCGGTCTGATCGTTATGGACGAAGACGACTGTATGGTCGACATCGCTAAATTCTTCTTAGAGTTTACGGTAGATGAATCCTGTGGTAAATGTACACCTTGCCGTATCGGTACAAAGAGATTGTTAGAACTCTTGAATAAGATCACAGACGGCAAAGCTGAGATGGAAGATCTGGACCGTATGGTGGATCTGTGTAACCTGATCAAAGAGAACTCCTTGTGTGCATTGGGACAGACAGCTCCGAACCCTGTATTGTCTACATACAAATATTTCAAAGACGAATACATTGCCCACGTTAAAGATAAGAAATGTCCGGCTGGTAAATGTAAGAACCTGGTATCCTACCATGTCGATGCTGAGAAATGTATCGGATGCGGTCTCTGTAAAAAGAATTGCCCAGGCGATGCGATCACTGGTGAGAAGAAACAACCGCATGAGATCGATACTGTTAAGTGCCTGAAGTGCGGCGTTTGTATGTCTAAGTGTAAGAAAGACGCTATTTATAAGGCTTAAATGTCTGTCTTTTTGAAATATTGTGTACAGGAGGTACTATCTTGAGTTACGAAAAGAAAATCCATGCAACAATAGATGGCAAAGAAGTTGAAGTGGATCCTGGAACAACTATTTTAAAGGCAGCGCAGAGTGTGGGGATTAAGATCCCCACCCTGTGCTACCTGAAATTTATGACACCGGAAGCATCCTGCCGGATGTGTATGGTTGAGATCGTGGGTATGCCGAAATTGGTGACGGCATGTTCTTTCCCCATTGCCGACGGCAATGAGATCCTTACGAAGAGTGAGAGAGTCATAAAGGCTAGGAGAGGTGTCTTGGATCTGATGCTTTCCAACCATCCCAACAACTGCTTTGACTGCGCGGGCAACGGTGATTGTGAATTCCAGTCCCTCTGCTATGAGTATGGCGTGAAAAAGACTACTTACGAAGGTGAGATGGTCAAGAAACCGATCGATGATTCCAATCCATATTTTACATATGACCCGAATCTGTGTATCCTTTGCCACAGATGCGTAAATACATGTGAACATCTGGTAGGCCGCAGCGCGATCGGTCTTTCCAAGAGGGGATTCAATTCCAAGGTTTCAGCTGCTCCATTCCAGGATCAGTGGATCAACAACATGGAATGTGAATTCTGCGGAAACTGTATCCAGGCTTGTCCAGTAGGTGCTTTAAGGCCGAAGAACCGTTCTATGTATCGTCCGTGGGAAGCAAAGAAAGTGGAATCTGTCTGCTATAACTGTAAGAAAGGGTGCAAACGTGTCCTTCTGGTCAAAGACAACAAGATCGTGGATGTTGTGGCAGATCCGGAATCCGAAAATAACGGCCGTCTCTGCAATAAGGGCCGGTTTGAATTCTACGATGTCCAGAGGCCAGGCCAGATCGCTATCTTGGAGGCGAAGGATATCGAAAGAGCGCGTGAAGCATTGGAAGCGCAGTTGGATATTGAATAGAAATAGGCCATATAGAAAAAGAGACTGCTCGAAGGCGGCCTCTTTTTCTATCTTTGTTTTAAGTAAAATATGTTTTTAATACCGATGTGATGCGTTTTCCCATGGGGCACATATTGGGAGGGTTCGGATCGATCTTGGATGGGAAGCTGGGTGCGTCGTTTGTAACGGTCCAGTCTGCCTTGATCAAAGAAGAGTCCGTTTTTCATCTGCAAGTTTTGTGATATGTTTGCTGTCAAAATACTCCAGGATCATCTGCGTATATTTACGCGAACTGTCTAAGAGTGTCCGATAATCGCCCAACGTGATGTTCCCATTTTTCTGGATATGATCTTTCAAAAGCCCCAGCGCTTGTTCATAACAGTCTTTATGCATATAGTAGGCTGGCGTGACCTTGATCAGCTCCCCGTCTTTGACCATTTTATCCAATAGCTGCCGGGTGATCTTAGCGTTCTTGCTCTTATTGATGATGTCATCCGTTTTCGGCATGGCGAATCCGGCTTTTTTGTATTGCGCGATGATGGCCTGTGATTCCTGCCTGTGATCCACACTTTGTTTAGGGACGAATGCGTACAGGGAAGTCAGGCCGTCTTTTTCTTTGATCACTTTTTTCTGGATCAGGTAGTCATAGAAAGTGTCGATATCCCGGGAGTCGGCGCCGTAGAGCCTTTGTGTCAGACGGCTTTTTACCTCCTCTTTGGAAAGTCCTTCTGTCAGGGCATTGGATCTGTGGAAATCTTCCAGGATCTTCGTGAGGAGAGGGCAGATGCTGTCGTAAAATTGTTTGTGGATGTAGATATCCTTCCCGATCTCCAGGACACGCCCTGTACCTTTTGATTTTTTCAGGATGGCTGTCGCCTCGGACAGGGGAAAGCCTGTCTTTAAGGACAAAAGCCGTGTATCCGGGAATACAGGGCTTTCCTCTTCCAGGAATCTTTCCATCAGTTCTTCCTTTGTCCCGGTGTCTTTGATCTGCATGGATGCAAGGACATCTTCCTGGCGGCGTTTGTGACGTCTGGGGCTGGCATCCAGCACAAGGCCGCCGCCGATGGTCTCCAAGGGTGAATAGAAGCGGATGGCAAAATGATCCAGACGTTTTAATGCGATCTCATGTTCAAACCGGATCTGCGCATAGGCCGTTTCCCCTGGAAGCTGTTCATCCCGGTCCAGTAAGACGACTTTTCCGATGACCTCGTCGGAGCCATAGTAAAAATGGACATGGCTGTTGTTGAGCACAGTGCGTTGTGTATTTTCAAGCAGATAGAGACGGACATCCACCATAAAGGTTTTGATCATACTGCCTGGCCTTGCGACCACAGATCCCCGGTCGATCGCCTCGGTCTTGACTGTAAGGTTCAGGGCAGTCCGCTGTCCTGCAAATGCCTGTTCTGCTTCCTGGCCGTAGACCTGGATGCTGCGGATCTTGGCATTGATCCCTGTCGGCATCAGGGAAACTTCATCGCCTGTCCGACAGCTTCCCTCGATCAAAGTCCCGGTGATGACTGTTCCATGTCCTTTCATCGTGAAGACCCTGTCAATGGGCAGGCGGAACATATCCGGGTCTGTGTTGTGGGCGGGGAGCGTGGGGATGATCTTTAAGATCTCTGTACGCAGGTCTTCGATGCCTTGTCCCGTATGGGAAGACACTTCAAAAATGGGCGAACCCTCCAGAAAACTGCCCGCCAGGTATTCCGTCACTTCCTCTTTTACAAGTTCGATCCAGTCTTCCTCACAATTATCACATTTAGTCAGGACGACAAAACCATGTTGGATATCCAACAGCTTCAGGATATCCATATGTTCCCTCGTCTGGGGCATGATCCCTTCATCGGCCGCGATGACCAGAAGTACAAAATCGATGCCGCCGATGCCTGCCAGCATGTTCTTTACAAATTTTTCATGTCCGGGGACATCGATGATGCCGATGTTTGTGTCGGCATCATCACTCTCCATTTTGGCAAAACCAAGCTCAATGGTGATGCCGCGCTTCTTTTCTTCTTTTAAACGGTCTGTATCCGTACCGGTGAGCGCTTTGATCAGGCAGGTCTTTCCATGATCGATGTGACCGGCAGTCCCGATGATGATATTTTGCATAAAAACATTATCCTTTCAGTTTTATGATACTTTCAGCTATAGCCGCCATATCCTGATCAAAGATCGTCCGCATATGGAGCCAGACTTTATCCTGGCTGATATGGGAGATGATCGGGGTCTGGCTTTTGCGCAGGGCATATTCGATCTGCTTTGTCGTACGGATATCCGAATGCAGAGTGACCGCCCATCCCTCTAAACGCACATCCGGGGCAGAGCCGCCGCCGACAAAATCCTCACAGGGCTCCACATTGACATGGAGTGTACCCGCATCTGACATAAGGTTTTCTTTTAGGCGGAGGGCTCTCTTGTATAATTTTTCTCTTGTGCAGGTGAGCATCCGCAGGGCAGGGATATTCTCCAGAACCTTGTCTGGATCCTGGTATTCGAAAAATATAGCTTCCAATGCGGCAAGCGTCATCTTATCGATACGCACCACACGTGCCAGGGGATGGCGCTTCATCGCCTGGATATATTTTTTCTTACCGATGATGATACCGGCCTGGGGGCCGCCCAGTAATTTATCGCCGCTGAACAGCATGATATCGGCGCCGGCTTTCATGGCTTCCCGTACATCCGGTTCGAAGATCTTGTGGTCCTTCAGGTCAGTGAGGAGCCCATTGCCCATATCATAAATGACAGGCAGAGCGTACCGGTCGCCCAGCTTGCGCAGTTCAGACAGCGGGACATCCTCGGTAAAACCGATGATCCGATAATTGCTGGTGTGTATCTTCATAAGGGCCGCCGTACATTCACTGTCTATGGCCTGGATATAATCGGAAAGATGGGTCTTATTGGTGGTCCCCACTTCTTTTAAAGATACGCCGCTCAGACTCATAATGTCAGGGATGCGGAAAGACCCTCCGATCTCCACCAGTTCGCCACGGGATACGACAACTTCCCGTCCGTCGGCCATACTGGATAATACCAGCATGGTGGCGGCCGCATTGTTGTTGACGACCATGGCCGCCTCGGCGCCGGTGGCCTGGCAGATCAGGGATTCCACATGGTCATGGCGGGAACCGCGCCGACCGCTTTTTAGATCGTATTCAAGGGTGGAGTAAGAACAGGAGACTTCCTGTACATGTTCCATCGCCTTTTTACAGAGGGGAGAACGCCCCAGGTTCGTGTGCAGCACTGTGCCGGTGGCATTGATCACAGGGCGCAGGCTGGGGGTGGATCTTGCCTGGATACGGCTGATCACCCGGTCTAAAAATAATGGACGGTCCAGCAGTGCAGGCGGACAGTCATCCTCTTTTAAGATGGCCTCCCGGAGCAGATCGATCTCCTTGCGGACACTGTCTGCGATCATGGAGTAAGGTAGTTTTTCCTTAAAAAAAACAAGGCACTCGTCCTGAAGCACCTCGTCAACTTTATAGAGAGAGCGCAGACGCTCTTTCTTATCTATATTCAATCTTGTGTACCTCATTTCTTATTTTTTGGCGGGGGTACATGAGGATCGAACTCACCTGAGAGGCTCTTAACCCCTCACAACGGTTTTGAAGACCGCGAGGCACACCAGCGCCTAGCTACCCCCATTAAGAAATTGCCTTAAAGATAATAACACATATTTTAAGAAATGTAAACCGATTTTATGATAAAAAATATGATCCCAGGGTATTGATCAGACCCCATACAGCGATATCCTGGGGATTTAGTATATGTGGGATAAAAGAGTAGACCGACATTACAGCCATATATTCCGGCACACATTCGCTACACGATGCTTTGAAAACGGAGTGGATGCAAAGGTGGTGCAGAGTTACCTTGGACACGCAAGCCTGAAAATGACCATGGACTTGTACACCCATGTGACAGACGAAAGATCCATGGCGGATATTGAGAAGATCGTGCCGCAGGCTGAGAGCAAGGTGGCTGCCATAAGGAGTAAGATATAATGTACCCATAAGCGTGGACAATCTAATTAGTGTAGTCCCCTCATCTTAGGCATATCGTCAAGTCGGTCCCGACAGATCGGACAGTCACACTAATTGATCCCGCTTCCTTGGACATCAGCACGAATCCTACCCTTTAAATTGGACAGTCTCTTGCTCTGGCATGGTATAGTAGATACAGAAGGAGGATGCCATGAGCAGGAAACAGTTTACCGAAGAGCAGCAGCAAAAGCTGCGCCAGAATCCATATGTTTATAGCGTCACGGCCACGCGCCTTTCCCTCACAAGGGAGTTCAAAGAACTATTCATGGAAGCCTGCAGGGCCGGTGGGACACCCAGGAAGATCCTCGAAGACCACGGGTTCAGCGTTGGATCGATCGGCGAGAGGCGTTTCTTTAGCATCCCGCAGCACATACGCGAGGAATCCAAAAGGCACGGGGAATTCCGCGAGGGCTACAGCAGCCGCAGCAATGGGGGAAATGCCCTGGAAGGCCATCCGTCCGGCGATGACGAACTGAAACAGCTCCGGCATGAAGTCGATCACCTGAAGCAGGAAATGGAGTTCCTAAAAAAAATTTCCTCAATCAGGAATACAGGAAGGTAGGTGCACTGCTGATGAATGGATCCTCTTGCGCCTATGAGATCATCCAGGAAACCCTACAGGCCGCAGGCAACTCCCTGTCAGTCAGCTCCTTATGCTCCATGGCTGGCGTATCCCGGAGCGGATACTACGCCTGGCTCAAGGCTGCACCCATCAGGGAAGCGCAGGAGCAGAGGGACCGTGAGGATTTTGACCTGGTACTGGAAGCCTATCGTATGCGTGGCTATTCCAAAGGGGCAAAAGGCATATATATGGCCCTCCTCCATATGGAACCCCCGGTCATCATGAACCTCAAAAAAATACGGAGGCTCATGGACAAATACAACCTGTCATGCCCTGTCCGCAAGGCAAACCCTTACCGAAGGATGGCCAGGGCCCTGAAGACCAGCAGCGTAGCGGACAACCTGCTGCGACGCGAGTTTGAATGCTACGGCCCGCGGATGGTGCTGCTGACGGACATCACGTACCTTCCATACAATGGGACGTTCGCCTACCTGTCGACCATGCTGGACGCATTCACGAAGCAGATCCTGTCGTATGTCCTCAGCCCGTCATTGGAAGTGGACTTCGTCCTGGAAACAGTAGAGCAGCTTATCAAAAGGCATGGTATCTCGCTCCATGCCGAGACGGTCATCCACAGCGACCAGGGATGCCATTATACAAGCCACAAGTTTATTGATATCGTGCAGGACAAAGGGCTCAGGCAGTCCATGTCACGCAAGGGCAACTGCTGGGACAATCCGCCGCAGGAAAGCTTCTTCGGCCATATGAAAGACCACATAAAAGACAAGATCGCGGCCTGTTCCTGCTATGGAGATGTCAAGGTGGTCGTGGACGATCACATGGACTATTACAATAACCAGCGTTACCAGTGGCACCTGGCAAAACTATCGCCAAATGAATACTATCAGTTCGTCACAAGTGGGATCTACCCACTGGATGTCCCAAACACACCGGCGCCACCAGCATATGAGAAGCAGCCGGAAGAGTTGGGCATTCACGCAGCCGACAAGAAAACCGAAAACAATCAAACCCTGCATCACCATGCGGAAGGAGCGGAACCGTTGTCAAGGGAACCGTGGAATACCGTAGCCCGACACGTTTTTGGCCGGGTGAGGATATGCCGCGAAAGTCCCTTGACATAAAGTTCACGGATTACCCTTTTATAAGGAAAAAGGATTATTTCCTTTTTCCTGCCCCCGGCGAGGGCGGGTTCGGGCAGAGCCCGGAGTAAAAGTTTAGGCCAGGGATGCCTGAGCGGCGGGACACCCTTTTCAAAGGGCGTCCCAAGAGTGGATTAGATTTTTTCAATGCGCCAAGGCAAAGTGGTGATCACACGAAATGTCTTATCCATGGCAAGGGGTATGGATTGCGTGTAGATGTCCGAAAATCGGGTACTACACAAATTCAAAATGTCCTTGACAAGGGATACAATTTATTTTTAGTATCCTGCATGATCAAAAAGATGTTGTACGAACACGTAAACAGAAAAGAGCTTTGATATAGACTGAGAGATCAGGGATGTTCCACTTTTCTGACTGCGGTCAAAAAATTTATGGCTGGGATAAAAGTGTGGATTATGGATTGAGCATTGACCACGCTCTATATTTCGTATAAGATTGATATATGGGATTGCTGGTTTTTGGGATTTATAAAAGTGGATTGACATTATGTATACATTATAGACTATCATTTTAAGATAAATCTTTTAGGGCATAAGGGGGATATGGATCCATGGATGATTTTTTGATGAGGCCAAAAGTAGACTTTGCATTTAAGGAGATTATGACAGATGAACGGGCACGTATAGGTTTTCTGTCTGCGGTATTGAAGATCCGGCCCGAAGATATCAAGGAGACGCGCATCCTCAACACGAACCTGCGCAAGGAGCATGAAGACGATAAACTGGGGATCCTAGATGTTCGGCTCTTGATGAATGATGACACGGAGGCGGACATAGAGATCCAGTTGACGGAACTGAGGGTATGGACAGAACGGGCATTGTTCTATCTGTCAAAGATGTATGTGGATCAGATCCTATCCGGCCAGGATTATGATGTGTTCAAAAAATGCGTGAGCATCAGTATTCTGGACTTTGATCTCTTCCATAAGGAGACAGGATTCTATTCCTGTTTCCATATAATGGAAGATACACGGCATTTTATCTATACGGATAAGATGGAGTTCCATGTCATCGAATTACCAAAACTTCCAGAGGAACTCAGAGAAGGATGCAGTGATATTGAACTATGGGCAAGATTCATCAATGCCGAAGGGAAGGAGGAGTTTGATATGTTGGCACAGAAGGATCCGTATATTGAGAGTGCGTATGAGCATCTGCAGGTGATCAGCCAGGATAGGGAAAAACGTCTGGAATATGAAGCTAGGCAGAAGGCCATCAGGGATTACAACCAGATGATGCGGGAGGCAGAAGAACGCGGGAGAGAAGCTGGTGAAAGGATTGGGAGAGAAGCCGGTGAAAGGATTGGAAGAGAAGCCGGTGAAAAACATGCAGAAGAACGTATCAATAAGCTGCATTCATATCTGATAAGAGAAAAACGCTTTGAAGATTTAGAACGTTCTACCAATGATGGAGATTTTCAGAAACAGTTGATGGAACAGTATGGGATCTGATCTGTTGAGCAATGTATTAATGTCAGTGGCGTTGGATGATAAGGCGGCCTGTCAGCATGTATTGAGGATCCTGACGGGGATCAGGGACTTGATAGTATTGGAGGTGCGGTCACAATACCGTGTGTCTAAGATCACATCCCATGATGCGATCTTGGATATATTGGCCGAGGACAGCAGCGGGGGACTTTTCAATCTGGAGATACAGAGAGCTGATACCATCGATCATGCCCGGCGCACGAGGTTTTATGGAGCGATGGTCGACAGTGGATATCTGATGAAAGGAAAAACGTATTCCGATCTTCCAGATGTGTACATCATATACATAAGTGAGAAAGACTTATGGAAGGCGGGGCGTACAAGCTATCCAGTTGAAAAATATTTTAAGAGTACAGGAGTGCGATACGATGATGGCCAACATATCCTATATGTCAATGCCGCAGTCGATGATGGTTCGGAAACAGCAAGGCTGATGCAGTATTTTAAAACGGCAGACCCAGATGATATGAGCCAGGGTGATCTGTCAAAAAGGGTGCATTTTTTGAAGTGTGAGGAAGGAGGTTACGAGATCATGTGTGAAATCAGTGAAAAGATCTATGCAGAAGGCCTGGAAATGGGCCGGACGGAAGGAGAGCTCAATGCGAAGAGGACGATGGCCTATAATATGCACAAAAAAGGATATCCTGACAGTACGATCGCAGAATTACTCGAAGTCAGTATGTCAAGAGTAAAGGGATGGATCGATAGTGAGATGGTGGCTGTAAAGTAAATGTTGGCTAGATCCAGGTCAAGATGATAAAATGATGTGGATCATGATACGGGGTAAGAAATCTTGGAGATTTTTTACCCTATTTTTGTTGTGCAAAAAAATGGCTTATCTGAGAGGAGGAAAAATGGGGACAGGTTAGTCGGGTATATGGAAGGGCATGGGTATCTATTGGGGCACAAAGATGGGAAACTGTACCGGGGTGATCTGTGCTATGGAGCTGATGATATATATTGGGAAACATATACCCTATATGATACGATCGAGGACAAGGCATTACCAGTCTGACTTTGATATAGATAAGGAGATGCTACGGGGAGCGGCAGGAAAGGGAACGTTATAAGGAAGGTGATCCGGATGCATTTACAAAGAGATTGGCTATATAGGGATTGGCAGGAACAGAGAGCGGTTGAAGACAATCTTGTTATCAACAATCCGGTCAGTGGAATAAAACTCAGGGCAGACAAGGAGATCAAGGCAAGATCCCTCACGCTCGAAGAACAGGCGATATTTTTTGATCATTGCCGCAATACCTTTTATGATGATCTTTTTCATGTGGCGGTCAATACGGGGCTGCGGCCGGGAGAACTGTTCGCCCTCCGATCATCGGACATAGACCTTCAAAATGGATTTATCGACGTGAACAAAACACTTGTTTACCAAAAGTATCTTGAAGACAGTGGAAAGACATTCCACATTGAGCCGCCGAAAACAAAGCAGAGTTATCGAAAAGTACCGATAAACAGTGTATGCCGGACATATCTTGAAAAGCAGATGGAGTTGAAAATGGTCGTGTCGCAGAAAAGGCCAAAACAGCAGAACGATCATCTGTTTGTGACGAGATCCAACACACCGCTCAATTCCCAGATATATGCAGATGCGATAAAAGCGGTCATAAAGCAGATAAACCTGGTAAGACCGCTGGACGACCAATTTGAGGTGTTCAGCGGTCATACATTCCGGCACACATTCGCCGCACGATGTTTTGAAAACGGAGTGGATGCAAAGGTGGTGCAGAGTTGCCTTGGACACGCAAGCCTGAAAATGACCATGGACTTGTACACCCATGTAACAGACGAAAGATCCATGACGGATATCGAGAAGATCGTGCCGCAGGCTGAGAGCAAGATGGTTGACATAAGGAGCAAGATGGCATGAGATCCACTACACCATTTTTAAGATTTTACTACACCATTAACTACACCATTTTGCTGTAAAACTGTATGGATCTGTGTGAAAAAACGTGAAATACATAAAGCAGGCGGACGAAGCGTACAACCTAGGATCTTAAAGCATTTCCGCCATCAAAACGGCGTACCTTCCAGGTCATAAGGCGTGATCTGGTACACATAATAATTCAGCCAATTGGTGTAAAGATTGTTGGCTGTAGCACGCCACAGAAGATCTGGCCGGTTGGAGGGGTCGTCATCTCTGTAATAATTCGCCGGGGGCTGTATGGGCAGCCCTTTGGCCAGGTCGCGCTTATATTCCGTATCCAGTGTCATGCGGTCATATTCCGGGTGGCCCATGACGAAGATCTGCCGCCCTTCGTGGGCCATGGCCAGGAACAGCCCGGCTTCATCGGATTCAGCCAGCACGGTCAGTTCGCTGCACTGGCGGATCATCTCCATGGGAACGTCAGTATGCCTGGAATGGGGGGCTAGGAAGACGTCATCGAATCCCCGCACCAGTGGGATCTTCCGGTTGGACACCCGGTGTCGATAGAGCCCGAAGAGCTTCTGTTCCAGCTGTACTTTGGGAAGCCCAAAGAAATGATACAGTCCGGCTTGCGCGCCCCAGCAGAGGAAGAGGGTGGATGTCACATTCTGCGTGCTCCAGTCCATGATCTTGACCAATTCATCCCAATAATCCACGTCCTCAAAGCGGATCTGCTCCACCGGTGCGCCGGTGATGATCAGACCGTCGAATTTCTGTTCTTTCAATTCAGCAAAACTCAGGTAAAATTTATTGAGATGGCTCATGGATGTGTGCCGGGATCTGTGGGTGCTCATCCGCATGAAAGCCACGTCCACCTGCAGGGGTGTATTGGAGAGGGAGCGGAGGAGCTGCAGTTCAGTGTCTTCTTTTAGCGGCATCAGGTTTAAGATCAAGATCTGGATGGGACGGATGTCCTGATGCGTGGCACGGTGCTCATCCATGATGAAGATGTTCTCTTTTTCTAAGATCCCTTTTACGGGGAGGTCATTTTGTATTTTGATCGGCATAGGTCATTTCCTCGAGATATTTTGGTCTGTTTTTTGATTTTTGACAGTAGGGATTATAGCATAGGATGGGGAGGATTTCAAGAGGTTGTGCGGGCGTTACAAGGGCGAGAGGGATAAAAAGTCCGGCTGAGAAATGTCCGTCGATATTTAACCGCCAAAGTCATATATAGTAAAGATCAGCTTTACCGGACGGGCAGGATGCATTAAAATAAGTCATATCGAGACACAGAGGGCAGCGCGGTATACGGCCCGGAGACGATGGAGTGGTATAAAAGGAGGAGTTTGACATGAGTGTACAGAAGAAACCGGAGAGATCATGGGAAGAGCGCAAAGCCGCTCTTTTCAACGAAAAGAAAAACGGCTATGACCAGATCGACGATCAGACAAAGGCTCGGATGGAAGATTATTGCGAGGGCTATAAACGGTTCCTGGATATGGCCAAGACGGAACGGGAAGCGGTGGAGACAGTGGTGGGACTGGCCAAAGCCCAAGGTTTTGTGTCCTTTGAGAGGGGCAGTAAACTCCAACCTGGGGATAAAGTCTACCATGTAAACAGAGGCAAGTCCGTCATGTTGGCCGTCATCGGCGAAACGCCGCTTTCTGAGGGTATCCAGATTACAGCGGCCCACATCGATTCGCCCCGCCTGGATATCAAGCCCAATCCCCTCTATGAGGACGGGGAAATCGCATTGATGAAGACCCATTATTATGGTGGCATCCGCAAGTACCAGTGGCTGTCGATCCCACTGAAACTCCATGGCGTTGTCATCCGCAGAGACGGGACATCCGTCCGGGTCTGCATCGGGGATGAGCCGGGCGACCCTTATCTGGTCATCCCCGATCTTTTGCCGCACCTGGCTGTGGAACAGTCCAAGAAGCCCCTGGGCACAGCGGTCGATCCGGAAAACCTCAACCTCTTCGTGGGCACCTGTCCTTTCCCGGGAGCGGAAGGGGCGGATCGTATCAAGCTGATGGTCTTGGATCTTTTAGAGCAAAAATATGGGATCACCGAGGCAGACTTTCTTTCCGCGGAACTCAGTGCTGTGCCTGCCTATCCGGCTTGTGATGTGGGGCTGGACCGTTCCATGATCGGAGGGTATGGACAGGATGACAGAGTATGCGCCTATGCGGCCCTGCAGGCTCTCTTCCAGGTTGAAAAGGGCGGCAGGACATGTGTATGTGTGCTGGCCGATAAGGAGGAGATCGGCTCAGACGGCGTCTCCGGTATGCAGTCCTGGGCTTTTGACACATTTATCTCGGATCTGTGCGACACACAGGGGGTGGCCTTAAAGACCTGTTATGAGCATTCATTCTGTCTGTCCGCCGATGTGACCGCCTGCTTTGATCCGAATTTCAGCGAGGTCTATGATAAATACAATGCGAGCTACATCAACCGGGGTGTGGGCATATGTAAGTATACAGGCTCCCGGGGCAAATCAGGGGCCTCCGACGCGTCTGCGGAGGTGATGGGCCGTGTCCGCAGAGCGTTCGACGAGGCCGGTGTCCTCTGGCATGTGGCGGAGATGGGAAAAACCGATGTGGGCGGCGGCGGTACGGTGGCCCTCTACATGGCCAACCGGAACATCGATACGGTGGATGCGGGCGTGCCGGTGCTGGGGATGCACGCGCCGTTTGAGGTCACCAGCAAATTGGATTGTTATATGACTTATCTGGGGATGCGGGCAGTCTTTGAAATGTGATCCCTCTTACTATAGATAAAAGGAAGAAAAAGAGCTGTTGGAGGTCATCAGCCGCCATTATAGCAATAGAGCGTGTATTTTGACAGA
Source organism: Clostridia bacterium (assembly GCA_910575625.1). Lineage (GTDB taxonomy): Bacteria > Bacillota > Clostridia > Lachnospirales > Lachnospiraceae > MGBC164599. The sequence goes on from CAJTFD010000002.1 coordinate 183,469, forward strand.
TCAGTCGATCAATATAGGAGAATATGATAAGAAGACCATAAAATTTTCAATGATAAGTGAAAAATATTCTATGTTTTATCCATAAAATATCTTATATACTGTCAATATCAACAAAGAGGATCTGGGAATACTAGAGTATGTTTTAAAACCCATCCATGCCGACTGCGCGTCCCTCATGCGGAACAGGTCTTTCACGAATTGTGACATACAGTTGACATAAAGCAGTTTTCAAACATGTTCTGGGGAGAAAGGAGAAGATTTATATGAAAAGGAAAGTAGTTTCAATGACAATGGCCGTACTGTTAGGACTTTCACTGGCAGCATGCGGCTCCAACGATAAGGGTACTGACGCGGGGAGCAGTCAGGCCGCTGACAGCCAGGAGGCCACCGAGGCGCCGTCAAAAGAAGATGGGGATGCGGGAGCAGACACAGGCGCAGCGGCTGCAAATAAAGACAAGCCTTTAGTATGGTTCAACCGTCAGCCATCCAACAGCTCCACAGGAGAATTGGACATGACGGCTTTGAATTTCAATGCGGATACATACTATGTCGGATTTGACGCTAACCAGGGCGCGGAACTCCAGGGGACGATGGTCAAAGAATACATTGAAGCAAATATCGACAAGATCGACCGCAACGGCGACGGCACCATCGGCTATGTGCTGGCGATCGGTGACATCGGACACAACGATTCCATCGCGCGTACGCGAGGTGTCCGCAAGGCTCTCGGGACCGGCGTGGAAAAAGACGGCAACATCAACAGCGATCCGGCCGGCACCAACACCGACGGCACATCCAGCATCGTTCAAGACGGCGAGATCGAAGTGGGCGGAAAGAAATACGTCGTCCGTGAGCTGGCTTCCCAGGAGATGAAGAATTCCGCAGGGGCCACCTGGGATGCGGCGACAGCCGGCAATGCGATCGGGACATGGTCTTCCTCTTTTGGGGATCAGATCGACATCATAGCTTCCAACAACGACGGCATGGGCATGTCCATGTTCAATGCATGGTCAAAAGAAAACGAAGTGCCCACATTCGGCTATGACGCAAACAGCGATGCGGTGGCAGCCATTGCAGAGGGCTACGGCGGAACGATCAGCCAGCATGCAGACGTACAGGCGTACCTGACCTTGAGGGTGCTGCGCAACGCATTGGACGGCGTGGACGTTGACACAGGGATCGGGACGGCAGATGATGCGGGCAATGTCCTGACAGACGATGTATATGTGTACAAAGAAGATGAGCGTTCCTACTATGCGTTGAACGTGGCGGTCACAGCTGATAACTATCAGGATTTCACAGATTCCACGAAGATCTATGATCCGGTATCCGCGCAGCTTGACGAGGGTTCTCATGCGAAGAAGAAAGTATGGCTGAACATCTACAACGCTTCCGATAACTTCCTGAGTTCCACCTATCAGCCATTGCTCCAGAGCTACGATGACATCTTAAATCTGGATGTCGAGTACATCGGCGGTGACGGCCAGACAGAATCGAACGTTACAAACCGTCTTGGAAATCCAAGTCAATACGATGCATTTGCGATCAATATGGTTAAGACAGATAATGCAGCTTCCTATACATCTCTGCTCAGTCAGTAATGATCTGCATCTGTTTTAAGACCGGGCTGCCAGGAAGGATGACTTTCTGGCAGCTTTTGAGTGAGAGGATAAACTATCGATCATGTATAGAGGAGTGACAAAATGGCAGATAAGAAAGAGGAAACCGTCTTATCGATACGGGGCATGAGCAAGTCCTTTGGGCGCAACCGGGTGCTGGATCACATCGATCTGGAACTCAAGCGGGGGTCGGTCATGGGGCTCATGGGTGAAAACGGCGCAGGGAAATCCACAATGATGAAATGTCTGTTTGGGACTTACCAAAAGGACGAAGGTGATATTTTCCTGGAGGGTCGGGAGGTGAGTTTCTCCGGGCCGAAGGATGCCCTCGAAAACGGCATCGCGATGGTGCACCAGGAGCTGAACCAATGTCTGGAGAGGAACGTGATCGACAATCTGTTCCTCGGCCGTTATCCGGTGAACGCCATGGGGATCGTGGACGAGGGCCGGATGAAAAAGGAAGCCTCCGATCTATTCCGGAAACTGGGGATGACCGTGGACCTGACCCAGCCCATGCGGAATATGTCCGTATCACAGAGACAGATGTGTGAAATAGCAAAGGCGATCTCTTATAATTCTAAAGTGATCGTTTTAGATGAGCCCACCTCCTCCCTGACGGTACAGGAAGTGGACAAACTCTTCGAGATGATGCGGATGTTAAAAAGCCAGGGGATCGCCCTTGTCTACATCTCCCACAAAATGGATGAGATCTTCGAGATCTGTGATGAGATCTCGGTGCTGCGCGACGGCAACCTGGTCATGACAAAAAACGCAAAAGATACAGATATGAACGAGCTGATCGCGGCCATGGTGGGGCGTTCCCTGGAGAATCGGTTCCCGCCGGTGGATAATGAGCCGAAAGATGTGATCTTATCCATCCAGAACCTGTCCACGAAGTTTGAGCCCCACCTGCAGGACATCTCCTTTGATGTGAGGGAGGGGGAGATCTTCGGGCTGTACGGCCTGGTGGGGGCCGGTCGGACCGAATTACTGGAGACGATCTTCGGGATCCGCACCCGGGCGGCGGGGCGTGTGTATTTTAAAGACCGCCTCATGAATTTTAACAGTGCGCTGGAAGCCATGGAGCATGGGTTTGCGCTGATCACAGAGGAGCGGAAGGCCAACGGGCTTTTCCTGAAAGGGGACCTGATCTTCAATACCACGATCGCAAACCTGCCCCAGTATAAGTCCGGCATCGCCCTCTCCGATCAGAAGATGACCAAGGCGACGTCCAATGAGATCAAGGTCATGCACACGAAATGTATGGGGCCGGAAGATATGATCGCGAACCTTTCCGGCGGGAACCAGCAGAAAGTCATCTTTGGGAAATGGCTGGAGAGGGGGCCCCAGATCTTCATGATGGACGAACCGACGAGGGGGATCGATGTGGGCGCAAAATATGAGATCTATGAACTGATCATCAATATGGCGAAACGGGGGAAGACAGTCATCGTCGTCTCCTCGGAGATGCCTGAGATCTTAGGCATCACCAACCGGATCGGGGTCATGTCCAACGGGCATCTCTCCGGGATCGTCAACACAAGAGAAACTGACCAGGAAGAACTTTTAAGGCTCAGCGCCAAATACCTATAGGGAGGCAAAACGGATATGGATAACAAGATCCTTACAGCTGAACAGGAGATGAAGCTGCGCGCGCCGATCGACGAGCGTGTGGGAGCGATCCAGAAAAAGATCGACGATCTCAGGGAAGACGGTACAAACAAAGTCCTCGCCATCCAGAGTGAGATCGACAGTGTAAAGAGAGATCACATTTACACAAAAACAGAGAAAGAGAGAAGGATTGAAAAATACCAGGCGGAACTGGAACAGGCAAGAGCGATCGAGACAAAAAATAAGGCTGCGATCGACAGCCTTATCGCCGAGGCGGAAGCATTCCTGAAAGCGGAGTTTGATAAAGCGTATTTTCAGCCGGTCAGAGCAAGCTGCGAGCGGGAGAGAGCCCTGGCGAAAGAAAACTACAGCAAAGAGATCGAGAAACTGGAGCGGCAGCACAAAGAGAACCTTGCAAAGATCTCGGACCACAATGAGATAAAAGACGAAAAGTATGTGCACAAGAACCGTCTGTTTGCCGCCAAGATGGAACTGGAAAAAGATCTCCAGCAGATCAAAGACAGGCAGCATGCGGCCTACACCCACAGATATCATCTGATCGATATGCTGCGCATGTCCAAATTTACATTTGCAGAGTCGAGGGCGCAGAAGTGGGAAAATTATAAGTATACATTTAACCGCAGGTCATTCCTTTTGCAAAATGGTCTGTACATCGTCATCATCCTGATCTTTGTGGGGCTGTGCGTGATCACGCCGGTGGTCAAGAATACACCCTTACTTACATATAACAATGTGCTGAACATCCTCCAGCAGGCTTCACCGCGTATGTTCCTGGCTCTGGGTGTTGCGGGACTGATCCTTCTCACAGGTACGGACCTGTCGATCGGGCGTATGGTGGGCATGGGTATGACGACAGCCACGATCATCATGCACCAGGGCGTAAATACGGGCGGTGTCTTCGGGCACATCTTCGATTTCACAGGAGTCTCGATCGGTCTGCGGGTGATCATGGCGCTGGTGGCCTGTATCTTCTTATGTACGTGTTTCACATCGCTGGCCGGATTTTTTACCGCGAAATTCAAGATGCACCCGTTCATCTCCACCATGGCCAACATGCTGATGATCTTCGGTATCATCACTTATGCCACAAAGGGTGTGTCTTTCGGCGCGATCGAACCGGCGATCCCGGGCATGATCATCCCGAAAGTGAATGGATTCCCCACGATCATCCTCTGGGCGGTGGCGGCGATCGCGATCATCTGGTTTATCTGGAACAAGACCACATTCGGCAAGAATCTCTACGCCGTGGGCGGGAATCCGGAGGCCGCATCCGTTTCCGGTATCTCCGTATTCCGTGTGACTATGGGGGCCTTTATCCTGGCAGGTATCCTCTACGGCTTCGGTTCCTGGCTGGAATGTGCGCGTATGGTGGGCTCTGGGTCGGCGGCGTATGGCCAGGGCTGGGATATGGACGCGATCGCGGCCTGCGTAGTCGGCGGCGTATCTTTCACCGGCGGTATCGGGAAGATCTCCGGGGTGGTGGTCGGTGTGCTGATCTTTACCGCATTGACCTATTCTCTCACGATCCTCGGCATCGACACGAACCTCCAGTTCGTATTTGAGGGGATCATCATCATCTCAGCGGTCACCCTGGACTGTCTGAAATATGTCCAGAAAAAATGATATCGATGGACGGCAAAAAAGAGTCAGAGCAGATACTGGCTCTTTTTTTGACGATCATTTTAAATATGGTCAGAGCCGGAGCGTGTTTGAAGATCCATCCACGCCAAGTGCACGTCCCACTTTGTGATATACAGTTGACATAAAATATTTATTGAAAACGCTCTTGGAATGAGAATTTACATCCGTCCCCGATCCTGTTATAATAACAAAAAAAGGAAAGGCCGATACATGGGGAAAAGGTGCTGTGGATATGTATACCGTGCTCTTGGCAGACGACGAGGAGGAAGCGATAAAAGTCATCGTGAAAAAGATCGACTGGGAAGCGCTGGGCTTTTCGGTGATCGGATCTGCGGACAATGGGGTAAAGGCTCTGGAGATGGTGGAGGAGTCCCAGCCGGATGTGCTGGTGACGGACATCAAGATGCCCTATATGGATGGCATGGAATTGTCGGACCGGGTGAAGACGGCATTTCCGGCCACCAAGATCTTGCTGTTCACAGGATTTGATGAGTTCGAGTATGCGAAAGAGGCCATCCATCTGGAGGTGGAGGAGTATATCCTCAAACCTGTCAATTCCGTGGAGCTGACAGAGGTGTTCCGTCAGCTGAAGATCAAGCTGGACCAGGAGATCAGCGAAAAGCGCAACGTGGAGACACTGCAGAAACATTATCTGGAATCCCTGCCCCTGCTCCAGGCGGATTTCTATTCGGCCCTGATGGAGGGGCGGATCCGCGGGGATGAGATCGACCGGTATCTCGCGGATTATCAGATATCTTTGGAGGGTCCGCTCTTTTGCTGCCTGGTCATCCATACGTCCTCCAGGCAGGCATTGGAGAGTATAGATCCCCTGCTCCTGTCCACGTCCGTCCGGGAACAGGCGATCGAACGTCTGGGGGAGAGATGGCAGGTCAAGAGTTTTCCCTATCTGGGAAATACGGTCTTCATCGCACAGCTTAAGAGTGAAAATGAGGTATCGGAGCTGACCGATGAGTGTGACCGGTTCTGCAAATACGCCCGCCGCATGGTCGGGGCTTTTGTCACGGTGGGGATCGGGCCGGTCTGCCGGACGGTCATGGAACTGCCGCAGTCTTACAGCAGCGCACGGGAGGCAGTGTCGTACCGTGCGATCTACGGCGCATCCAGGGCGATCAATATGAAGGAGATCGTCCCACAGGACATGGCAACGTCCAGTTTTTCAGATGAGGAGGAGCTCTCCAGCCTGTTCCGGACAATCCGCATAGGCGGGGAAGAGGAGGTGCGGGAGGCGGTCAGCCGGTATCTGACCAGCATCACATCCCAGTATAGATCTATGCAGCATCATCACATCGGCATCATGGAGCTGATCAGTGCATTGTACCGGTTTGCGCTGAACAACGATATCGTTCTGGAGGACAAGATCGGGGATGTGGAAAAGATGTACGGCAGTCTGCTGGATCTGGAGCCGGAGGCATTGGAGAAGTGGCTTTTGGATATCAGCCTCTTTTTCCGGGAGCAGATGATCCATGCGCGGAGCCGGTCCACCCGGTCACTGATCGCCCGGGCCCAGGAATATGTGGGCAGCAATTATGCGGATGAAGAACTCTCCCTGGATAAGATCTGCGCGGCGTTGGGCGTGTCAAATTCTTACTTTTCCGCCATGTTTAAGAAGGAGACGGGGGAGAGCTTCGTCGCCTATCTGACGGATCACCGCATGGAGCGGGCTTCCCGCCTTCTGATCGAGACAAATGAGAAGAGCTATATGATCGCAAGACAGGTGGGCTACACAGACCCGAATTATTTCAGCTATGTATTCAAGAGGAGATTCGGGGTGTCGCCGTCCAAATACAGAACGGAGCATGCAGACAGTGGGCGATAAGTATTTCAGGAATCTGAAAAAATACAGATTCAGAGGGATCCAATCCATGATCATGGCTGCCTTTTCCATCACCTCCCTCTGCATCTTGCTGATCATGGGCATCGTGATGTATCTCCGGTTTTCTGCCTCGGCCCGGCAGGAGATGATCGCGGGCACGCAGAAACTGATGGAGCAGGCCGGGGAGAACTTGGAGGATTACCTGATCAGCATGCGCAGGGTGTCGGATTCCATCTATTATAATGTGATCAAAGAAAATGATCTTTCCAGCCAGGACCAGGATATCCAGCGGGGGATGAACCTCCTCTACGAGGCGAACCGTGACAATCTGCGCAGCATCGCGGTGTACAACGATTACGGGAGCCTTCTGGCGGCAGAGCCGGTGGCTTGGCAGAAGGAGGATCCGGATATCACCCAGCAGGGCTGGTATGAGCGGGCCATGGGCGAGCGGGAGAACATGCACTTTTCCGTGCCGCATATCCAGAATCTGTTTGACGATGCTTCTTTCCGCTACTATTGGGTGATCTCCTTGAGCCGTGTGGTGGAGCTGACGGATAAGGGGACTTCCCGGCCGGGGGTGCTCCTTGTGGATATGGATTATTCCAGCATCGCCCGGATGATGAGACAGATCAATGCGTCGGGCAGCGGACAGTATTTTTATCTGTGCGACAGTAATGGGAGGATCATCTACCACACCCGCCAGATGCAGATCAGAGGCGGCATCGCGGCGGAGAACAGCAGGCAGGCCGCGGCCTATAAGGATGGCGTTTACGATGAAGTCTTTAACGGGGAGCGCCGGAAGGTGGTGGTCAACACGATCAGTTATACAGGATGGAAGCTGGTGGGCGTGATCCCCTATCCGGCTTTCACATCCGGGATGTTCAACATCCGGTATTTTATCATGATCTTCATGCTGCTGATCGCGATGATGCTGGTGTTCATAAACCGGGTCGTGGCTGTCAGGATCTCCAGCCCGATCTTAAAACTGGATGCGTCCATTCTGGAATATGAGGCGGGGGAAAAGCCAGAGATCTACATTGGCGGTTCCCAGGAGATCCGGCATCTGGGCATCTCCGTGCAAAATTCCTACGAACAGATCGATCAGCTCATGAAAGAGATCGTCCGGGAACAGAATGAGCGCAGAAAGAGTGAACTGGACGCTCTGCAGAGCCAGATCAACCCCCATTTTCTGTACAACGCACTGGATTCCATCACCTGGATGGTGGAGGGGGAGCGCAATGATGACGCGGTCTTTATGATCTCAGAGTTGGCGCGATTTTTCCGCATCAGTTTATCCAAAGGGCGCACAGTGATCAGCATAAAGGATGAGCTCCAACACGCGAAGAGCTATATGAACATACAGAAAGTGCGCCATAAAGAGACATTTTCCATGGTATTCGACGTGGATCCGTCCGTTGTTTCCTGTTGTACGGTGAAACTCATCTTACAGCCGATCCTGGAAAACGCGATCAATTACGGAGTGGCGGGCATGGATGACTGCGGCGAGATCCGGATAGTCGGGAGGCAGCGGGACGGGCGGATCCTCCTCTCCGTCATCGATAACGGTATGGGGATGCCTGAGGAGGAGGCCAGATCGCTGCTGACGGATAATGACCGGGTGCACAAGCACGGGTCAGGGGTGGGCCTGATCAATGTGAACAAACGGATCCAGGTCCTTTTTGGGAAAGAATACGGCCTTACGGTCAAAAGTGAGCCGGATGAGGGGACAGAAGTCATCATCTGTATCCCTGCCGTCCCCTACACGGAAGAGAGCAGGAAGATCCTGGAGAAGGGTTATCTCTTCAGTAAAGAGGAACTGGACACAGAGGGGGCACAGGGAATGGAAGAGATAAAATGAAAGACAATAAAAAGATATTTATCCTGACAGAAGCCGTCCTGGCGATCCTGGTGCTCTTTTTGGTGTCTATCATCTTATGGGAAAAGATCGGGGACGACTGCATCAGGGTCTCCGTGGTGGTCCAAGATCCGGACGACGGCCAGTGGTCAGCTTTTAAATACGGCCTGAAGATGGCGGCGGAGGATCTGGGGATTGATCTGTCCATTGTCAGCACAGGCGGGGTGCTGACGGCCCGGGAGCTGGAGGAGATCATCCTGTATGAGACAGACAACGGGGCGGACGGCATCATCGTGCAGCCTGTCCCGGAAAGCGATCTAGAGCGGCTCTCAGAAAAGATAAAAAAGAAGATCCCGGTCCTGCTGGTGGGTACCCAGGCATCCCGGACATTTCCGACCGTGGGGCCAAACGACCGTCAGATGGGTACAGCGCTGGCAGAGGAGCTGCTGAGAGACCAGGTTGGAAATATGGATGGAAAAGTCCTGGGGATCCTGGCGGAATATACGGATCCCAAGGGGGCCTCCGACAGGGAACAGGGATTCTTGGACGGTATAAAAGAGGCGGGGGCTCAGATCCGCTGGTCGGTCTCCAGTCGGGATTTGGATGCGCGGGAGGAATCCCTGGGATCTTTGCCGGAGGTGGATCTTGTGGTCGCGCTGGATGATATCAGTCTGCGGATGGCGGGGGAGCATGCGGCGGCAAAAGATCTGCACGGTGCGTTGCTGTACGGGATCGGGCACTCGACGCAGGCGGTCTACTACCTGGATACGGATATCGTGCAGTGCCTGATCGTGCCGGATGGGTTTGATGTGGGTTACCAGGGTTTGACGGAAATCGCCCAGAGCATGGGCCATCCTTTTTACAAAATGAAGGATCAGACGGTCTCCCACACGGTCCTGCGCAGAGATATATTATTTACTGAAGAAAATCAGGAGATCATTTTTACAATGAGTCAGTAGAGGCAGGGATGTGATGGAGTGAAAAAATATCTTATATTCGGGCTGGCCGTCCTGCTGGGTGTGCAGTGCTTCGGTGCCTGTGGGAGACAGCGGCCGGACAAGCCGGGGCGGATCCAGGTTGGGGTGGCCTGCTATGACCAGAGCGATACATTTCTCGGTGAATTGATCGGATGTCTGCGAAAGGAGCTGGCCGCCCAGGAGAGTGACGGGCTTGAGATCACGGTCACAGTGCGGGATGCCGCGGGCTCACAGCGCACCCAGGATGACCAGGTGATGGAGCTGATCGAGATGGGGTGCCGTGTCCTCTGTGTGAACCTGGTGGACCGGGCGGACCCGTCCGAGATCATCGACCTGGCCAGGGAAAACGATGTGCCGCTCATATTTTTTAACCGGGAGCCTGTGGCAGAGGACATGATGCAGTGGGATCGATTGTATTATGTGGGGGCTTACGCCGAGCAGTCCGGGACCATGCAGGGGGAGCTGGCGGCCGCTGCCATCCAGGAAGACAGCCAGGTGGACCGCAATAAGGACGGGAAGATCCAGTATGTGGTGATCGAGGGGGAAGCCGGACACCAGGATGCCATCATCCGCACGGAGAGTGCGGTGGACGCCCTGAAAAAGAGAGGGGTCCAACTTGAGAAGCTGGGCAGCGGGATGGCCAACTGGGACCGCGCCCAGGCGCAGAACCGGATGCAGCAGATGATCGGACAGTATCCCAACCAGATCGAGCTGGTCCTGGCGAACAATGACGCGATGGCCCTCGGGGCAGTGGATGCCTATGCGAAACTGAACCATACAGGGTCGGCGCTGCCGCTCTTTTTCGGGATCGACGGCACAGGGGTGGGTTTGGAAGCTGTGATGGATTCCAGGTTAGCGGGCACAGTGTACAACGACAAAGAGGGACAGGCACAGGCCATAGCACAGATCGCTGTCGCTGTGGTGACAGGACAAGGGATGGAGCAGATCGATCTTGAAAAAGACCGGTATGTCTATCTGCCTTATACAAAGATCACCGATGAAAATATCAATAGCTTTCTCAACAAAGAACAGTGAGGTATAAACGGTTTAGAAGTTTGCAAAATATCCATCTGTCACTGCGAGTTTGGACAAAATATACAGAAGGGAAGTTTTGCGGTCACTTAATAAATGACAACAAGAAAGGAGTTTGCATCTTATGAAGATCTTGGTACTTGGGGGCGCGGGTTACATCGGTTCCCACACAGTTTATGAACTGATCGATCACGGTGATGAGGTGGTCATCTTTGACAACCTGGAGACAGGACACAGGGAGGCCATCCATCCGAAGGCAGAGTTTTACCAGGGGGATATGCGCAGGCGGAAAGATGTGGACCGTGTGCTGGATGCGGAGCAGGGGATCGACGCGGTGATCCATTTTGCGGCCAACTCCCTGGTGGGGGAGAGCATGACCGATCCGCTGAAATACTATGACAACAATCTGTGCGGGACGAAAGTGTTCTTAGAGTCCATGGTGGCCCATGGCCTGGATAAGATCGTGTTCTCCTCAACGGCCGCCACCTACGGTGAACCAGAGAGCATTCCGATCAGGGAGACGGATCATACGGAGCCGACAAACACCTATGGAGAGACGAAGCTGTCCATGGAGAAGATGTTCAAGTGGACCGGAAAGGCCCATGGGCTGCGCTATGTGTCCCTGCGGTATTTCAACGCCTGTGGCGCACATGCCAGCGGGCAGATCGGGGAGGATCACAGCCCGGAGACGCACCTGATCCCACTGATCTTACAGGTACCCAATGGGAAGCGGGAGGCGATCAGCATATTCGGGGATGATTATCCCACGAAGGACGGGACCTGTGTGCGGGATTATATCCATGTGACGGATCTGGCCCAGGCGCATATCCTGGCCGTGCGGTATCTGATGGACGGCGGCGAGAGCGATATCTTCAATCTGGGCAACGGCGTGGGCTTCACAGTCAATGAAGTAGTCCAGGCGGCCAGGAATGTGACGGGAAGATCCATACCGGCAGTCATGGAAGGACGCAGGGCGGGGGATCCGGGTACGCTGATCGCGTCCAGCGAGAAGGCGAAGGAGATCCTGGGATGGAAGCCGCAGTTTGCGGATCTGGAGCAGATCATCAGCTCAGCCTGGAAATGGCACAGCACCCATCCGAACGGATACGGGAAATAAGAACATAGATAGGAGAGGTTCGATGAAAAAGGAACAGCTTTTGGAGAAATTTGCGGAAATTTATGGTGACGGCGGCGAGATCCGGTGTTTCTTTGCCCCAGGCCGTGTGAACCTGATCGGGGAGCACACAGATTACAATGGAGGGCATGTCTTTCCCTGTGCCCTGACCATCGGGACGTACGGGGTCATCCGGAAGAGGGAGGATGACAAACTGCGTTTTTATTCCATGAATTTCCAGGAGACGGGCATGCTCACCTCAGATCTTTCCCATCTGACCCCTTCCAAGGAGGCCGGGTGGAGTGATTATCCGAAGGGCGTGATCTGGGCGCTGGGGGAGAGAGGGTATCGGATCCCCACGGGGTTTGACCTTCTGATCTGCGGGGATATCCCGGCAGGATCTGGTCTATCCTCGTCCGCCTCCCTGGAAGTGCTCACAGGGTTGATGATGAAAGGACTCTTTGGGTTTGAAAAACTTTCCATGGTAGAGATCGCCCAGATCAGCCAGTATGCGGAAAATAATTTTAACGGGATGAATTGTGGGATCATGGATCAGTTTGCCAGCGCCATGGGAAAGAAAGACCATGCGATCTTCCTGGACACAGCTACTTTACAATATGAGTACGCTCCTGTAAAGATGGAAAATGCTAAGATTGTGATCACGAACAGCAAAGTCAAGCACAGCCTGGTGGATTCCAAGTATAATGAGCGCAGACAGCAGTGTGAGGAGGCGGTCAGAGACCTCCGGAAAGTGGAAGAGCTGGCGCATATCAAGTCCCTGGGCGAACTGGACCGGGAAACTTTTGAAAAATATGAGACGGCGATCACGGATCCGATCTGCCGGATGCGCGCGCGCCATGCGGTCTGTGAGAACCAGCGGACGATCCAGGCGGTCCAGGCGTTAAAGGACGGGGATCTGGCGGGATTTGGGCGGCTGATGAACGCATCCCATGTGTCTTTGCGGGATGATTACCAGGTCTCCTGTGATGAGATCGATCTTCTGGTGGACCTGGCCTGGGAGATCCCCGGCGTGCTGGGCGCGCGGATCACCGGGGGCGGTTTCGGCGGCTGTACGGTGAGCATTGTGGAAAATGAGGCTGTGGACAGATATAAGGAGAGCATCCAAAGAGCGTACGAAAAACGTGTGGGCCATAAGGCGGAATTTTACGTGGTGGATATAGGAGATGGAGCATATGCCTTTTAAATATATAAAAGAATTGGTGGAATATGGGATCAGGAAGGACCTGATCAAGGAGGCGGACCGGATCTACGTGACCAACCGGCTCCTGGATCAGATCGGTTTTGACGAATACCGAGATCCGGAAGATGCGGATCCTGAGGCGGATCTGGAGGACATCTTAAACGGATTGCTTACGTATGCCTGTGAGGAGGGGGTGATCGATGATACGGTGGTGGACCGGGATCTGTGGGATACACGTCTGATGGACTGTCTGCTCCCCCGGCCCAGCGAGGTGATCGCGCGGTTTGAGAGGCTTTATAAAGAGAGTCCGAAAAAGGCCACGGATTTCTTTTATCAATTCAGTCAGGATTCGGATTATATCCGCCGGTACAGGATCAAGAAGGATATGAAGTGGGTGGTGGACAGCCCTTATGGAGAGATTGAGATCACGATCAATCTGTCGAAGCCGGAGAAGGATCCAAAGGCCATCGCGGCCGCCAAATTGGCTGTACAGAGCGGATATCCAAAATGTCTGCTCTGCAAGGAGAATGAGGGATATGCCGGGACGCTGACCCACCCGGCCCGGGAGAACCACCGGATCATCCCGCTGACGATCCGGGGCGCGCAGTGGGGATTCCAGTATTCTCCGTATGTGTATTACAATGAGCACTGCATCGTGTTCAACGGGGAGCACACGCCGATGAAGATCGACCGGGAGGCATTTTGTAAATTATTTGATTTTGTCAAGTGGGCCCCCCATTATTTCATCGGATCCAATGCGGATCTGCCCATCGTGGGCGGCTCCATCTTAAGCCATGACCATTTCCAGGGGGGCAATCATCTGTTTGCCATGGCGAAGGCGCCGATCGAGGAATATGTGAAGATCCCCCGGTTTGAGGATGTGGAGGCGGGTATCGTCAAGTGGCCGTTGTCGGTGATCCGTCTGCGCAGCCAGGACAGTGAGCGGCTGGTGGATCTGGCGGATCATATCTTACAGTGCTGGCGGGGGTATACGGATGAGGCGGCGTTTGTTTTTGCCGAGACAGAGGACGGTCCTCACAATACGATCACACCGATCGCGCGGATGGTGGATGGGGTGTACGAGCTGGATCTGGCACTGCGTAACAATATCACCACCGAGGAACACCCTCTTGGCGTGTACCATCCCCATAAAGAGCTGCATCACATCAAGAAGGAGAACATCGGGCTGATCGAGGTCATGGGTCTGGCGGTGCTCCCGGCCCGTCTGAAGACGGAGATGGAGGGGGTTGCAAAATGTATTTTACAGCATAAGGATCTGCGGGCGGATCCGGATCTGGAAAAACATGCGGACTGGGTGGAAGAGTTCCTGTCGCGGCATGCAGATGTGGATGAGGGAAATGTGATGGATATCATAAAAGAGGAGATCGGAAAGGTCTTTGTGAAAGTCTTAGAGGACGCCGGGGTCTATAAGAATACCCCGGCGGGCAGGGAGGCTTTCCACAGGTTCATAGAAAGCCTTTGATCCATTTTTGCATATATATTAGAGTACATCTCTGATGTGCTGGATGAAGATCTCACGGATGCCTGGGTATTCCCCCAGTCCTTTTAAGCAGGTCTCCACGGAGAATCCCGCCTGTTTAAACTGGGAATACCAGGAATCCGGGTCGTCCCCGGCCATGTCGTTGCAGGCATGGTCCCCGGCGACGATCATGAACGGGGCCAGATGGATCTTCTTTGGCTTGAAAGCATGGATCATCTTGACCAGTGTCTCCATGGAAGGGTAGGCTTCCACCGTGCCCATGAAGAAATTTGGATGGCCCATGTCTTTCATGGTGTAATCCAGCGCCGCGTAGATGGAGTTTGCGTGGTGGGCGGTACCGTGACCCATCAGCACCAGGGCCTCATCTTCCGGCAGATGCTGGAATTCCCGGGCGATGGCCTGGATGACTTTTTGGTTGTCATCGGCTGTGGTCAGGAGCGGTGTGCCGAAAGTGAGAGAGTGGAAGCAGTCCTGGAAAGCCAGGGCGTCTTCTTTCATCAAGTCGTTCTCGATACCGTTGATCACATGGGTCGGCTGGATGATCACGTCTGTGATCTTGTCCCTGTGCATCTCCTCCATGGCCTCGGTCACGTTGTTGATGTGGATCTGATCCCGCTGCCGGATCTTTTTTAAGATCATCTTGCTGGTCCAGGCCCGGTAGATCTTATAGCCGGGAAAAGTCTGGGCGATGGATGATTCGATGGCGTCGATGGTCACTTTTCTCGTCTCTTCGTAGCTGGTCCCGAAGCTGACCACCAGGATCGCTTTCGTTGTCTTTTCATTTGTCATTTCTGCGGACATGGGTTCGTTTCCTCCTTGTTGTGGGATGTCTGGATATTTTCTATGTAATGTTCCAATGTGTGAAGATCCCTGGGCAGGGGCAGGGAGGCGTCCAGGATGCCTTTTTTGCACAGGCTCTCGAAGAGCTGCAGGACTGCGGGCTGCGCCAGGTTGGTCTGGGTTAAGATCTCCTTGTCGGTAAATACATCGAGAGGGCTGCCCTGCATCAATACCTGGCCCTCGTGCAAGAGTACGATCTCGTCGGCCCACGCCAGGGCATAGTCTACATCGTGGGTGGACATGAGGACAGTGATGCCCTCCTCGGTCAGCTGATCCACGATCTTGTTGACCAGGATCGTATGCTTGGGATCCAGGGCAGCGGCGGGCTCGTCCAGGATGATGATATCCGGGTGCATGACCAGGATATCGGCAATGGATACCTGTTTTTTTTGGCCGCCGCTCAAGGCATGGGTGGGTTTGTGGCGGAAGGGGGTGATCTCCAGCTTGTCGATCACCTGTTCCACCTCCTGGCGGGCTTCCTCCGGGGATACACCAAGGTTTAAGATGCCAAAAGAGATCTCCTGGTAGACGCTGGCGGAGAAGAGCTGGTTGTCCGGGTCCTGGAAGATGATGCCCACTTTACTGCGCAGTTTTAATAAGCCTTTCCGTGAATAGTCATAGGGTTCTCCGCAGTAGTACAGAGTGCCTTTGCTGGGACGGTTGATGCCGTTGCAGCAGAGAAAGAAGGTGGATTTCCCAGAGCCGTTTGCGCCCATGAAAGCGATCTTTCTCCCCCGGAAGATCTCCAGGGACAGGCCGTTTAGGGAATGGCTCTTTTCATTGTCGTATGAATAGTAGATGTTTTCTGCTTTTAAGATCGGGGTCTCGCTCATTTTAATTTACTCCAAATGGTCAGTATGAAAAGCAAACTTTCAAAAAAGAAGATCCAGAGGATCTCAGTCCGTTTTGGGGGATACTGCTCGTCCAATACCTGCAGCCGTCCGTCGTAACAGCGTGCCTCCATGGCGTCGTACAGGGCGCCGGATCTTGCCATGGCCCGGATCAGTAATACGGAGACCATGGTGCCGAAGGAGCGCATGGAAGTCTTGAGATCCCGGTTTCCCAGACGGGAATCCTGGGAGAGTGAGATGCAAAAGGAGATATCCAGCAGCAGGAAGATGTAGCGGTAGATCAAGAGCATCAGCTCCACCAGCAGATCCGGGCAGTGGAGTTTTTTCAGCACGGACAGGACGTCTGTCATGGGTGTGTTGAAGGAGAGGAAATACAGGCAGGACACACTGGCCAGGGCGGTCAGGATCATCTGTATGCCTTTGCGGATCGAAGCGTAGCTGGCGGTCAGATAGTAGGTCCCCAGCGGGATGGCTGCCGCGTCAAAGGGCACAGGAGAGATGTTGATGATCACCGCCAGGGTGCTCAAGATCAAAAAAGTCAGGGGGATCATCAGATAGTGCCAATAGCGGGAAAACGGGATTCCCCCCTTTCGCACAGTGAGGATCCCGTTGACGGCCAGCACCAGGACGGCCATTGCCAGAGAGCGGCTGACCACACAGAAGAGCAGGGTCAGCATGGCGTATGTAAATTTTTCCATAGCATTCATGTAGCGCAGCTTGGAATAGTAACAGAGCATGTCAATGGTGATCATCTGCGCAGCTCTTCCTGTTTTTTCCGTTCTACGAGGCGTCCCATGAGGAACGCGATGATCCCCACGCCGATCCCGGTCTGCAGGCAGAAGATCAGGCTCTCCACCTCACCTGGGATCTCGCCGCCCAGCATAGTCTCCAGGATGGGGGTAAACCAGGGTGTGTAGGCTTCGCCGGTGACTTCCTCCACCATCACGCTGCCGGCATCATCCGAACCGCCGAACTCGGCTCCTTTTTGCAGGAACAAAGGCGCGATGGCCAGCACGGCGACCAGAAGGAGCAAGAGGATGACCGTGGTGGAGTTATTACTTTTTTTGCTTGTTTCCATATCAGTAGACCTCCTTTTCTTTGATGAATCCGATGGACTTTAATTCCGGCATCGCATAGGTCTCCAGGCCAATGACGATGATGACGGTCAAGATTCCCTCGATCACAGCCAGAGGCAGCTGGGTCGGTGCGAAAACGCCTAAGAATTTTACAGCGGAAGCGGCAATACCGCCGGATTCAGACGGATAAGCCATCGCCAGCTGGATACTGGTCACGCAGTAGGTAAATACATCGCCCAGCATAGCGGCCAGGAAGATGCTCACTTTCCGGTTTACTTTCAGCTTCAGGCAGATCTGGTAAACGGCGAAAGATAAGAACGGTCCGGCGATCGCCATGGAAAACGTATTCGCGCCTAAAGTGGTGAGCCCGCCATGGGCCAGTAAGATCGCCTGGAATAAGAGCACGATGATCCCCAGGACGCTCACTGCGGAAGGGCTGAATAAGATCGCACCCAGGCCGGTGCCCGTCATGTGAGAACAGCTCCCCGTCACGGACGGGATCTTCAGGGATGAGATCACGAAGATGAAAGCCCCGGACATGGCCAGGATCGTCAGGGCCCGTCTGTTCTCACGGAGCTTATTGCGTATGGAGAAAAAACCTGCGGCTAAAAATGGGATGCACAGTACGCCCCAGGCAATACAAAAGCCCACAGGCAGGTATCCTTCCATGATGTGCATGGCGTTGGCGACGGGCATGATCCCGAAGCTCAAAGCCAGGGCAGCGCAGACAGCGACTGTTTTCTTTTGATCCTTTGACATAACAACCTCCTTAATGATCTTTAAGACACATTCTAGTACTCCATCCGGCCAGAAATCATAGTTTGGTTCCGCCTGCTCAGCACCATTGCGTCGTTAAGATTTCTAACCGATGCACCGCATCGCCGTCGAAATCTTGCCTAGCACTGGCACAGATCAGACAAAGCCAAACTACAATTTCTGACTGGATGGAGCACTAGGTTTTCAGGGAAAATCCACATAAAAAATGCCGCACAGGTCAAGTGCGGACAGCCGAAAGTGCGTGACCGATCATCATAAAACAATGCGGTCATTACACTTTGATCATATACCGTGTATCGATATTTTGGATAAGCCTATATGACCATGATCCACCAGGGCGGACCGTGACAAGATATCGATGGGGCGGTAATTTTGAGAAACTTTAGGCTATCGCTCGTAACCTTATGTATGTTGTATATGTGGCAGGTCTTCTGACTCGGGTGTCTGGTAGATATTACCTGTTTGTCCGCCTTCCCGGTTTCCCAGTGGCTTTTGCTGGACAAAGACGTTCCCTCACAGCGGCGTGACCGTGCAAGATTCGCACTTGCTTCCCTAAAAACCAACATATATAGTAACATGTTCATTTTATCAGCAATGATAATTTTTGTCAATATAATTGACAAAAAAAGCGGCGGTGATTATTATGTTAGGATATGGATCAGTAACAAAAGAAAGCAGGAGGGATTGTAAATTGAGTATCTTTATGATCGGGATCGACCATAATAAGGCGTCTGTGGATGTCCGCGCGCTCTTTTCTTTTACGAAGAAAGCAGCCGGGGAGGCTATGTTGGCATTTAAGGAGCTGGATGGGATCCATGGATGCGTCATTCTTTCTACATGCAACCGGATGGAAGTGTGGGTGAGTGCCCAAAAGGATTGGGACGCGGACAGGCTTTATGGACAGCTGTGCGCACTCAGACAGGTATCTGGGGGACCGTATCGGGGATATTTCGTGTCCCGAAAGGAGCGGGAGGCGGTGGAACATCTCTTTTATCTGACAAGCGGGCTCAAGTCCCAGATCCTGGGGGAGGATCAGATCCTGACCCAGGTCAAGGACGCACTGTCCCTGGCGCGGGAAGCCTTTAGCACGGACGGTGTGTTGGAGGTGCTGTTCCGCATGGCAGTGACAGCGGGAAAACGGATCAAGACGGAGGTGGCTTTCCACCGGGCGGATCCTTCTGTGATCCATCAGGCCATCCGCACATTGCAACAGAAAGGCTTTGAAGTACAGGGCAGGCGGTGCATGGTGATCGGGAACGGAGAGATGGGCAAGATGGCCGCACAGACCCTGACGGAGGCAGGCGGGGAGGTGACTGTGACGATCCGCCAGTATCGCAGCGGTATGGTCAATATCCCGCAGGGATGTCAGCGGATCGACTATGGCCGCCGTATGGAGCTGGTGCCTCAGTGTGACCTGGTGGTGAGCGCCACGGCCAGTCCGAACCTGACGCTTAGGGAGGAGCTCTTTAAGGAGATCACGCTCACAAAGCCATTGATCTTGATCGATCTGGCGGTGCCCAGGGATATCGAGACAGGATTAGGAAAATGGGAGGGCATCACCCTCTATGATATGGACAGCTTCCGTGTCAGTGAGACGGATCCGGAGATGGAGGAGAGTTTTCAGCAGGCCGATGGGATCGTGCGGGAACAGATGGATGAGTTTTATCAGTGGCTGGAAGGGCGTGATGTGATCCCCAGGATCCAGAAGATACAAAGTGAGTCTGTCCGTGATCTGGATCTGCGGATCCATAAGGTCCTGCAGAAGACCCCCATGGAGGAGGCGGACCGTCAAAAATTGGCCCAGACGATTGAGAAAGCGGCGGGAAAAGTGGTGAACAAACTGATCTTCGGCCTGCGGGACAACCTGGAAAAAGAGGTGTTCTTAGAATGTGTGGCTGGATTGGAAAAGGTGTATGAAGATGCGTGAGGACGGGATACATAGATGGTTTCCAATGTTCTTTGACCTGGAAAAATGGCGGATCTTGGTCGTGGGGGGCGGCAAGATCGCCCAGCGGCGCGTACAGACGCTTTTGGAATTTGCGCCTGGGCATATCCGCGTGGTGGCCCGGGAGATGGGCGGCGCTTTTGAAAAATGGAGAGGGTTACCCAATATAGAACTTAGTGAGCGGGATTTTCAGCCGGAGGACCTTGCAGGCTGTCAGATGGCGATCGCCGCCACGGATGACAGGGAGCTGAACCGTCGGATCGGGGAGGCGTGCCGCGGGAGAGGGATCTTGGTCAATGTGGCCAGTGACCGTAGCCTGTGCGATTTTCATTTTCCGGGGGTCGTCTTAAAGGATGCGGTGACGGTGGGGATCAATGCGTCCGGGTGCGATCACGGACTGGCGAAGAGGACGCGGGAACAGATACAGATGTTTTTGGATCAGGGAGGTCGTAGATAGGATATGAAACGTCAGGTTGTGATAGGGAGCAGAGAGAGTAAACTTGCAGTTGTACAGAGTGAGATGGTGGCCGCGCATATACGGGAGCATCATCCCGATTGGGATGTGCAGCTTTTGACGATGAAGACCACCGGGGATAAGATCCTGGACCGGACTTTGGATCAGATCGGGGGCAAGGGACTGTTTGTCAAGGAATTGGATAAGGCGCTGCTGGATAAACGCAGTGACCTGTCGGTACATAGTTTAAAGGATATGCCCATGGAGATCCCAAAAGGGCTGCCCCTGGTGGCTTTTTCCAAACGGGAGGATCCAAGAGATGTGCTGGTGCTGCCCAAGGGATGTTCGGAGATGGATCCGATGAAGCCGATCGGATGTTCCAGTCTGCGCCGGCAGCTCCAATTGTCCAGGTTATTTCCGCAGACGCCCTGTAAAAATATCCGGGGGAATGTGCTGACCCGGTTGGAGAAACTGGACAGAGGGGAGTACGGCGCGCTGGTGCTGGCCTGTGCCGGGCTGAAGCGACTGGGATTGGAGGAGCGGATCAGCCGGTATTTTGAGCCGGAGGAGATGATCCCGGCTGCGGGCCAGGGGATTTTAGGGATCCAGGGGCGGGAAGGCGAAGACTACTCGTATCTGGATGTCTATGACCATCAGGAGAGCCGGTACGCGGCCCTGGCCGAGCGGGCTTTTGTCCGGGAGTTGGACGGGGGATGCACTTCTCCGGTGGCGGCCCACGCCAGGATCGCAGAGGGGCAGATCCGCCTGCGGGTCCTGTATTATCGGGAATCTACGAAAGACTGGTATGTGGATGAGGGTACAGGCCCGGCGGGAGAGGCGGAAGAGCTTGGAAAGAGGATGGCCATGGATATGCGGGAGCGGTATGGCCTCTGATCGAGCGTTTGAGGTTTGTGGATATGTATATATAATGTAGCCGTGTGTACTCTTAATGGAGCAGCCCGCAGACCAGTACGAAATGATGGGGGAGCTTTCCCTCCTGGATCCATTCCAGTTCGATCCCCATCAGTTTGCTGATCGTCAGGCCCACGTTTCCGCCCAAGGATTCTATGGAATAACGCATCTTATCCGGAAAACGGCAGGGCTTTCCCTCTTTGCGGCTGCAGTTCCCTTCGCAGATGATACAGGAGCCTGCGGAGAGACTGACGCTCCCGGGGATCTCTTTTTCACGGAGGAGGAGTTCTTTGGAGAGTTGGCGTTTATTTTCCATGACAGAAGTTTCGGTGATCCGCTGGATCTCCTCCTCGGGGAATTCCTTGCCGGCATATTCTTCATCGAAGATGATCTTGACTGCGGTCAGATCCAGGGTCTTATATTTTTTCCAGTAGGCGATCACGTCGAAGTCGTAGGAGGGGCAGGACCATTTGCTGTCGTAACTGGGACAGTCCTTGCAGCACTCCAGGAATGTGTCCACATCCACATAGCCTTCCAGATAGTCGGATACGGGGACGGATGCTTCGTAGCGTTTCGTTGTGTACATGGGATGTACCTCCTTGAAATGTATTTGATGATAAGATCATACACCAGATGGCACTGTTTGTCAAAAACCAGAATATTACAGAGGAAGAACATGGAAAAATAATAAAAGGGAGGGGCAGTCCTTGTCCTGTTCCTCCCGATATGAGGGATATCTCACGTTTTTTTGTAAAGATATCACGGTCTCAGTTTGAAAATGTTATGGCCTTAAGCCCAGGCCGCCTTCCAGCGTGATCGTCTCGCCGGTCATGAATTTGAAATCCGGGGATGCCAGCTGTACACAGACACGCCCGATCTCTTCTTCCGCATCGCCGTAATGGCCCATGGGCGGCATGTGCACGTTCTGCTCGAAAGCGTCCGGATATGCTTTCTGGAAGTTCTCCAGCTGGGCGGTCCAGGCCAGGGGGCAGATGATGTTCACGTTGATGCCGTCCTTGCCCCATTCGTTGGCGGCTACACGCGTCAGGCCGCGGATGCCTTCCTTCGCCGCAGCGTAAGCGCATTGTCCGTAATTTCCGAACAAGCCCGCGCCGGAAGCGAAATTGATCACGGAACCCTTTGTCTTGGCCAGATACGGATAGCAGGCTTTCATATAATAAAAAGTCGCGTATAGGCCCGAGTAGAGGGCCAGGTCAAACTGTTCGGTGGTGTGGTCGGCCAGGGTAACGCCGGAGGCGGAAGCCTGCGCGTTGTTG
The DNA here is from genome assembly GCA_910575625.1 of Clostridia bacterium. Lineage (GTDB taxonomy): Bacteria > Bacillota > Clostridia > Lachnospirales > Lachnospiraceae > MGBC164599. The sequence continues at coordinate 206,007 of CAJTFD010000002.1, forward strand.
ATCAGCACGTGGATGTCGCCGAAAGCGTCGATCGTCTGTTCCACCACTTTCTTTACAACGGCCTCGTTGTCCGCGCCTGCATTCACATCGGCCTGCACGGGCAGCACTTTGATCCCGTAAAGTTTTTCCAGCTCTTCTTTTGCGTCCTCCAGTTTCTGGACATTGCGCCCGGTGATGACCAGATTCGCGCCTTCTTTCGCATAGGCTGTGGCGATCCCGTAGCCGATCGATCCGCACCGGCCGTCGCTCAGGACGGATTTACCGCCGCCTGTGAGGATCGCTGTCTTTCCTGTTAAAAATCCCATTGTATTTCCTCCAATCTTAAAATTATGGTCAAAGATAGTGTATCACTAGACGATCGTGGATGTCAATTATTACCATATTTTCCGTGTCCGGATGGCGGATACAAAAATAACCGTTCCGGTCCTGAAGACTGAACGGTTATTTTCGTCTGGCATAAAAAGAGTGCGGATGACAGGACTTGAACCTGCACGTCATGAACACCAGAACCTAAATCTGGCGCGTCTGCCAATTCCGCCACATCCGCATATCGATCGCTGGCAGAGCATATTATAACATTTATAAAAATAACTTGTCAATAAGAAGTTGCCGGATCTGCCGTCATTGTTTGGGCAAGGTGTGGAAAAGTTGGTTGACAAACGACACACCATACTATAAGATGTATTTAATGGGAGAATCGAGTCGAAATTTGGCAGATGGCGGGCATGTGCGGTCCGGGCGGGGGAGTGCGCCGGATCGGTATCTTGGAGGGGATCCATGCGGGCGGGTCTGCTGATATTTGGGAATGTCAGGGGATTATAAATGATATTTGCGAGTTTATTTTTTGTGTGCTTTTTCTTTGTGCTCTGTCTGGTGATCTACAACAGGATGTCCACGATCCGCGGGAAAAATATCGTGCTCCTGGTGTTTTCCATGATCTTTTACGCCTGGGGCGGGGTGCAGTATCTGGCTTTGCTTGTGGGTATGACATTCGTCGCATGGATCTGTGCGAGAGAGATAGAACGACATGAGGAGCGGACGATGCGTCTCGTTCTTTTTATTTCTGCATGTGTGGTCTTGATCGGCGGGCTGTGCATCTTTAAATATCTGGGATTTTTTCTGGAAGGCATCCAGTTCTTATTTGGTGTACCCGAGGAGATCCCGGCGATCGTCCTGCCGATCGGGATCTCTTTTTATACATTCCAGCTCTTATCCTATGTGGTCGATGTGTATCGGAAAGAGGTGGAGGCCCAGAAACGCTTTTGGATGCTCCTGCTCTATGCGGGGCTGTTCCACCAGTGCGTGGCGGGGCCCATTGTCCGGTATAGCAATGTGGCGGCGGAGCTGGAGCATCGGCGGGCAAAGATGAGCGAGGTGGCCGAGGGGGCCTGGCGGTTCTCATCGGGCCTGGCGAAAAAGGCAATCCTGGCCAACGGATGCGCCCTGGTGGCGGACACGTTCCTGCCGCTGGAGGGCACGGCGCTGGAGAGTGTACCGGTGCTGGGCATATGGGGCGGGATCATCGGGTATACATTGCAGATCTATCTGGATTTTTCAGCTTATTCGGATATGGCGATCGGCATGGGGCTGATGGTGGGGCTTCATTATAAGGAAAATTTCAATTATCCGTATATAGCCAGTTCAGTGCAGGATTTCTGGCGGCGGTGGCATATCTCTCTGAGCAGTTTTTTCAGGGATTATGTATACATACCTCTGGGTGGGAACCGGGGCGGTGAGGCCAAGACCATCCGGAACCTGTTTGTCGTGTGGGCCCTGACCGGCTTGTGGCATGGTGCGGCCTGGAATTATGTCGTATGGGGCTTGTATTTTTTCTGTTTCCTGGTCCTGGAAAGGTTTTTGAAGCGGCGGAAGATCAAGTTTCCGCCTGTGGTGCGGAACATCTATACACTCCTGGTCGTCGCGTTCGGATGGGTGCTGTTCCGGTTTACGGATTTCTCTGATGTGGGGATCGTAGTGAAGGGCATGTTTGGCCTGAATGGAAATGGGTTTTCGGATCTGGAGACGAAGATCTTCTTCCAGAACCATTGTTTCCTGCTGTTGTTCTGTATTATCTGCAGTACGCCATTTTTTGCCATGCTGCGGGAGCAGTTCCGCTATGTGGGGCGGGTGTGGGAAGGGCGGTTTGGCCGTATCGCGTACCTGGCCGGGGCTCTGGTGCCGGTGGTGTTGATCATCCTGTCGGTGATGGCGCTGGTGGGCAACAGTTATAACCCGTTCTTGTATTTTCAATTCTGATGCTGCGGTGACGAGGAGGAGTTTTTTGGATAGGGAAGAAAGACGTCAAATGCGTAAGGAGAGGGAGCGGAAGAGATACCGCAATTATGTGAAACTGGAGATCCGTATGTTCCGGTGGACGCTTGTGGCATTCTGTCTGATCGGGATCTTGCTGCCTCTGCGGCCCAAAAAGTCTAATATAGAGAAGAGGGACCTGGAAAAATTCCCTGCGGTCACACTCAGTGGGATCATGAAGGGAGATTTTTTTGCCGATGTCAGCACATGGTACGCGGATACGTTTCCTTTCCGTGAAAAACTGCTGACGGCCAACGCCGCCGTGGAGCGGCTCTACGGGTTGGGGAAGGAACAGCTGTACGGCAGCGTGGGGAAAGCGGATGATATCCCCACCGAATATACGGAAACTGAGTCCGGCCCTGCGTCAGGCGTATCGGACGATGTCCTTTCAGATCAGGATGCGGCTGTGGCCCAGGGAGATGAGGGCGACGGCACGGTCCATGTGATGCCGGAGAGCGCGGGGACGATCTACATAGCAGATGATCGGGCATTTGAGCTGTATTATTTTGCGCTGGATTCGGCAAACCAGTATATCAAGATGATCAACAACGCGGCCCAGCTCTTACAGGGAAAAGCGACCGTGTATGACATACCGGTGCCCACTTCGATCGGGATCTATCTGGATCAGGACATCCAAGATTCGCTGGGATGCAGTGACCAGTCCCAGGCGTTTGACTATGTTTTGGACAATCTGGACGACAGTGTGCGGGGAGTGCGGGTGTTTGACACCCTTGCGGAGCACAACAGTGAGTATCTGTATTTCCGCACGGACCACCACTGGACGGCGGACGGGGCCTATTATGCCTACCAGCAGTTCTGTCAGGCAAAGGGGATCATACCAAAGTCTAAAGATGATCATCAGATCCAGGAATTTGACGGCTTTGTGGGCAGTTTTTATTCCTTTGGGGATCAGGCGGCTGTGCTGGCGGAAAATCCGGATGTGATCACAGCTTACATCCCTCAGAGTACGAATGATATGATGTATGTGGGGGCGGATGGGATCGAGATGGATTGGCAGGTGATCGCGGATGTGTCGGAGTACGACGACGGCAACAAGTATTCCTGCTTTATCGGAGGGGATAACCCTTATTCGGTCATCGAAAATCCTCTGCTGCAGGATGGCTCGTCCTGCCTGGTGATCAAGGAATCTTATGGGAATGCCTTCGTGCCTTTCCTGGTAGACCATTACCAGACGGTCCATGTGGTGGATTATCGGTATTATCAGGGGAATGTCCCGCAGTTCGTGGCGGAGAATGGGGTGCAGGATGTGATCTTCCTCAACAATGCGGATGCGCTGTCGGAGGGGGCTGTCGGGTATATGCAGGGGCTGTTCCAGTGAGCGGCCAGGAAATATGGGCCTGGGCTGTGCCATTAGGCAGCCTGCTGTGATGTAAATGATCATCTCCAGGGCAATATGAGATCTGCCATGCGCATCTATGAACAGTATGAAACGATATATCGTGCGTTAAAAATATGATTTTCCACTGGTATTTTCATCAGATATGTGGTATATTATTGCTATCCATTTTGGATCACCTCCTAATATTGGATCAGGCCGCAGAGCCATACGATCATTTAGGGGGTTTTCTTTTGTGCTGTCTTCCCGCCACATGTTCAACTGTACTTTTTCTGCGGCTGATAGTATAATAGAGAAAAGGCGGGAGGAAAGAACATGTTGGATGGATTTTCAAGGATGGAATCGCTGATCGGCAGAGAAGGGATCGATCTGCTGGGCAGAAAGAAGATCGCGGTGTTCGGGCTGGGCGGCGTGGGATCCTATGCGGTGGAGGCTCTGGCCCGTTGTGGTGTGGGCAGTCTGACGCTGGTGGATCATGATACGGTTGACATAACAAATATCAACAGGCAGCTCTACGCTCTGCATTCCACATTGGGCAGTCCCAAAACAAAAGCGGCGAAGGAGCGGATACGGGATATCGATGAGGATATCCTGGTCCACACATACGATACGTTTTACAATGAGGATTCGGCTCATATGTTTGATTTTTCAGCATATGATTATGTTGTGGACGCCATTGACACAGTCTCTTCAAAATTGCTGCTCATAGAGCAGGCGAAGCAGTCGAAGACCCCGATCATCTCCTCCATGGGTACGGGGAATAAGCTGGATCCGACCAAATTTGAGGTCGCGGATATCGCAAAGACGAGTGTCTGCCCCTTGGCGAAAGTGATCCGCACGGAACTGCGCAGGCGCGGGATCCGGAAGGTGAAGGTGCTCTATTCTAAGGAGAAGCCGATCAAGAGTGGACGGACGCAGGGGGGCAGGAGCATACCGGGGAGCATTTCTTTTGTACCCAGCGTGGCAGGGCTCATCATCGCTGCGGAGGTGGTCAAGGACCTGCTGCAGGAACTGGCCGGGAACAAGACAGGAAATAGGAGTGGAGCAGAGCAAGATGGAAAATTTAAGCGGTTTGTTTCAGGAGATCATGGACAGTCAAAGGGTATCGGTCCGGGAACCCATGCATAAACATACCACATTCCGTATTGGCGGACCTGTGGATGTTTTTTTGCAACCTGCGGATGCAGGGGAACTCCAAAAGATCATGGAGATCTGTCATCAAGAGCAGGTCCCCTGGTCTATCATGGGCAATGGCAGTAACCTTTTGGTCAGCGATGAGGGCTTTCGGGGCGTTGTCATCCAGATCTACCGGAATATGGCGCAGATTGCGACAGAAGGATGCCGGATAACGGCGCAGGCGGGCGCATCGCTCATATCCCTGTCCAAACGGGCCATGGAAGCGTCTTTATCCGGTCTGGCATTCGCCAGTGGGATCCCAGGGACGCTGGGCGGTGCGGTGGCCATGAACGCGGGCGCATACGGCGGTGAGATGAAAGACGTGCTGGAAGAGGTGCGCGTGCTCGACCGCTTTGGACAACTGCTCACACTGAGAGCGGACCAGCTGGAGATGGATTACCGGACCAGTGTCATCAAAGAAAAAGGCCACATCGTCCTGGAAGCGGTCTTAAAACTGCAGCCCGGGGATCGGGATGCGATCCGGGAGACTATGCAGGACTTGGCGCAGAAGAGGGCAGGCAAGCAGCCCCTGGAGTATCCCAGCGCCGGGAGCACGTTTAAACGGCCCAAAGGGCATTTTGCGGGAAAGCTGATCATGGACGCGGGGCTTAGAGGTTACCGTGTGGGCGATGCCCAAGTCTCGGAAAAACATTGCGGATTTGTGGTCAACTGCGGCCATGCCACGGCGGCGGATGTAGCGGCTGTGATGCGGCATGTGCAGGAGGAGGTCTGGGATCGGTTCCAGGTCCGTTTGGAGCCGGAAGTGCGCTTTCTGGGGGATTTTACCGGCGTGTATTGATGTGAGGGAGATGCGATGCGTTTTGTGATAGTGACCGGGGTGTCGGGGGCGGGGAAGAGCACAGCTCTTAAGATGCTGGAGGATGCGGATTTTTTCTGCGTGGATAACTTGCCCATCCCGTTGATCGAAAAATTTGCGTCCATGATGGCGGGCATGGACGCGGAGGAGATCAAAAATGTGGGGCTGGGGGTGGACGTGCGCAGCGGCCAGGCGCTGGATGAACTGGAGAGCGTGCTGGACCATCTGAAAAGACAGGGGTACGACTATGAGATCCTTTTCCTGGATGCCTGTGACGAAGCGCTCCTCAAGCGTTACCAGGAGACGCGGCGCAACCATCCCCTGTCGCCGCGGGGGCGGGTGGATCTGGGCATCCGCCTGGAGCGGGAAAAACTGGGTTTTCTGCGGACCCGGGCGGATTACATCATCGACACCAGCCAGCTCTTGACCCGGGAATTGCGGGAAGAACTGGAAGATATTTTTTTGCGGGACCGGGGATTTGACAGCCTGATGGTGTCCATACTGTCTTTTGGGTTCAAATATGGCATACCGGGGGACGGGAATCTGATCTTCGATGTGCGTTTTCTGCCCAATCCCTATTATCTGGATCATTTGCGGGCTTTGAGCGGAGAGGACGATGAAGTCTTTGACTATGTCATGTCCTCCGAGGCGGCGACGGCCTTTGCGGACCGGCTGGAAGAAATGCTCCGGTTTCTGATCCCGCTCTATATCAAGGAGGGGAAGACCAGCCTTGTGGTGGGGATCGGGTGCACAGGGGGTAAGCACCGTTCGGTGACGCTGGCGCGGGAGATCTACCGGCGTCTGAAAGGGCAGGCCGGGTATGGGCTGAGGATCGAGCACAGGGATCTGCCGAAAGATTCCGTCCGCAAGAGATCTTCATATTAGAAAAGAGTGGATAAGAGGCTATGTCTTTTTCAGCGAAAGTCAAGGAAGAGCTTGTCAAAAAAAACGGCACTGCCCGGCACTGCCAGATAGCGGAACTGTCTGCGCTCATCTATATGTGCGGATATATGGTCCCATGCAGGGAGGGGGGGATGGGACTGTGCGTACAGACGGAAAATGAGGCGGTTTCCCAAAAATGCTTTACATTGTTAGAAAAAAATTTTAAAATAGATACGGGCGTCACTGTTTCAGACAATCCCTATCTGAAGAGGGGAAGTGTCTATGCGGTTACGGTCAATGACCAGGAGCAGGTCAGGCGTATCTTACAGGCGGCAAAATTGAATGTACAAGGAGAAGGTATTTCGGACAGCCTGTGTTTAACAGATCATATGGTCATCCAGAACAACTGCTGCAAACGGGCATTTATACGGGGGGCCTTTCTGGCTTCCGGCTCGATCAGCAACCCGGAGAAGTCTTATCATCTTGAGATCGTCTGCCAGACCGAGGAGAAGGCCAGGCACATCCAAGGTGCGATCTGGGCTTTTGACATCGATGCGAAGATTGTCCTGCGCAAAAGATCCTACGTGGTCTATATGAAAGAAGGCGCACAGATCGTGGAGCTCTTGGGGCTCATGGGTGCGGGCGTGGCGTTGATGGAGTTGGAGAATATCCGCATACTCAAGGATATGCGTAATTCCGTAAACCGGAAAGTGAACTGTGAGACGGCAAACATACATAAGACCGTCAATGCAGCGGTAAAACAGATAGAGGATATCCGTTTGATCGAGGAGAAGATGGGGTTGGATCAACTGACGAGTGGTTTATCGGAGGTTGCACGGCTGCGCCTGGAATTTCCAGAGGCGACGCTAAAGGAATTGGGAATGATGTTGACTCCTCAGGTGGGGAAATCAGGCGTCAACCATAGGTTGCGGAAGTTGAGTGACCTGGCTCAGGAACTGCGGGGAGACAAGGAGGTTCGACTATGATCAAGAAACTTGTAAAGATCAATTTAAGCACTGGATTAGAAGCAAGACCTGTTGCACAGCTGGTGCAGCTGGCCAGCCAGTATGAATGTGAGATCCATATGGAGGCCGGCGAGAAGAAGGTGAATGCCAAGAGCATCATGGGGATGATGACACTGGGGCTGGATATGGGAGAGGAGATCGCAGTATCTGCGGAAGGCAAAGACGAAGGGGAAGCTGTACAGTGTATGGAAAAATATCTAAGTGGCGAATGACATCTGTGTATTTACATAAAAGGCCAAAAGGATGGGACAGCCTGTAGCTGCGCCATCCTTTTTTTAGAAAATTTATGCTTTTTTTAGTTGCTATATGACTGATCTTATGTGATAATCTAATTTATCTGATCGATCTTTGATCTAAAGAATTTGCCGTTTCTGGCAGAAAAATCCATGTGAACCATTTTATAAAATTTAAGAATGTGTCGCGATCTTATCTGTACCTTCTGTAAAGATATCTCTCAGGCACATTCCAAAAAAGAAAGGGAGCGTGTGCCTATGAAAAATTGTTTAAAAGATTATTTTCCATCCATCTGGACGATGGAGGAGTGGGAGAGCTGTCTGCAGACAGATGTGAAGCTGCAGAAGATCTTCAGGGCGTGGAGCCAAGGACAGCAGGAGGAATTCCTGGATCTCTGTACAGGCGTACAGGGTGCAGATATGCTGCAATCCGCATTTTTCCAGGCGGTCATGGATCCAGAGCGGATGCAAGATCTTCTGTCAGCGGTGTTCCAGAAGAAGATCCAAAAACTGGATATGGAAGAGGAATGGCAGGACGGGCAGGAGCTCATCTGCCTGGGTGCGGGCTTGCGTTTGGAATTTGAAGACGGAAAGACGGCATCGGTTGAGATCTGGAAAGCGGGAAGTTCTTTTTCCGGTCAGGAGTGCGCCTGCCATGCAGCGCAGTTGCTGGCCAGGCGCTGTCAGGAAAAGAAGCAGGAGCGGGGAAGGAAGTTCCGATACCGGGACGTGGGCAAGGTCTGTACCGTTGTATTGCTCAAGGACTGTCATGCCAAGATGGAGAGGACTCCGGGGACGTATCTGTATACGGGAAGAGCTGGTTTTGAGGCGGATGCGGAGTCTCTGCAGGACTACTATCTGTTGGATCTGGATCTGTATCAGCAGGAGAGCATGGATAAAGATATACAGGGGCGCCTGGATGCCTGGATGGCTTTCCTGGGATGCAGTCATCCGGAAAAGATCGTACAGCTCATCAAGACATATCCCTGTTTCAGGGGCATGTATGAACAGGCCTATGCCCTATGCCGGGATGCGCAGAAAATGACCCATATATTTGAGGCGGAGTTCAGGCACAGGGAGAAAGACCAGGACCGACGCGCCATGGATGAGATGGAGAGGGTCATAGACAGGCTGGCCATGCAGCATCAGGAGGACTGTGAGGCTCTAAAACTGCAGAAGATAGAGAACCAGCAAAGGGAAGATACGATCAACAGGCAGTACCAGGAAGCGATACACCGCATCGAAGAGCTGGAAAAAATGCTTGGTTAAATAGGTGCAAATCATGAATGTAGGTAGTATCCAGGATACTACTCAATTATAAAGTTATATACTTCTAAATCTAAAAGCTGATATTTAGTGTCCATCATGGGTAAAATATAAGGCAGTATAGATTGGAATTGAGGTGCAGATTGCTTGATAGATGAGAAGTATATCATAAACCGCATCAGACAATTGTGTGAGAGGAAACAGATGTCTATGTATGCCCTCTCCAAAAGATCGGGTATCAGCCAGTCATCTCTGTCGAACTTGATGAAACGGGGGAGCACGCCCTCTTTCTTTACGCTGGCGAAGATCTGTGACGGGCTGGGCATCACCCTTGCACAATTTTTTTCAAACGACCGGGAGATCCTGGATATGACAGAAGAGCAGAAAAAGGTCCTGCAGGTATGGGGTACCCTGACAGACAGAGAGAAGCAGGCGGTCAAGATCTACGTGCGGGGAATGCGGTTGGAGTAGATGAAAAAGGAGGAGTATCTTGATGAGAGAAGAAGAGCGGAAGGAATTAAAAGAACGGATCTATGGGCTTATGAACGGGCTGCTGGATCTGGAGGCCCATCCTGTGGCGGAGAGCCGGTTTGTGGAGGATGAATTTGGAGAGGATAAAGTCTGCGGCATGGCATACCGTTCGGTCATGGAGGCAAATCAGCGTCTGTGTGAGAGACTATACAGCGAAAATGGAGACCCGGATGTGGAGAGTATCATCGATAATATGATGTGTATCTCGTACCATCTATGCATGAAGATGTTTGACTATGGGGAATTTTTTTCCAGGCGCAGGAACTGAAAGTCCGGACAGGATTGCGGGGTCTTTTCAGCCGTGATATAATCATATTAAATTCTGATGTATCATGGGAGGGAGTATGTACGGATATCATTTTTTCCAATGGATCCTTTTTTTCTTTATCTATTGTTTTTTCGGATGGATATGGGAGTCCTGCTATGTGTCGGCGAAAGAGCGCAAATGGGTGAATCGGGGGTTCCTGCACGGTCCGCTCATCCCGATCTACGGGTTCGGGGCGCTCGCTGTGCTGTTCGCCGCGATCCCGGTGCGGGATGACCTGGTCCTGGTCTATATCTTCGGGATGGTCGGAGCCACTCTGCTGGAATATGTGACTGGAGCGGTCATGGAGAAGATCTTCAAGGTCAGATACTGGGACTATTCTGGTCAACCGCTGAACCTGAACGGACATATCTGCCTGGGGGCATCCCTGGCATGGGGAGCTTTTTCGGTATTGCTCATCCGTTATATCCATGCGCCGGTGGAACGGGCCGTGCTGGGGATGCAGACGGATGTGGCGGAAGTTATTGTCTTTGTGGCCGTGATGGCATTTGCGGTGGATATGACCCAGTCCTTTAATGAGGCCATGGACTTGCGGGAGATCATCGAGCGGATCACCGAGAACAGCCAGGAGCTGAAGCGCATCCAGAAGCGGGTGGATGTGATCGCCGCGGTCATCGACGCGGATATACAGGAATATAAGAAAAATCTAAGCGGTCATCTCGCTGTGGAAAACCGTATGCAGGAACTCTCAGACCGGATCTGTGCATATCTGGAACGGGCGAAGGATAGGTCTGAGGAAGCCGCCCACGGCCTGCGGGAGGAGATCGAGCGGGTGAGTGAGGAGATGAAAAAACTCCAGGAAAGCCTGGGCAGGCAGCAGAAGCTGGGACCGGGGAAGGATAAGAGATATCAGCGTTCTATCCGCCTGCTGCGCAGGAATCCAGGCGCGGTGTCGAGGCATTACCGAGAGGCGCTGGAGGAGGTCATGTCAAAGAACAATATGATTTCCAGATTTAAACACAGATGAGACACACAATGAACACAATTTTTCTTTATGATGGTAATCATATGAGCTTGATCATCCTGGATACATTTAGAGTGCATCCGGGGAAGACAGGAGGTAGGAAGGTTGATCGAAGTCAAAAACCTGGTGAAAAGATATGGCAGCCATCTGGCTGTGGACCATCTGAGTTTTGTCGTGGAAAAGGGGCAGATCTATGGGTTCCTGGGTCCCAATGGCGCGGGCAAGTCCACGACCATGAACATTATGACAGGATACCTGGGGGCCACGGAGGGGGAAGTGCTGGTCAATGGCCACGATATGCTCAAGGAGCCGGAGGAGGCCAAGAAGCTGATCGGTTATCTGCCGGAGATCCCGCCCCTTTACACGGACATGACCGTGCGGGAATACCTGGCATTTGCCGCTGAACTGAAGAAGGTCAAGAAGGCAGAGATCCCTGTACAGGTGGATCAGGTCATGGAAATGGTGAAACTGGAAGATGTGCAGCATCGGCTGATCCGCAATCTGTCCAAGGGTTATAAACAGCGGGTCGGGCTGGCCCAGGCGGTCTTGGGGTTCCCGGAGATCATCATCCTGGACGAGCCCACCGTGGGGCTGGACCCGAAGCAGATCATAGAGATCCGGCAGCTGATCCGGGAATTGGCAAAAAAACATACTGTGATCTTGAGTTCCCATATCCTGGCGGAGGTGCGGGAAGTCTGTGACCATGTCATGATCATATCCAAGGGAAAGCTGGTGGCCAGCGATACGCCGGATAATCTGGAACGTCTGATAGAGGGGGAAGATACCCTAGAACTGGAGGTGAAAGGCAGCCGCAGCCAGGTAGAAGAAATCCTTAAAGAAATCCAGGGCGTGAAAGAATTGCGGTTTTATGAGCCGGAGGACGGCGTGACCGGTGTGCAGATACAGATCGCAGATCACCGGGAGATCCGGGAAGAGCTGTTTTATGCCCTTGCAGAAAAGAAGTGTCCGCTCTACCGGATGCAGATGTCCAAGGCTACACTGGAAGATGTGTTCCTGGAGCTGACCCAGAATGAAAATGAGGATGAGGCTGCAGCAAGGAGCGCGGAAGCTGGGATTGGGGAAGATCCGATCCTGGAAGGTATAGATCCAGAGGGAGAGGAGGATGCAGGCTATGAAAGGGATTTATAAGCGGGAATTGAAGTCGTATTTTTATTCCATGATCGGATATGTATTCATCGCGTTTTTGGTGGCATTCGTGGGGATTTATTTTATGGCTTATAACCTGAACATGGGGTATCCGTATTTTTCTTATACCCTCTCAGGCGGCTTGTTCATCTTGCTGATCGCGATCCCTATCTTGACGATGAAGAGCTTTTCGGAAGAGCGGCGCAGCAAGACGGATCAGCTCCTCCTCACGGCCCCGGTCACCCTGGGACAGATCGTGTGGGGAAAATACCTGGCGATGGTCACAGTATTCGCGCTGCCCAATCTGATCTTCTGCCTGTTCCCTCTGATGATCAAAGCGTCCGGACAGGCATATTTTAAAGTGGATTACTGCGCAATCTTGGCGTATTTCCTGTTAGGGTGCGCGTATATTGCCGTGGGGATGTTCCTCTCCTCGCTGACGGAGAGTCAGATCATCGCGGCCATCAGCACCTTTGGCGTCCTGCTGGTGCTGTATCTGTGGAACGGGCTGGTTGATTTCCTGCCCACAGATGCGGGGGGCAATCTGGCCGGTGTGCTGCTGCTGTGGAGCCTGCTGGCGTTCGCTGTTTACCAGATGGCGAAGAATTGGATCCTGGCGGTCCTCTTGGAGGCGGTGGGTGTGATCGCAGGCGCTGTCATCTATTTTCTGCGTCCTTCCTGGATGGAGCGGCTGCTGCCGGATGTCTTAGGCCATCTGTCTCTCTCCAATGGATTTACCAGTATCGTCAATGAGCGGCTTCTGGATGTGAGCAGCCTGTTTCTGGGCATCTCTGTCATCGTGCTGTTTGTCTTTTTGACCATGCAGACGATCCAGAGGAGACGGTGGAGTTAGGAGGGGAGAGCAGAGATGAAAACAGAGATGAAAAAGAGGTTGAGAGAGACATTTTCCAGCACATCATCCAGATATGGGTCTTTCAGCCTGGGTGCGGTGGCACTGGTGGTGGCGTTGGTGATCGTGGCGAATCTGATCGTCGGTCAGCTCCCCGAGGTTGTGCGCAGTGTGGATCTGAGCGACAATAAGATCTACGAGATCACGGAAGCGAGCCGGGAGCTGATCAAAAAACTGGATCAGCCGGTGTCAATCACAGTACTGGCGGAAAAAGACCAGGTGGATAAACGGATCCGGAATTTCGTGGAAAAATATGCCGGGCTGTCCTCAGATATATCTTTGGAATGGATCGATCCGGTGCAGCATCCTTCCGCCTTGAGTAAATACGATGCCCAGGCGGACAGCCTGGTGGTGTCCTGTGAGGAGACAGAGAAACAGCGGGTGATCTCTTTTGGGGAGATCATCACCTATGACCAGATGTCCTATTATACCACCGGCTCCATGCAGGAGACAGCTTTTGACGGGGAGGGCCAGCTGACGGCCGCTGTCAACTATGTGACCAGCAGCGAGAGCAAGAAGATCTATTATTCCACAGGACATGGTGAGTCAGAGTTTTCCTCCTCTGTACAGGGCCTGATGGAGAAGGCGAATTATACGATGGAAGAGTGGAACCTGCTCATGGATTCCCAGATCCCGGAAGACTGCGAGCTGTTCATCATGAACGGGGCTGTCTCAGATGTGACGGAAGATGAGCAGAAAGGGATCTTGGATCATCTGCAAAAAGGCGGCAAGGTGATGATATTTCTGGGCGAGTCGGAGAAGCGCGTTACGCCGAATCTGGATGCGGTCCTGAAAGAATACGGGCTGGAGAGGGAGACGGGATACATTGCAGATATGCAGCGCAGCTACCAGCAGAACCCGTATTACATTTTTCCGGAATTATCTCTGGGAGAGGAGTATGCGAAGGGCATGTCCAGTGAGATGGTGATGCTGATCAACGCCCAGGGATTCACCCAGACGGAGCCTGCGCGGGAGAATATCGAGCTGGATGCTTTCATGAATACTTCGGAGGACGGGTACGCGGTCACCGAGGATGATGAAAAGCAAGGTTCCTATGTGCTGGGCGCTGTCGCTACAGAATCCATATCGGTGAACAGCGTGTCAGAAAACCAGACGGAAGACGAAGAAGGTGCAGAAGATGGAGAAAGTACAGAAACCGGGGGAGCCGCACAGGACGATGGGCTGCAGAGCCGTCTGACGGTGCTGGGCGCGGCGTCCATGATCAATCCCAATCTGACGGATACCTTCTCCACACTGGAGAACCTGACCTTATTCATGAACCTGGTCGGGGCAAACTTCGGGGAGGATACCAGCATCACCATCGAGCCGAAGAGCTTAGAAGTCACATACAATACGGTCCAGTATCCGGGGCTGTTCAGCTTGCTGGTCATCTTCGGCATCCCTGTGATCGTCTTAGGATCCGGGTTTGTGACCTGGATGCGGCGCAGAAAGGCATAGGTGTGTGATATGAAGAAAAAGCAGATCATCGGGCTGGCTGTTGCGTTGGCCGTTCTGGTTGTCGTATATGGGGCGCTGTCCCTGAGCAACCGGCGCGTGGAAGAGGAGGAGCAGGCCCGGGAAGAAAGCCAGGTCATCCAGGTGGCGGATCTGGGGGAGATCGCATCCTTTTCATTTGAGGCGCCGGCGCAGGAGCCACTGCATTTTGAGAAAAAAGATGGCGTTTGGATCTGTACAGAGGATGAGGAGCTGGAACTGGAACAGACTTATCCGGAAGGGATCGTGGATACTTTTGCCAGCCTGACGGCGACGCGCAGGATGGATGAGATTGACGCGCTGGCGGATTACGGCCTGGAAGAGCCGTCTTATGTGATATCCCTTCAGCCAGCGGATGGAAAAGACAAAAAAGAGTTGACACTTTTGATCGGGAACAGCACGGGAGATGAGTATTATCTGCAGATCGAGGGTCAGGAGGATGTGGTGTATACAGTTGCGTCCTCGGCTGTGGGGAATCTGGATCACAGCCTGGCCGATATGGAAAAAGCGGAGGACGACGAAGAGACAGAAACCATAGATGAATAAGGGAGAACTGCCGTACGGGAGAAGTCTGTACGGCAGTTTTGATATTTTTGACAGTTTCTTTATTGAAATCAATCCTATATCCAAAAGAATTATTTGTCGATTTTTTTGCCGGTAACAGCGATTTCACGGAATTTTTATCTTATGCATGAAAAAATTTTTAAGGGGGTTGAAAAAGAACATTAGTTCTGATAGAATAAATCTCAGGAAAGGGGTGTTGAAAACTGGCACAGGAAGAGCGTTTATACATTGCGATCGATCTGAAATCATTTTATGCATCTGTAGAATGTGTGGAACGCGGGCTGGATCCTCTGAAGACCAATCTCGTGGTCGCCGACCAGAGCCGCACGGAGAAGACGATCTGCCTTGCGGTGTCGCCCTCCCTGAAAGATTATGGGATCCCAGGCCGGCCCCGGCTGTTCGAGGTGGTACAGCGGTTAAAGGAAGTGAACGCAGAACGCCGCTGCCAGGCCCCCGGCGGGCGGTTTGCAGGTTCTTCCAGTGACGCAGATGAGCTGGCGGATTCCCCGGAACTTTCGGTCTCCTACATCACCGCACCGCCGCGGATGGCCTATTATATAGAGTACAGCACCAAGGTGTATGATATTTATCTGAAATATATTGCCCCGGAGGATATCCATGTCTATTCGATCGACGAGGTATTCATGGATGTCACGGGCTACTTGGATATGTATGGATGCACGGCCCGGGAGCTGGCAGCACAGATCATCGGGGATGTGATGGAAGAGACGGGGATCACGGCGACGGCGGGGATCGGGACGAATCTGTATCTGTGCAAGATCGCGATGGATATCGTGGCAAAACATATCCCGCCTGATCGGGACGGGGTGCGGATCGCCGAGCTGGATGAGATGTCTTACCGGAGGCTTTTGTGGGAGCATCGTCCTCTCACGGATTTCTGGCGGGTGGGCAGAGGGTATGCCCGGAAGCTGGAGAAAAACGGCCTGTATACCATGGGTGATGTGGCCAGATGTTCCATCGGAAAGCCCACAGACCATTATAATGAGGGACTGCTCTATCAATTGTTCGGCGTGAACGCGGAACTTTTGATCGACCACGCGTGGGGGTGGGAACCCTGCACGATCGCGGATATAAAAGCATATAAGCCAGGATCGAACAGCATAGGTTCCGGACAGGTGCTCCCATGTCCTTATACACCGGAGAAAGCACGATTGATCATCCAGGAGATGGCAGACCTTCTGGCTCTTGATCTGGTGGATAAAAGGCTTGTGACAGACCAGATCGTACTGACAGTCGGCTATGATATCGAGAATCTATCGGATCCGGCAGTGCGAAAGGCATATAAAGGGCCGGTCACCACAGATCGATACGGACGGCGGATCCCCAAGCATGCCCATGGAACGATACATCTGGTAAGTCAGACTTCTTCTGCGCATCAGATCATAGACGCGGCCCTTGAGTTGTATGACCGTATCGTGGATAAAAAGCTGCTGATCCGAAGGGCCTCGATCTCAGCTGAGCATGTATTGGGAGAGGAGACGGTAAAGGAGAATGTCTCCTATGAGCAGCTGGATCTCTTTACAGACTATGGGGCTTTGCAGCAGCAGAAAATGGAAGAGGAGCGGGATCTGGAGCGCGAGAGGAAGATGCAAAAGGCTGTGCTGGAGATCAAGAAGAGATTTGGCAAAAATATGATCTTAAAAGGGATGAACCTGGAGGAAGGGGCCAGGTCTAAAGACCGCAATGAGCGGATCGGAGGCCATAAAGCATAAAAGGAGGGATCGATCTTATGGAGACCTATTTTTACAACAGCCACAAATATGACGATATCATGGGTCTGCCCCATCATGTCTCAGCATCCCGGCCGCATATGCCGAGAGGTGACCGGGCGGCGCAGTTTTCGCCTTTTTCGGCGCTGTCCGGTTTTGGAGCGGCGATCCGGGAGACGGGGCGGCAGACGGATCCACGGATCGGACTGAGCGAAGATGACCGGGCTGTCCTGGATGCCAATCTGCAGATGATCCAGGAGAAGCTGGCAGACCGTCCGGAGGCGGAGGTCACATATTTTCAGCCTGATGACTGTAAGAGCGGCGGTTCCTATTGTAAGATCAGTGGCCGGATCAGGAAGATCGATGCCTGTGGCCGGATCCTGGTCATGGAAAACGGGACCCGGATCCCCCTGGATGAGATCATCGGACTGCGGGAGAAGGAAGACTGCTCTTAAGTTTCAGAGATCAAACGCGTTTTAAGCGGAACCAGTAGGGATAGAGGTCCTGAAAACCCAGGCTGGCATACAAAGTCTTGGCGGATATATTATCCGGGACGACTTGGAGATAGGCATGCCGGGCGCCCTGGCGGATCCCCTCCTGCAGGATGCGTATGCAGATGGAACGGGCCAGATGCTGGCGGCGGTAAAAAGGGTCCACATGGATGGCATACAGCCCGATGTGGTCCCTGTCCAAGATCCCTAAGCCGATGGCCACGATCCGGTCGTCACGGATCACGGTGGCGGCGATGGTGTCTTTGGGGATGGCGGCATACATGGTGGGTACGATCCTGCGGTGGATGCGGCTGTTGGTCCCTTTCAGGGAAAACAGGGCATCCAGCCATTCCCAGCTGATGTCTTTTTCAAGGTCTACCCGGGTGTCCGGTTCCTGGGAAAAATCCTTGAGCGTCCGGACTTTGACCTCCGTGGGGTGTGCGACCTGGTAGTCCTGTTCGACCAAAAGAGCGTCAAAGTCTGGGTCGAGCAGGGGTGTGATCTTGAAGATGCAGGGTGTCCCCCAACGGTTGTAGATATTTTCGCAGTAGGCGATCTTTTCATCCAGGGGGATCGTGGAAGGGCCGATCTGTTCCACAGAGTTGGTGCGGTGTGTATAAAAATACGAAAAACGCAGCAGCCAGCCGTCGTAGATCTGGAGCTGGTGGGATGGCCAGGCGTTCAGGGAAAGGTCTTCAATAGTCTTGATATAAGATCGCATGATGTAAGGGTACCTCCGGCAGTGATATTTCTTTATGATTATACATATAAAGCGCTTGGAATACAAGATAGAGTTGGATACTGACAATGGTGAGACAATGTGGTAAAATGGATGGATTGATATGAATAGAGATCTGACGACGGGAAATGTAGCAAAAACAATGCTTTTATTTGCAGGGCCTATGATCATGGGCAATCTCCTGCAACAGTTTTATAACATCGCGGATACGCTGATCGTGGGAAAATTCCTGGGTGCGGAGGCGATGGCGGCGGTGGGGACGGCCTATACCCTCATGACGTTCCTCACGTCGATCTTGATCGGCCTGTGTATGGGGAGCGGGTCGGTGTTTTCTTTTTATTATGGAAAGAAAGATCTTGTGAAAATGCAGGGCTGTATGAAGAGTGCGTTTCTGATGGTGGGGGGCGTGACTGTGGCGGTGGATGCGCTGGCTTTTCTCCTGGTGGACCCGATCTTGCGGCTGCTGCGTATCCCGGCAGAGATCATGGATGCGATGCGTTTGTATGTACTGATCATTTTTGCCGGTATCTTCTTTATCTTTCTCTATAATTATTTTGCGTATCTGCTGCGGGCTCTGGGAAATTCAGTGGTCCCGCTGTATTTTTTGGGCGGCACATCGATCCTCAATGTGGCGTTGGATCTGCTGTTTGTGGTGGTCTTTCATTGGGGGATCGGCGGAGCAGCCATCGCAACGGTCCTCTCCCAGGTGATCTCAGGTGTGGGGATCGGGGCATATACATGGAGAAAAGAGCCTCTGTTAAAAGGGGCCTGGCAGGTGCGGGCAGGATCGCGAGGGGATCGGCGGGAAACACGCCGGGAGATCATCCGTTTTTCCTTTGCTGCTTCCATCCAGCAGTCGGTGATGAATTTCGGGATCTTGATGGTCCAGGGGCTGGTGAACAGTTTTGGCGTGGCGGTCATGGCGGCTTTTACAGCGGCGGTCAAGATCGATTCTTTTGCCTATATGCCTGCCCAGGAATTTGGCAATGCGTTTTCTCTGTATATCTCGCAAAATTATGGCGCGGGGAAGATGGAACGGGTGCGTCAGGGGGCTGTCCGCGCCATGGCGATCTCCGTTGCTTTCTGCCTGGCCGTCTCGGTCCTGGTCTTTGGGGCGGCAGAGTATCTGATGATGTTTTTCGTATCGCCCTCGGAGACTGAGATCATCCAGATCGGGGTGGGGTATCTGCGGGTGGAAGGCGCGTTTTACTGCGGGATAGGGATCTTGTTTTTGTTGTATGCGTTTTACCGAGGGATCAATAAGCCTGAGATGTCGCTGGTCCTGACTGTGATCTCGCTGGGGATCCGGGTGTGCCTCGCCTATCTGCTGGCGCCCATGCCTGGGATCGGCGTGTGGGGGATCTGGTGGGCGATACCGGTGGGGTGGTTTTTGGCGGATGTCACGGGGATCGTCTATCTGGTACGACTGAGAAAGAGAAATGGATCGGGTGCTTGAGATACAGAACACGACCATAAAAAATAAAGAAGAGGTCATAAAGATATGCGTTTGAAATACATAGGAGACATAAAAGATAAGAGATCGTTCATCACATTATATGAAGAGGCTTTCCCCAGCGAGGAGCGCAAGCCCTTCGGTCTTATGGAGGAGCTGGTCCGGCAGGGGAAGATGGAGATGCTCGTCGTTTTAGACGGAGAAGAGTTTGTGGGATTGGCGGCTGTCCTCCTGGCAAAAGAGATCGTGATCTTGGATTATTTTGCCATTTCCCCCTCAGTCCGGAACCGAGGTTATGGGGGAAGGGCTTTAGATCTGCTGCTCGAACGTTATAAGGAACGGCGATTGATCTTGGAGATCGAGGTGGAGGATCCAAAAGCGGAGAATGCGCAGGAGCGCGTGAAGAGAAAAGAGTTTTATATGCAAAACAAGATTAAGGAGACAGGTATCTATGCCCATGTTTATCAGACGGATTTTGAATTGCTGGCGGCGGATGGAAGATTATCCTTCAAAGAATACGTACAGGCCATGGAGGACACGATGGGAGCGGAGCTTGTTGCAAAACTGGCGCCAAGAGAGATCTTCAGGGATCAGAGCATATTTGAAAAACTGTTTTAACTAATTGCACATTCCAGAGCAAGGCTAAAAAAGGAGGAAAAAAGGATGCTCGCACGTTTTAGTGTGAAAAAGCCATATACTGTCGTGGTGGCCGTGGTGTTGGTCCTGATCCTGGGCGTTGTTTCATTTACGAAGATGAACACAGACCTTCTGCCCAGCATGGACCTTCCGTATGCGATCGTGATGACCACGTACCAGGGGGCCAGCCCAGAGACTGTGGAGACTGTGGTGACAAAACCGATAGAACAGTCCATGGCCACAGTGACCAGTATTGGGAATGTCAGCTCCATATCCCAGGAGAACATTTCGCTGGTGATCCTGGAATTTGAGGAGACGGCCAATATGGATTCGGCCACGATCGAGATGCGTGAAAATCTGGACCAGATCAGTTCGTATTGGGACGACTCAGTGGGCAAATCCATCATCATGAAATTGAACCCGGACATGATGCCGGTGATGGTGGCGGCTGTGGAAGTGGAAGGGATGAAGGACACCGAGGTGACAGATTTCGTGACGGAACACGTGGAGCCGGAGCTGGAGAGTATCGCGGGTGTCGCCAGCGTGACCACCACAGGGACGATCACCGAGGATGTGGATGTGCTCATACGGGAAGATAAGATCGCTGCGATGGACCAGCGGGTAAAAAATGCCCTTTATGGGACTTTTTACGAGCAGGAGCAGGAACTTTTGGATGCGCAAAGTGAGCTGGATGCCAATAGATCCGAACTGGAATCTAAGAAAAACCAACTGGGATCCGGCAGAGATGAACTGGGATCCGGAAAACAGCAGGCGGCTGAGCAGATCGGTGAGGGAGCCGCCCAGTTAAATGAAGCGCAGGTCCAGCTGATCGAGGGACGACGGGAGTTGGAGAAGAACCTGGAGCTTCTGGAAGAAAAGCAGACGGAGCTGGACAGTCGCCGGGAGTCCCTCTATGCCAGTGAGGCTGAGGCAAAGAAGGGCCTGGCGCAATTGGAGCAGGCAAAGTCCGCCCTAGAACAGCTCCCGGCAGCCATCAATAGCATGCAGGAGAAAAAAGCGGAACTGGAAGGGAAACTGACGGAGGCGAAAGAGGCCCTGACCCAGATCCAGGCCGCCCTCCAGTTTGCTCCGGATACACCGGAGCTGAAAGAGAAAGAAGCAGAGCTGACCAGCGGGATCGGGCTGATGGAGAAGGGGATCCAGGATCTGGATCTGAAGATCCAGGAGACACAGGGATCGTTGGATACCCTGCTGGAATCTTTTGGTGCGGATTCGGCCGAAGAAGGGCTTAAAAACATAAAAACTCAGATCAAGGAAGTAAAGGAAGGCCTGGCCAAGATCGAGGAGGGCAAGGAGAAACTGGAAGAAGGGCAGGCCCAGCTGGATGAGGGTCGGGAGAAGATCCTGGCCGCGCGGGAACAGCTGGAAGAAGGGCAGGGTAAGATCTCATCCGGCATCGCACAGCTGAATACCCAGCAGATCCTGGCATCCGTGGAGATGAGCATCGCCCAGTCGAAGATCGATATAGGCACATTTCAGATAGAGTCCGCCCAGCAGCAGATGGATACTGCCCAGAAACAATTAGACAGCGGCAGAGAGCAGCTGGACGACGCACGGGATGAGGCGCTGAAAAAAAGTGAGCTGGACGGGATCATCACGGTAGATATGGTGAAAGGGATCCTGGCTGCGGAGAATTTCTCCATGCCGGCCGGATATGTGGGCGAGGACAGCGAGAAATACCTGGTCCGTGTGGGCGATAAACTGCAAGATGTGAAAAGCCTCCAGGAACTGGTCATACTGGATATGGATCTGGATAATCTAAATCCGATCTGCTTAGCCGAGGTGGCGGAAGTGGCCGTCCACAACAATTCCAGTGAGATCTATGCGAATTTAAACGGAAATCCCGGCGTCATGCTCTCCATCGAAAAGCAGACCGGGTATTCCACCGGTGATGTGACGGATCGGATCTTGGAGCGGTTCGAGGAGTTGGAAGATACATACGGGCAGCTGGGTGTTTCCGTGATGATGGATCAGGGCATCTACATCGACCTGGTGGTAGATTCTGTGCTGCAGAACATGATCTTTGGGGCCGTGCTGGCTGTCTTCATTCTGTTCGTGTTCTTGAAGGATATCCGGCCGACGCTGGTGATCGCCTGTTCCATCCCGATCAGTGTGGTGACCGCGCTGGTGCTGATGTATTTCAGCGGTGTGACCTTGAATATCATCTCCCTGTCCGGCCTGGCGCTGGGGATCGGGATGCTGGTGGATAACTCCATCGTGGTCATCGAGAACATCTACCGCATGCGGGGCGAGGGCATCCCGGCGAAAAGGGCGGCGGTGGCCGGTGCGTCCCAGGTGGCGGGCGCGATCAGCGCCTCCACGCTGACCACGGTCTGTGTATTTGCGCCGATCGTGTTTACGGAAGGGCTGACCCGCCAGCTGTTTGTGGATATGGGGCTGACGATCGCTTACTCATTGCTTGCGAGTCTGGCGGTGGCCCTCACGCTGGTGCCCATGATGTCGGCGGGGCTCTTAAAGAGGGTCCAGGCGAAACCGGCGCGGATCATGACGAAGATCCAGGGATTTTACGGGAAAACCCTGCGTTTATCCCTGCGGCTTAAATATCTAGTCCTGCTCCTGGGCGTGGTCCTCCTCGCGGTCAGCATGATGACCTCCTTCTCTAAGGGCACTGCTTTTATGCCGGAGATGGAGAGCACCCAGGTGAGCATGACGGTCAGCGTGGAAAAAGACCAGAACTTCCAGGATCTGACCAGGGCGGCGGACCAGGTGGTCGAGAGCATCGAGGACATCCCGGATATCGATTCCATCGGAGCCATGGCGGGGGGCAGTATGATGTCATCCATGATGGGCGGCAGCAGCCAGGATTCGGTGTCCATGTACCTGGTACTCAAAGAAGACCGCCAGTGGGGCAATGAGAGATTTGAAAAAGAAGTCTTAAAGAGGACAAAGGACATTGATTGTCAGGTGGACGTGCAGACGTCCAGCATGGATATGAGCGCCCTGGGCAGCAGCGGCATCCAGGTGCAGATCGTCGGGCAGGATCTGGATACGCTCCAGGAGCTGGCAGCAAAAGCTGCCGCCATCATAGAAGATGTCCCAGGGGTCACCAACGTCTCCGACGGGATGGAAGGATCGGATAAAGAGCTGCGCGTTGTGGTGGATAAGGCGAAAGCCATGGGGCATGGCCTGACCGTAGCACAGGTCTTCCAGGAGATCCAGAAGCACTTGGCGGAAGCCTCCGCGGCCACTACATTGGCTGCGGAAGAGAAAGATTATAAAGTCTATGTGCGGACGGATACCGATGAGGACATGACAAAAGAGGAGCTGGAGCGGATGCAGCTGGAATACAAAGATGCCAAAGGGGAGGAACAGAAAGTCCATCTCCGGGACATCGCGGCCTTCCAGGAGGCGGTGACGCCCCAGTCCATCCAGAGGGATGCCCAGTCCCGGTATATGTCTGTGACAGCCGAGCTGGAGACCGGCTACAACATTGGTCTGGTGAGCGCGGACGTGGAGGAGACCCTGGAAGATTTTTCTCTGCCAAAAGGTTATACGATGGAGATGCAAGGGGAAAACGAGACGATACAGGATGCTATGGGACAACTGGTATTAATGCTCGTCCTGGCTGTGGTCTTTATGTATCTGATCATGGTAGCCCAATTCCAGTCGCTGCTCTCCCCATTCATCGTCATGTTTACGATCCCATTGGCGTTCACAGGGGGATTTGCCGCCTTGTATATCACAGGGAACGAAGTGAGCGTGATCGCGATGATCGGATTTGTCATGCTGGCGGGGATCATCGTGAATAACGGGATCGTGCTGGTGGACTATATGAACCAGCTGCGTATGGATGGGATGGAGAAGAGAGAGGCCATCATCCAGGCCGGGAAATCCCGGCTGCGCCCGGTCATCATGACGGCCCTGACCACGATCCTAGGATTGTCCACCATGGCCCTGGGGATGGGCATGGGTGCGGACATGGTGCAGCCCATGGCGATCGTCACGATCGGAGGACTTTTGTATGGGACACTGCTGACATTGTATGTGGTGCCGTGTATCTATGATATCCTAAACCGCAAGGAATATAAAAGGGATGAAGAGCGGCTGGATGATGGAGATGGAAAGGCCGGGGACGACGATGCGCTGCCCCAGCCTGTAAAAGAGGATCCAGATGATGGAGATCTATGATAATTCTGCGAGTCTCCGTTTTGCGAAGACTGTGTCGATGGGGGCCGGAAAGATATCCACGGTCCCACATCTGATCGCGGTGGCGTACTGTCCCATGTTCCCCTCCTGGCAGATGGCGACAAAGGGGATATGCTGCAGCCAGTCGATGTCCAGCATCTCTGTCAGCAGTTCCTCCCCGTCGTCGGACCTGGTGGAGATATCGATATAGAGCAGGCTGACCTTGCCGGTAAATTCTTTCTTGAAATACTGGGCCTCATGCGTGGAAAAGATCGTGAGCAGCCGGGTATTCTCGTTGACCTTACTGATCGCGCTGCGCACATCGCGGCACGTGCTCAAGAGGAGGGAAGCCCGGATCCCGGACTGGACAGGGATCAGTTGTTTTTTCATGCCATATTCGGCGTATTGGGCTTTTCCGTTGCGTTTTGCGTTGTAGAGAGCCTCGTCCGCCTGTTTAAATAAAGTCTCATAGCTGCAGGGGCAGGGTTCGGAGATGGCCATCCCGATACTGATCGATACGTTGGCCGGCGCAGTGATATCCGGTGTGTATTTAAAAAGCTCAGAAAAATCAGAGGCCTTCTGCCTGGCCAGATCCATGGAGGGCAGGCCCGACATGAATACGATGAATTCATCCCCGCCGATCCGTCCCACGATATCCGTTTTCCTGAAATATCTGGAGATCAGATCGGCCACAGTGCGGATGACCTGGTCGCCCATCAGATGTCCGTGGACATCGTTGATCTGTTTGAAATCATCAATGTCGATGATCAGCATGGCACAGATCGTGGTGTTTGTGGCCAACAATTTGGAGATCATATGTTCGATCGTCACTTTGTTGTAGATCCCGGTCATAAGATCCAGTTCCGCTTTCACCCGCAGGTTTTCACGTTCCCGGACCACCTCCTCGATCTGGCGGGTGGAGAGGACGTTGTGGATCCGATAGCGGATCATCTCCTCCACGAAAGGTTTTGTGATAAAATCGGTGGCTCCCAGCTGGAAAGTCTCCATCTGGCTCTTGGTATCGTCATTGATCGTGATCACGACCACCGGGATGCTGCTGAACACAGGATTGGTCTGGCGGAATTTTAGGACATCGATGCCGGAGGCGATCGGCATATGGATATCTAAGAGCACGATGCTGATATCCTTTCCGTATTTCTTGATAAAATCTATGCCTTCCTTACCGTTTACAGCTTCCAATATATCAAAATCATTTTCAAATATCTCTCTGAGGATATCCCTATCGATATCGAGGTCATCTACGATCAGCATCTTGTGTTCCGTATACATGTTCATTTCCCCTTACTGTTTATGTGCTTGTCCACTCCTTCCTATTATACATAAAATATCGTTTTCCGTAAAGGATTTTTAGAGGATTTAGATAGTTGTGGATTTTGTACGGATCTTGTTATATAATCAAAGGAGATATTTTACGGACCGTACATAAAGGAGGAGAGACGAAGATGATCTGGGCACCAGAAGAGACCTATTCCCGCGAGGAGATACAGGCGATCCAGCTGCGCAAGCTGAAACAGTCTGTGGCATATATATATGAAAAAGTGCCGGCCTACCAAAAAAAGATGGACGAGGCCGGCGTAAAACCTGGGGATATCCAGACTCTGAAAGATCTGGAGAAACTGCCGTTCACCAACAAATCCGATTTCCGGGACAATTATCCCATGGGGCTGTTCGCGCGCCCGCGCAATGAGCTGGTCCGTGTGCACGCCAGTTCCGGGACCACCGGGAAGCCCACGATCGTTGGCTATACCAGAAATGATATGAAAGTCTGGACGAACAATGTATCCCGGATCGCATGTATGGGCGGGGCCACGCCGGATGACATTGCACAGATCGCATTTGGCTATGGTATGTTCACTGGCGCTCTGGGACTCCATGCGGGACTTGAGAACATCGGCGCTTCTGTCATGCCCATGTCCTCGGGCAACACGAAGAAGCAGCTCATGTTCATGCAGGACATGGGGACGACCCTTCTGGTGGCTACGCCGTCCTATGCCCTGTACCTGGGGGAATCGGCCCGGGCGATGGGGATCGATCCGGAGGAGGATCTGCATGTACATATCGGACTGTTCGGCGGGGAGGGGATGACCGAGCCCATGCGGGAGGAGATGCACCGCATCTGGGGAAAAGGTTTCCTGTGTACGCAGAATTACGGCATGAGCGAGCTCTGCGGCCCGGGGGTTTCCGGGGAGTGCGCATATCTACAGGGCATGCATGTGAACGAGGACTGGTTCATACCGGAGATCATCGACCCAAAGACCGGTGAAGTGCTCCCTCCTGGAGAGAAGGGCGAACTGGTCATCACCTGTCTGGGCAAGGAGGCCCTGCCGCTGATACGCTACCGCACGAAGGATATCTCCCGACTGATGTATGAGCCCTGTCCCTGCGGGCGGACCACCGTACGCATGGAAAATCTCTCCGGCCGTTCAGACGATATGCTGGTCATCCGCGGCGTGAACGTGTTCCCCACCCAGATCGAGGAAGTGCTGCTGCAGATCACGGAGATCGGGCCTCATTACGAGATCAAAGTGGAGCGGAGGAACCGCCTGGATGTGATGACCATCACAGTGGAACTGATCGACGACCGCCTGCTGGATTCCTACAGACAGCTGGAAGAACTGAACGCCAAGATCCGTAAGAACTTAAAAGCCACCCTGGGACTGGACGCAGTGATCCAGATCGTGGCCCCCATGAGCCTGCAGCGGTTCGAGGGCAAGGCGAAACGTGTGACGGATCTGCGCGGTGAAGGATTGTAGGCATAAAATGATAGAAAGGCATGGTGCAGCAAAATGTTAAAACAGTTGGCAGTATTTGTGGAAAATCAGTCGGGGAGCCTGCGGAAAGTGACCATGGCCCTCCATGAAAAAAATGTGAATATCTATGCATTCGCATCTTTCGACACACCGGAGTTTGGGATCTTACGCATGCTGGTGGACCATCCAGAGCAGGCGAAGGAAGCCCTGACCAGCCAGGGATTTGTGACGAAGATCTGTGATGTGATCGCGGTGGAGCTGCCGGACGAGCAAGGGGGACTGGATTCCCTGCTGGCGGCCCTCCACGACAGCAATATCAGTATCAATTATACCTATTCATCCTTTGGTCGGATGAGCAAGATCCCGGCTGTGGTCATCCACACAGATGAGGTCTATGAGACGGAAAATGTCCTGAGATCCAAGGGGTTCTCCTGCATGGACAGTTTTACGGAAAGCGCGGATCAGGAATAGGACGCACGGAAAATGAGAGAGGAGGCAGGGCGATGTTGGAGAAGATCGATCTGACGAAAAAGATGTCAAAAAAAGAGTATCGCGGCAAGATGGAAAAACTGGAAAGGGAGCTGGGGGCGCTGCAGCGCAAGTGCAAAGAGCTGGGTATCCCCGTGATGATCGCGTTCGAGGGCTATCCCGCAGCTGGAAAAGGCAGCCAGATCGGGGCGCTGATCCACGCCCTGGATCCCCGGGGCTTTGAGGTCCATGCGGTAAAAAAGGAGACAGAAGAAGAGCGGATGCATCCGTTCATGTGGCGTTTCTGGACGAAGATGCCCGCCCAGGGCAGGATTGCCCTCTACGATACCAGCTGGTACCGGAAGGTACTGGCAAAAAAGCCGGATCAGAGGGCCTATGACTCGATCCTGTCCTTTGAACAGCAGATCACAGACGGCGGTGTGGTCCTGGTGAAACTCTTTTTGGCCATCGACCAAAAAGAGCAGAAAAAACGTTTTGAGAGGCTGGAGAAGAAAAAGAGCACAGCTTGGCGGGTGACCGACGCGGACCGGCGGCACAACAAACATTTTGCAAAGTATGAGAAGATCTACGAGGAGATGCTCCAGCGGACGGATACGGACCACGCCCCCTGGCATATCATCGAGTCGACGGACAAACGATTTGCCACGGTGAAAATCTACACGATCGTGATCAATGCCCTGGCGGAAGGCATTGAGAGAGCGTCCGCGCCCCGGCCTGCGAAAAAACAGCATACAATATATATCGATGACCGGGATCTGAAAGAGTCGATCTTAAACAAAGTGGATCTGGATCTGTCCTATACAAAAAGAGAATATAAAGAAAAGCTGGAAAGACTCCAGTCGAAGATCCAGCTCCTGCACGGAGAACTGTACCGGAAACGGATCCCGGTGGTCTTAGGATTCGAGGGCTGGGATGCGGGGGGAAAAGGCGGCGCGATCAAGCGGCTCACCGAGAAGATGGATCCCAGAGGCTACACCGTGATCCCCACCGCGTCTCCGAATGACTGGGAGAAGGCTCATCACTATCTGTGGCGGTTCTGGCAGGCGATGCCGAAGGCCGGTCATTTTTCCATCTTTGACAGGACCTGGTACGGCCGTGTGATGGTAGAGCGGATCGAGGGTTTCTGTACAACGGAAGAGTGGCAGCGGGCCTATAAGGAGATCAACGCCATGGAGCGGGATCTCTATGACGCGGGCGCGGTGGTGCTGAAATTCTGGATGCAGATCGATAAAGACGAGCAGGCGCGGCGTTTCAAAGCGCGGCAGGAAGATCCGGAAAAACAGTGGAAGATCACAGACGAAGACTGGCGCAACCGGGAAAAATGGGATGCGTATGAGACGGCCGTCAACGAGATGCTGATCCGCACATCCACGCCCCACGCGCCCTGGATCGTGGTGGAGGGGAACAGTAAATATTACGCCCGGATCAAGGTCTTAGAGACTGTGGTGGAGGCTCTCGAGGAAAGGATGGGATGAGATGATGAAGAATCTGATCAAAAGCCTGTTGTTTTTTCTCGGAGTGCTCTTCCTGCCCCTGACAGTCCATGCGGGGGCAGCCACGTCCGCGAATGAGCCGACGGCCACCAGCGGCATACAGATGCAGGCCCCGTCCATGACCATGCAGAAGGGGACTGCCCGCACCCTAAAGCTTTATAAAAAAAATGTCTCCGGCAAGGGCACCTGGGAGAGCAGCGATAAAAAGGTCGCAGCCGTCAACAGCAAGGGGAAGGTGACTGCGAAGAAGACAGGGACAGCGACGGTCACAGCCAGGATCGGCAGCTATCAAGCCTCCTGTAAGATCCGGGTCATCAATGCGCGCTTGAGCGCAGCACAGCTCTCGCTGGTAAAAGGCGGGACGAAGACGCTGACTGTCACAGGGACTACACTGAAAATTTCATGGTCCAGCAGCGATCCTGCGGTGGCTTCGGTCAGCAAGAAGGGGAAAGTCACAGCTAAAAAGAAAGGGACAGCCGTCATTTCTGCCTCGGTCGGCTGTGTGGTCCTGTCGTGTAAAGTCACGGTCACATACCCGATATGGAGTCAGCTCAAAGACCAGTATAAGGACGACCCGAGTGTGAAACAACTTTTATTTGTCAAGTACACCGGCGGCACCCGGGCGAATGTTTTGTTTTACACGAAAGCTGGCAAGAAATGGAAGAAAGTCCTCTCCTGTACTGGATCTGTGGGGAGCGGCGGGATCGGGGAGGCCCGGGAAGGGCTTGCGGTCACGCCCAGGGGGACGTATACCCTCACGAGAGGTTTTGGGATCTTACCAGATCCGGGCGCAAAGATGTCCTATCTGAAAGTGAACAAAGATCATTATTGGTGTGGAGACCAGGCGTATTACAATCAGCTGGTCAATATCAAGAAGAAACCCCATGATTGTACCGGTGAGCATCTGATCGACTATGTGCCCAGTTATAACTATGGCATGTTCCTGGATTACAATAAGGAATGTGTTTATGGCAAAGGCTCTGCGTTCTTCCTCCATTGCAGCGGTGGTTACACATATACAGGCGGGTGTATCGCAGTCAGCCAGCCCAATATGATCAAGATCTTGCAGACAGCGGAAAAAGGGGCGAAGATCTGTATTTATGAGAAATAGATAACAATGGGTATGACAGGACTGTTCATACCCGATCAGGATAAAAGAGATGATCTAAGGGGTGTAAGAGCCGTATCCTTTAGAGCATCTCTTATTTCTTTTCGGTATCTCACCGGGCTGCACCCAAAATGTTTCCGGAACGTCTCCGAAAAATAGCTGGCCCCAGAAAATCCCACCTCATAGCTGATCTGCGTGATGTTCAGATCCGTAGAAGCCATCAGCTCGATGCTTTTCTCCAAACGGTATTTGATCAGATAGTTCACCGGTGTCTGGTTCAGATAATCGCGAAATAGAGAGGAGCATTTGCTCTTGCACACACCGCCCGAAGCGGCGATAGCATCCAGAGAAATCTTCTCCTGGTAATGTTTTTGGATATAGCCCACCATCTCACGCACCGCAGACAGCTGGTTGGAAGAGCCTGCGCTCTGGGGCTGTTCTTTCGGGGCGTGGGCATAGAGCCCCTGCCAGATCTGGCTGAACAACCCCTGGATCAAGAGTGGAAAAGCCGGCTGGTCCAGGGAATCATACATCTGCAGGAGCAGGAGCAGGATATCATGTTCCCAGGGGATGGAACTGCGCAGCGGACAGGAGGCAAAAGCCGTGTTTGCCAAAAGGGGGGCCACGAAATCTTGCTCCATGGAGGATGTGGCGCACAGGAGCATAGGATGGAGCAGGATGCAGAGAAATTCGCATTCCCCCCGGTCTTTGGAAAAGCCGTGGTGGAACTGACGGGAATTGACGAAGAGTCCCTCCCCTGTATGGATCGTGGTCACCTGGCCGTTGACATTGTAATCCATCTCCCCGGAGAGCACAGCGATGAACTCCACATCGTCGTGCCAGTGGCTTAAGCCCGTGTGCTGAGGATACTGGGAGAGGCAGTCTTTTTCGATAAAGATAAAATATCCGGGATAACTATAGGGGACGTTTTCCGAACTGTCTTCGTTCAGGTCAAGGATCATCGCAGACAACCTCCATCAATCTGGTGTAATAAAAAATATTGTTATAGAAATATAGGATATATCGGAAGAAAACAGATCATTTTTACGATATGATCATAGGGAAGGGTATGCAGATATCCATTTTAGTCCTCCCTTTAGGATGCTTGGCGTATCGGTACCCTTCCTATAATAATATATTTTTTGTACAGGGCTGTCAATGAAAAGCGGAGACAGCCGAAGGAGGTTGTGGAGAATGGGAAAAAGACAAAAATGGATGATCACGATCGGATGTTTTTTCAGTTATTTTCTATTCGGGGCGGTGGATAACATGAAGGGATCTGTGCTGCCGGTCCTGCTGCAGGATGTAGGGTTTGACCATTCCCTGGGTGGGATGATCATATCCAGTGAGTACACAGGATTCTTCCTGGCCACGTTTTTGGCGGGCCTGATCGCGGACCGGTTTGGGAAAAAGGTGACGCTCATACTGGCGGGGCTGTCCCTGTCTCTGGGTGTGTCCGGATATGCGGCCTCCTCTGGCTTTATCTCCTTTATCGGGTTTATCTTCCTGATCGGTCTTGGCCTGGGATCATTGGAACTGAGCGGGAGCGATATCCTCTCCGGGATCTGGACCGTACAAAAAGGGCGTTATCTGAATCTCTTAAATGCCTGTTATGGCATGGGTTCCATCCTGGCGCCGATGGCCGTGGGGTATCTGTTGCAGCGGGCGATCCCCTGGCGTGTAGTCTATCGATATAGTCTGCTGATCATCTTGCCGATCACGTTATATTTTATTATAATGAGATATCCGAGAGAAGATAAGAAAAGGGAGCGGAAAAAGAAGATCGATCGCAGAGAGCTGCTGGCAGTCATCACGCAGAAGAGAGTCCTGCTGATGTACACGGCCATCTTTGCCTATGTGGCGGCGGAGGTGGGCATGGCCACGTGGTTCGTGGGATTTTTGCAAAATGAAAAACAGATCTCAGCGGCGGGCAGTTCGGCCTACTTTGCGATCTACTTTGCGGGCATGACCATTGGGCGGCTGCTGGGGAGTCTGTTTGTGGATAGATTGGGACATATGAAGAGTCTGCTGCTCTTTACGGCACTGTCGGGGCTGTTTTTGGCTGTGGGGATCTTTGGGCCGTCGTCCGCGGCAATCTTCCTGGCGTTTACAGGCTTCGGGTTTTCGATCATCTTTCCCACGGCCACCACAGTAGTCTCGGGGATACCTTCAAAAAATCCGAGTATCCTGCTGGGCAGCTTTTTCGCAGTCGGCGGTGTGGGCGGCATGGTGGGCCCGTATTTGGTCGGACTTGTGAACGATCTTTTGGGAATGGAGAAGGGTATGGCGATGGAACTTGTGTTCTGCGCTCTGCTCATGGCTTCCTTGCTTATCAATGTATGTGGAAAAAATACAGGAAGGTGTGAGACATATGGATATTTACGAGAAGATGCACAACGGGGATCTCTACGATCCGATGCAGGAGGAGCTGGTGGAGCTACAGACCCGCTGTCTGGAGAGGCTTTATGATTACAATACATCCCGCCCTGCAGAGAAGGAGAAGAGGGAGCGGCTCCTCAAGGAGATGTTTGCCGCGGTGGGGGAAGGGTGCTATATAGAGCCGCCCTTACACGCCAGCTTTGGCGGACGGCATGTCTATTTTGGCAAGAAGATCTATGCTAATTTTAACCTGACATTGGTTGATGACACCTATATTTATGTGGGGGATCATACCATGTTCGGACCGAATGTGACGATCGCCACAGCGGGGCATCCGATCTTGCCAAAACTGCGGGAGAAAGGGTATCAATATAATTTCCCCGTCCGTATAGGAAGGAATTGCTGGATCGGGGCCGGGGCTGTGATCGTGCCGGGGGTCACCGTGGGGGACGACGTGGTCATCGGGGCTGGGAGCGTTGTGACGAAAGACATCCCGGACGGTGTGGTGGCGGTGGGGAACCCCTGCAGGGTGCTCCGTAAGATTGGTGAACATGACAGAGAATATTATTTTAAAGACCGTAAGATCCAGTGATATACTCGATCTGCTGCGACAGGCCGGCTGACAGATGAAAGATCTGCCAGCCGGTCTGATTTGTCTGTTGTGGAGAAGTGTGATACAATGGGAAGGTGATCCTGGAGGCCATTCTTTTGGAGTAGATCCCACAGGATCATACAGAAAAAGGAGGATGCAGACTATGGAGAAAACAAATGACAGGCTTGCCGGGACAAGCTATGAGCCGTCCGCGGCGGGACCGGTGCCTGTCCAGGTAAAGAACAGGCCGTCAAGGCTGTCAAAAATGGCGGACATGATCCGTATGTGGGGATATGCGTCCCGTGGAGGGTACGGAGAAAAAACCGTCACAGATAAGAGCTGTGCGGACGTGCTGCAGGATCTGAGTCTGCGCGAATTGAAAGATTACTGCAGATATCTGCAGATACCATCGAAGAAAAGCTGGAATAAGAAAAAATCGGCGGAGGCCATCTATGACGCCTTTACACTGCATCCGGAGTACCTGTTGTATGTGTTGGAGGAAAAAGAATTTGAAGAACTGCTGTGGTTCTGTAAAAAGCCGGAAGGCTGGCTGAGATCAGAACCGGAAGATTTTGCTGCAGATAAATATATGGCGTTGGGCCTCATGGCGATCCTTATGGAGGAAGAGGAGGGAGCTTCCAAAGGACCGGTCTTCTCGTATGCTCTCGCACAAGGTGCGGAAATACTCATCGGATCACTGGAAAAAAGTGATTGGAGGGCCGCTTCAGAAAAGATATCCAGGGATGGCAGGAAAATATTGGATTGTATGGATATATATGGGGTCATGGAGATGGACGCCTGCCATGAGATCTGCAGAGAAGTTTGGAAACTGGATCTGGAGCGGGAAGATTTTCTGCGGCTGCTCTACTGGTACGGCAGGTTCAACGGATATCTCCGAACGGTGGAGCGGGAAGATGGTCGGTGTTATGCGCTGCTCAGTGAGATCGACATTGAAGAGACGATGACGTTTTTTTTCCAGATTGACGAAGAGGTCGGCTATAGAAAGCTCACCAGCGATGAAATGGACGAAATGCAGGACCGCCACAAAAGCATGTTTTTGACAGAGACATGTTGGAGACCATACCTGGACTATATGAAAAGTGTTGTCGGCCTAAAAGGGGATGACCTGGGGGCGTGGATGGATGAAGAGCGGCTGACAGTCATGTGCGGCGCCACATCCACCGATATGATGGAGAGTGTCTGCGGCGTCTTCACGCCGGATGCGGTGGGATCCTGGGTGGAGTTGTGGCTTGCTGTCATGGAAGTCTGCACGGACGCGGGGCTTTTCGTCCTGAAAGGGCATTCCCGCAGAGGATATGGGCGGCTGACAGGGAAAGAACCTGCCCACCTTCCGGTCATTGACAGAGAACAGCTCAAGGAGCGTATTGGCTGGCATACACATATATATCAGATGTCGGAAGAAATACAGTTTAAGTTATATGAGGCATACAGGGCATCTGCAGGGAGGGAGGCGCAGGAGCGGCTTACGGATATCCTGCAGGATCTGCCGGAAGGGAATCTGGAGCTGACCTATCTGCTCGTCCTCTACCAGATGACCCGGGGGCAGTACGGACAGGCGGCGGATACGGTCAGACAGGTCCAAAAAGCGTATAGCCAGGCAGCCGCTGACGATACATTGTATGCTCTGTTGGAGATGATCCGGGAACAAGGGCAGAAAGGCGCGGGGAATACATACAGGAGGCAGTCTCCGAAGATCGGGCGCAACAATCCCTGCCCCTGCGGGAGCGGAAAAAAGTATAAAAAATGCTGCGGAAAGGAAGATTAAACATTGACTTTCCGGTCTTTTAGAGCGATAATGTAACTACTTAAATAATATATTTAAAAAAGTCTCAGAGGCGTGTTAAAATAATAATATGAAGGAGGATCTGTTGATGGAAGGTAAGATGAAAGTTGCAGTTATGCTGGGCGTGGGAAAGATGGGCTTTGAGGAGCGGGATATCCCGACGCCTGCGGACAATGAAGTCCTTGTAAAACTGGAATATGTGGGCATCTGCGGTTCTGATCTGCATTACTATGAGACGGGCGCTATCGGTAACTATATCGTGGAGCCTCCCTTTGTCCTGGGACATGAACCGGGCGGCGTTGTCGTGGAGGTGGGAAAAGATGTAAAACACTTGCAGGTGGGCGACAAGGTGGCCTTAGAGCCAGGAAAGACCTGCGGACACTGTGAATTCTGCAAATCAGGCAGATACAACCTCTGCCCGGATGTGGTCTTCTTTGCCACGCCTCCGATCGATGGAGTATTCCAGGAGTATGTGGCCCATGAAGCGGATCTGTGCTTCAAACTCCCGGACAACGTGAGCACCTTGGAAGGCGCGCTGATCGAGCCTCTGGCGGTGGGATTCCACGCGGCCATGCAGGGCGGCGCGAAGATCGGACAGACGGCGGTGGTCATGGGCGCAGGCTGTATCGGACTGGTGAGCATGATGGCCTTAAAAGCGATGGGCGTATCCAAAGTCTATGTGGCTGATATCATGGAGAAACGTTTGGAAAAGGCCCTGGAACTGGGCGCGGACGGCGTGATCAACGGCAAAGACAAGGATACCGTGGAAGAGATCCTAAGGCTTACAGACGGAAAAGGCTGCGACCTTGCCATTGAGACGGCAGGCTCTCAGGTGACGGCCACACAGACTATCCACATGAGCAAGAAAGGGGCGACTATCGTCTTTGTAGGCTACAGCGCAAGCGGAGAGATGACCCTGCCGATGAGCCTGGCCCTGGATCGGGAGCTGACATTCAAGACCGTGTTCCGCTACCGCCATGTCTATCCTCTGGCGATCGAAGCTGTGGCGGCGGGCAAAGTGAACTTAAAGGGCATCGTCACAGATATCTTTGACCTGGATGATGTGCAGGAAGGGATGGACAACAGCATCCACAACAAAGCGGATATCGTAAAAGGTGTGATCCGTATCTGTAAAGACGCATCTTCCATATGACAGAGATAAAAAGAATCACATGTGGGACAGTGAACTGCTATCTATTAGAAAGCAAAAACAAAGCCGTCCTTGTGGACACAGGGGGAGCCGGATACGAAGAAAAGGTATGGGCCGCATGTGCCGGCAAAGACATCAGGCTCCTCATACTGACCCACGGTCATATCGACCACATCCAAAACGCGGCCTACCTGGCGCAGCGGGCATCCATCCCGATCGCGATCCATCAAAAAGACTTAGAGCTGATCCAAGACCAATTTTCCCAGCCACTGGCAAGCACCGGGATATTTGGGAGAGCCTTAAAGATCGCATCAGAGAGAAAGATGCAAAAAGAGCATATCCAGACTTTTACACCGGAGATATTTTTGAGCGAAGGGGATACGTTAGAGCCTTTTGGCATACAGGCTTCCGTGCTGGAACTGCCAGGGCACACCGAAGGTTCCATCGGCCTCGATGTAGACGGACAGGCTGTGATCGTGGGCGATGCGCTGATGCACATGCTGCGCCCGGGAATGGCCAGCATTTACACTGATAGAAGAAAACTGCGGGAGAGCGCAGAGAAGATCACCGCCCTTGGTGAAAGGATGGTCTATTTCGGACACGGGACCCCGACGACAAACCGGGATTGGGCGTGCAAAAGGTGAAGCCAGTAAAACACCGCACGAGGTTTTGAAAAAAGGAGAGAATGATGAAGGAAGAATGCCTGATCTGTAAAGCGCCTCTTGAATATCTGGAAAAAGACGAGCCCAGGAGCCATTTCGCTTATCCCATCTGATGACCGCTAAGTCCTTAGAGCAGATCGGAAAGGTAGGCGGGCCACGGTGCTGCAAAAGAGATTCGTTTTTGTCGATCCTTGCAGCGGTGGACTTTGTCGCGGAATATTTCGGCATTGCCATGGAAAAGTCAGATGTGGTATGTTGCCATGCGTCCAAAAATCAGCAGTGTATCGGGAAAAGATGTCCTTTTTGCCGCGCCGCGCGCATTGCCTGAAATATTTATGGGCAGATTATAAGAGAGCGTAAAAAGTGAGCGGAGGTGACTGGATGCAGAAGGTACTGGCCTTTCATGAGGTGGCACAAGTTCTGGATGAGATTGAGTTGGAAGATGCCAAAAAGCGTCTGCTGCACGAACATCTGTCCAGCAATCAGACGGCTTCCTTTGAATCATATCCAGAATCTCTTTTATGCAGTTTTGACTGGTATGATGTCAACAGTCCCTCGGTGGATACACACAGGATCTTGATCTATCTTGACAGGGACGATTTTTTTATCTTTTGTAAAGAACAGGATATAAAAGATAAGATGCAGAAACCCATGGAACATGAAAACGAAAGCAATGAGCAGATGCTCCATCACTTTCTCTTTATCCTGCTGGCGCGGGACATGGATCGCATCGACGACCATGAGGATCTCATCATCGAGGCAGAAAATGCAGCCCTGTCCGGCTACCATCACGGTTATATGAGCAAGATCTTGGAATATAGAAAAGAGATCTTGCGGCTGAAGAGATATTATACACAGCTCCAGATGATCTGCGACGGGCTGATCGACAATGAAAATGGGCTGATCAGTGAGGATGGGCTTGTGCATTTTAATATCCTGCATAACAGGGTGGACCGCTGCCATGCCGCCGTGCTGAACCTCCAAGATCATGTGACGCAGATGCGGGAGGCGTACCAGGCTCAGATCGATATCGAACAAAATGAACTGATGAAGATCTTCACATTGATCACGGCGCTGTTTTTGCCGTTGACTCTGATGGTGGGGTGGTATGGGATGAATTTTACCCATATGCCGGAGCTTGGATCTTCGTGGGGCTATCCGGTGTTCATCATTGTGAGTGGGACGGTGAGTGTGGCCCTGCTGCTCTATTTTAAAAAGAAGAGATGGTTTTAATGGGGAAGATGGGTCATGCGAGACTGGATGATCATTAAGATCGATCTTCAGTAAAACAAACAGGCTCCCTCCATCGGGCATATATCCGATCGAGGGAGCCGTATCACATGTTTTATTCTTTTCCGTTAAAACAATACGTACATATCTTACAGGGATCCAATCCGATGGAGGCCAAAAGGTCATCCAGACGGTGGTAGCGCAGGGTGGTAAAGTTCTGTTTTTGGCAGATCTCATCCAGCATCTTGGCATAGCGGCAGGAGCCGGGATCCGCGTACTCATCCAATACTTCCTGGGAAACCTCATCCCCTTCCTGTTCCTTGATCACCCGGCGTGTGATCAGTTCCATCTCCGACTTGGAGCGGGAAAAGTTCAGAAACTTACAGCCATAGATCAAAGGCGGGCAGGCCGGGCGCACATGCACTTCCTTGGCCCCGCTGCTGTACAGGAACTTGGTCGTATCCCGAAGCTGTGTCCCCCGCACGATGGAGTCGTCGATCAGCAGCAGCCTTTTATCATGGATCAGGGACTGCACAGGGATCAGTTTCATGCGTGCGATCAGTTCCCTCTGTCCCTGGTTGGTGGGCATGAACGAACGGGGCCAGGTCGGCGTGTATTTGATGAAAGGCCGCGCGTAGGGGATGCCCGACTCATTGGAATAGCCGATGGCGTGGGCGATACCCGAATCCGGCACACCGGCCACGATATCCGGCTCGATCGCGCCCGCATCCCGTTTGGCCAGCATGCTGCCGCAGGTGTAGCGCATCTGTTCCACGTTGACGCCCTCGTAGGACGAGGTGGGATAGCCGTAATAGACCCACAAAAAAGAGCAGATCCGCATGTCCTTCCCCGCAGGGACCAGTGTCTCCACGCCGTCGGGATGTATCCGTACGATCTCACCGGGACCCAGCTCCCTGTAGTCCGTATACCCCAGGTTGATGTAGGCAAAACTTTCAAAAGAGACACAGTAAGCATCCTCTTTATGTCCGATCACACAGGGCGTCCGTCCATAGCGGTCCCTGGCCGCATAGATCCCGTCCTCCGTCATCAAGAGCAGCGTCATGGAGCCGTCCACGACCTCCTGTACATACCGGATGCCCTCCGCCAGACTGTCGCGTTTGCAGATCAGGGCCGCGACCAGTTCCGTGGCGTTTACCTGTCCGTTGGTCATCTCCTGGAAATGGGCAGGCCCGTCCTTATAGATCTCTTTTAAAAGCGCATCGAAATTATTGATCTTACCCACTGTCGTGATGGCAAAACTGCCCAGATGGGACTGGATCAGGAGGGGTTGCGGCTCAAAATCCGATATGCAGCCGATGCCCAGATATCCCTTCATCTCCCCCACATCCCGGTCAAATTTGGTCCGGAAGGGGGAATTTTCGATATTGTGGATCGCACGGTTGAAACCGTCCTCACCGTACGTCGCCATACCGCCCCGCCTCGTCCCCAGATGGGAATGATAGTCAACACCGTAAAAAAGTTCAAGTACGCAGTCTCGTTTTGCTGCTACACCAAAAAATCCACCCATAGATGCTCCCTTTCTAAATCGTATGATCCGTTATTGCTGTATGTAAAAGTCTATATCATATCATAATCATTATACGATCCGCCGCCAAAAACAGCAACCTTTATTTTAGATGGCCGCGGTGATCAGCCAGATCGGATCGTCCGCCGATCGCGGTATATGGCAGGCATCAAGCAGTTTTCAGACACGCTCTTGGACCCTCGGAAAATATTTCCGATAAGTGGATATGAACAGCACGATCGCAAGTATGGTAGACAGGTAGTCCGTGATCGGCTGTGCCGCCGCGAGCATGGTCGCGGAGTTGAAGATACTCCGGAATAAAAACAGCACCGGCAGATAGATGATCCCCTGGCGGCTGATCGAGAGGATCAGGGCGGGCAGTGCCGCACCGGTAGACTGTATGGCATTGATAAATACAAACAGCAGTCCCATCACAGGCCCGGAGTAGATATAGATGCGGGCAAAGGAGATGCCATAAGTAAAGGCATCCGGATCTTCCAAAAATGCGTGTACCAGCGGGCCGGCGCCGCAGTAGCAGATCACAGTCATGACAGCGCTCAATCCAAAGGCAAGGATCAGCGAGAACTTAAGGATCGCCATATAGCGCTTCCGGTCCCCGGCGCCGAAGCAGTAGCCTAAGACTGGCTGGATGCCCGTGCCCAATCCGATCAGGAGCATCACTACGATCATATTGACTTTCATTGCCACGCCAAGCCCTGCGACGGCCATATCACCGTAGTGGATCATGATATTGTTGACGATGATATTTGAAAGGCTCATCATGATACTGTTCAGCGAGGCCGGGATGCCGATGGAGAGGACACCCGCAGCGATGCGCTCTTTTGCCTTATAATATTTTGGATGGATGGAGAGCATGGCATTTTTGGAGAGCAGGTGCCGGATGTAGAAAACGGCGGCAAAGATATTGCCCAGGACAGTTGCCACGGCTGCTCCGGCTACATCCCAGCCCAGGGCTAATATCATGATCGGATCCAGTACGATGTTGATCATGTTTCCGATGAGCATCCCCATCATGGCGATATTTGCGTTCCCTTCGGCG
The DNA here is from genome assembly GCA_910575625.1 of Clostridia bacterium. Taxonomy (GTDB): domain Bacteria; phylum Bacillota; class Clostridia; order Lachnospirales; family Lachnospiraceae; genus MGBC164599. The sequence continues at coordinate 246,486 of CAJTFD010000002.1, forward strand.
CGGATGATATTGCTGAAACTGTTGCTGATGATCAAAAAGGGTATGGCGGTGGAGACGATGCGCATATACTGCGAGGTATAGCCTATGGTATCATCGCTGGCTCCGATGGCACGGCTCACAGGCACAGCGAAGATAAATAGGAGGATCATTGCAAGGATCCCGATACAGAGCCCAGTCCAAAAGCAGAAGGACGAGGCATTTTTTGCCTTTTCAGTCTTGCCCTCGCCAAGTGATCTTGATATCAGAGAGGTACCGCCTATGCCAAAGAGCATCCCGATGGCCATGAATAAGAGGAAGGCCGGAGTTGCCACGGAAATAGCAGCGACCATATAGGCATTTTTTGTCTGTCCGATGAAGAATGTATCGGCCAGGTTGTAGATCAGGACCATGATCATGCTGATGATCGATGGCACAACATTGGTGATGACTGCTTTCGGTACCGGGGCATCCCGGAATATTTCGGTTGTCTTGTTCTGCATGATAGATTTTCCTTTCTAGTTTTTTGACAGGTCTTTGAATGCGTCGGATTGCAGATTCTCATAGATCTGCAGGAGCATCTTTCCCAGGAGTTTCTGCTCGTCCTCTGACAGGCCGGCAAACATGATCTCATCCAGTAAAGGCGTTTTTTTACCCACTTCTGCAATGAGCTGTCTGCTGCTGTCTGTCAGCAGGATGGGCTTGGAGCGGGTACCCTGGATGGTACTCCTGCGGATGAAGCCTTTCTTTTCCAAAACTTTCAGCACATGGATCACGCTGGTATGCTTGACGCTGAAATGCGCGGCGATATCCGTGAGCGTGCTGTCCGTGCCGCTTTTTTCTGAAAGATACAGCAGGATATCCAGCTGTGTGCTGGTCAGTCCATATTTCTTATACGCTTTGTTAAATCCGGTCTCCAATTGGTTGTATATTTTTTTGAAAATACATCTCAGCTCATCCATGTCAATGCCCTCACCCTCTATATGTAGCGTGCTACATTATATACCCGGCTGGCCGGATCGTCAATAGAAAAATGCACTGGAATCTTACCAGATCGTAAGGTTACTCAAAAACTTGTAAGATAAAATTAAGGCAGGCAGCGTCCTTTTTCTGCTATACTCTCTACAGACAGATCAAGAAGGAGGGATCAAGACATGTCCATATTAGAAGTGGAACATATCCAGAAAGTATACACGACCCGCTTCGGCGGGAACCAGGTGCAGGCTCTTACAGATGTAAATTTCCAGGTGGAGGAAGGGGAGTACGTGGCGATCATGGGGGAGAGCGGTTCCGGAAAGACCACCCTGCTCAACATCCTGGCAGCCTTAGACAGGCCCACCAGAGGCCAGGTGATCTTAAACGGCAAGAGCCTGTCCACGATCAAGGAAAAGGAGCTTGCGGCCTACCGGCGGGAGAATCTGGGATTTGTATTCCAGGATTTTAACCTCTTAGATACTTTTAACATCCAGGACAATATCTTCCTGCCGCTGGTGCTGGCCGGGGAATCTTATGAAGATATGAAGAGCCGGCTCCATCCGATCGCCCAGCAGATGCGGATCCAGGAGATCCTGCACAAATTTCCCTATGAGGTATCCGGCGGGCAGAAGCAGCGGACGGCGGTGGCGCGGGCGCTGATCACCGGGCCGCAGCTGATCTTGGCGGATGAACCCACTGGGGCGCTGGATTCCCGGGCGGCCGGGGATCTGCTGAGCGTCTTTCAAAAGATCAATGAGAAGGGACAGACGATCTTGATGGTGACCCACAGCACCATGGCGGCCAGCCGTGCCAAGCGGATCTTATTTATCAAGGATGGAGAGGTCTTCCATCAGATCTACCGCGGGGAAAAGACAGACGAGGAGATGTACGGGATGATCTCGGATACCCTGCGTATCCTGGCGACGGGCGGTGATCATCATGCGTAGAGGGTTTTATCTTAAACTGGCGCTCCAGAATATGGCGAAAAATAAAAGGACCTGCCTGCCGTATCTGTTCACCTGCATCTGTTCCGTGATGATGTATTATTTTATGAGTTTTCTCACGCTGAACCCGGGGATGGAGCAGATGCCCAGCGGCCAAAATGTGCAGTCCATCATGAGGCTGGGGACCGGGGTCATCACCATCTTTTCTCTGATCTTCCTGTTCTACACCAACAGCTTCCTGATGAAGCGCAGGAAAAAAGAACTGGGGCTTTACAACATCCTTGGGATGGAGAAAAAACACATCGGGTGGGTATTGTTTTGGGAGACACTGGTCAATGCTGTGATCAGCCTCATCCTGGGCCTTCTTCTCGGGATCCTGGGCAGCAAGCTGATCTTCCTGTTCCTTTTAAGATTGCTGGATCTTCCAGTGACGTTTGGGTTTTTTATCTCGGTGCAGTCCATCCGAGCGACGGTGTTCCTGTTCGGCGGGATCTTCCTGCTCTCGTTCTTTAACAATCTGTGGCAGATCAGCAGGGCGGACCCGGTGGAACTTTTGCGCGGCGGGAATGTGGGGGAGAAGGAGCCGAAGACCCGGTGGTTTCTGGCGCTGGCGGGCATCTCCTGCCTGGGCGGCGGATATTGGATCGCGGTGACAACGGAATCTGTGCTGGCGGCCCTGCCGTACTTCTTTGTGGCCGTGGTCCTGGTGATGGCGGGGACGTACTGCCTGTTTGTGGCGGTGAGTGTGGCTGTGTTGAAGCTGCTGCGCAGCTGGAAGGGATTTTATTACCAGACAGAGCATTTTACAGCCATCTCCGGCATGATCTACCGGATGAAGCAAAATGCGGTGGGTCTGGCAAATATCTGTATCCTGTCCACGGGTGTGCTGCTGATGATCTCCACCACAGTCTGCCTGTTCATCGGCCGGGAGGCGATCGTGGCAGGACGGTATCCCCGGGAAGTGAGTGTGGCGGCCCATGGGATCGATGAAGCTGCTTTTGAGAGATCACAGGAGATAGAAAGCCAGGTGCTCGCCCAGTGGGACCTAAAGCAGGAAAATGTAGTGACCTGCCGGAGTGTACAGATGATCGCCTGGGACCAGGGGAATGATCTGGTCGGCCTGACCGGGGATGGAGATTTCCTGGAAAAGATGGAAAAGATCGTTGGGGTTGCTTTTATACCCTTGGAGGATTATAATGCCTGTATGGGCGAGGAGCGGACGCTGGAACCAGGGGAGGTCCTGTTTTTTACCAACAAGAAAGGGATGGATGGCCGCAGTGAGCTGTCCATTGACGGGGAGAGATGGACGGTCGCAGAGGAGCTGGATACGTTTTTCACGGAGAAAAAGGTGGGCAGCCCCATGATCAACACCTATTATCTGGTGGTGGACAGTGTGGAGACGCTCAAGCGTCTGACAGAGAGTGACGCTGTATCGGAGGACATCATCTATCAGAAGGATTATGACCTGACCGGGGATCCAGAGGTCTTTGAGGAGGCGGAAGAGCAGTTATCTCAGCAGCTGGCCCCGCTGGCGGAAGATCCGGCTTATATACAGGTGGGCGGCCGGGAGCGGAACCGGAGATCTTTTTACAGCACCTATGGAGGGCTGTTCTTCCTGGGGATCTTCCTGGGACTGCTGTTTTTGATGGCCACGGTCCTGATCATCTATTATAAACAGCTCTCAGAAGGCTATGAGGATCGGCAGCGGTTTGAGATCATGCAGAAAGTGGGCATGAGCAAACGGGAAGTGCGCCGGTCGATCAGCAGCCAGATCCTGATCGTGTTCTTCCTGCCGCTGGTCACAGCCGTGGTGCACATCGGATTTGCCTTTCCGCTGATGCGGCGGCTGCTGGCGTTGATGAACCTGTATGATACCCGGCTCTTCGCAGGCTGTACGCTGGCCACGATCGGCTGTTTTGCGCTGGTGTACGCAGCGATCTATGTGCTGACAGCCAGGACTTATTACCGGATCGTAAATGAAAGATATTATTGATCCCCCGCAAACCGTGACACACGGTTGACATAAAGCACTTTTAAGACACACTCTAGGAGCAGAAGATGAGAGAGCATAGAGGGAGAAAATGGAAAAAGATCCTGATCGGATCATTTGTCTGCCTGTTACTGGCAGCTGTGGCGTTTACGTGCTGGATCGGGAATGTGCTGATCGATATGGCGCTGTGCCGGCCCCGGGAGAGCATATGGGAGAACGATGCCTATGCCAGTGTGGAGGCGGATGTGGAGGCTTCCTATGTGGTCGATGATCAGACCCAGGAGAATATGCTGGCGGCTTATGAAAAGCGGCAGGCATGGCTTGAGGAGGTGACGCCAGAGAAGATAACGCTCACCTCCCATGACGGGTATGCCCTGACGGCCAACATCTATCCTGGGAAGGAGCAGGGGCATAGATGGGCGTTATTGCTCCACGGTTATGGCTATACAGGCAGGAAAGAGGAAATGGAGTACATAGGTGCAGAATACGCAGCCCGGGGCTATCAGATCTTAGCCCCGGATCTGCGCTGTCATGGGGAGAGCGAGGGCGATCACATCGGCATGGGCTGGACGGACAGGCTGGATATCATGCAGTGGATCGATCAGATCATCTCCCTGGATGAAAAGGCCACGATCGTGCTGCACGGCCAGTCCATGGGCGGGGCGGCGGCACTGATGACGGCGGGGGAGGAACTGCCTGCACAGGTGAAAGCTGTGGTGTCGGACTGTGCGTATACCAGCGCATGGGAGATCTTTACGCGAAAGTTAAAGGATTGGTACGGGATCGGGCCGTTTCCGATATTATATGAAACGGATATGATCTTCAAACTGAGAGGCGGCTATGATCTAAAGAAAGCCTCCGCGCTGGAGCAGGTGGCAAAGACACATCTGCCGATCCTGTTCATCCATGGGGAGGACGATGATTTTGTCCCGGCCTCGATGGCGGAGGAGCTGTATGGGCGGACAGGCGGGCCAAAAGAGCTGGTGACCGTGCCGGGGGCGGGCCATGGACTTTCAAATTATGTGGATCCGGAGGGATATTATGAGGCGGTGTTTTCTTTTTTGAAACAGTACGGCGGATGAGAAAACAAGGCTTTACACTTCCAGGTTTTGACGCTATAATGAGCATAACGGACAGCAGTATCAAAAATGGAGGTGACAGATATGCCCATGACTGAAAAAGAGTATAATGGCAATCTTTTTGATCAGCTTGCTCTTTTGGAGGATATTGAAGAGGTGGCCAAGGCGACAGGAGCGGAGGCAGTCTTGGATCTGATCGCCAGAAAAAAGGCGCAGATCGAGCGGAAACTCTATCAGCCTTTGCCGTTGACAAAATGACGGATGCATCATCTGTCCAGGGAAGTGTAAGGTCTTAATAGATAAGGCGTTACACTTTTTTGGAGTGTATCATCGACTGTGAACAGGACGGAGGATCTGAAAATACACATGAGAAAGGGTTCGGCAATGGACACACCTTTATATGAGATACAATGCGGGAGCGGGCGGGGCAACCGCCTCTATGTGAAAAGGGACGACCTGCTCCCTTTTTCCCTGGGCGGGAATAAAGTGCGCATCGGCTGGGAATTTTACCGGGACATGTGCAGGACGGGGAGCGACTGTATGGTGATCTACGGGGACAGCCGTTCAAATCTATGCAGGGTGCTGGGCAGCATCTGCCACCAAAAACGCATACCCTGCTATATGCTCTGCACAAATGTGGAACACACGGGCCGACCCGCCAGCAACAGCCGTCTGATGAAATGGCTGCACACGGAAGTCGTCCCCTGCAGGAAAGACGCGGTGGCTCAGGGCGTGGAGGAGCTTCTTATCCGTTTGGAAAAGGAAGGACGCAGGCCCTATTATATTTATGGAAACAAATGGGGCGAAGGCCGGGAAGGCGTGCCCGTACAAGCCTACGCAGATGCCTATCGGGAGATCCTCAGGCAGGAAGAGGAAATGGGTGTCCATTTTTCCCATATCTTCGTACCGTCCGGCACAGGAGCCACACACAGCGGACTGATCGCGGGGGATCTGCTGGCAGGCGGCAAAAAGCAGATCATCGGCATATCCGTATCCAGAGAGCGCAAGAGAGGGAGCCGGATCATCAGCCGGGCCGTGCAGCAGTATTTTGAAAGCAGGGGACTGGATCAGCCGGATCAGCTGGAGAGATCCATCCATCTGGAAGACGGATATCTCCTTGGGGGCTACGGGAAATACGATGAACGGATAGAGGACTGCATCCGCCGCCAGTTTACCCTAAACTCCCTGCCGCTGGATCCCACCTATACGGGAAAAGCATTCTGGGGGATGGAGCAGTATCTGCAGGCACACGGTATCGAAGATGCAGACATCCTGTTCATCCATACCGGGGGTGCGCCCCTGTTTTACGATCATCTCACAGATGAAAAAGGAGGGGCAGCGCCATGTTAGTATCCGTGGTCATACCTTGCTACAATTCCCAGGCGACCATCGGGAAAGTCGTCGACCTTGTGACCGAGGAATTTGACAAAAATCCAGGCTATGCCTGCGAGTTCGTCCTGGTCAACGATCACTCCGGGGACGGGACTTTCGGTGTGATCCGCCGCCTGGCCCAGGAGCGGGAGAATGTAAAAGGGATCGATCTTCTGCGCAACTTCGGACAGCACAATGCGCTGATGGCGGCCTTGTCCTATGCAAAAGGGGATTACATCCTGGGTATGGACGATGACATGCAGACTCATCCGTCCCAGATCTTTAAGCTGATCAATAAGATCGAGGAGGGATACGACCTGGTCTACGGAGTCTACCCCCATAAGAAAAACTCTCCGCTCAAAAATCTCTCCAGTAAGCTCAATGAAGTATCCTCCAGGATCCTTTTGGGGCGGCCGAAGGAGATCTCCTCCAGCAATTTCTGGATCATCACCCAGGCCATGTGCCGGGAAGTGGTGAAATACACCAGCTACAATCCCTACATCGACGGGATCTTCTACCGTGTCACCCACAACATCGGAAACGTGACGGTGGAACATTTCAAACGGGAGGTGGGAACATCCAACTACACGCTGCGCAAACTCATCCGCCTGTGGCTGGCCTACTGGAACTATTCCGTCATCCCGCTGCGGATATCCGCGGTGCTGGGGATGCTGTCCGCGTTTGGCGGATTTATCGCCGCCCTGGTGATCATCATAAAAAAGATGCTCTCACCGGACATCCCCGTGGGGTGGTCCTCGATCATCTGCATCATGGTAGTGTTCTTTGGACTGGTCCTGATGGTTCTGGGGATCATGGGCGAGTATCTGGGGAAGGTGCTCCTGACCATCAACAATACACCCCAGTACATCATAAGAGAGACTGTCAACATAGAAGAAACAGGAACGGATCATAGACGATGATGAAAAAACTGATGATCTTAGGTGCGGGCATCTATCAGGTCCCCCTGATCCAACAGGCAAAAAAAATGGGCCTGTATACGATCGTGGTCAGTTATCCGGGGGATTACCCGGGGTTTGCCCTTGCAGATCAAGTCTGTCTGCTCGATACCCGGGACCAGGAGAGGGTCATGGAAGCTGCCCAAAAAGAGAAGATCGACGGCATCTGCACATCTGGGACAGATGTAGCGGTGCGCACGATCGGGTATGTGTGTGAACATATGGGACTGCATGGCCTGTCCTGCGAGGCGGCCCGCTGCGTGACGGATAAGCTGCTGATGAAGGAAGCGTTTGCGCGGCATGACGTGTCCACACCACAGTTTGTGAAGGTCGCAGACCTGGATCAGGCAAGGCAGGCGGCTTTAAGACTTGGGTATCCGCTGGTGGTAAAAGCCGTGGACAGTTCCGGGAGCCGGGGCGTTGTGATCGTGCAGGAGCCGGGGCAGTTGGGCGCAGCTTTTTCAGAGGCGATGCAGGTGTCGCAAAAAGGATACGTGCTGGCGGAGGAATACATCCAGGCGGAGGAGATCGGGGTGGACGGGTTTGTGAAAGAGGGCCGTCTCGTCTTCTTTGCGCCCCATGAAAAATATCTGTTTCGAGCCGCGCAGGCGGCGGTGCCGGCGGGACACAGTTTCCCTTATCTCTGTGCAGACGGACAGCTGGAGGAGATAAGGCGGCAGATGCAGCGCGCCGTGGACGCGACCGGACTGGATGGGTGTCCGGTCAACGCGGATGTGCTGGTGGATAAGGAGAAAGTCTGGATCATAGAGATCGGGGGGCGGACGGGGGCGACCTGTATCCCGGAATTGATCTCCCTGTATTATGGATCTTCTTTTTATGAAAAGATGATCTTAAATGCCCTGGGGGAGGAAGTGCAGTTTGGAGGATCTTCAGGCGTTCCGTGTAAAGGCCGTCTGCTGATGAGTCCGGTGGATGGGACGATCACAAGGATCGCGGAAGAAAAACTGGATGGACTGCGGCGGCAGGGCATAGAAGTCGTGCTGGACTTCTCAGTGGGCCAGCGGGTGCAGGCGATGAAAAACGGTACAGACCGGATCGGGCATGTGATCGCCCGGGCAGAGACGGAGGATGAGTTTCTGGCAATATACAGACAGGTCCAGTCCTGTATCTGGATCAATGGAGAAGAGCTGTCACAGCTGGAGGACGGGAAAGGATAAGGCGATGGATATAAAGATGGATACGGCAGACAGACAGGGGCGGGCCACACCTCTGGATTTTATAAAACTGCATCTGAACATCCTGTTGTTTTCTTTTACGACAGTGTTTTCAAAAGCGGCCTCGATTCAATTAAATGAGCAGGGGCTGCATTCCGTGTGGTTATATATATTTGCATTCCTCATGCTGCTCAACTGCGGGATCTACGCGTTGGCCTGGCAGCAGGTGATCAAAAAATTTGAGTTGAGCGTGGCCTATGCAAACAAATCGGTCTATCTGATCTGGGGGCAGCTCTGGGCGGTGGCGATCTTCAGGGAACATCTGAGTTTTATGAATATAGTGGGACTCATGCTGGTATTTGCAGGGGTGGTGGTGGTGTCTTATGAATAGAGTGTATCTGCTGATCATGCTGGCCGGGACGTTTTTTGCGGCGGCCTCGCAGATCTTGTTAAAACAGAGTGCGGACCGGACGTACGACCGGCCTTTTGGGGATTATCTAAATTGGCGGGTGATCACCGCTTACGGGATCTATTTTGGGATCTTGTTCCTGAACACCTGGTGCTTTACGAAGATCGATATGAAATATGGATCCGTGGTGGATTCCTGCGCCTATGTGTTCGTGATGCTCCTATCCTGTCTGGTCTTGGGGGAAAAGATCACCCGCAGGAAGATCATAGGGAACCTGCTGATCATCTGCGGGGTGTTGGTCTACACGATCGGTTGAGTGTCAAGGCATCTTATCTAAAAAAATCCCACACGGCTTCTGCGACCCGTTCCCGGTCCTCCGGGCGCATATTGTAGTAGAGGGGCAGGCGGATCAAGCGTTCGCTCTCCCGGGTCGTATATCTGTCCTCACCAAAAAAGCGGCCAAATTTCTGTCCGGCTCGGGAGGAGTGAAGGGGAACGTAGTGGAACACGGCCATGATGCCCCGCTCCTTCAGATAGGAGAGGAGCCGGGTGCGGGTCTTAAGATCCGCCACTTTGATATAGTACATATGGGCATTGTGCTCAGCGTAGGATGGGATCACAGGGCGTTTTAGACAGCCAGACTGTTCCAGATCCGCGAAAGCCTGGTGGTAAAACTCCCAGGTCTGCATCCTGTCCTGCTGTATCCGGTCACACTCCATGAACTGGCCCCACAGATATGCGGCATTCAGTTCGCTGGGCAGGTAAGAGGAGCCGTAGTCCACCCATGTGTATTTATCGATCTGCCCCCGGAAAAATTTGCTCCGGTCGGTCCCTTTCTCACGCACGATCTCCGCCCGTTCCAGGGCTTCCTCCTGCTGAAAGAGCAGCGCGCCCCCCTCGCCCATGGTCAGGTTCTTTGTCTCGTGGAAACTCAAGCATCCGTAATCTCCGATCGTGCCCAATGCACGGCCTTTATAACGAGCGGTCAGCCCCTGGGCGGCGTCTTCGACCACCTGCAGATCATATCTGCGGGCCAGATCCAGGATCGCATCCATATCACAGGCGATCCCGGCGTAGTGGACCGGAACGATCACCCGGGTCCGTTCGGTGATAGCCTCCTCCAGCAGCCGTTCATCCAGATCCATATTGTCCGGACGGATATCCGTAAATACGATACGCGCCCCCCGCTGCACGAACGCGTTGGCCGTGGAGACGAACGTGTAGGAGGGCATGATCACCTCATCGCCCTCGCCCACCCCGGTGAGTACCGCCGCCATCTCCAGGGCGTGGGTGCAGGATGTGGTCAGGAGGGCATGGCAAACGTCAAGATGCTCCTGCATCCATTGGCTGCACTGTTTGGTGAAACGTCCGTCGCCGCAGAGTTTGCGGCTTTTTATTGCTTCCTGTATGTATTTTTCTTCGGTCCCCGTGTAAGGGGGTATATTAAAATCGATCATGTCCGCTATTATAACACACTTGGGAGAAATGGTCAAAAATAGATATTGATTTTTGGCTTTTTTATTAGTATAATGAGAAATGTAATAAAAAATTAATATATTAAGGAAATCTTAAAAATTTTACACCATCAAAGTTACACAGATGATACAAGGGGAGGAACAAAAATGGGGAGAATGTTAAGAAAGATGACAACGGCTTGTCTTGCGGTGGCGCTGCTCGCCGCGGGGATCATATCCCTGGCGCAGCCCGCCCAGGCCGCCACGGCGAAAGCCTGGGAGAAAAAAGACGGGAAATTTTACGACAGCGCGGGAAAAGAAGTGGAAGGCGTTGTGGCAAAGGGGATGGATGTGTCGGAGTGGCAGAGCCTGATCAACTGGGACCGGGTCAAGGAGAGCGGCCAGATCGATTTTGCCTTTATCCGGGTGGCTCATGGGAATGGGATGGATAAATGGTATGACCGGAACCTGCGGGAGGCCAACCGGGTGGGGATCCCGGTTGGGGTGTATTTCTACAGTCTGGCCAAGACAGCAACCCAGGCAAAGAAAGACGCGGCGACCACGATCAACGCCATCAAGGAATATAAGATCACCTATCCGGTGGTGATCGATGTGGAGGACAAGACCCAGTTGACCCTGACAAATGCCAGACGGACGAAGATCGTGCAGACTTTTGCCGATGAAGTCCGGGCGGCGGGCTACCAGCCGATGATCTACTGTAATACAGACTGGGCTTCAAAATACATCAATATGGCCAACCTGAACGGGGTCGATACCTGGATCGCGGAATGGTCAAGATATACGCCCAGTGTATCCAGAGATATCTGGCAGGTGACGGACAAAGGAAAGGTCGACGGGATCGGCGGAGCTGTGGACTTGGATTTCGCATACAAGACCTATGGGGCCAGCGCGTCCAGCGCAGGATGGATAAAATCCAGCAAAGGTTACCAATACCAGCTCAGCAACGGGGATCTGGTAAAGAGTAGATTCAAGACGATCAGCGGAAAGAAATATTATTTCGATGCTTCCGGCTATCGTGTCACGGGATTTAAGACGATCGATGGGAAGAGCTATTATTTTGACAAGAACGGCGTGATGAAGACAGGCTGGCTGACCATCGAGGGGGCGAAGTATTACTTTAACGCGCGGGGCGTCATGGCCAAGGCGAAATGGCAGAAGACAAACGGCAAACGGTACTACCTGGGAAAAGACGGGAAGATGAAGACAGGCTGGCTGACCCTGAACGGGAAGAAATATTACCTGGATGCAAAAGGCGTGATGCAGACTGCGTGGGTGCAGCTGGACAATGCCTGGTACTTTTTCAACAATTCTAAAGATCTTGGCGTGATGCTGCGCAACGAGTGGGTGCAGTGGAAAGGCTCCTGGTATTTCCTGAAGAAGAGCGGGAAAATGAAGACAGGCTGGCTGAATTGGAATGGAAACCGGTACTATCTGCGCCAAGGCGGGGATATGCGCGTGGGATGGCTGAAATATAAAGGAAAATATTATTATTTTGACAAGAACGGCGTGATGCTGCGCAGCACGACCCGGAGGATCGATGGGAAGAAGTATCAGTTCGATGAAAAGGGTGTGTGGGTGAAATAAGATCTGTAGTGTCTGTCAAATAATGAAGTACAGGACTTTGGGGCATCTTCCATACGGAAGATGTCCCAAAAAGCAGGCTTCGTCCACGATCGGCGTGATCGTCCCAGAGATCAGCAACGCATTTTTCGGGGATCTGTTCACAGGGATCGAGGAGATCGTCAACAAGAACAACTTATCCCTGCTCTATTTTTATTGGATACGTCCTTGATAAGGGAAACTTTTTGATCATAAATGTAAGTGAAAGGAGATCAGAACATGCAGCACGGCATCTATTACGCATATTGGGAGAGAGAATGGGACGGCGATTACAAACGTTACATCCGCAAAGTGGCAGGATTGGGATTCGATATCCTGGAGATCGCTGCGGGTCCGCTGCCTGATTACACAGATGGAGAACTATCAGACCTGAAAAAATGCGCCGAGGAGAACGGTATCCGCATCACGGTGGGATACGGCCCCGCGCCGGAAAACAACATCGCTTCCGCAGATCCCAAAGTACGGGAGCACGCCCTGGAATTTTACAAAGACCTGTTCCAGCGCATGGAAAAGATCAACGCCACGCTGCTGGGAGGCGCGATCTATTCCTGCTGGCCGATCGATCACAGCAAGCCCGTGGACAAAAAAGGCGACTGGGAGCGGGGGATCGAAGGGATCGCAAAACTGGCCAGGATCGGCCTCGATCACGGGATTGAGACGATCGGGATGGAAGTCCTGAACCGTTTTGAGAATCATGTGCTGAACACCGCAAAAGAGGGGGCAGAATTTGTCCGGTCAGTCCGCCAGCTGGAGCCGGCGGCTGCAAATGTAAAAGTCATGCTGGATACGTTCCACATGAACATCGAAGAGCAGAGCATCGGGAACGCGATCCGGACGGCCGGAGACCTGCTGGGGCATTTCCATACCGGGGAATGTAACCGTATGGTCCCGGGGCAGGGCCGCACGCCCTGGAGGGAGATCCATGACGCGCTGCAGGATGTGGGATACGACGGCGCGGTCGTAATGGAACCGTTTGTGATCCCCGGAGGGACAGTGGGCCAGGATATCAAGATCTGGCGGAACATCGTGGAGGACACCTCCGAGGAGGCTCTGGACCGGGATGTGAAAGAGGCTCTGACTTTCCAGCGTTATATGCTGGACCGCTAAAGTGCGTTTGCATGCGCGTACTAAAAAAGCAGTATGTGGACACGGATATGTTTCCGATGTGTGCATACTGTTTTTTTCATATCCAAAGGCCGGATCAGCCATTGTCCGGGCTGTGATAGTCATCCAAGAGCTGCTGCAGTGTGATCTCCTCCATCGCCTCTCGCACGGCTGAACCGATCTTGGTATATGGTTTTTTCAGCACAGATACGATGCGCTTCCCCACGGGGCACATGTGCGATGGGTTTGGGTGGAAGCCGACAAAATGCTCCAGACCCTCCGGTTCCAGGGCGTGGTAGACCTCCCAGACCGTGAGCTCCATCGGATCTTGTTCCAGATGTGCGCCTCCTACGCCCCGCGTCACGGAGATGATCCCCGCCTTCTGCAGGGCAGTCAGGATACTCCGGATCGCGGACGGATTGCAGCCGGTGCTCCTGGCGAGCAGAGTGCTGGTCACTTTTGTCTTGTTTTCGTATTCAGAGATAAATACCAGACAGTGCAGTGCAATGGAACATTTTGTGTTCAGTCTCATGGGGAATGCCTCTTTCCATTTTTTATGATTATACTTTATTTTCGTGCGGTTGTAAATATTGACGATCGGCCCGGTCCGGTGTATACTGGATATAAAAATAGATGTAAAAAATAAATATACAACGAAGATCCAAAGGAGGTATACTTTTGTTAGACAAGACAGGATTCTATTATTTCAGCCCCACAGGGGGGACGAAGAGAGCCGGCGAGATCCTCTGCGGGGGGATTGCCAAGGATGTAAGACTGACCGATCTTGGACAGCGGGATCAGGCCGTGGAACAGCCGGACAGTGACCTGGTCGTCGTGGCCGCACCTGTTTTCGGCGGCAGGATCCCGGCCATCGCGGCAGAGAGGCTGCGCGGGCTGGACGGGCACGGGAAAAAGGCTGTGACGCTGGCCGTCTATGGAGTGCGGGCATACGAGGACGCCCTCTTGGAACTCAATGACGTGATGGAGGCGTGCGGGTTCCAGGTGACTGCCTCGGCGGCTTTAGTCGCGCAGCACTCCATCGTGCCGGAAGTAGGCCAGGGCAGGCCGGATAAAGAAGATGAGACAGAGATCCTGGATTTTGCCAAAAAAGTGCTGGACAAACTGGAAAAAGATACGAAAGACCCGATAAAAGTCCCCGGCAGCCATCCATATAAAGACGGGATGTCCATGGCCGTATCTCCGATCTCCCTGCCCGCCTGTGTGCAGTGCAGGAAATGCGCGGCCATCTGTCCTGTAGGAGCCGTCCAGCTGGAAAAAGATGCAGTGGTGACAGATCCCGAAAAATGTATCTTGTGCATGGCCTGTACAGCGGCCTGCCCGGAACATGCCCGGATCCTCCCGCCGCCTTTACAGGAGGGGATGGTGCAGAAGCTGGGCGCATTAAAGGATGTCCGCAGGGAAAATGAGTTCTTTTTATAAAAATCCAAGGGAGGAGAGAAAAATCATGAAGATCTCGATCATCTACGCAAGTCAGACCGGTAACACAGAGGCGGCGGCCGAGTACATACAGGATGGGATCCTGGCGCGCTACCCATTTATCCAGGTAAAATTGATGGATATCCGGGAGGATCAGATGGATATGCAGTTTTTGGAAGAGAGCGAGGCCGTGATCTTCGGGAGCCCCGTGTATTTCACCAGTATGGGCTGGGAGCTGAAACGGTGGTTTGACAACAGTTTCAGCATCAAACTGGACGGGAAACTGGGGGCGGCGTTCGTGACGGCCCAGTCCGCCCTGGGCGGCACCGACACAGCCATCATGGAGATCCTGCGGCATATGCTGGTCAAGGGGATGCTCATCTTCTCCGGAACCGGCGATAAAACGGCGGATAAATTCCAGATCGGGGCCGTGGGGATGGCGAAGGATATGGACGGGTGCGCAAAACAGTTTGAGGTGTTCGGTGGATCCGTGGCGGAAAAAGCGATGGAACTCTTTGGAAAATGATATGCGCAGATCAATGTCTGAGGCTTTGGGGATGTTTCCCGGGGCCTCAGATTTTAGTTGATGAGATGCAAAAATGCTAAAGACCAAAATCCATGTTTTTTAAATCTTAATTCGACAAAATGCAAGAAATATGTTATACTCATACCTGCTAAATAATAATAGCAGCAAAGAAAGGCGGCGAGCCATTGTCAAAAAATAAATATCAGTTTGAAAGTAAGATCCATGTGTACAGAGCCACAAAGAGAATGACGCAACAAGAACTTGCTGATCTGGTGGGTGTTTCAAGACAGACGATCATGCAGCTTGAACGAAATCGTTATAATCCCTCTATGTTGCTTGCATACAGCATAGCAAAAGTGTTTGGGGTTACGATTGAAGATTTATTTGACTTTAAGGAGGAGCAGTAGATGGTTGAATGGCTGACTATTTTATTTGACAGCAGAATTTTTATGAAGATAAATGCATGGCTTGGATTCCTGTTTTTGGGCTATTTTGTATTTTTCTATTTTTCAAAAGAGGGAAAGGATGAAAGAGGGCGGGGGCTGATCGCCACAGCTTCTTTGATCGCTTTTGTCATGCTGTTTTTTCTTCTGAATATTGCCGCATATTCTTTCAGGTGGGGTATGGATAATATCGTACGGCTGGCAAATATAATACAGACAGTTTATACTCTTTTTCTTTTAACTGCTGATATTGCATTGTTGATCTTAAGGAAGATCAGATAACTTGCACGCACAGCATATTAAGCCATGCACATAATACCCAAAATGAGCATGGCTATTTATTTGTTTTGAAATGCAAGAAATACTTGACATATAGAAATAAATAAATTATAATTCGTGTAGAGGTGAGATACACTTCACAACGATATAGGAGGATATTAAAAATGGCAAAGATGACTTTAGACGAATCTGGGCGTAAGTACCTCGTGGAAATAGGCTTAGAGCCTGTCGGGAACAGGGCAATCCTTGTGCAATATGCGCCAAATGATAATTTAGGGGATAAGCTGGCACATTTTTTTAGTTCAAAGCCTTATATTTTGCAGATGTGCAAGAATGAGTTGGTTTTGATTCCAATGCATATGCGTGTTGTTGCCGGGACTGTCGCATACTATTCATTGGAAAATAAAGTAGCGTTGCAGTTCTCCTATTCTTCCATCCGATCCGTAGAGATCACAGGGAAAGGAACCAATTATATGGTTTCAATTACAACTGATACGGATACAATACGTCTGCTGTCGCCGAAAAAATGGGTCGGCGCATTGGGAGCAACCGATAGATGGCATATGAATAATATAGACGATACTCTGCAAATGCTAAAAGGTCTGCAAGCCAATGTTGCTGGCGGTATAAATTAGCAAAATTTCTATGTGGGAACAAGAGCATAGAACACTCCTTGAACATATTGCGCCTAATGAATTTGATATTTTACATTATGGTGCTATTGCCGGACTAAAAAAGCGTTAAATTCAAATTTAGAGGAATCATCTATGGATAACAATAAAAGAAAATTAACAGAAAAAGAATTGAAACGTAAAAATGACTTTGAAAAATTAAGCTCTGAAATGCAACAAAAAGGATATAAAATGAAGAATGTGGTTATCAATACGCAAAAAGCAAAGTATTTATCTCTTTTAGTCATGTTTCCGTTTATGGCTTTAGTATTTTGGATGTACTATCATGTGAATGGTTTTGATCTGGATTGTCTTTCGTGGGGATTTCTTGTAGCATTGATCGTGCTTATTTCATGTCTGATCATTCTGCATGAGCTAATACATGGAATTACCTGGGCGATTTTTGCAAAAAATCATTTTCATGCGATTGGTTTCGGAATTATTTGGAATAGTTTTTCTCCATACTGCACTTGTTCAAATCCGCTGAAAAAATGGCAATATCTCTTGGGGGTTGCTATGCCTACATTAGTTTTAGGAGGTGGTGGTGCAGTGGCGGCGGAGATGACAGATCAGTTACTGCTGTTTTTGGCGGCAGAATACATGATCTTATCAGGCGGCGGAGATTTTCAACTTATACTGAGAAGTATATTAACTGATAAGCGAGAAAGTGTGTATTGCGACCATCCTTACGAATGTGGTTTTGTGGTTTTTGAGAAATAAGAACTAATACTACAAATTTCTGCTTGTAGGATATAGAGGCCAAAAGAAAATTGAATAACCGTCGTACATACAGAACGGCACACCAAGACAGGAGATCAAGAAACGGTTTCCTGTCTTGGTGTGCTCATTTTTGGTATTTTGAAAAATCACCAGTATCATGCCGTGCAATGGGGATAGAAAGAAATTTCCTCCCCCTTTACCAGCAACAGCATGATCTCATCAACCGAAACATGATCTACAACGGAGCCGCGATATTTGCGCTCAGCCTCTTTCCCATTGTGGATAAAAGTGATATAGTCCGCAATCTTTTCAGCCCATTTTGTTGTTGTGTTTTTGTATGCTCTTGTTAAGGGAAGATACATTAAGAGCAACGGAGGTATTATCGTGCCCAGAGAATGGCAATGTTTCAAGAATGTCGGTTTCATTTTCTCCTCGTTTGTGCTAAAATGGACCTATCTGCGCAGGCAGACATTATTTACCGGAAAGAGGAGGCGTTATCTTTTGATCACAAGAGAAGATGCATTAAAGCTATTGAAGAAATACAACCAGGAACCCTTCCACTTACAGCACGCGTTCACCGTCGAGGGCGTGATGCGCTGGTACGCCGGGGAATTGGGCTATGGGAGCGAAGAGGAGTACTGGGGCCTTGTGGGCCTGCTCCACGACATTGATTTTGAAAAATATCCCGACGAGCATTGCCAAAAAGCCCCCGAGCTGCTCCGGGAGGGCGGCGTGGATGAGGACATGATCTACTCGATCTGCTCCCACGGCTACGGGCTCTGTTCAGACTTAAAACCGGAAAAAGAGATGGAGAAAGTATTGTTCGCCGCGGACGAGCTGACCGGCCTGATCTGGTCAGCGGCCCTGATGCGCCCGTCCAAGAGCGTGATGGATATGGAGGTCAAGAGCCTCAAGAAAAAATTCAAGGACAAACGTTTTGCCGCGGGCTGTTCCCGGGATGTGATCCGTCAGGGGGCCGAGATGCTGGGCTGGGAGCTGGACACATTATTTGAAAAGACCATCCTGGCCATGCGTGACTGCGAGGATGGCGTAAAACAGACTATGGAACAGGCAGGCGCCTAAAAGGGATCAAAATAACTTAAAGGGACTTAATATGACTAAAGAAGAATTAGCAATAGAGATCATCGATCGGCTCAAAGAAGAATACCCAGACGCAGACTGCACCTTGGATTACGACCAGGCTTGGAAGCTCTTGGTCAGCGTCCGCCTGGCTGCCCAGTGCACCGATGCCCGGGTCAACGTAGTGGTGGAAGAGCTGTATGCGAAATACCCGTCCGTAGATGCTCTGGCCGAGGCGGACGTGGCGGACATCGAGCAGATCGTGCGCCCCTGCGGACTGGGCAAGAGCAAGGCGCGGGATATCAGCGCGTGCATGAAGACCTTAAAGGAGAAATACGGCGGGAATGTCCCCCGGGATTTTAAAGCATTGCTGGACCTGCCCGGGGTGGGCCGCAAGAGCGCAAACCTGATCATGGGGGATGTGTTCGGGGAACCGGCCATCGTGACCGATACCCACTGCATCCGCCTGACCAACCGCATGGGACTGGTGGATCAGATCAAAGACCCGAAAAAAGTGGAGATGGCCCTGTGGAAGATCATTCCCCCCGAGGAGGGGAACGACTTCTGCCACCGCCTGGTGAACCACGGGCGGGAAGTCTGTACAGCACGGACCGCACCCTATTGTGACCGATGCTGTCTGGAGGACATCTGTGAAAAGAACGGCGTTTAATATAATATAAAGTAATAGGAAAGGAGACATTATGAGCGAGCAAAGAGTCGGCAAGGTATGGCTGGTGGGCGCAGGCCCGGGCGATATCGGGCTTTTCACCCGGAAAGGGATGGAAGTCTTAGAACAGGCCCAAGTGGTGGTCTACGACAGCCTGGTGGGCCAGGGCGTCCTCTCCCAGATCCCGGAACAGGTCAGGAAGATCTACGTGGGCAAACGCTCCGCGAACCATACAATGCCCCAGGAGCAGATCAACCAAGTCTTATTGGAGGAGGCACAAAAAGGTTTTCGTGTGGTGCGCTTAAAAGGCGGCGATCCCTTTTTATTCGGACGCGGCGGCGAGGAACTGGAGCTTTTGGAAGAGCACGGCATCCCTTTCGAGATCGTGCCGGGGGTCACATCGCCCCTTGCAGTCCCCGCCTACAACGGCATCCCCGTAACACACCGGGATTACTGTTCTTCGGTACACATCATCACCGGACACCGGCGGGCGGGCCAGGAATATGACATTGATTTCGAGGCGTTGGTCCGGACAAAAGGGACGCTGGTGTTCCTTATGGGCGTGGCAGCCCTGCCGGATATCTGTAAAGGTCTCTTGGACGGCGGGATGGATCCGTCCATGCCTGCAGCCATCCTACAACAGGGCACCACCGCCGGACAGAAACGGATCGTGGCCACAGTCTCCACCCTGCCCAGGGAAGTAGAGCGGCAGGGGATCACACCGCCGGCCGTGATCGTGGTCGGGCAGGTATGCGCCCTGGCAGACCGTTTTGCCTGGTATGAGAGACTGCCGCTGGCCGGGCAGAAGATCGTTGTGACCCGTCCCCGGGACTTAAGTTCCGTGATGGCCGCAAAACTGCGCCGCCAGGGCGCGGAAGTGCTGGAACTGCCCGCGATCGCCACAAAGCCGGTGGAGGATCTGCATCAATTGGAGAAAGCCTGCAGCCATCTGGAAGATTTCCAGTGGATCGTATTTACCAGCCCCACAGGCGTGAAAGTATTCTTCGGGCAAATACAGGAACTGGGCGTAGATATCCGCCGTCTGGGCGGGATGTCTGTGGCCGCACTGGGCGAGGGCACGGCAAAAGAATTGAAAAAGAGAGGCATCTTCCCAGATCTGATGCCGGAGGTATTTGAGGGGGAAGCCCTGGGCCATGCGCTGGCAAAAGAAGCATCGGCCGGTGAACATATCTTCATCCCCCGGGCCAGCAAAGGAAATCCCCGATTGGTGGAGATCCTTGAGGAGGCGGATCTTGTGGTGGAAGAAGTGCACACGTATGATACGATCTATGAGGCCCAGGATGTGATCGACTTAAACAATGAATTTGAAAACGGGACCATTGACTGTGCGGTATTTACCAGCTCCTCATCCGTGCGCGGGTTCTCCAAAGCCCTGCCGGAGCTGGATCTTTCAAAAGTGCGGGCGGCCTGTATCGGAAGACAGACCAGGGCCGCCGCAGATAAATTAGGTATGCAGACATACATGGCGGACAGAGCGACCATCGACAGTGTGATCGAGCTGGTCTGCCGCATGGCAAGAGAAGGGGGAGAGTAAAATGGATATGATCGTCAGGCCGAGACGGCTGCGCAAAAATCAGACCATCCGCCGGATGGTACGTGAGACCAGGGTGGACGCTGCGTCGCTGATCTACCCGATGTTCGTCATCGATGGAGAGAACATAGAGGAGGAGATCCCTGCGATGCCGGGGCAGTTCCGTTACAGCGTGGACCGGATGCCCTATGAGCTGGAGCGGTTACAAAAAGCCGGTGTGGCACAGCTGATGCTCTTTGGGATACCAGAAAAGAAGGACGAGGTGGGAAGCCAGGCCTACGCTGCGGACGGGATCGTACAGCGGGCCCTGCGGGAGGCCAAACGTCAGTTTCCGGATCTTTATTACATTACAGACGTATGTATGTGTGAATATACATCCCATGGCCACTGCGGACTGCTGCACGGTGACCAGGTGGATAACGACAGCACACTGGAACTTTTGGCAAAGACCGCCCTGTCCCACGTGCAGGCCGGGGCGGACATGGTGGCTCCCTCCGATATGATGGACGGGCGCATCCGCGCCATCCGCACGCTCTTAGACCAGAACGGATATGAGGACACACCGATCATGTCCTACGCAGTCAAATATGCCTCCGCTTTTTACGGCCCCTTCAGGGATGCGGCGGGATCCGCTCCGTCCTTCGGTGACCGCAAGGGCTACCAGATGGATCCCCACAACCGTCGGGAGGGGATGAAGGAAGCGCTGCTGGATCTGCAGGAAGGGGCGGATATCCTCATGGTCAAACCCGCCCTGTCCTACCTGGATGTGCTCTCGGATGTGAAAAAGGCGACCCACGTCCCGGTGGCAGCTTACAGCGTCAGCGGCGAGTATTCCATGGTGAAAGCGGCGGCAAAAGCCGGTTTCATAGACGAGGATCAGATCATCTGCGAGATGGCCGTCAGCACATACCGGGCCGGTGCGGATATCTATCTGACCTATTTTGCAAAAGAACTGGCAGGTTTTATCCGGGAAGGGAGGATCGGATAGATGACAGCAGAAAGATCGGAACAGTTATTTAAAAGGGCTGTTGAATGTATACCGGGCGGCGTGAACAGCCCGGTACGCGCCTACGGCGCGATCGGCATCGCACCCCGGTTTATCGCAAAGACTGCGGGCAGCCATATCTGCGACGTGGACGGCAACACTTACATCGACTACATCGATTCCTGGGGACCATGCATCCTGGGACACAACGACGAGCGGATCAGGGATGCGGTGATAGAGGCCAGCGGCCGGGGCTTAAGTTTCGGGTGTGCCACCGAGATCGAGGTGGAGATGGCGGAATTCATCTGCCGGCATATCCCATCCATTGAGATGATCCGCATGGTCAATTCCGGTACGGAGGCGGTCATGAGCGCACTGCGGGCGGCCAGGGGATTTACCGGGCGGCAAAAAGTCATCAAATTCGCGGGATGCTACCACGGGCACAGCGATGCCATGTTGGTCAGCGCCGGATCCGGTGTGATGTCCAGCGGCGTACCGGACAGCGCCGGGGTCACGCCGGGCTGCACCAGGGATACCATGACCGCCGTCTACAATGACCTAAAGAGCGTGGAACAGCTGCTGGAAGAAAATCCGGGCCAGGTGGCGGCTGTGATCGTGGAGCCGGTGGGGGCCAACATGGGCGTGGTGCTGCCGGACAGGGATTTCCTTCCGGGACTGCGCAGTCTCTGCGACAAACACCAGACGCTGCTCATATTTGACGAGGTGATCACCGGGTTCCGTCTGGGCTTTACCGGGGCGCAGGGATATTACGGCGTGACGCCGGACCTGACCACCTACGGGAAGATCATCGGGGCCGGAATGCCGGTGGGCGCGTATGGCGGGCGCAGGGACGTGATGGAGATGGTGGCCCCCGCCGGGCCTGTGTACCAGGCCGGGACTTTAAGCGGCAATCCCATCGCCATGGCGGCAGGGCTGACACAGCTTAAGATCCTGCAGTCTGAGCCGGAGATCTATCAGAAGCTGGCGGATATGGGCGAGCGGCTCTACGGACAGATGAAAGATCATATCAGAGAACATCAGATCCCCTGTCAGGTGAATCATATCCAGTCTCTGGGATGCCTGTTCTTCACAGCTGAGCCGGTCACAGACTACGCCAGCGCAAAGACGGCTGATACAGCCCAGTATGCAAAATATTTTAAACATATGTTAAAGTCCGGCATCCATCTCGCACCGGCCCAGTTTGAAGCGATGTTTTTGTCAGCGGCCCATACGGAGGAGGACCTGCAGGCCACTTGTGAAGCCATTAAAATGTTTTTTAAAGAATGATCAGGAGGGAATCATGGATAAAGAAAAATATGTGGCCTATGTAGGCACGTATACCCACGGGAACAGCAAAGGCATCCATATCTACGATGTGGATATGGAAGAGGGTATCTTGTCCGAACGCTGTGAGGTCAAGGTGAGCAATTCTTCCTATGTGACACGCTCCAAGAACGGAAAATATCTCTATTCGATCGAGGATGAGGGAGTGGCCGTATTCGCCGTGGATCCGGCCGGGAATCTGGAGCGCATCAACAGGGTGAGCATCAACGGCATGCGCGGCTGCTTCCTGTCCCTGGACCAGGAGGGGAAATACCTGTACGTGGCGGGCTACCACGACGGAAAAGTCACCGTGGTGCGCACGCACCCGGACGGGAGCCTGGGTGATGTCATGGACGGCGTGTTCCACAGAGGCCTGGGCAGCGTGGCCGAGCGGAATTTCCGGCCTCATGTAAACTGCGTGCGCCCCACACCGGACAACAAATACATCTGTGCAGTGGACAACGGGATCGATCAGGTAAAACTCTACAGCATCGACAGATGGCAGAATAAATTGCGCCTGGTGGACGTCCTGCGCTGTAAACGGGAATCCGGTCCCAGGATCATCCGTTTCAGCGCCAATGGGAGATTTGCCTATCTGCTGTTTGAGCTGAGCAATGAGATCAATGTGTACAGCTACGATGGAGAGGGGAAAAATCCCCAGTTCGAACTGCTGCAGACTGTGAGCACACTCTCCGACGAACTGGATGAATTACACGACGCGGCTTCCGGCCTGGCTCTGGCGCCGGACGGAAAGCATCTGTTCTGTTCCACAGCCGGGGATAATTCCGTGGCCATGTACGAGGTCGATGAGGAGACCGGGCTGCTCACAAAAAAATTAGCCCTGCCGATCAGCGGCGAATATCCGAAAGACCTGGCGATCTTCCCGGACTGCAGGCATCTGGCGGTAGCCAACCACGAGAGCAATACGATAACCACATTCACCATTGACTATGAGAAAAACCTTTTGATACAAAAAGGGCGTCCCCTCCATGTGGAAACGCCCAACTGCATCACATTTTCAAAGGTTGACGCATAAGGATCTTATTTTTTCCAGATCCTCTCCAGATACTCCATGCGTGCGCCCATGCCGCATAACAATGCATCGGTCAGCACAAGTGCGGCCATAGCTTCCACCACGACCACGGCCCGGGGAACGATGACCGGGTCGTGGCGGCCTTTGATCTCAAGATCTATATTTTTACCGTTTTTGTCGGCGGTGGACTGCGGCTGGCTGATGGAGGGCGTAGGCTTTATGTAAGCCCGCAGCAGGATCTGGCTCCCATCGCTGATCCCGCCTAAGATCCCGCCTGCGTGGTTGGAAGTCTTGGAAAGGATACCATCTCCTCCATAGGAAAAGCCATCGTTGTTCTGGCTGCCGCAGACATAAGCGGCTTTCATCCCGTCCCCGATCTCCACGGCTTTGACCGCGCCGATGGACAGCAGCGCTTTGCCTAAGTCTGCGTCCAGCTTGTCAAAGACAGGCTCCCCAAGTCCGGGCGGACAGCCCTGGATGCGGCATTCCACCACGCCGCCTGCGGAGTCTTGATCCTTTCGGCAGCGTTCCAGATATCCCTGAGCTTTATCTGCCGCCTGGGCATCCGGCATGCAAAGGGGATTCTGCAAGATCTGTGACGGGTCAAATGTCTGGATCTCAACCGGGCCGATGGAACGGCTGTATGCCTGTATCCGGATATCCAGCGTTTTCAAGATCTTGCAGGCGATGGCACCGGCCGCCACCCGTCCCAGAGTCTCCCGGCCGGAAGAACGGCCGCCGCCCCGGTAGTCCCGGAAACCGTATTTCGCATCAAAGGAATAGTCGGCGTGGCCGGGGCGGTAAGCATCGGCCAGATCACCGTAGTCCCGGGAACGCTGGTCCTTGTTTTTCACCATAAGGGAGATGGGCGTGCCGGTGGTCATCCCCTCAAAAACGCCGGAGAGGATCTCCACCTGATCAGCCTCCCTGCGGGCCGTGGCGAAGGGGCTCTGTCCGGGTTTACGCCTGTCCAAGTAGGTCTGTATATCTGAAACTGCAAGGGGGAGCCCGGCCGGACAGCCGTCGATCACGACCCCTAAGCCGGGGCCGTGGGATTCCCCCCAAGTGGTGGCACGGAATATTTTTCCAAAAGTCGAACCGCTCATGTTTTAAGGCTTCCTTTCTTTGGTCATTTGCTATATTATAGCGAGATCCAGGAAATTTGTAAAGATAGGCCATAGACAGGAAACCCGGAACATCAGATCTTTATTTGACAACCAGGCATCTTGAACTTATAATGGTAACGATCGGA
Organism: Clostridia bacterium; assembly: GCA_910575625.1. GTDB lineage: Bacteria > Bacillota > Clostridia > Lachnospirales > Lachnospiraceae > MGBC164599. The sequence goes on from CAJTFD010000002.1 coordinate 271,528, forward strand.
AATATTCCCAGACAGAAAGGAGGGATGGTCATGGTCAGATATTTTCGGACTGTGGAGGGGGTCATACGCCAGATCGAGGAGCCTGCGGACGGCTGTTGGGTGGCGATGACAAACCCCACGACAGCGGAAGTCTTCCACATCGCAGAAATGTATCAGATCGAGGTGGATGACCTGCGGGCGCCTCTGGATGAAGAAGAGCGTTCCCGTATCGAAGTGGAAGATGGGTACACCTTGATACTGGTGGATATCCCCGTTATCGAGGAGCGCAATGATAAGGACTGGTATGGCACGATCCCACTGGCGATCATCGTGACGGATACGGCGATCCTGACCATCTGCCTGGAGGATACGCCGGTGCTGGACCGTTTTATGGAGGGACGGGTGCGCAGCTTTTACACCTATATGAAGACCCGGTTCATCCTGCAGATCCTCTACCGCAATGCCAGTATGTACCTGCATTATCTGCGCATCATTGACAAGAAGAGCGAGCAGGTGGAGGAAAAACTCCACGCGTCCACCCGGAACCAGGAGCTGATCGAGTTATTGGAGCTGGAGAAATCCCTGGTGTACCTCACCACGTCCCTGCGCTCCAACGAGATCGTGCTGGAAAAGCTCTTGAAGACAGATAAGATAAAAAAATATCCGGATGATACAGACCTGCTGGAAGATGTCATCATAGAGAATAAACAGGCGATCGAGATGGCAAATATATACAGCGGTATCCTGAGCAGTATGATGGGGACTTTTGCATCCGTCATATCCAACAACTTAAACATCGTCATGAAATACCTGGCGACTGTCACCATCGTCATGTCGATCCCCACGATGATCTTCAGCGCTTATGGCATGAACGTGGATCTGAAAGGGATGCCCTTTGCAGACAGTCCCTGGGGCTTCCTCATTGTGATCTGCATCTCCTTGGTCATCAGCCTGATCGTGACGATCATCTTTTCAAAGAAGAAACTGTTTTGAATATCTATGTAAAGGAGTATTATGAGACTGATCACAAGATTAGAACAGAAATTTGGCAGATATGGGATCCATAACCTGACCATCTACATCATCATCTGCTATGCGATCGGCTATGCGTTGGAACTGGTGCAGCCGGCCATGCTGGGGTATCTGTCCCTCGACCCGGGACTGATCCTCCATGGACAGGTATGGCGGATCTTCACATGGATCTTGATCCCGCCCAGCAGCCTGGATATCTTTACGATCATCATGCTGTATTTTTACTATTCCATCGGCTCCACCTTGGAGAGGACCTGGGGAACGTTCCGGTACACATTGTATATCGTAAGCGGGCTGCTCTTTATGATCATCGGAGCGTTCATCCTCTATTTTATCATGGGCGACCTTTACACGATGATGGATCTGGGGGGAATGGCCTTTTCCACCTACTATATCAGCACATCCATCCTGCTGGCCTTCGCCGCCACGTACCCGGATATGCAGGTGCTGTTCTGGTTCATCTTCCCGTTAAAGATCAAATGGCTGGGGATCTTGTACGCGGTACAGATCATCTATGACGTGATCCGCTATCTGCGCAATGGGATCTGGTTCATGGTCATCCCCATCGTGGCTTCTCTGCTCAATTTTGTGATCTTCTTCTTTTCCACCCGGGATCTGGCCCACTATAAGCCGAAGGAGATCAAACGCCGCCGGGATTTCCAAAAGGCCGTGAACCCGGGCCGCATGCGTGACGGATCGATCACCAAACATAAATGCGCCGTCTGCGGCCAGACAGAACAAGATGATCCGGACCTGGAATTCAGGTTCTGCTCCAGATGCAACGGAAATTACGAGTATTGCCAGAACCATTTATTTACCCATACACACGTGAAATAGGAGGAAGATCAATGAAACGGACAAAGATCATTTGCACGATGGGCCCGTCCACAGATGACAGGGATGTCCTGCGGACTTTGATGGAATGCGGCATGGATATTGCCAGATTTAATTTTTCACATGGGACGCATGAAGAACAAAAAAAGCGGATCGATCTGGTCAAGAGCCTGCGCCAGGAATCTGATATACCGATCGCCCTGCTGTTGGACACAAAAGGGCCGGAGATCCGCACAGGGACGTTAAAGGATGGCAAAAAGGTCACATTGACTGCCGGACAGACGTTTATCCTGACCACAGAGGAGCTCGAAGGGAACGAGGAAAGAGTATCGATCACTTATCCAGGGCTCCCTGCGGATGTCAGTCCCGGTTCAAAGATCTTGATCGACGACGGGCTGTTGGAATTGGAAGTGATTTCCACAGATGGGACCAAGATCATCTGTAAGGTTTTAAACGGCGGGGAACTGGGCGAGCGCAAGGGCGTCAATGTGCCCAATGTGAAGGTACGGCTGCCGGGCATTACAGAGAAAGACCGGGAAGATATCCTGTTTGGGATCCAGCAGGGGTTTGATTACATCGCTGCGTCTTTTGTCCGTGACGGGGCAGTCATCCGCGAGATCCGCAAGCTGCTGGATGAAAACGGCGGCAGCCAGATCGATATCATCGCTAAGATTGAAAACGCAGAAGGGATCGACAATATCGATGAGATCATCCAGGTATCGGATGGGGTCATGGTCGCCCGGGGCGACATGGGCGTGGAGGTGCCTGCATATAAAGTCCCCTACATCCAGAAAAAACTTATCCGAAAATGCAATGAACGCTATGTGCCCGTGATCACAGCCACACAGATGCTGGATTCTATGATGCGCAATCCGCGTCCCACCCGTGCGGAGGCGACCGATGTGGCGAATGCCATCTATGACGGAACAGATGCCATCATGCTCTCCGGTGAGACAGCCGCCGGAAAATATCCGGTGGAATCCTTGAAGATGATGGTGGAGATCGCGGAAAACACAGAAAAGCATATGAAGTATGACAAGTTTATCGAACACCGCCAGATGGATATGAAAGAATCCGTATCCAGTACGGTTGGCTACGCCGCGGTCCTGTGTGTAAAAAATCTGGATGCAGACGCGATCGTAGCGCCGACAGCCATGGGAAAAACGGCACGGCTGATCTCCAGTTTCCGGCCCAATGTCCCCATTTATGCAGTGACACCCAATGATGCGGTGCGCTATAAATTGCAGCTCTACTGGGGGATCATACCGTTAAAGGGAAATAAACGCAGCACAACAAAGCATATCATCCAGGATGCTGCCCATACGATCATGGACCTGGGACTGACAAAACCAGGCCAGATGCTGGTGTTTACCGCCGGAGATCCGGCGACCAACGCCACGAGCGGAGAGGGCGTTTCCACCAATATGCTGCAGATCATAGAAGTGTAAAGACAGGAGAGGAGACAACGCAAGAATGGAAAAGACACCTTTCGTAACCCTGGAGAAAGTCCAGGAGATCATAAAAGAATACCCGACACCTTTTCATATTTACGATGAGAGGGGCATCCGTGAGAATGTGCAGGCTTTGCAGGAAGCCTTTTCCTGGAATCCCGGCTTCCGGGAATATTTTGCTGTGAAAGCGACCCCGAACCCGTATCTGCTCCAGATCCTCAATAAATATGGGTGTGGGTATGACTGTTCCTCCCTCACAGAGCTGATGCTGGCAAAGGCTGTGGGAGCAAAACCCGGCGATATCATGTTCTCATCCAACGTGACACCGGCACAAGAGTACGACTACGCCTACCGGGAAGATGCGATCATAAATCTGGACGACATCACCCACATCGATTTCCTGGAAAAGACCATCGGCAAGATCCCGAAAGTGATCAGCTGCCGTTACAACCCAGGCGGCCTGTTCAAGATCAGCAACGACATCATGGACAATCCGGGAGATGCCAAGTATGGGATGACCACAGAGCAGTTATTCGAGGCTTTCCGTATCTTGAAGAGCAAGGGGGCCGAGGAATTTGGCATCCACGCATTCCTCGCCAGCAACACGGTGACCAATGACTATTATCCCATGCTGGCCAAAATCCTGTTCGAGGTGGCGGTGAAACTCCAGCGGGAGACAGGCTGCCATATCACATTTATAAATTTATCCGGAGGGATCGGGATCCCCTATCATCCGGACCAGTCGCCCAACGATATCCAGGCCATCGGCGAGGGAGTGCGTGAAGTATATGAAAAAGTGCTGGAACCGGCCGGGATGGGGGATGTGGCGATCTATACGGAACTTGGGCGCTATATGACCGGACCTTTTGGCGGGCTGGTCACCCAGGCCATCCATGAGAAGCACACGCATAAGGAGTATATCGGCTGTGACGCCTGCGCCGTCAATCTGATGCGTCCGGCTATGTACGGAGCGTACCACCATATCACTGTGCTGGGGAAAGAGGATGAACCCTGTATCAAGACGTATGATATCACAGGCTCCCTGTGTGAGAACAATGATAAATTCGCTATTGACCGGGATCTGCCAAAGATCCAGATCGGAGATTATCTCTTTATCCATGATACGGGTGCGCATGGTTTTTCTATGGGGTATAATTATAATGGGAAATTGCGTTCGTCGGAGATCCTTTTGCGGGAGGATGGGTCATACCAGCTGATCCGGAGGGCGGAAACACCGAAGGATTATTTTGCAACTTTTGATCCGTTTCCTGTTTATGGAGAATTGATAAAAGAATAGATATGGTTTACGCCGTCAAGGCGGAGATACCTGCTCCAGGCAGGCCCGGGCAGCAGATATCTCCGCCAAGACGGCGGTTTTTGTCTATATGGATGGATCGTGTGCTGTTATTTGATCTATGATCATTTTACAGTTATTGTTCCGCTGTCACTTATGATCGATAAACTGTTTTTTCCATTTCCTATACATCCCTGTTTACATCCATCTGTATCAGCCGTGTATCCTGCATCTTGAAACTGTACTGTTATATCCTCCGATCCGCTTGAGATATCATAGGAGAGATCATCTGGCATTGACTTATGGGATAATGATATATCACCTGAATCTGTCTCAATAGATAAGCGATCATAAGCATTAATATTATCCATGTTCACTTCTCCCGAACCTGTCAAGATATCAGTCTTATCGATATCTGTGTTTTTGATGGTCACATACGCTGATCTTACATGGATATCGGAATCTGTAAATGAGCTGTCTGTTATTTTAATATCGCCAGTATGGGAATCCATTTTTGCATTTTCTACGGTCAGACCTGACAGGACTATATAACCAGAATCATTGTTTAAGGAGAGGGCAGAGATGGCGGCTGCTTCCAATCCCACATCGCCAGAACCGTTGTTTATTTCCCATGGGATCTTAGCATTTTGCGGAACATGGAGCGTGATCTTCCCTGCTTTTCCAAAAGAAAATCGTTCTATAACATTCTTCTTAGGACCATCGTCCTGTTGTATCATCAGCATGCCATCTTTCTGTATGATCTGTACTCTGCCGTTTTTGCTTTTTCCTTCATAGCCAACATGTATCTTATCATCATCGGAAGCTGATACTTCTATATCCCAAGATCTAATATCCATAACTATCTTTGTTGTATCATCTGCTGGAAATTCCTCGTTCGTGTCCACTTTTTCTCCATTCCCGCATCCCGATAGACAAAGAGCCATTCCTAAGATCCATGCCGCTGCTGATCTTTTTACACACATGCTAACACTCCTTCCTATATCAGATCTTTGTTTTCCACATTATATATCGACAGAATGGCAAAAACAAAAGAAATGATCGTTAAGATAATAGGGACTATAGCATTGTCCGCCATTGTAAGATCACCGATATTCGCCTGTGTAAGTAAGATCAGCAGAAATGAGGTGATGATCGTCGCTTTTGAGGATTTCAAAGCCATTCCAACAAACAGGGCGATAAAACTCATGCTCACGGTCACCACTGATCTTAATACCAGTTGAACATAAAAGGACAGGCTTCCCATGGAAAAATCAATGGCAAAGGATGATCGTATAAATCCTGCTCCTATGGATATACATAGATAGATTGCCAGTTTTGTCAAAATAAGCGCCATAAAATTAAAAGACCAGACTGCGATCATCTGCGATGCCAAGATCTTTTGCCGCTTGATGGGATAAGAAAACATCAGAGCCATCGTCTTATTTTTATATGCACTTACAATAAAAGATGCCAACATTACACTGGTAAAGATCAAAAAAGCCATACTGGTAAACAGTTCGATCGGTGCAGAGATCACATCTGTTCCCGGCGCTGCATCCAATGTGCCATCGGGGTCCTCTGCGATCCCTAAAAATGCAAGAGAAAAAATAAATAAGCCGATCAGCAGCGCCATGATGATCGATCCCCCGATATATTTCCCGATGTTATTTTTCTTCCATTCAAGCCTGATCAACTTTAACATGATCTTTCCACCTCCGCTGTTATCTTTAAGAAATAATCCTCCAAGTTCTGTGTATGTTGGTTGATGGAAATGATCTCCACATCATTTATCAACAATCCTTTTGAAATTTTTTGTGGTGCAGCTCCCTGTTCATAGATGCGTATCTTGGAATCGTCGATGATCTTAAAATTACTGAACTGCATTTTATCAGCCAGCACGTAAGATGCTTTTTTCATATCTTCTACGACCAGCTCAATATATGTCGTATTCATTTCCGCGATTTCTTTCATAGAAATCTCTTTCATCATTTTCCCATGGTCGATGACGCCTACCGTATCTGCGATGCTCTCAATCTCTGGCAGAAGATGACTGGATATCATAAATGTCATGCCATATTCTGTACATAACATTCTGAATAAATCCCTGATCTGTTTCATGCCTGCGGGGTCTAATCCATTTGCAGGCTCGTCAAGGACAACGAACTCTGGTCTGCACAAGATGGCACGGGCAATCCCCAGACGCTGCTTCATTCCTAAAGAATAGCGTTTGACAGGCTTATCTGCAGCTTTAGTCAGGTCTAACAGTTCCAGGGCTTTGTCTACGCTGTCTTTGTTGTAATAGCCCATATACTCACAGTGGAGCTGTAGATTATCCTTTCCGCTCATGTGTTCATAAAATGTGGGAAATTCAATGATGCTCCCCATACGTTTCAATACCTCGTAGGAAGTAGCGCTTAGTGCTTCTTTGAACAATGAGATCATGCCATCTGTCGGTTTCCAAAGATTTGTGATCATCTTCATCACCGTAGTTTTTCCTGCTCCGTTCGGCCCTAAAAATCCATATATCTCGCCTTTTTTTATATGGATATCCACATCTGTGACTAATTTTTTCCCATCGATCACTTTGCTCAGATGGTGTGTTTGTAAAATATAAGACATTGTTGCCTCCTTTCCTTTTATGGATACCATTATAGCAATATAGATTTTCAAAACTCTTGACTGATCCTTACGATTTCCTTTCGTTTGCCGCGTGGATGGAGTATCAGTAGGTTATTTTCTTTAGTCTTACAGTAAAAGTCGTCTGGACATTTGGTGTGCTGCTCAAAGATATATCGCCGCCTAAACGCTCTGCAAGGTTCTTTGCGATCGTCAATCCCAGACCATTTCCTTGTATTTCCTTATTTCTGGAGTCCTCCATTGTGTATGCTCTGTCAAACACATTGGATATAAATTCCTGTCCGATCCCTTTTCCTTTATCAACCACATCGATATATACGCTGTTCTTGTCCTGCCGCAGGATAACGCCCAGATATTTTCCATCAATCCCATAACGTATGACATTCGACAATAAGTTATATAAGATCCTCTGCAGGGCATCTTTATCACCCTGCACAAAGATCGGCGTTTCTGGAATGTACAGATCAACCTCAAATTCTTTTTGCATTAGGATATCGTAAAACTCTAAAACATTTTCTCTGCATACTTCATTGATATCGATCTTACAGAGCTCTATATCCGTATCACCAGATTCTATTTTTGCCAATGTAAAAAACTGATCGATCAGATCCATAACTTGCTTTGTTTTTGCTTCCACCTTTTTCAGCATTTCATCATCGGGATCATTGAGCCTCAGGATCTCCAGATAACCTGATATGACTGTTAAAGGTGTCTTTATGTCATGAGATATATTGGCCAGCATTTTTTTAGAGGATATTTCCTTTCTTTTAAAAGATGCCTTTATTTTCTGGCGTTCTAGCAGCAGACGGTTGATCTGTCCCCCTAAACCCATCAGGACAGGATCATCCGTAAATATCATGATCTTCTCATCGCTGTCTGTTTCAGAAATTTCCTCCAATTTATGATCTATCCGTTTTATCTCTGCCTGGATCCCCCTTTTAAAAATAAACCGCTGATATAGGACTATAAGAAACAGGACCAGGATGATGATCGTCAATAAAAAAATGATCGTATTATCATGCATCTTTTACCGTTCCTAACTTGTATCCAATTCCCCATACCGTGATGATATAGCTCGGTTTACGGGGATTATCTTCTATCTTATTCCGCAATCTGCTGATATGGACATTAACAGCATTTTCGTCACCAAGATATGCATCATTCCATACATGAGAATATATCTGTTCTTTCGTATATACCTTCTTAGGATTTTGCAATAACAGCTTTAAGATCTTAAATTCTTTTGATGTAAGCTCTATTTTCCTTCCATTTTTTGTTACAGAATGATCATCAAGGTCCATGACAAGATTTCCTTTTTTAAGTACTGGCTGCTGACATGCAGTTCCTGTGGCATACTGTGTACTTCTTCTGATATTTGCCTTGATCCGTGCTAATACCTCTGTGACAGAAAATGGTTTTGTTATATAATCATCAGCACCCAATCCCAGACCCAGTGTTTTATCGGAATCCGTATCTTTTGCTGATATGATGATGATCGGAACAGTATTATATTTTCTGATCTTCCCCATAACTTCGATCCCGTTCATTTTGGGGATCATCAGGTCAAGAAGAACTAAACTGAAACTGTCTGAGAAGAATATATCGCAGGCACTTACACCATCATGCGCTGTGACGACTTCAAATTTTTCTGTGATCAAAAAATTTTTTAACATAGTACTGATCTCCACATCATCTTCGATCAATAAAATTTTATCCATTATAAAATCCCTCCGTCTTTTCCGCCTGTACGTCGGACGTGTCATCTCTCTTTTTTCAATACACAGCCGCCGGAGTGGGAGATGTGTCATCGAGCAGGCTTTTGAAAGCGGTTTGCGCTGCCCATGCCATATCCTTCATCCCGGCGGCGTTCCATTTAGACAATATCATATATATAGTTGCGAACATATGTTTCACGTGAAACATTTTTTCTATTTCTTTCGACAATCCATAGGGGATCTTGAAGATCATCTGGTTCACAGGTATATGTATAAAAAACACATGATGATTATAGCATACTAAAGTATCGGTTGTAAGGTTAATATAAGAAATACTGTATAAATTGCCTATTTATGGCAGATTTTATAGTCCAGACTTTTTGTATAATATCCTCATGTCAAAGGAGGACGTTATGGATATTTTATATAAAAAACTTGAAAAGTATCATGAACGGGGCATCTACCCGTTCCATATGCCGGGGCACAAGCGCAACGAAAAGGCCGTGGACTTCCTGCCCGGCCTGACAGCGGATATCACCGAGATCGAGGGCTTCGACCAGCTCCATCATCCCGCAGGGACACTCAAGGATGCCCAGAGAGCGGCGGCCCGGCTTTTCGGGGCGGATGAGACATTTTACAGTGTGAATGGGAGCACAGGGGCATTGTTGGCCGCTGTCTGCGCCTGCACCACGCCCGGGAACGCTTTATTGATGGCCCGGAACTGCCACAAGTCTGTCTATCACGCTGTCTGCCTGGGCCAGCTGGACAGTTTTTACCTCTATCCGAAGATCGTCGCCCCTTATGGCCTGAACGGCTCCATACAGCCGATACAGGTGGAAAAGGCCCTGGAAGCCCGCCCGGATGTGCAGGCGGTACTGATCACATCGCCCACCTATGACGGGATCGTCTCCCCGGTGGGGGAGATCGCAGAGATCGTCCATCGCCGGGGGATCCCGCTGATCGTGGATGAAGCCCACGGGGCGCATTTTCCTTTCCACGGATTTTTTCCCGCGCCGGCCCTGGAACAGGGGGCAGATGTGGTGGTCCACAGCCTGCACAAGACACTGCCTTCTCTGACGCAGACCGCGCTGCTCCATGTGAGAGGGGAGCGGGTTGAGATGGGGCGTATACGCCGTTACATGGAGATCTTCCAGACCAGCAGCCCGTCGTATCTGCTGATGGGGAGCATGGATGCCTGTATCCGGAGATTGGCGGATACAGGACCGGAACTGTTCAATGGGTATGTGGACAGGCTTGGACGGCTGCGGGAACGCTTATCAAAGCTCCAGTACATCGATCTGGTGGGCGATGATCTGTCCGGCCATGCGGCGGTCTGGGATCTTGACCGTTCAAAATTGATCCTCGACACGCGCAAAAGCCCCATGAGCGGGCCGCAGCTGTACAGATGGCTGTGGGAGGAAGCCGGTCTCCAGATGGAGATGGAGGCCGAGACGTATGTGCTGGGCATGACCAGCATCGCGGATACAGATGAGGGATATGACCGCCTGAGCCAGGCACTGGAGGATTTGGAAGGGATGTGGAAAAGGGAAGGGCGGATACCGCAGAAAGGATCCGGCCTCTTCCGGTCGGATCTTGCCCTTTCATCCGGTGAAAAGATCCTTCCCATCGGAAGGGCTGTGGAGCAGCCATGTGAGACGATCCCTCTCAGCCAGAGCGAGGGACGCATAGCCGGGGGATCTTTGTATCTGTATCCGCCGGGTATCCCTCTCGTGGTGCCTGGTGAAAAGGTCACCGCCGGGCTGATCGGCATGATCATGCGCAGCCGGGCTGCAGGACTGGCTGTCCAGGGACTCGCAGATACTATAGATCCCGCGCCCGGCATACCGGTGATACGCAAGCGACAGGACCGTTTCACAGATCGTGGATGACGGCGAGGATATGTTTTTGTTTCTTTGGGTTTAATGATTGCAATTTTTTTATGGCATCAATGATCTCTTTGCTCGGGGAAGGGTCGATCTGAAAGAATTCCCCGGGCGTGATCCCAAAATAATCACATATATAAAAAAATACTGACAGGGAAGGCAGCATTTTCCGATTCTCTATTCGATTGATATACGCTTCGCTCTGCCCGATCGAAAGACTCATATCACGAGCAGAAACTCCTTTTTCTAAACGTAATTGTATCAGACGTTTGCAAAAATCATCTTCGTGCATAGTAATCCCCATTCCTCTCAATAATATCCTGGAAAATGACGAGATATCCCAGGACGTTTTTTATGTATAGATATTGTAATGCACGTCTACACCGATAATATTTATTTTAAATATAGATATTTGTTGACAATATAGATTTATAATATACAATATAATGAAAGATATAAATTAATAATATATACTGTGTATTTAAAAAAAGAGGGATGATCGTTGATGAGGGACGATCCAAAGAGGAGACTGATATGCAGATTACAGAAAAAACGGAAGCCCCAAGATCCAAAGCGGATCTTGAGGATGTTACGGATTCTTTCCGGGATGACAATTTCCGGGCGGCCGTGCGGGAGATACTGGGGATCAGAGAGAATGGACGGATCTTGCGGGGGGATTGTGCCCGTGTGATCTTTTTAGATGTGTTTGGACGTCATATCAGAGACCTGGCGGGCATTGAGAATTTTACGATCTTAAAATATCTGGACTGTTCGGAAAACCAGCTGACCAGATTGGAGATAGACGGCTGTGCCAGCCTGAAAGGGCTGATCTGCTCCAACAACCAGCTGACGATCCTGCGTGTGCGCGGCTGCGTCAATCTGAATGATGATTTCTGGTTTTACAACAACCCGCTGCAGACGCTGGATGTGGGCGGCTGCACCAGTTTGGAAAACCTAACCTTGAACGGATGTCAGCTGAAAACCTTAAAAGTGGACGGCTGCACCAGCTTGAAGATCCTATGCTGCTCGGGAACACAGCTGACATCCCTGGATCTTAGCGGCTGCAGGGATCTCAAGCAGCTGCACTGCCACAGGAACCAGCTTAAGTCCCTGAATGTGAAAGACTGCATCCGTCTGGAGTATCTCTCCTGTGAGGAAAATAAGCTCACCTCCCTGGATGTGGGCAGCTGTGAAGCGCTGGAGACACTGAACTGTTTTTATAATGACATGGACACACCAAAATGCATCCGGGGCCGAGATGGTGTCAAGATCCGTTTCAGCCCGCAGAATCATACCGCCTTGTCAGAGATCCTGGATGGCGGGGTCTGTCCGGACGGATTGACGTGGAAAGTCACCGCCGACAGGACACTGACGATCAGCGGGACGGGAACAATGATGGACTATGCTCATACCGGAGCGGGCAACGCCGCCACGACGGCGGCCCCCTGGGAAGACTATCTCGTGTGTTTCGTGGACCGGATCGTGCTGGAGGAAGGGGTGACGAGCATAGGCAGTCATGCATTTTATCACAGACAGGACAACATCATCTGGGATGAAGCCTGGCTGTACCATTTTGTCACGCTCCCGGAAAGCCTGACCCGCGTCGGGGACTATGCGTTCGCGGGATGCGATGTGGCGGAGATCTTCCTGCCCCCGCGTGTGGAGTACATAGGAAGCTGCGCTTTTTCAGGCTCCCATGAAAAGATCGCCGTATCAAACCCCGCCTGTGAGATCCAGGATGGCTGCTGTACCCTCAATGCACCTCTTATCTGTGGGCATCGCGGCTCGACTGCACAACAATATGCCGAAAAGTACGAAAAAAGATTTCTTGACAAACTCTCCAATATGAAGTAGTGTAAAAATATCCAAATATCATGATCACTAGAGTGTGTCTTAAAAATGTTTTATGTCAACTGTATATCACAGTTTGCGGGTGATGTGAATGATTTTTAAGACATTCTCTAAAAAGATAGGCGGAAATGAGGAGAAGATGATATGTTTATTTTGAGGAAGATCTATTGCAGGGTATTTCAGACTGTGTTCAGGGCGGCGCTTCCATTTCTGCCCTACCGGAAACCAAAGATCCTCCCATCTGTGGCAGACATCGCAAAAGTATGTCAGAAAAAGAAGATCAGCCGTGTCATGATCGTGACAGACAAAGGCATCCGCCGTCTGGGCCTGACGGATTTCCTGGAGAGGACACTGACCGAACATAAGATTTCGTACTGCATATACAGCCGCACCGTGGCGAACCCGACCATCTGGAACGTGGAGGAGGCACGCCGGATGTATCTCCAGCACGGCGCACAGGCGATCATCGCCTTCGGCGGCGGTTCTTCCATGGACTGCGCCAAAGCCGCCAGGGCGCGGATCGTCAAGCCGCGGCAGAGTGTCAGCCAGATGAAAGGCCTCCTAAAGATACACAAGAAGCTCCCGCTGCTGATCGCCGTCCCCACCACAGCCGGGACGGGGAGCGAGACGACCTTGGCGGCGGTCATCACCGACAGCAAGAAGCGCCATAAATACCCGATCAACGATTTCAGCCTGATCCCCCACTATGCGGTGTTGGACTACCACGAGACCCTGGGCCTGCCCGCGGACCTCACGGCGACCACAGGGATGGACGCCCTGACACACGCAGTCGAAGCCTACATCGGCAGGAGTACCACACGGGAGACGCGGAAGATGGCGGAAACGGCGGTCTGCCTGATCGCACGGTATCTGAAGGCGGCATATGAGAACGGACAGGATAAAAGAGCGCGCAGGGGGATGCTGCGTGCGTCTTACTATGCCGGAGCGGCTTTCACAAAATCCTACGTGGGCTATGTCCACGCCGTCGCCCATTCATTGGGCGGACAGTACAAGATCCCCCACGGACTCGCCAACGCAGTGACCCTTCCGGTCGTCCTGCGCCTCTACGGCCCTGCCTGTGAGAAGCGTCTGGCAAGATTGGCGAGGAAGACGGGCATTGCGGACGATCATGTGGAAGACCGCACAGCGGCGCGGGATCTCATCGGGTGGATCCAGGGCCTTAATGACCAGATGGGCATCCCCCGCCATTTTCCGCAGATCCGCGCAAAGGACATCCCCACAATGGCGCGCCACGCAGACAGAGAGGGAAATCCGCTGTACCCGGTCCCGATGCTGCTCGACAGAAAAGGACTGGAGCAGATCTATCATCAGTTAAAGGGGGAATGACATATGGGTAACGAAGAACTGGTAAAAAAACAGCGAACTTTTTTTGCATCCGGAAAGACATTGAGCCTGTCTTTTCGGATCAAAGCCCTGGACAGGCTGGAACAGACGATCATCAGGTACGAGCAGGAGCTCTATAAAGCGCTCAGGAAAGACCTGGGAAAATCCAAAACAGAATCTTATATGTGCGAGGTGGGGCTGACTTTATCAGAACTGCGCTTCATCCGGAGGCACATCCGCGCCTGGAGCCGGGACCGTCTGGTCCGCACGCCTTTAGCCCAGTTCCACGCGAAGAGTTTCACCGTACAGGAACCCTACGGGGTGGTCCTGGTCATGTCCCCCTGGAATTATCCGGTCCTTTTGACGCTGGAACCCCTGATCGGGGCGCTGGCGGCCGGCAATTGCTGTGTGGTGAAGCCCTCCGCCTATTCCCCGGCCACGTCGAAGATACTCGCCCAGATGATCCGGGATACATTTCCCAGCGGCTATGTGTCTGTGGTGGAAGGTGGGAGAGAAGAGAACCAGAGCCTTTTAGAGCAGAGATTTGACTATATCTTCTTCACCGGCGGCGTGAATGTGGGAAGGCTGGTCATGGAAAAAGCATCCGCGCACCTGACTCCGGTGACCCTGGAACTGGGCGGGAAGAGTCCCTGCATCATCGACCACACGGCGGACCTGAAACTGGCAGCCCGGCGTATCGTTTTCGGAAAGTACCTAAACTGCGGCCAGACCTGCGTAGCCCCCGACTACGTGCTGATCGAGCAGAGCATAAAGAACAGGTTCCTGGGCTATGTGAAAAAGGAGATCATCCGCATGTACGGGGAGAAACCCCTTGCCAACCCAGACTACGGGAAGATGATCAACCGGAAGCATTTTGACAGGGTGCTGCACCTGATCGATGACAGAAAGGTCGTCCACGGCGGGGAGAACAGCGCAGACACCTGCCAGATCGCGCCCACTGTCCTGGACCGTGTCCTGGAGGAGGACGCCGTGATGCAGGAGGAGATCTTCGGCCCCGTCCTTCCCATCCTGACCGTGTCCTCCATGGGGGAGGCCTACGCCTTCGTGAAAAAGCGCCCCCAGCCGCTGGCTCTCTACCTTTTTACATCGGATGCGCGGACGGAGAGATATTTTTTAGAAAAAGTGCCTTTCGGCGGCGGATGTGTCAACGACACGGTCATCCACCTGGCCACCCCTCATATGGGTTTCGGCGGCGTGGGCGGCAGCGGCATGGGTTCCTACCACGGCCGGAAGAGTTTCGAGACGTTCAGCCATGAGAAGAGTATCTTAAAGAAATATACATGGATAGATCTGCCCCTGCGCTACCAGCCGTATAGCGGATTTAAAGAGGGCATGGTGCGGATGTTTGTGAGATAGGGGGAGAAGACCGTGGACATAAAAGCATACGAGAAGATCTTATATACATTACCGACCACCGGAGTCTTCATCGTCCGGTCCGATGACCATGGGATCCTCTATTACAATGAACGTGTAAGGGAAGTCGCGCCCCATGTGTTCAAGGGGATGCCCTGCCATGAACTGGGGGTCAATTCCTGTATAAACTGTCCCATCCTGACGATCGGGGATAAGCAGGAAAACCAAACGATCAGCTACGACAATCCCTTTGGGGAGATCGTGGACATCACCGCTGTCAAGACGCTGTGGGAAGACAAGATCCCGGCCTACATCATCACCGTGGCCCCGCATACCCAGACGATCAGCCATGGTTACCATAAGATCTTACGTGTCAACCTGACGCAGGACACATATGAAGTGGTCAAGATGAGCACGGAAGACCGGGCCTTCGGCTATGGCCAGGATTGTTTCTCAAGCTGGCTCGGGCAGTTCATATACAATGGCGGGATCCACCCGGATGACATGAACAGCTTCATTTCTTTTACCCGCCTGGACAATATAAAGAGCGGGCTGGACGCGGGAGAGCAGATCCTGACCTCCTGTTACCGCAGGCGTTACAAGAGTGAAGAGTACCGCTGGCACATGATCGAGATCGTCCCGGATTCAATCCTGCCCAACGGAGACCGGATCGTCTTCCTGTATGTGAAAGATGTGCATCACATCATGCAGGAGAGCCTGGAGGTGGACGATGCCAGCGTCCGCATCCAGGAAGTCATCCGTACGCTGGGCGAGCAGAATTTCGGCATTTACGGCATTGACCTGGATACCGGGGAGGCGAACCTGGTCCGGGAGAACGGGCATACACATACAGGCTGGAAATCATGGACCGTCCAGTGGGATGAGATCATGGATTCCCGTCTGCTCAAACAGCTCCACCCCGCGGACCGGGATAAAGTCAGCGAGATCTTTTCCCTGGAAGGGCTGCGCCGGATGAAAGACAGCTCCATGCACAAAAACGACATCCTCTGCCAATGGCGCGGGGAGGAGGACCACGAATACCGCTATGTGGCCATCATCGCCTATTTCAGCCAGAACCAGGCCACAAAGAATTATACGATCTTGGCCCTCCAGAACGTGGATAAACGCGTGCGCCAGGAGCATATTTTGAATCTCAGGGATATGCAGCTGGCCGCGATCCTCAAGTCCAGATACAGTGTCATGACCACCGTCTATCTGGAAAACGGCCAGTGCGAGCGTATGTGGATCAACGAGATGGGTAATGAACAGAAAGTCCACACAGGAAATTACCACCAGTATTTCCAGAAGGCTTTAGAAAATATCGTCAACCCGGAGGATGCAGAGGTCTTCCGCAGGGTCATGAGCCCAGAGCATCTGTATCAGAAGGCGGCGAGCACTCGGGATTACTACGAGGAGATCTGCCAATACCGCATGGTGGGAAGATCCCTGCGCTGGCTGGAACAGCACGTGATCTACTCCCGCAAGGGAAAACGGATATCCGTCAATATCCTGGGCCGGGATGTGACCCGCGAGAAGATCGAAGCGGATATCCGCGCGAAAAAAGAACAGGAGCAGCTGGATATCATCCGCACACTGAGCGGCATGTTTTTCGCCACCTACTATGCTGACCTGGAGCAGGATACATTCCAGGACGTGACCCAGCTGCCCGATGTGGAGAAAGTCCTGGACGGCAAAATGAACTATGCGGCTGGCATCAAGGCGTACGCCGAGAATTTCGTCCATCCCGATGACCGGGAAGAGTACCTGGATATGCTCAGCATCTCCAATCTCCAGAGAACACTGAGCAAAAAGAAGCCATATGTAACGATGGCCTACCGCAAACTGCCCACGAACCAGGAGACACAGCCGGAAGACTATGGCTGGATCCGAAGCACGGCCATCATGTCCCAGGCCGATGGCGAGGGAAAAGCCCGGTCGATCGTTTATGCGGCCCAGGACGTGACCGAGAGCAAGAGAAAAGAGATGCGGGAACAGCAGGCCCTCCAGGCCGCCTGCGAAGCGGCCGACCAGGCCAACGCGTCTAAACAGGAATTCCTCTCCAGCATGAGCCACAACATCCGCACGCCGATGAACGGGATCATGGGTATGATCAAGATCGCTTCGGACCATGTGGATGACACGGACCGGGTCAAAGACTGCCTGGAAAAAGCCTCTTTATCCGGACAGCAATTGCTGTCTGTGCTGAACGAGATCATGGACATCAGCCAGATCCAGTCCGGGAGTCTGGACTTAAAAGCCGAGGCCTTCAGCCTTTCGGATCTGATGCAGGAGGTCGTCTCGATCATCCAGCCTGATATCCAGGATAAAGGACTAAAACTCAAGGTCAATCCCATGCAGGTGCAGCACGGAGATATCCTGGGCGACCAAAAGAGACTCCAGCAGATCTGTCTGAACATCCTGAGCAACGCGGTCAAATACACGCCCGTCGGCGGGACACTGGAGATATCGGTGGTTGAGCATGAATCCGAGGAGCACAGCTGCGGATCCTATGACTTTATCTTTCGCGACGATGGGGTCGGCATGGAAGAGGAATTTACCCAGCATATCTTCGAGCCTTTCAGCCATGCGGACAACCCAGACGTGAGCCATCTGGACGGCGTGGGCCTGGGGATGTCGATCGCAGAGAACATCGCGCGTATGATGGGCGGACTGATCACGGTCAAGAGCGCACCCGGAGAAGGTTCCCAGTTCATTGCCACCGTGATCTTGCGGCGGCAGAACACCGCTGAACATGCAGACGACACCCAGCCAAAGCCCGATAATATAGAGGACATCTCGTTCAGCGGATACAAGATCTTACTGGTGGAGGACAACGAATTGAATCAGGAGATCGCCATGGAGCTGATCGGTGAGATGGGCGCACGGGTGGAATGTGCCGGGGATGGGCGGAAGGGATTGCAGCAGTTTGCCGAGATGCCGGAAGGATATTATGACCTGATCCTGATGGATATCCAGATGCCGGTCATGAACGGCTTTGAGGCCACCCGCGCGATCCGCAAACTCCCGCGCGCCGATGCGGCGGCGATCCCGATCATCGCCCTTTCCGCCAATGTCTCGGTGGAGGACGTGGCGATCAGCAGGGAATCCGGGATGAACGGCCACCTGGCCAAGCCGTTGGATATCCCGCAGCTTCGAGAGCGCATGGCCTATTGGCTGGATAAAAATTGAAAAAACCGGATAAAAACGGATCTTCTTATTGACGGACAGGAACATATGTGTTAAAATACATGAGTATGCCGCACAAAGAGGTTTAAAGTGTTGTTTTTTAATTTATACAACTACCGTATTTGGCGAGTAAAGGAAATAGGAGGTGTGCCTTATGTACGCAATCATTGCAACAGGTGGTAAACAGTACAAGGTTGCTGCGGGCGATTTCGTAAATGTTGAGAAGCTGGGCGTGGAAGCCGGTGAGACAGTCACTTTCGACAATGTGCTCGCTGTCAATGACGACAATGGCCTGAAGTTCGGGAGCGATGTGGCCAATGCCAGTGTGACCGCGACTGTAATGGAGAACGGTAAAGCGAAGAAAGTGATCGTATACAAATTCAAACGCAAGACCGGTTACCACAAGAAAAAAGGACATAGACAGCAGTACACAAGAGTCAAGATTGAGAAGATCGATATCTAAGATGTCGGGTGTACTATGATCACGGTAACGGTGTTGAAAAAAGATGGGGAATTTAATAAGATCGAATCCAGAGGACATGCCGGTTTTGCCGAGAAGGGGCAGGATATCATCTGCGCCGCAGTGTCTGCACTGATGGTGAATGCCGTGAACTCGATCGACACGTTTACCGAGGATATCATCCATGTGAGCAGCGAGGAGGGATATCTGTCCCTGGAATTCATCGTTGGCCCCAGTAAAGATTCTAAACTTTTGATAGATTCCCTGATGCTGGGTTTATCCCAGATCCAGGATAGTTACGACAGAGCTTATCTAAAAGTGCTAGTGAGGGAGGTGTAAGACATGCTGAAAATGGATCTTCAGTTGTTTGCCCATAAAAAAGGTGTTGGTTCCACAAAGAACGGACGTGATTCCGAGTCCAAGAGGTTAGGTGCGAAGAGGGCGGACGGACAGTTCGTGCTCGCAGGCAATATCCTTTACAGGCAGCGTGGGACAAGGATCCATCCCGGAGTGAATGTTGGTCTGGGTAGGGATCATACTCTGTTTGCCTTGAAAGACGGTGTAGTGCGCTATACCAGAAAAGGAAGGGACAAAAAACAGGTTTCCGTTATCCCGGTTGCTGTTGAGGAATAGACATGCAGTGTGGGGCTTCAGATTCTTAGGGCGTGTATGGGTCTAGGGTCTGGAGCCTTTTCATTTTATAAGATCATAGGATAGAGGAGGTGGAGGGCAATGTTTGCAGACAGGGCAAAGATCTTGATCCGCTCCGGAAAGGGCGGGGACGGCTGTGTGAGCTTCCGCCGGGAAAAATATGTGGCCAACGGCGGCCCGGACGGGGGCGACGGCGGAAAAGGCGGCGATATCGTTTTCCAGGTGGATGAGGGGATGAACACCCTGATCGATTACCGCCATAAGAGGAAATTTGCGGCTGAAAACGGAACGCCCGGCAGCAAACGCCGCTGCCATGGCGCCAACGGAAAGGATCTGACCTTGAAAGTACCCGCCGGGACCGTGGTCATGGAGGCGCAGTCCGGTCGGGTGATCGCCGACCTTTCCGGCAAAGATAAAAGACAGGTCATATTAAGAGGAGGAAAGGGCGGAAACGGGAACATGCACTACGCCACCTCGACGATGCAGGCGCCGAAATACGCCCAGGCGGGGGAGGCTGCCCTGGAACTGGAAGTTATCCTGGAGCTGAAGGTGATCGCCGATGTAGGACTCGTGGGCTTCCCCAACGTGGGAAAATCCACGTTCCTCTCCAGGGTGTCCAACGCGCGGCCCAAAGTGGCCAACTATCCGTTCACCACTTTGGATCCACATCTGGGCGTGGTCGATCACGAGGAGGTGGATGGCTTCGTGATCGCGGATATCCCGGGACTCATTGAAGGCGCGTCCCAGGGGACAGGCCTGGGACATCAGTTTTTACGCCACATCGAGCGCACCCGTGCGATCATCCACCTGGTGGACGCGGCCTCTGTGGAGGGCCGGGATCCGGTGGAAGATGTCTACAAGATCAACGAAGAACTCCGTCTCTATGACCCGGCGGTAGCCCGGCGTCCGCAGATCATCGCAGCCAACAAGATCGACGCACTGGGACCGGATGCGGCTGAGCCGCTGGAGAGACTGAGACAGGAATTTGAACCGAAAGGGATACCTGTCTATGCGATCTCCGCTGTCAGCGGCCAGGGGGTCAAGGAACTGCTGTGGGCGGTCAAAGAACTGCTGTCCACGATGCCGAAAGAGAGCATCGTCTTCGAACAGGAATTTTTCCCGGAGGAGGAGATCGTGGTGGAAAACCTTCCCTATACAGTCGAACGCTCCGAGAATGATCCCCACACGTTCATCGCTGAGGGTCCCAAGATTGAGAAGATGCTGGGTTATACCAACCTGGATTCGGAGAAGGGATTTGCCTTTTTCCAGAATTTCCTCAAGGAACAGGGGATACTGGGGGAGTTGGAGAAGGCGGGGATCCAGGACGGAGATACCGTGCAGATGTACGGGTTTGCTTTTGAATATTATAAATAGGAGAGTGGGAGAGCGATGAAGATATCATCTAAACAGAGGGCTTATCTGAAAGGACTTGCGATGGAGCTTGCCCCTGTACTCCAGTTGGGGAAAGGGGGGCTCACGCCGGAATTTACGGCTTCCGTGGACCAGGTATTGGAGGCCAGGGAGCTGGTCAAGCTGGGCGTGCTGCAGAACTGCGCAGAAGACCCGAAGGAAGTGGCGCAGACACTGGCGGAGCGCACCCGTGCGTCGGTGGTGCAGGTGATCGGGCGGAAGATCGTCCTGTACCGGCCGAAGCGGGAGAGCAGGCCGAAGATCGAGCTTCCGAAATAGACAGATCATAGACAGCTCACAGAGGGTTTTAAGATAGAATGCGCAAAAAGAAGATCGGGATCATGGGCGGCACGTTTGACCCCATCCATCTTGGACATCTGATCCTGGGGGAGAAGGCCTATGAGCAGTTCGGCCTGGAGAAGGTCCTGTTCCTGCCCTCCGGGAATCCCCCCCATAAGAAAGACCGCAACGGTCGGGCGACCGACAGCCAGAGGGTCGAGATGGTCAGAAGAGCCATCGCGGGCAATGCCCATTTTGGACTATCCCTTCTGGAGATGGATGGGACAGGGTATTCCTATACCTACCGCACGCTGGAGCGGCTGCGGCGGGAACATCCGGATGAAGAATATTATTTCATCATCGGTGCGGATTCCCTGTTCACATTAGAAGAATGGCGGGAACCCGGCCGCATCTGCCAGAACTGTAAGATCGCGGTCGCCATCCGCGATCACACGGACCGGGCCACCCTGGAGAAAGAAATGGCGCGGATCTCCGCCAAATACCAGGGCACATTTTTCCGACTGGATACACCGGACGTGGAGATCTCCTCGGCCCATATCCGGGAATGGATCCGGGACGGAGAGACGATCCGCTATTATGTGCCGGACCCGGTCCGGGAGTTTATCTACGAAAATCACATTTATGCCAAGGGTACAGGATGATGGATACAGCAGATTTCAGAAAAATACAGAAGAAACTATACAAAAAACTGGACAGCCACCGCTATCAGCATACATTGGGCGTCATGTACACCTGCGCGGCCCTGGCGATGGTCCATGGCGTGGACTTAGGGAAAGCCCAGACGGCCGGGCTTTTGCATGACTGTGCCAAATGCATCCCCAATGAGAAGAAGCTCAAACTCTGTAAAAAGCATGAGATCCCTGTGACTCCCTTTGAAAAGGAAAATCCGTTTCTGATCCATGCGAAGCTGGGGGCCTATCTCGCCAGGAAAAAATACAAAGTGGAAGATGAGGAGATCTTAAGCGCCATCCGCTGCCATACCACGGGAAAAGAGGCTATGACAGCTTTGGAGCAGATCCTCTTCATCGCGGACTACATCGAGCCGACGCGCAGCACAGCCCCCCACCTGGAGCGCCTGCGCCGTCTGGCTTTCCAGGATCTGGATCAGTGTACCTATGAGATCTTGAGGGACACGCTGACGTATCTGAGGCAGTCGCCCCAGAAGATCGATGAGACCACGGAGAGAGCATATGGATATTACAGGGAAAGGAATGAGAAAAGACATGGATAATATGGACAGGAGAGAAGGCGAACAGATGGCCCGTCTGGCCTGTAAAGCCTTGAGTGAAAAGAAAGCCGTCGACATAAAGGTGATCGACATCCATGAAGTCTCGGTGCTGGCCGATTATTTCATCATCAGCACCGCCAGCAACCCGAACCAGGTACAGGCCATGGTGGACCATGTGGACGAGATTCTGGGAAAGGCTGGCCATGCGGTCAAACACGTGGAAGGGACACGGGGTTCCAGCTGGATCCTGATGGATTTTGGGGATGTGATCATACACATCTTCGATGAGGAGAACCGGCTGTTCTATGACCTGGAACGGATCTGGCGGGATGGGGTAGCGGTGGACGCCAAGATATTTATGGATGGAGACTGATCAAAGACCGATCACGGACAGGTCTGTGGATACCCATGGAAGCTGTGGGAAGGCTTCCGCGGTACCCACAGATTTTTTTACGCATATTAAGTTTACATAATATATTTATAGTTATCTGAGTGTGCGGAACACCCCGATCACTCTGCCGATGATCTGGACATTGTCCTCCTCGTGGAGGATGATAGGGTCCATAGTGTCATTTTCCGGCTGCAGGCGGATATGGTCTTTTTCATGGTAAAAGGTCTTTACCGTGGCCGAATCATCCACCAGGGCGACCACCATCTCTCCGTTGCGGGCCGTATTTTTCTTCTCGACAATCACGTGATCGCCGCTCAAGATCCCCTTATTGACCATGCTTTCCCCCTGAACGCGCAGCATAAAGGCCGGATTATCGGTCAAAAATTCAGTCGGGAGAGGAAAGTACCCCTCGATGTTCTCCACGGCTAAAATGGGCTCTCCAGCGGCCACCGTGCCCACGATCGGGACATTCGTCATTTCCCGCCTGGTCAGGTTGAAATTATCGTCTACGATCTCAATGGCCCGGGGCTTTGTGGGGTCCCGGCGTATATAGCCGTTTTTCTCCAGGGTCGCCAGGTGCGAATGGACGGATGAAGTGGACCTTAAATGGACGGCCTCACAGATGTCCCGCACAGCGGGCGGGAACCCGCGGTTGAGGATCTCATTTTTGATAAAATCCAATATTTCCTGTTGCTTGGGTGAAATCTTTCCATATGCCATGATTCAAATACCTCCTGTTGGATTTTTATTATAACATATCTGAGTGCAGAGTGCAAACAGATATTCGGAATATCCGTTCGAAAATATTTGATCAGGTTGACAGATCTCTCCAGAAATGGTAGTATATAAGGGTGGATAGATTTATTCTACAAATTCATGTTTTGCGAATAGATAAGGGGGATCTTATATGGACAGGACCGCCTACCATACACAGGTGGACAAAGAAAACACGCTGAAACTGAGGGAACTTTTGAAGGAACTGCCGCCTTTTGCACGGGATTACTTCCGGGCCATGGGCACGACCACATCCTCGCGGACAAGGCTTTCATACGCCTACGACTTAAAGGTCTTTTTCCAATTCCTATTGAAAGAAAACCCGGCTTTTCAACATTGCTCCATGGATGACCTGCGGGTGGACATCTTGGATCAGCTCCAATCCGTGGACATCGAGGAATACCAGGAATATCTGCGGGTCTACCAGTCCCAGGATACAGGTCTGGAAAACACCAACGGGGAACGCGGCATCAAGCGGAAAATGTCCGCCCTGCGCAGCTTTTATGCCTATTACTACAAACGGGAAATGATCCACAACAACCCGACCTTGCTGGTGGACATGCCCAAACTGCACGACAAGTCCATCGTAAAACTGGATCCGGATGAGGTCGCCGCGCTACTGGACTACATCGAACACGCCGGGGACACGCTGACCGGCCAGAAAAAAACATATTATGAAAAGACAAAGGAACGGGATCTGGCCATCTTCACATTGCTCTTAGGGACAGGCATCCGTGTCTCCGAGTGTGTCGGGCTGGATGTGGATGACGTTGATTTCCAAAATTACGGGATCAAAGTCCACCGCAAAGGCGGAAATGAGATGATCGTGTATTTCGGCGACGAAGTCGCCCAAGCCCTGGAGGATTACCTGGCAGTCAGGGAGGGGATCACGCCGCTGCCCGGGCATGAACACGCACTCTTCTACTCCACCCAGCGGCGCCGGATCGGGGTGAAAGCTGTGGAAAACCTGGTCAAGAAATACGCCCGGGAGGTGACAACCACCAAGAAGATCACGCCCCATAAACTGCGCAGCACCTACGGCACGGCTCTCTATGAAGAGACCGGGGATATCTACCTGGTGGCCGACGTACTGGGGCACAAAGACGTGAACACCACCCGCAAGCATTACGCGGATCTGGGCGATGCCCACCGTCGGAAAGCCGCCTCAGCAGTCCGTCTGCGGGAAAAATAGATACAAAATGAGAACAAAAAAACAGGAAAAGCCCTGCAGTATCCAGGGTCTTTCCTGTTTTTTTGTTTGATCTCTCTCTTTATCACTTTCTTATCATCTAGAGTGTGTCTGAAAACCGCTTTATGTCAACTGTAAGTCACAATTTGCGGAAGATCTGGCCCAAATGAGGAAGGCGCAGCGGGCTACGCTGACCAAAAGCGGGCCAGATCTTCCGCAAAGTGGGGCTTGCAGGTGGCGTGAATGGGTTTTAAGACACACTCTAGGGCTGGCGTACGAATTTGAGCGGATCGGTCAGCTCTCCGTTTATCTTTACGCCAAAATGCAGATGGGATCCTGTGGCCCAGCCTGTGCTGCCCACATAGCCGATGACCTGTCCTTTTTTGACCCGGCTCCCCACGCTGAAGGCCGGATCAAACTTTGTCATGTGCATATATGTAGTGGTCATCCCGTTTTTATGGTCGATCACGATGTGGTTTCCCTCTGAATCACTGTATCCGCGCTCGATCACATACCCGGTCTTTGCGGCGTAGATCAAAGCCCCCGCATCGGCCGGGATATCGATGCCGTCATGGTTGCTGGTGCCCACAGATATCGGCTCCCGGTATCCGAAGGGGCTGGATACCTGCTTCCACGATGCGTCCAGCGGCCAACGGAACGTGTCTTTTTTGTTCTTGACGATATCAGGCCTGGACACCCCTTTGATGTCCACATAATGCTTTTCATCGATCCAAAGCCGCCTGGCCATCCGCCCGTCCGGGTAGAAATAATACCGCTTGCCCTCGATCTTCTTCCAGCCATCCGCTTTTATGGCTCCTTTCTTGTCTGTCTGCAGATAATAGCGGTCTCCATTTTCACTGTACCAGCCCGTCTTCAGGATGCCGTTGGCGAAAGCGTAATATTTTTTCCCATCGACGGAAAACCAGCCGGTCGCCGCCCGTCCATTCTTTGGATGGAAATAATAGCGTTTTCCGTCTATATTTCGCCAGCCGGTCACCCTTGCGCCTATATTTTTGTCCAGATAATATCTGCGTTTTTTTACCACGAGCCACCCTTTGCGCAGCGTCCCGTCTTCCTGTCTGAAATAAACCTTCCCGTCCTTTTTGATCCATTTCTCGACGGCCATATCCTGACTGACGGAGGCGGCATATACCTTGCCCGGCATGGCCAAGGCCATGATGCATAAAAACAATAAAAACAGGTTCCTCGCCGCCGCACGTACTCTCTTCTCCATTTCCCTTTCCCTCTTTCGCTCCGTTTCTATGGATCCCAATAAGATCCTTATAAGATCGTCTCATCTAAGATGATCGTGAATGGACCGTCATTCTCCAGCTGGACCTTCATATGTGCGCCAAAACAGCCTTTCTCTACAACGGGGATCTCAGCCCGGCATTTATCCACAATATATTCATAGAGTCCCTCAGCTTTCCCCGGATCACCTGCCCGTATGAAACTGGGACGGTTCCCTTTCTTACAATCTGCATAGAGCGTGAACTGGGAGATCAAAAGGAGCTGTCCGCCCACATCTTTTAAAGAGAGGTTCGTCTTCCCCTCCGCATCCGGAAAGATCCTAAGTCCCAGCATCTTCCGGACAAATTTATCGGCGATCGCTTCCGTGTCCTCCTCTCCCACGCCTATAAGGACCAGAAAGCCCTGCTGGATCTCCCCCACGGTCTCTCCCTCCACCGTGACGGAGGCATGGCTGACCCGTTGGATCACAAACTTCATACCGTATCCCTTCTCTCTTTTGTTTTATGTCCAATGACCACTGTAATTTTCCACATATTGGATGAAAATGTCAAGAGTTTTCCACATTTTTTTCGGATTTTTTTCCACCTCCAGCTAGATATACACTTGTTTCGTAGATTTTTTCCTCCAGAGGCAGGTTCCTGCGCTCCAAAGATCTTCTTATATGATTCCACAGGAGTGCGTACAAGACGGCGCAGACCGGTACGCCGATGAACATCCCCACGATGCCGAACAGGCCGCCGCCCACCAGGATGGCCAGGATGACCATAAAACTGGACAGGCCGGTGGAATCACCTAAGATCTTCGGCCCCAGGATGTTCCCGTCAAATTGCTGCAGGACCAGGATAAAGATGATGAAATACAGGCACTGCATGGGATTGACCAGCAAGATCAAAAACGCGCAGGGGACAGCGCCCAGGTATGGCCCGAAAAACGGGATGATGTTTGTCACGCCCACCACCACACTGACCAAAATGCTGTACGGTGTGCCGATGATGCTCGTCCCAAGGTAACACAGCAGCCCGATGATCAGCGAGTCCACGATCTTCCCGCTGATGAACCCGCCGAAAGTCCGATGGGTGAACCGCACGTTTTCCAGGATCCGGTCCGCCCAATGGGTGGAGAAGAACGCATACAGGAACATCTTGACCTTTGCCGTAAATGCCTCTTTGTCCGCCAGGATATACACCGAGACGATGAGACCGATCACGATGTTCTTCAGAAAGACGAGCACGTCCAGCATGCCGGAAGAGAGATGCACCAGCGCACCCTGGAGCTGGGGAAGGATATCCCGTGACAGGTATTTTTCAAATTCGCTGGCGTACCGGTCGAAGACATCTACCACTAGGGCATTGAGCTGTGGATTATCCTCCAATCTTTTTGTGACCCACTGTTGGATATCGTCCGTATACTGTGGAAAATTGTTGATTATATTGACGGTACTGTTGATAATCTCCGGCAATATCGTCATCAACAGGGCATAGACCAGCCAACACAGGATGAAAACGCACAGCAGGACGCAGGCATAGCGGATCACTCTCCTGCCCCGCCTCCTGACCTTGCGGTTCCTGGCTGCAAAGAGAGGGTAGATCACTTTCTTCTCCAGGAAATTCAGCACCGGGTTGAGCAGATAGGCGATCACCGCACCGTAGATCAGCGGCATGACGATCTGAGCGACGACACGGATGCCGTCAAACAGTATCTCCATATGGAATATACCGAAATAAAAGAGCATGCTGGCCACCGCCACAGAAAATCCCGTGATTCCCCAATTCAGATAATGGTTGTCGCCAAAAAATTTCATGATTTTCTTACGATTCCTTTCTACTTATTCATATATAAATGGTATAATTTGTAATGATTATAACATATACGAAATAGTTTGTCATACTTTTTTAAAAAATAAATGAAATATTGATTTACAGGCCAATGCAGGCTATAATGGGGAACGGTGCGAAAATACACGGAACATATAGAAAGGGATTACTATGAGATTACAGCAGTTATTGAGCGTGACCAGGAAAGCAATCGATGGGTTCGGCATGATCGAGGAGGGGGACCACATCGCAGTCGGCTTATCCGGCGGCAAGGACAGCCTAGCCCTGTTGACTGCCCTGCGGGAACTGCAGCGTTTTTACCCAAAAAAATACAGCCTGACGGCCGTAACGGTGGATTTGGGTTTTCCCAATGTGGATTACTCTCTCCTGGAGGATTTTTGTGTGGAAAAAGGAGTTCCTTATAAACGGGTAGAGACAGCGATCGCGGACATCGTGTTTTATGAGAGACGTGAAAAGAACCCCTGCTCTCTCTGTGCGAAAATGAGAAAAGGGGCTCTCAATGATGCCGTAAAAGCGTTGGGCTGCAACAAGGTGGCCTATGCCCATCACAAGGACGACGCGGTGGAGACCTTGCTGCTGTCCCTGATCTTTGAAGGCCGGTTCCATACATTTTCCCCGGTCACTTACTGGGACCGGATCGGACTGACCCTCATACGTCCGCTGATACTCATGGATGAAGCGGATATCATCGGTTTCCAGAATAAATATCAACTCCCTGTGGCCAAAAGCCCCTGTCCGGCGGACGGACGGACAAAACGGGAATATATCAAAAACCTGTTAAAAAGCCTGAACAAGGACCATCCCGGGACAAGGGAGCGTATGTTCGCCGCGATCTTGAGCGGCGGTCTCAAAGGATGGGAGGATTTTAATCCATATCCTCGAAGACCTTCAGGGCCTGGATGATGCACTTGACGGTCTTATCGAAGCCCAATTTCCCGCTGTCGATGCACATATTATAGCTGACCGCCTCTGCCCAGCGTTTGTTGGTATAATAGTTGTAATAACTGGAACGGCTCTTGTCTGTCTTTTGGATGGCATCCCGGGCCTTGCTGTCCTTCATATCGTACTCTTTCGCGATCCGGCGGATGCGGGTGTCCAGATCTGAGTGGATAAAGACGCTGAAACAATTCGGGCGGTCTGCCAGGGCATAGTCCGCACAGCGTCCCACCATCACACAGGGCCCCTCATCGGCCAGTTTCTTGATCGCCTCGAACTGCGCCAGGAAAACCTTGTGATTCATGGGCATATCCGTAAAAGCCGCCGAATTGTAGCCGAAAGAATAGGTGTCCATGACCAGGGAATACAGAAAGCTGTTTGTGGGTTTCTCGTCGTGATTCTCGAACAGTTCCCTGCAGATGCCGCTGTCATTGGCGGCTCTCTCCAGCAATTCCTTGTCATAGAAAGGGATTTCCAGCTCATCGGCCAGTTTCTTCCCGATGGCGCGTCCGCCGCTGCCATATTGACGTCCGATGGTGATCACTGCTCTTGTCTTCATAGTATCCACTCCTCTCGATATAGTTTATCTATTTCTTAATTTATTGAGTAACTCGATGAAATATCCCGGAAATGGCGCGGACACTTCCAGGTATTCCCCAGAATGCGGGTGCTTAAATCCCAGCACATACGCGTGCAGCGCCTGACCGTTCAGACGGAAGGGGTTGTCCTTGCTCCTGTTATAGAGAGGATCCCCCAAGAGCGGATGGGCGATGCTCGCCATGTGGACCCGTATCTGATGGGTGCGCCCGGTCTCCAGGCGGCACTGGATATACGTGTATCCGCCAAACCTCTCCAGCACCCGGTAATGGGTCACTGCCCGCCTGCCGCTCCTGGAATGGATGGACATCCGTTTCCTGTCGGTGGGATGCCGTCCGATGGATGCGTCGATCCGTCCCTCGTCCGCCTTGACATTTCCCTGGACAATGGCATGGTAGACCCTGGTGATCGTGTGCTCTTTTAACTGCGCGGCCAGATCCTGATGGGTGCGGTCGTCCTTGCAGACCACCAGTGCGCCAGAAGTATCCCTGTCGATCCGGTGTACGATCCCCGGCCGCAACTCCCCGTTTATCCCGGAGAGATCCCCCTGGCAATGGAACAACACGGCGTTGACCAGGGTATGCTCCTCATGTCCGGGGGCCGGGTGCACCACCATCCCCTGGGGCTTGTTGACGATCAGCAGATGCGCGTCCTCGTAAAGGATGTCCAGAGGGATATCTTCCGGCACGATCGCAGCCGGGCGGATCGCGGGGATCTGCACACAGACCACATCCCCCGCCTGCAGGCGGTAACTGGGACGGACCGGCCTGTCATTGACCAGGATCATCCCATCCTGGAGCAATCTCTGGATGCGGGAGCGGGACAGATCCATCCCCTCCAGTGAGGATCCTTCCGAAAGCCCTTTATCGATGCGCATCCCCGCCTGCTCTTGTGGGATGTTGATCTCCAGGATCTTTGCGGTTTCCATAATCTTCTTATCGTCACTCGACATCTTCATCCGCCCCTCTTCCACTGCATGAACGTAAGCTCCTCTTCTTTATACACAAAGCAGACACACCAGACCAGGAAAAAGCCGCTGACCACCACATAGATGTCCGCCATATTAAAGACAGGAAAGTCGATCAGCGAGAAATAGAAGAAATCCACCACATACCCGCGAAAAAGCCTGTCAATGCCATTTCCCGCCGCCCCCGCCGATAAGCCAGATGCAATAGCATAAAGGGGGATATAACGGGATACGGCGGGCATATGCGCCAAAAACCACGCCGCCACGCCCAAAAACAATACGCACAGGATCAGGAAGATCAGTCTCTGATCCTGGAGCAGCCCGAAAGCGGCCCCCCGGTTTTCCAGATAGTGCAGTCGGAACACGCGGGGGATCCAGACCTTATCCTCTGCTCCGCGCAGATAGACCTGTGCCAGGTATTTCGTAAACTGGTCGATGAGGATCAGGATGAGGATCCCTGCACAGGAACAGATGATATATGTTCTCCTTTTATCCTTCATATGACACAGACATGCCTTTCAGATGATCGATCGCCTGGCAGAGTTCCTCCTCAGTCACGGAGGTATCCACCACAGCCTCCCCGATCTGACGGAGCAGGATGAAGCGGATCTGGCCTTTGGACATCTTCTTATCCTTTTTCGTCGCCGCCAATATCTCTTCTGTGGACAGATCGCCCTCCAACCGCAC
The DNA here is from genome assembly GCA_910575625.1 of Clostridia bacterium. Classification (GTDB taxonomy): domain Bacteria; phylum Bacillota; class Clostridia; order Lachnospirales; family Lachnospiraceae; genus MGBC164599. Next base: position 302,784 of record CAJTFD010000002.1, read on the forward strand.
GGGCAGCTGATAAATACCATTCATCTTCTGGACCCGCTCCAGGTCCGCCACGCTAATCAGGCCCCTGCGGCAGGAGAGATAGGCAGCGGCCACGCAGCCCAGGGCTACACACTGCCCATGGAGCATCTGAAAATCCATCTTCTTTTCGATGGCGTGCCCGATGGTGTGCCCCAGGTTCAATAAAGCTCTCGGTCCCTTCTCCATGGGATCTTGCTCCACCACAGCCGCCTTGATCTGGCAGCTGCGGAAGATCATCTCCTGAAGGGTATCCATATCCCGGGCGCGGATCCGCCCCTGGTTCTCCTCCAGCCACTGATAATAAGCCGCATCTCTCAAAAGGCCGTGTTTTAAGATCTCCGCCATCCCGCAGGCAAACTGGGCCTCGTCCAGCGTATCCAGTGTGTGCAGGTCCATATAGACCAGCCGCGGCTGATGGAACGCTCCCACCATATTTTTATAATTCTCAAGATCCACACCGGTCTTACCGCCGATGCTGCTGTCCACCTGGGACAATAAGGTGGTGGGCACCTGGACGAAATCAATCCCGCGCAGGTACGTGGCTGCCGCGAATCCGGTCAGATCACCCACCACGCCGCCGCCCAACGCCAGGAGCAGATCCCGCCGTTCAAAGCCATGGTCGATGAGATGTGCGTACAATCCCTGTACGGTGGACAGCTGTTTGTGTTCCTCCCCGGCTTCCATGGTAAAACAGGTGACCGTCTGGAACGCCTGCTCCAGTTCTCTCCTGACCTCTTCCATATAGAGAGGTCTTACATGGGTATCCGTCACGATGCAGATCTTCCCGCCCTGGGGCCTGCATGCGGCCACAGATGCAGCGAACTGTGAAAAATCTCGCCGCAGGCAGATCGTATAAGAAAATTCCCCGCTCCTTGTGATCTGGATCTTGTCCTTCTTCTCTATTTTATCCATTACGCTCCCTCTTTTCCTCAGTTGATGCCATCGGCCGATGTATGCGGCAGATTTTTATTGATAGATCTCCAGGAGTATCCCATATCGCCCTTTCTTTGTCCTGGATAGGATCTGCCGGAAGCAGAACTTCCCCTTCCCCCTCACCGACACGATATCGCCTTCCTTGAGCACATGACCGCTCCGTGTGACCGGACTGGCGTTGACAAAGACTTTCCCGCCCTGGATCAGCGGCGTGAGTTTTGTCCTGGAACCGCCGAAGGCGATGGCGAGTATGGCATCCAGACGGATGGAGGAGACGGTCCCCTGTACGGGCTTTCTCACTGGTTCCGGGATTTTTTCTGTATGGGGCCAGATCTCCGTGCGCACCGGCGTGTGCCTGATCTTGACCAGCTCCTGGACGAAAAAGTCTGCCATTGTGTCCACACAGAAGAAACAGGCCGCCTCGTCCAGGAGAAGGATATCCCCCAGCACACTGCGCTCCACCCCCAGATTGACCAGCGCGCCTAGGTAGTCCCGGTGGTCCGGGCTCTCCGGGGCATGTCCGGCCGCTCTCGTGACTTTCAGACAGCACAGAGGATATTCCCATCCATAGGAAAGAGCGTCAGGGATAAATGCTGCCATCTGACGCTCTGCACCTTCATAACCCCCGAACGTCTCCGTAGCCACGCCCGGAAGATCATCTCGCAGGTTCTTTATCATATGTAGCTGGTGAAGATCTAAAAAATCCGTAAACGTAACGATGTCCCTCTGAAAGGCCATGCTCTTCAGATCATTTATACGGTTTTGAAAAAGGGTATCTGTATCTCTCATCTTTACAGCTCCGTGTGCATGGACGGGATCTTCCCGCCTAGGATATCCTGGTAGTCGCCGGATATATCCACGTTAAAAGGCGTGATGATAAACACAAAATCGGATATCTTCTGAAACTGCCCGCTCAAAGCATAACAGCAGCCCAGTGTGAAATCGATGATCCTCTGTGCCAGATCCACGTCCACTCCCTCCAGGTTCAGGACAACGGTACGGCTGGACATCAGCGTCTCAGCAATCTCCCGCGTATCCTCCATAGAAGCGGGTTTGATCACGCACACCTCCATGGATTGTCCCTTTTTCGGGCTGCGCATCGGTGTGATCTTGGAAGAAGCCGGACGCGCCTGCTTTCCGTTCGGCTTTTGTGCTGCTCTATCTGTCTTCGCAGGATTTCTCGGTTGTGGATCGTCATAGGCTTCATCTTCATCGTCGTCGCTCTTCTGGAATTTTTCGAAAAACTTCCTGCGGGGTCTCCCGTCCAGATCGTCGTCATCATAATCGTCCAGAAAATCGTCGTCGTCGTAATCATCGTTGAGTTTGATCGCGTCTAAAAACTTATCCAAAACACCCATGTCCAATCTCCAATCTCATTCATGGTAAAATGCCTGCACGCACAGACATATCTGTCAGACCCCATGCGAGGATCATACCTGATAATCTCGTTCTCCGAAAATACCAGTCCCTACTCTTACCATCGTTGCCCCCTCTTCTATGGCGACCTCATAATCGCCTGTCATCCCCATACTGAGCACAAACATATCTACATTATCAATGTTTTTTGCGGCAATGTCAACACTTAATTTTTTCAATTCCCGAAAAACCCACCTATTTTCCTCCGGATCTTCCACATAAGGCGCGATCGTCATCAGGCCCTGGATATGGATGTTTTCCAGTTGGCTGATCTGTTCGGCCAGGGGGAGGGTCTCCGCCACAGACAAGCCGAATTTACTCTCCTCCTCCGCCACGTTGACCTCAAGAAGGATCGGCACGCGCACCTGATGTTTCTTGGCCTCGGACTGGATCGTCTGCGCTAAGCGCAGGCTGTCCACCGAGTGGATCATCGATATCTTATCCACAATGTATTTTACTTTATTCCTCTGCAGATGGCCGATCATATGCCACTTGACATCCCCCGGCATCTGCGGGTATTTCTCCGAAATCTCCTGTACTTTGTTCTCGCCGAAAAAGCGCGCACCGCAGCGGTAAGCCTCTTTGAGATCCTGGATTGGTTTCGTCTTGCTGACCGCGATCAGCGTGACATCCTCCCGTTTACGGCCGCTCCTTTCACAGGCTCTTTGGATCTTTTCTTCTACAGATGCTAGCTGTTCCTGGATCATATCTTTCCCTCCTTTAGATCATTTTATCGCAATCTTATTGTACAACGATATCTTCCTCTTTGACCTGCGAGGCGTCCAATATGATATGGTCATACTGAGCAATCCCGTAGGCAGTCCCCTTCTCCACGATACAAAACTCCTCATTCTGGTCGAGGATATTGATGAAACGGAAGACCGCATATCCTTTATTGATGCAATAGACGCCTTCCAGCGCAGCCGTGTCTTCCACCACATATCGGTCATTGGAATCGGGCTTTGATAATATGCTCCCCTCCGGAAATGCGGCTGTATCCACATAACACAGATCATCATTTTCCGCATAGAGGGTGGTACTGATAAATTCCTTACTGGCCGACTCTCCCTTTTTCTTCCCTTTTTCCACAAGAAAGCCCGCCTCCCCGTTGTCCCCGTCCACCGTCTTATATTCAATGGGTATCGTATAAAAATCCTTGTTGACCACAGAAGTCAACGGGATCTTCAGGCCGCTCTGGGCGTTCGTGACCAACTCGATCCCCACGAAACGCTCCCTCGCGTATCGGATCAATCCGCTGCCGAACTCGATATTCCCGTACTTCTTCCCGTCCCGCTCGATGATCGTAAAATCCCCGTTCTGCGTGACATTATCTTTTAAAAAACGGACTTTGATATACGTCTTATCCGCCAGGCCGCTGGCCTGTTTATCGCTCAGAGGGATGATCAGATTCCAGCTCTCCCCGATGATCAGCTTGTAGACGGGATCCCCGGCCTGTATGGATTCTTTTTTCTTTAAACTCTCTCTGTGATACCGGTCCTGATCCAGGCTGTCTTCTGTAAAATTATCCACCGTGGTCTCCTCGTATCCATCCCTGGAATAGAGGACAATGCCGTTCTCCCGGGCACGGACCAGGGTCTGTCCGCCCATGGTCACCGATGGGGTTGTCCCATCTGCCTGTGCCGCCTGGTACTCCTCCTGGCTGGCCATGGAATACTGCAGGATGCTCCCGCCCAGTTCATATTTGAAATTATAGGTACTGCCGAAATCATTGGGCGCAAAGCTGTAGGAAAACGCACTCATCTGCGCCCGGATCAGCGACAAGTCTTCTTCTGAGAGCGGATGTGTCGCCTCCTGCTGTGACTGCTGTTCGCCCAGACCGTAAACGATGGCTGTGGCACTGACTTTCCCGCCTTCCCGTGCATAGTAATCCAGATAACCGCCTGCGTCCGCCGTGACGATCTGCTCCTCGCACAGCATGAGTCCTGTGTACGTCTCATTTTTCGCCAGCGGGCCTGCGACCACCTGGTATGAAGTCACGTGTACCGTGGTAAAATATAGGACGATGCTTATGATGATATACAAAAATAAGATGCCGAATAAGATCGTGCCTATATTAAGGGTGAGGATCCTCTTTAAGTCCTTCCAGAGGATCTTCCTTCTTGGAAATCGGATCTGCTTGTTGGATGCCAATTGGCTGTCCTCCTTGCTCGTATGTTTGATCTGGATTATTTTATCACAATTTTTTTAAATTAGCAAATGTATAAACCCTCGGCGGCGCGGTTACACTAAAGCGTGTCTAAAAATCACTTTTAGCATAGGAGGGATGCATCATGAATTCCAAAGGGTTAGACTATACAGCATTGGTGATCGCCATCGTAGGAGCTGTAAACTGGGGACTGATCGCATTATTCCGTTTTGACCTGGTCGCTTTCATCTTCGGCAATATGTCCTGGATCTCACGTATCGTCTATGGGCTTGTCGGGTTATGCGGACTCTATCTGATCAGTCTGTTTGGCCGGGTAAGGGGCAGCATCGGCGTGAGCGAATAGATCCATCCAGATCCGCACAGGCCAATGAAAAACAGGGAAAGACACATCGTCTCGGTGTCTTTCCCTGTTCCCCTGTTATGTAATTCTATCAGATATCTTTTATCTGACCACCCTTCACCAGATACCTTACAGCGCTTCGATGATCTTTGTTTGGAGAGATGTGGGTATTTCTTCCTTGTCCACAGATATGCTTACAATAAAGGTGAGATTGAACTGTTGTCCGATGGCATCCAACTGGTTCAATGTATCCGTCACATCTCCCTGTTCACCCAATTTTGATATGGTGAGGAATCCGTCCAGATATACCTGCTCCAAGTCGTGATCCTGTGACAAGATACCGCAGATAAATCCCACAAATTCATCGCTGTTCTTCAGCGGGAAGGCAGATACATCGATCAGCCGTATCTTATTATTCAATTCATACATATGCTTGGCGCTCTTATCCAGGTAAACGATGCTGCCGTGGGCAGTCTTTACCGAATCATTCGCCTTTTCCAACAGAACTTTGGTCTTCCCTTTGCCTTTCTTTCCTACTATTAGTTCAATCATCCTGCTTTCCTCCTTAGACGTGTAGGCATTTTAAACAAATTCCTAATTTTGATATTTCAATTATAGTGTATATTGACAAAAAGTTCAATGATTATTTTCAGGAATTGATATGTTCCAGCAATTGGTTCATCTGCTCGTACAGGACCGGCTTATCCAGGGCGTTCGCCACGACCGTGATAAATGTGTTCCCATACACGTTCTGACTGACCAGAGCCAGGCAGTTCCCCGCCTCATCCGTGGTCCCCGTCTTCCCCCCTAAGACTGTCACGCCCATGGGTTCGGTGGCTTCCCCGATCAGATAATAGTCCGTCGATTCCAGATATATGGAGCGCGCTTGTCCTAAAGTATTTTGGAACTGGACAGAAAAAGTACTCATCTGGATGATCTCCACGAACTTAGGATAACGGATCGCCTCGTTCAGCATCAGATAGATATCGTATATACTGGTATAATGTTCCGGATCCTGCAGACCATGAGGATTGGTAAAATGTGTATTGCTCATCCCCAGGCGCGCCACCTCTTCATTCATCATCCGGATAAAATCCGCCTGCGTCCCGCCCACATGCTCGGCAATGGCCGCCGCCGCATCGTTCCCGGAGTAGATCAAAAGCCCCTGGAGCAGCTGCTCTAAAGTGAGCTGGTCACCGGCCGCAAAACCGCAGAGCTGGGAACCCTCTTCCAGGATGAGTGCAGTCTGGCTGACCGTCACCAAGTCTGCCAGGTTTCCATACTTCAGGGCGACGATCGCCGTCATGATCTTTGTCATGCTCGCCGGGTAGAGTTTCTCATAGATCCTCTGTCCGTATAAGACCCGCTTGCCCTCCAGGTCAAAGAGCCCGCCGTACTGCGAGGGATCCTGGGTGACCCCCTCCAAGGGGATATCGGCCTCCAGGGACACACACAGGTCTTTTGCAAAACCATCCTGGATCTGTTTATCCGTCATCTCCTCCATCCCCGGGAACTGTCCGACTTCCTCAAATGCGAGAGGAAGATCCATCCCCGCCCCGGATAAAAAAAAGTGATAGACAGCGTATCCGCCCCCAGCGCAGAGCAACAACAGCACCGGTACAAGGAGGATCTTGAGTGATCTGTGCCTGTGCACACGGCGTCTGCGCGTCTTTTTTGCTTTTTTCTTATGCGCCATATCTTTCCACCATTTTTAAATATTTATTTTCCTAGTCTTATAGGAACTGCTCTGCAGCCCTACGTTCAACACCAGTCCCATGCCGATGTAAAGGCTGACCACCGAGGTCAGGCCATAGCTGACAAAGGGCAATGGCGTCCCTGTATTTGGCATGAGCCCGGTCGCCACGCAGATGTTGATGAAACTCTGTAAAGAGATGAGCGTGGCCACGCCGCAGCAGATCAATTTCCCGGAGAGATCTTTGGACCGCAGGCTCATACGGATACATTCGTACGTGATGCCCAATAATATCAGAACGATCGATGTACATCCGATAAAGCCCAGCTCCTCCCCCGCCACCGCAAAGATAAAGTCCGTCTGGATCTGCGACACGAAATTTCCTTTATTTGCCGAGGACTCCTGGTTATTTAAGCCCTTCCCGGTCAGCTCCCCGGAGCCGATCGCCAGCATAGAGTTGTTCTGCTGCTCGATGTCGTCGCTGTACTCCTCATTTTCCGGATACAGGAAAGACATGATCCGGTTCCTCTGGTAGTCCTGGATCAGCTTCTGATCGGGCTGCACCACGATGGATAAGAAGATGATCATCAGGGGCACCATGATCAGTATCGCGCCTCCGATCACCTTGTAATCCAGACCTGCGATGTAGATCAGCACGCAGAACATGACCGTTACAGTGATCGTGTTCTTAAGATCCGGCTGCTGGTAGATCAAGACCAATGGGATGACCAGCAAGACCGCGCATTTTACGATCACCTTGATGGTATTGAGGTCGTTTTCATGATCCATAAAAAACCGGGCGAAAAACAAGATCAGTAAAATCTTCGAGAGCTCCGTGGGCTGGAATCGGATCCCGGCGATCTCGATCCATCGCGTTGCCCCTCCAGCTGTAGAACCCATGAGCCGTACACCCAAAAGCATGACAATGTTAAAGATGTAGATCAGCCAATAAAAGTTCAAGATCCAGCTGAAATCCATCAGGGACACGATGATCATCGCCGTCACGCCCAGGGCCACCCCCATGATCTGGCGGGATTTCAATTCTGCCGCCGCGCTCCCCACCAGCAGCACGCCGATGGTGCTGATGCCCAGGAGCAGGATCACAAGTCTGAAATTGTAAAATCTGAATTTATACTGTTTTAACATGATCCTTTCGGTTATCCTTCTCTTGTAGTATCGGTATCCGTGCCAGCATCATGGGCGGATCCTGCTGAAATTGTATCTGTATCCTGGAACTGTCCACGGAAAAGTATTTGTCAACGGCCCGGATCAGGTCATTCTTCATCATGAGCATAGTATCCGTGGAACAATCCAGCCGCTCTGACAACAAGACTGTTTTCAGCCGGTTCCTCGCTACGGAGCCGGAACGCCTCTTCGTCAGGCCATTTTTTGCCATGAAAAGCATATCTTCCGCCTCCTTTAATTCCGGAATAATTCCGTCATCTTGCGGAAAATACCTTTTTTGATATCGAAAGTCAGAAACGGCACTTCTTCCCCTGTGATACGGCGGCAGATATTGATGTATCCCTGTTCAGCCGGAGAATTTTTTCCGGATAAGGGCACGCCCTGGTTTGTGGCGATGACGATCTGCTGGTCATCCGGTATGATGCCCAGCAGATTGATGGCCAGGATCTCGATCACATCATCCACGGACATCATATCCCCTTTCTGGATCATATCCGGACGGATGCGGTTGATGATCAGCTCGATCTGGCTGATATCGTTTGCCTCCAAAAGTCCGATGATCCGGTCTGCATCCCGAATGGCAGAGACTTCAGGTGTGGTCACCACGATCGCCCGGTCTGCCCCGGCGATGGCATTCTTAAACCCCTGCTCGATCCCCGCCGGACAGTCCAGGATGATATAGTCAAAATAATTGCTCATCTCCTCGGTCAGCTTGATCATCTGCTCAGGTGTCACCGCTGTCTTGTCCTTCGTCTGGGCCGAGGGGAGCAGATAGAGATTGCTGTACCGTTTATCCCGGATCAGCGCCTGTTTCAAACGGCAGTTGCCGTAGATGACATCCACCAGGTTATAGACGATCCGGTTCTCCAGCCCCATGACCACATCCAGGTTGCGCAGTCCGATATCCGTGTCGACGACAGCCACCTTGTGGCCCAGCATCGCCAGGCCGGTCCCTATGTTTGCCGCGGTCGTGGTCTTCCCCACGCCCCCTTTTCCCGATGTTACTACAATTACCTCGCTCATACAAAACCTCCTGCTTGACCTCCTGTTACTACATGTATCCCCTCTTTTGTATGATCCGAGTTAATCATTGCTGGTATTGCTGGTCGTATCCGAGGCAATGCCTGTGATGATCTTTTCTCGTTTTTTCTCGTTAAATTGATACTGGAAGACATTGCTGGCCACCAGACACGCGTTACCGGACGAATATCCATTTGGGATCCGCACGGCCACAGCCATCGTGGGATCCTCAGCCGGCGCATAGCCCACAAACAGACCATGATCCGGACGGTACTGATTCTCCTGAGCTGTCCCAGACTTCCCGTTGATCGCCACGCCTGCGTCGTCAAAATTATACTGACTGTGGTTCTGGATCATCCGGCGCATGCCATTGTGGACTGTATCCCATGTACTCTGCGGAAATTCTGTGGTGCTCTCCAATCTTGGCTGGAACTCCTGCAGCGGCTTTTGCTGTGAGTCTGTGATCTTCTGGATCAGGGACAGCTTATAGCTCTGTCCGCTGGTGGCGATCGTTCCCACATACCGTGCCAATTCCGACGTCGTAAAAAGGTGCGTCCCCTGTCCCATATAGGACGGGACAGCCAGCTCATCCGAAACCTGCGGATCCGCCTCCGAGATCTCAACGCCGGAGGGCTTGTCCATACTCAGCATAGATGCATATTTCTTCAGGTTCTGTAAGCTTAAGTTTTCCGAAAACCTGTTGTTTTCATCCATCCCCAGCACATACCCGATCTCGTTAAAATAATAGTTGCAGGACTGTTCCAGGGCTGTCTCCAGATCGATGGATCCGTGGCCATACGTATTCCAACAGTCGATATGCGGCTCCACTTCCTCAAAAGATCCCGTACAGTTGATCCCCGTACTGGCATCCACGATCCCGCTCTCCAGGCCGGCAATGGCAGAGACCATCTTAAATGTGGAACCAGGCGCGGTCTGCTGCTGTGTCGCCTTATTAAAAAACGGCTGGGACAAGTCGCTTGCCATCTTATTATAATAATCCACATCCATCACATTGGCCAGACGGCTGTTGTCGTATCCTGGATAGGTCACGCAGGCCAATACCTGACCTGTATTTGGATCGGTCACCACCACCGAACCGGAACAGGGATCCAGGGCCAGCTGCCCAGGCGTGATCTCCAATGTACTGATCTTGGCCGTGATAAAATCATATGCGCTGCTCTGCCCCTGGACCAGAGACTCATACATCCCGTCGTCATCTTCCAGGATACCCTGCTCGTACAGGGTCGCACACAGATCCCTTGGGTCGATATCATCGTTCAACAGCATATATTTATAGAGCAGTTTTCCAAAAGACACATCTGTCATCAGATAATCCGCCAGATAGTTGGCCAGTTCCAGATACACTTCCTTGGAATCCAGATAATCACCCTCAGGGGAGATCTGGGAGATATCGATCCAATTCTGCCGTGTCGCGTATGTTAAGTATTCCTGCAGGCTGATCGTCTCCTCCGTGGCCCAGGCCTGGTATGTGGGATCCGTCGTATCGATGGCATCCTGATCCATGACCTCCAACTGGATCGGGAGCAGGTCGTCCACCAGATAATCCAGATACTCCTGCATCTCCTTGTCCAGATCCTTATAAGCCTGAGGGGAATCCCCAGTCAGTTCATTCCTTATTCTATCAAAGACCTGCGTCTGTTTTTGTTGAAACGCGGCATAAAGATTTTTTTCTGTCTCCGCGGCGTCCGCCGCCGCAAAATGCTCGATGTCGATCACATTGTTCTCGATCAGCGCATTGTACACATCGTAGATCGGCACGGCGATCTGCATCGTATCGGAGATCTTAGTCTTATCAAACGTCTTGTCCGGCACGATGTGCGAGAGCAGGACCCCGGCGATCTGCTGTTCGAGGATCTTATAGCAGGCGATCTGCAGGTCACTGTCCAGCGTCAGGTACACATCATGCCCCGCGATCGGATCCAGACGGGACCCATCGTCGATCTTCAGCACTTTGCCCAAGTTGTCCACGTAGACTGTCTCCTGTCCGTTTGTCCCCTGCAGGTCTGTCTCCATATACTGTTCGATCCCAGATTTCCCGATCACCGATGTGGTGTCATATTTCTTGGCATTTTCCTTCTGCAGTTCTTCCAATTCTTCGGAAGAAGCCTGCCCTGTATAGCCTATGATATTTGCAAAATAGATGGGATCCTCATAACACCGCAGGGAATCCTCCACGATATCCACTCCCTGCAGAGTGTCTTTATTCTCCGTGATCACAGCCACGGATTCATCGCTCAGATCCGTGGCGATGGTGGCCGGCATATATTTCTGGAAACTGTTGGTGGACAGAAGATACCGGATGATCGTGATGTCCATGACCTCATCTGCAGTAAGCTGCTCAGGGAGGCCATACTCCTGCAGTTCTTCTTCTGTATACCCATCCTCCCCATCCACCACGATCGCGAAACGCTCCGGACCGATCAGATAGGCCATCATCTCCTGGGCTGTAGCATTCTCCTCATCCTTTTTCAGGTCATCGATCAGTGCGCGCCCATAGATATCCGCACGAAACCGATCCAGGTTCACGCCTTCATCCAGGTCAAAATGATATTCCCCCTGGTTGTTCATGACGATATGGAAATTCCGGTCCACACTGTCCCCGTACTCTTCTAAGATCTTGCAGATCTTATAGGCGGTACTGTTCAGCGTCAGGTTCTTTTCATGTTCAGACTCGTACGTCCCATTATCCTCGATCGTCAGGGAATAGCAGAGCTTGCTGTAAGCCAGCAGCTTCCCATTGCGGTCATAGATACTCCCACGGGTACTCTTGATCGTACGTGTTTTCGTCGTACGGGATGTAAAATCAGAGGTATATTCCTCGCCTTGGACGATCTGCAGTTCAAACAGCCTGCGTATCAGCACGCAAGACATGATGACAAAGACCAGCATCAAGACCGTCGTTCTCGGTATGCGGATACGTCTGTTCTTGACGATCCGTTTTATTTTGTTAACCATAAAGAATCACTTTCCTTAAATTTTACACGTATAAATCGCCGGATCACCTTATAATAGATCCGATAGACCAAAGCCGCCAGCACCAATGTGTAGATGATCTCCGGTATGATCACACGGCGCAGATAAAAGAAAAAGTCCGTATTTCCCTGCAGCAGAAATAAAAATACAAATGTAAAAAAATTATAAGCAAAGTCTCCCACAACCGTCAAGAGGATGGGGACTTTGATATCATCGTCGTAATAGATCTTATAAAAGAAACCGCTTGCAAATCCCAGGTACATATAAAAGGCAGCATGCACCCCCGGATAATAACTGTAGAACAGATCCACTAAAAGACCTGTAAAAAAACCGGCAAATAAACCGCTCGACCTCCCACACATCAATCCGATGCTGACACACAGAACGACTAAGAGATTGGGGGAAACAGACCCCACAGCGATCCCCTTCATCAATGTACACTGAAGGAAAAAAGAAACTATGATGAGTAGGAGCAGGACTGCCTTATTGCGCATCTTGATCCTCCTCTGCATCTTCCTCTGACACATTCTCCTTCAGGTCTGTGATGACCAGCACTTTCTGCAGATGTGCAAAATCAGCCGCCGGTACCAGGTAGCCGCCGTAGGTGAGGTTATTGCTGTCCTGGCTGATCTCGCTGATGTAACCGATCAGCAGTCCCTTTACATAGCGGTCGCTGATATGCGACGTGACGACCCGGTCGCCGATGCTCACCTTCCCTTCAGGACTCTTCAATTGGCTGAACTCGAGCTGCCCGGAATCGATCAGCTCCAGATCACCAGTGACGATGCATGTATCCTCCGTCTCCGAGACCTGGGCGCTCACGTTGGAATCATTGTCCACGATCGAGCGCACCGCCGCCCAGTTGGGCCCCACATCGGTGACGATCCCCACCAGACCAGCCCCGGCCAGCACGTTGGAATTGACGTTCACACCGTCGTTGCGCCCTTTATCTATGGTAAATGTGTGATACCAGTTGCCGGGATCCTTGGCGATCACCTCTGCCATGATCTTATTATACTGGGCGTACTCCCGGTCCAGGTCATAGAGTTCCCTCAGATGTGTCAGGTCTTTCTGGTTCTGCGCCAGCTCGTTGTTCTGGAGTGTCAGTTCTTCCACCTGTGCTTTCAGCAGGGCATTCTCCTCGGCCAGCTCCGACACACTCTGGAAATTGTCCTGCATGGACAACAGCCAGTTGCCGATCGTGTTGATCCCCTTCTCAAACGGGATCACAACATACCCTGCAAAAGTCCGGGCCGGATCCCCTGAGATCCCAGTGGCGAAAGTCGCCGCCATCATGCTGATGCACACAATGCTCATCAGAATGATCAAATGTTTACTTTTCAGACGGAAATCCCTCTTCTTCTTCATCTCAAACTCCTACTGCTCTGTCACATCTTCCTCTGCCGGACGGGCAGGGCCCATTCCTGCAGATATTTATCTTTGATCATCCGCTCTATGCCGCAGATCGTACAGACTTCATGCATGTCCGAGAGACACACGCCGTACCCGGTCAGGTCGGCCAGAAACTTGTCGATGTCCCTGATCCGGGTGCTGCCTCCCGCCAGATAGATCCCTTCCTTTAAGATGCTGTACGCGATCTGCGGCGGCGTGCGCTCCAGGAAGGTCTTTATCTCGTTCCCGATCCTGTTGACCGGACGGGCGATGGCGGCGTTGACGGTCTTGGAGGACACCACGGCCTCCCGGGGGAGACCGGATACGGTGTCGATCCCGATCACTTTGCGCAGCTGTTCCTTCTGCATGTACATCTCCCCGACGGAAGTCTTCAGGCGGCTGGCCGTGCGGGTACCGATCATCAAACGGTCCACCCGGCCCACTTCATTGCAGATCTCGATGTCGATCTGTTTCCCGCCCAGCTTTAAGACTTTGCTGATGATGACCTTGCCGTCGGCGAGCACGGAGATCTCGGTGCTCTGGGCGCCGATGTTGACGATCATGCTCCCTTTCGTCTTGCGGATGGGAATGTCCATGGCGATGGCGTCGGCGATGGGCTTTTCCACAATGCGTACTTTATTATTCTGCAGCCAGCTGCCGTTGGCCATGGAGTTGTAAGCCCGCTTCTCGATCTGGGTCAGGTCGGCCGGGACCGCAAAATACATGACTGCCCCGAACAGCTGGTAGGGCTGGATCTTCTTGATCAGGCTGTACAGGGATATTTCAGCTTTTTCGATGTCCGCGATCATCCCATAGGCCATGGGGGAAGCCACCTCGATGTTATCCGGCGCTTTCTCAAACATTTCGTAGGCCTCGTCGCCCACGGCGAGGACGCGCTTTTTGTTTTTTACGGCCACCATGTTCCTCTCCTGGTAGACCTTATCTTTCTGGTAGGAATAGACTTTGATGGTACTGGTGCCCAGATCCACCCCATAAACTTTCCGAAATAACATTATAGACTTTCCTTTTCCCGAAAACTCATATAAGTATGTTCCCCGATGATGATATGATCCAGGAGATGGATCCCGATCAGCTCCCCGCCCTGATGGACACGCTGGGTGATCAGCACATCCTCCCGGCTGGGTGTTGGGTCGCCGCTGGGATGGTTGTGCACGAGTATGATGTTGACCGCCTGGTAGCGCAGCGCCTCCAGGAAGAGCTCCCTGGGCGAGACCAGGGACGCGTTGACTGTCCCCAGGAACATCCGCTTCTCTCCCAATAGATGATTCTTCGTATCCAACATCATGCACAGGAGGACTTCCTGTTCCAGGTGGCGCAGTTCTTCCATATAATACTCTGCGATCGTATCCGGAGCGTTGAAAGACAGACGCTCCTTGGCCTTCTGCCGGGCCATCCGCCGGGAGAGCTCGCCGATACATTTTAACTGGATCGCTTTGACCGTGCCCACACCCGGAATGCTCATCAACTCCTGTATGCACAGGTGGTGGAGGCCACAAAGGCCCTCCCCGCTGGTCTGCGCAAGCTTGAGGATCTCATAAGAAAGCTCCAGGGAATTACTCCCTGGGCGGCCTGTCCGCAAGATCACCGCCAATAGTTCCGCATCCGTCAGGTGTTCCGGCCCGAATTCCAGGCATTTCTCGTAGGGCCTGTCCTGGATCGGGATATCTTTGATCGTGTTCTTCTGCTCCGTGTTCTGTTTCGTTTTGGTGTTGCTCTGTTTCATGTTCCTTATATACATCCCTTCCCACTCTCTTCAAAAACTGCAGGAAGAATTTCAAGGTAAACCCTATCTTATCACAGATTCCTGGAAATGTATACAAATTCACTAAATTTTCATGTATTTTTTAGCAATGGCCTCCGCCACTTTGATCCCGTCGATCGCGGCCGAGGTGATCCCGCCGGCATACCCGGCTCCCTCCCCGCAGGGATAGAATCCCTGGATATTGCTCTGCATATCCGTCCCGCGCAGGATGCGCACCGGGGAGGAGGTCCGGCTCTCCACGCCACTCAAGAGACAATCTGGACGGGCAAACCCCGGGATCTTCCGCTGAAAAGCCAGTATCCCCTCCTCGATGGTATCTCCGATCACTCTGGGGAAGATGCTGCGCAGATCGCCAAGCTGATACGCGCCTTTGATACAGGGCATGACATCACCCAGGCACTGGCTGGCCTGGGAAGCCTGGTAGTCTTCCCACAGCTGTATGGGAACCTTTCCGCCGGCCAGCTTCCAGGCTTTCCGTTCCAGTTCCCGCTGATACGCTACGCCGCTCAAAGGGGAATCTCCCGGATAATCAGCCGGGGATACGGTGACCACCAGAGCGCTGTTGGCGTTTTGTCCGTCCCGCGCCTGATAGCTCATACCGTTGACCGCCAGGGCTTTTTCCTCCGAAGAGGCATTGACCACATACCCGCCCGGGCACATACAAAAGGAATATATCCCTCTCCCGCTGACGCATTTATGGGTCAGTTTATAGCTGGCCGCACCCAGAAGATGATCGCTCTCGCCGTAAAGCGCCCGGTCGATCATCTCCTGGGGATGCTCCACCCGCACGCCCACTGCGAAAGATTTTGCCTCCATGGCAAAACCCCGGCGGTACAGCATCTCGAAGGTATCCCGCGCGCTGTGCCCGATGGCCCCCACCACCGCCTGCACCGGGATCTCCTCCCCGGTGTCCAGCCGCAGACGGCTCAAAGCTCCATCCACACAGATAAAGTCCGTGACCTGTGTCTCAAATAGGAAACGTCCGCCAAAACCCTCGATCTGCCTGCGGATGCACTCCACGATGCCGATCAGCACATCCGTACCCAGATGGGGTTTCTGCTGATACAAGATCTCCGGCGGCGCGCCTGCCTCCACAAACGCCTTCAGCACCGCCTGGATGCGCCCCGCAGGGTCTTTGATCAGAGTGTGGAGTTTGCCATCTGAAAAAGTCCCCGCGCCGCCCTCCCCAAACTGTACGTTGGATCTTTGGTCCAGCACGCCCTCCTGCCAGAATCTCTCCACAGCGTTTTTTCGCTTTCCCGCCTGCGCGCCCCGCTCGACGATCAGGGGATGGTATCCATGCCTGGCCAGCATCAGCCCGCAGAAAAGCCCTGCCGGGCCGCTGCCGATCACCACAGGCGGATACCGGAGGGGTTCCGTCCCGGAAGGTGGGAATACATAGCGCGTCCCTTTAGTCGACATAACATTTTTACGGTGAACTCTTTTCAGGATACTGCGCTCCTCATTCTTGCTCTTACAGAGGACGTCCACCGTGTAGACGAATTTTTTGCCGGATCTTTTCCTGGCGTCCAGGGACTGGCGGATGATCTTGTAGGAAACTGGCCTTGACGTATCTTTTATTGAAAGGATCTCTCGTATCTTATCTTCCAGATCTTCCTGGCTGTGTCCAACAGGAAGCTGCAATTGCGTGATCCGTATCATGTCCTCACTCCCTTCCTTTACCAGAAAACTATTCTGTAAACTGTCCAGTACATGCCCGGCCCGCCACGGCCCCGGAGGACCAGGCCCATTGCAGGTTATAGCCGCCGCAGGTCCCGTCCACGTCCAGGATCTCCCCTGCAAAATAAAGCCCCCTATGCAGCTTGGATCCCAGGGTGCGGGATCTTACCTGCTGAAGATCCACGCCGCCCATGCATACCTGGGCGTAGATGTAGTCCTGCCATCCCTTGAGCGGGACTTTCCAGCGCTTCAGTTTTTTTGCCAGGGCGCGGGGACGGTCCGTATCTGACATCTTATCCGTGTGCCGTGCGGCGATGCGGCAGAATTTTTCCGGAAAGATCCCCAGTAAGATCTCCTGCCAGTCCCTGTGGGGAGCCTGCTGCTTCATTTCCCTCAGAAGACCTTCCAGGCTGCGGGCATCCAGAGATGGGAAGAGATCCAGGAACAGCACGACCTGTTTTTTCTGGTGCATCGCCTCCACCGCATAGCGGCTCAGCTGGAAGACGGGGATGCCGGACACGCCGTAGTCCGTCAGCTGGACTTCTCCGATCTCCCTTCGGCTCTCTCTTCCATCTGCGCACAGGGTGATCCGCGCCTCCATGCGCAGTCCCGCCCACTGTTTAAAATAATCCCCCTCCCCCACCAAAGGCACCAGCGCCGGGAGGACCGGCCAGATCTTATGGCCCAGGCTCCTGGCCAGGGCATAGCCGCTGCCGTCGGCTCCGGGGAGATTGGAAGCTTTGGAGCCTGCCGCTACGATCACTGCGTCCGCCTCATAGATCCCCGCAGAGGTATGCAATCTCCATCTGCCTTGTTTCAAGATCTTCTGGATCGTCGTCTGTGTCTGTAAACGTATACCCAAATGCCCGGCTTCTGCCAGAAGTACATGCAGGACGGTCCGCGCCTGCATACTGTATGGATAGATCCAGCCGTCTTTATCCCTTGTATACAGCCCCAATCCCCTGAAAAAATCTAAGGTATCCTTTACTGTAAAGCGGCGCAGCACCTGGGATACCACCTCCGGTGCGTGGCTCCTGTACGCGTCCGGAGCGATCTTCATATTCGTCAGGTTGCACCGGCCGTTCCCCGTGGCCAAGAGCTTCTTCCCACAAGCGGACTGATGTTCCAGGACCGTGACCCTTGCACCGGCCCGTGCTGCCGTCACAGCGGCCATCAATCCGGCCGCGCCGCCGCCGATGATCATCACTTCCATCACAAGGTCACCAATCCGGCCTGTACCAATTTTTCCAGGGACATGAGGATCCCCATCTTCGCATGCTCCCAGGTCAGACCCCCCTGGAAATAGACCGCGTAGGGGGGTCTGATGGGCCCGTCTGCACTCAGTTCGATGGAAGAACCGGATACAAATGCACCCGCCGCCATGATCACCGGACTGTCGTACCCCGGCATCTCCCAGGGTTCCGGATCCACATAGCTGTCCACGGGTGCTGCCGCCTGGATGCCTTTACAGAAGGCGACCACCTTCTCCGGACTCCCGAAGGTAATGGACTGGATGATGTCCTGTCTGGGCTCACGGCTGTCCGGGAGCACCGGATAGCCCAGGGCTTCGTAGATACCTGCGGCGAAGATCGCGCCTTTCAATGCACCTTTTACCACCATGGGAGCCAGGAAAAATCCCTGGAAAAACGCCTGTTTCACACCCAGGCTGGCGCCCACTTCTTTTCCCAGGCCGGGGGAGGTCATGCGGTACGAAGCCTGTTCCACCAGTTCCTTTTTCCCAACGATGTATCCGCCAATGGGGGCCAGGCCGCCGCCCGGATTTTTGATCAGGGAACCCACCATCAGGTCTGCGCCCACATCCGAGGGCTCTATTGTATCCACAAATTCGCCGTAGCAGTTGTCCACCATACAGATCACGTCCGGGCGGCGTTCCTTTATGAAGGCGATCAGCTCCCCGATCTGGGCCACGGAAAAAGAAGGCCGGGTCTGGTAACCCTTGGAACGCTGGATCGTGACCAGCCGGGTCTTTGGCGTGAGGGCCTGGGCGATCGCCGGAAGATCAAAGGTTCCGTCCTCTAGAAGCTCCACCTGGCGGTAGGTGATGCCATACTCGGCCAAAGAGCCTTTCTGCGGGCGGATGCCGATGACTTCCTCCAACGTATCGTAGGGCCTGCCCACCGGTGAGAGCAGCTCATCCCCGGGCCGCAGATTGCCGAAGAGCGCGACCGCCAGTGCATGGGTGCCGCATGCGATCTGGGGCCTGACAAGGGCCGCCTCTGTGTGAAATGTGTCCGCATAGACCTGTTCCAGCACATCCCGGCCCAGGTCGTTGTAGCCGTAGCCGGTGGACGGATAAAAGCAGGCCTCGCTGACCCGATTCTTCTGCATAGCGTGGAGGACCTTGAGCTGGTTGTACTCAGCTGTCTGGTCCAGCTCGCAAAATCTCTCCTTCAGCCTGTCCTCGATCTCTTTTCCCAGATCATATACTTGTGGACGGATGCCCATCGTCTGATAGAGTCCTCTGACCGCTTGATCTGTATTCATTGGATGATCCCCCTTTCCCGGCATCGTTCGAGCATATATCCCAATATCTGTGTTTCGTCAAGATCTTGTCTATCGATCCAGATCACATCTTTTTCACGTTTGAACCAGGTCAGCTGGCGTTTGGCAAAATGCCTGGTGTCCCGTTTGATCAGCCGCACAGCCTCCTCAAGGGGATAGTCCCCCTCCAGGTACGCCAACAGCTCCTGATAGCCCAAGCCCTGCATGGAGACCATATCCCGGGTACAGCCCCGCTCTTTTAAAAGCCGGACTTCCTCCAGCAGCCCATCCGCCATCATCTGGTCCACCCGCCGGTCGATCCGCCGGTATAAGATCTCCCGGTCGTCGGTCAGCACAAAGTAGATGACGTTATAGGGAGAGACCCTCTCCTGCTGTTCCCGGTTGTGGGCGGATATGGGCCTTCCCGTGTCATGGTAAAATTCCAGGGCGCGCAGGATACGCTTCTGGTTATTGGGATGGATCTCTTCCGCGGCTTTTGGGTCTACGGCCGCCAGCCTTTCATGGAGCCACTGTGGCCCATTTTTTCTGGCCTGCTCTTCCAGCGTTCGCCGGTAACTGTCTTCTGCCGGCCTCTCCTCGCCAAATGAAATGTCCCGGACGACGGCTTGGATGTAGAACCCAGTCCCGCCCACCAAAAGAGGGATGTGCCCCCGGACATGGATCTGATCCAGGGCCTGTTTTGCCATCTGCTGGAAGCGCACCACATGAAAAGGCTCCTCCGGCTCCAGGGCATCGATCAGGTGGTGGGGGATCTGTTCCATCTCCCCGGGCATGATCTTGGCCGAGCCGATGTCCATGTGGCGGTACACCTGCATGGAATCCGCACTGATCACCTCCGCGTCCAGGGCCTTGGCCAGCCGGATGGACAGACGGGTCTTCCCCACCGCCGTGGGTCCGGCCAGGACGACCAGAGGTCTTTTTTGTCTGTGATCTGCTTTTTTTTCATCCATATCTTATATGATCCTTTTGAATTTCCTTTCCAATTCCGTTCTGCTCATGGATATGATCGTGGGCCTGCCGTGCGGGCAGTGGTATGGGTTCTCCAAAGTGAGCAGCTCGTCGATCAGCTGGTCGGCCTCCCGGTGTGACAGACCCTGATTGCCCTTCACCGCCGCCTTGCAGGCCATGGTGGCCAGCCGGTCTGTGAATACCTCCAGGTCCTGGCCTGTCTTCTCCCGCTCCAGGCTGTCCAAAAGTTCCTTAAAGAGCGTCTCCCCCGTCATACCATAAAGATCCGTGGGGACCGCGTGGACGCTGTACTCCCGGGGACCGAAGGGTTCGATCTCAAAACCCATCTTCTGGAACATCCGCATATGTTCCAACAACAGCAGCTCCTCCTTGATGTCCACGGTGAAGACCAGCGGCGGATCCAGGTACTGGGAGGAGACCTGTTTTTCCCGAAAACTCTTTCGGAGCCGCTCATAGAGGACTTTCTCGTGGGCGGCGTGCTGGTCGATGATGAAAAATCTCTCCTCGTATTCCACGAGCCAGTAGGTCCTGAAGACCTGTCCGATCAGGATATGGCGGCTCCTGGCCTCCTCCGTCAGCAGATCTTTTGTGAATAGGCCCATCTGCCCGCCCTCTGGGAGCGGCTGAGGCTGAGGATCCGCTCTGCCCTGCTCCTGGGCGGCTGTATCCGGCTCCCGGGTATCTTGTCCCGCACTCACCTGCCGTGCCTGTCCCTGGCTGACCGGCGCTTGGCTCTCCTGTCCTGTATAGAGCGGTCTTGGTCCTGCTGGTTCCGGGATCTTGCGCCCTTGACTGGCTGATCCGGCTGATCCATGGGCCGCCGCCGGATCGGACGGCCACGGGCTTTCTTCCCGGATCGTCTGTGACTGGGGGGACGGTGCGGCGATCTGTTCATAGGAGACTGGCCTGCGGCCCTCCGGGCGGCTCCCTGGCCCTGCCTCTTTTGTTCCCGCCTGGATACGCCGTTTGGTCTCAAAGGGTTCCGGTACGCTCTCTTTTTTCCCGGGCGGAGGGGACGTTTTCTTCTTATTTTCTCTCTTCTTTTCCAGCGTCACCTCCGGGATCAGTTCCTGCCCTCCCAGTGTCTCCCGGACTGCATCGTGGACGGCCTGATAGACTTCCTCCCCCCGTGAGAACCGCACTTCTAATTTAGATGGATGCACATTTACGTCTAATCCATTGCCGTCCATCTCCATCTGCAGTACGGCAAAAGGATATTTATGCTGCATCATATACCCGTGGAAACCGTCCTCCAGGCCCCGGGTGATGATCTTATCCTTGACCGCGCGGCCGTTGATGAAATAATTCTCAAAACCCCGGTTGCCCCTGGAGACGGCGGGCGTACCCAGATAGCCGGTGATCTTGAGAAGATCATTTTCCCAGGTGATGGGCAAGAGCTGCCGGGTGATATCCCGGCCATAGATCTTATAGATCACATCCTTTAACTGATCGTTGCCGGTGGTATGCAGCTTCAACTGGCCGTTGGCCATGTATTTAATGGAAACTTCCGGGTGGGACAGGGCCATCTGTTCCATCAGACTGCTGATGTATCCGGCCTCGGTGGTGGCTGTCTTTAGGAATTTTTTCCGCGCTGGAACATTATAGAAGAGGTCCTGCACGATGATCGTAGTCCCCTCCGGCGCGCCCACATCCTCGATGGATCTCTCCTCTCCCCCCTCGATGACGTAACGGGTCCCCGTCATGGAATCAAATGTCTTGGAGATCAATTCCACCCGGGCCACGGCAGCGATGGAGGACAGGGCCTCCCCCCGAAAGCCCAGGGAGGAGATCTCCTCCAGATCTTCCGCTTTCTCGATCTTACTGGTGGCATGGCGTAAAAAAGCTACGGGTATCTCATCCCGCTCAATGCCCGTTCCATTATCCGTGATGCGCAGAAAAGAGATCCCGCCCTCCTTGATCTCCACAGTGACCGCAGATGCGCCCGCGTCAATGGCGTTTTCCACCAGTTCCTTGACCACAGAGGATGGCCGCTCCACCACCTCCCCGGCCGCGATCTTGTCGATCGTATCTTTATTCAATACAGCGATCTTATGTGTCTGTCGTTCATTCATTGGCATTCCACCGGTTCTTGATCTGATTCTGGAATTTATAGAGCAGGTTCAGGGCGGCCATAGGTGTTAGATTGGACACATCCAGCTCGCTTAATTCCTTGATGATGTCGTCGTCCTGCGTGGTATCTAATAGAGACATCTGCTGCATATCCACCTGGTCAAATTTTACAGAGGTCCTCTTTTTCGGCTCGGTCAGGTCCTTCACCGCCGCGGTGATGTCCGCGTCGCTGAGTTCCTCCACCAGTTCCTTTGCCCGCTGGATCACCGTGTCGGGAACACCCGCCAGTTTGGCCACCTGGATCCCGTAGCTCTTGTCCGCGCCGCCCTTGACGATCTTCCGCAGGAAAACGATATCGTCCCCCTGTTCTTTGACCGCGATACAGTAATTATTGACCCCGGACAGCTTCCCCTCTAACTCCGTCAGTTCGTGATAGTGGGTGGCAAATAGGGTTTTTGCGCCCAGCAGCCGGGTGTTGCTGATATGTTCGATCACCGCCCAGGCGATGCTCAGCCCGTCAAAAGTGCTGGTCCCCCGCCCGATCTCGTCCAGGATCAGCAGGCTCTTGGACGTGGCGTTTTTCAGGATGTTGGCAACCTCCGTCATCTCCACCATGAAGGTGCTCTGGCCGCTTGCCAGGTCGTCCGAGGCCCCCACCCGGGTGAAGATCCGGTCCACGATCCCGATATCCGCCTTCTGTGCCGGGACAAAACTCCCGATCTGCGCCATCAGGACGATCAGGGCCGTCTGCCGCATATAGGTGGATTTCCCGGCCATATTCGGACCGGTGATGATCGAGATGCGGTTCTTCTGGCTGTCCAGATATGTGTCGTTGGCCACAAATATGTCATGGGCGGTCATCTGCTCCACCACGGGATGGCGGCCGCCTTTTATCTGGATCTTGCCTTTGTGGTTGATGTGAGGACGGACGTACTGCTCCTGTTCCGCCACCAGGGCAAAAGATGAAAATACATCGATGGCCGCCAGGGCCTTGGCCGTCCGCTGGATCCGCTGCACTTCCTGCGCGATCTTGCCGCGCACCTCCACGAACAATTCGTATTCCAGCGCATTGAGCTTATCTTCCGCTCCCAGGATCAGTTCTTCCAGTTCCTTTAACTTGGGCGTGATGTAGCGTTCCGCATTGGCCAGGGTCTGCTTGCGGGTATAATCCTCGGGCACCAGGTCTTTGAAAGAATTGGTCACCTCCAGGTAGTAGCCAAACACCCGGTTATACTTGATCTTCAGGTTGCGGATCCCGGTCCGCTCCCGCTCGGAAGCCTCCAGGTCCGCCAGCCATTTCGTCCCCTCCGACCTGGATGTGCGGTATTTGTCCACCTGCTCGTTGTAGCCGTCCCGGATGATCCCGCCCTCCTTGACGGCCAGAGGCGGTTCCTCCGCAATGGCCTGGCTGACCAGGCTGTACAGGTCTTCCAGTCCGTCCATGTCCGCGCAGATCCTTTTTAACACCGGCGCCTCAAAGTCCCGCAGCAGCTCCCGGACCGGCGGGATCCGCTCCAGCGAAGAGCGAAAAGCCGTCAGATCCCTTGGCGTGGCCGTCTGGTAACTGATCCGGCTGATCAGCCTCTCCAGATCGTAGATCGGTCCTAAGTGCTCCCGGATCTCGTCCCGGAGCATGGGCGCATCCACCAGAGCCCCCACCGCATCCAGACGTTCGTTGATCAAAACCTGATCGATCAGAGGCTGTTCCACATAACTGCGCAGGGTGCGCGCGCCCATGGCCGTGCGCGTCTTATCCAGGACCCACAAAAGAGAACCCACTTTGTTTTTTTCCCGCAGGGTCTCCACCAGCTCCAGGTTGCGCCGGGTGGAGCTGTCCAGCACCATGAATTTTTCCGCGGCGTAGGGTATGATCTTGGTCATGTGCTCCATGGAGGTCTTCTGGGTCTCCCGCAGATAGGTGAACAGGACCCCGGCCGCGATGATCCCGGTGTCGTAGGCAAAAAGCCCCAGCCCCTCCAGGTCATCTGTATGGAAATGTTCCGTGAGGGTGCGTCTGCACTGGTCATCGTCAAAATACCAGGCGTCCAATGTATAGACACAGACCCCCAGGCGATGCCTCAGATCCTCCAGGTCCAGCCCGCTGACCAGGAACGG
Source organism: Clostridia bacterium (assembly GCA_910575625.1). Lineage (GTDB taxonomy): Bacteria > Bacillota > Clostridia > Lachnospirales > Lachnospiraceae > MGBC164599. The sequence goes on from CAJTFD010000002.1 coordinate 327,082, forward strand.
TTCGTTGCAGATGATCTCTGCCGGGACGTATTTATTGATCTCGTCCAAAAGTTTCCCGCCGGAATCCACTTCTGTGAGGAAACAATCCCCGGTGGTCACGTCCGCGATGGCGCAGCCGAAACGCTCCTGGGTGTAGACGATGCACATCAGATAATTGTTTTTCGTCTCATCCAGCGCGTTGGCCGAGAGGGTGGTCCCGGGGGTGACCACACGGATCACTTCTCTGGGCACCAGGCCCCGGCTGGCTTTCGGGTCCCCGATCTGCTCACAGATGGCCACTTTATGTCCCCGCTCCACCAACCGCTGCAGATAGGTCTCCGAAGCATGGAAAGGAACGCCACACATCGGTGCGCGTTCCTCCATGCCACAGTCTTTCCCTGTGAGCGTCAGTTCCAGTTCCTTCGATACCAGCAGGGCATCGTCGAAAAACATCTCGTAAAAATCACCCAGCCGGTAAAATAAAACACAGTCCTTATAGCCCTCTTTTGTCTTTAAGTATTGCTGCATCATTGGTGATATCGCCATCAGATCATTTCCCCCATATAATAGAAACCTTTGCATGCATCCAGGCGCACGTCCACGATCTTCCCGATCAGACGCGGATCCCCCGGAAAATGGACCAGCAGGTTATTCCCCAGCCGTCCGGTCAAAAGGGAGGGATCTTGGTGGTTGATCTGCTCCACCAATACGGATCCTGTCGTCCCCTCCCACCGGGCGCACTCCTCCCTGGCGATCGTCTGCACCGTATCCAGCAGACGGTCGAACCGTTCCTGGACGACTTCTGCCGGGACCTGGTCTTCCATGGCCGCCGCCGGCGTCCCGCTGCGCTTGGAATACTGGAAAGTAAACGCGCTGGAGTAGCGCACTTGCTGTACAACATCCAGTGTATGCGCAAGATCTTCCTCCGTTTCCCCCGGAAATCCCACGATGATATCGGTGGTCAGCGCCAGATCCGGCATCGCTTTTTTGATCTTTTCTGCCAGTGCCAGATAGCTCTCTTTCGTATACCGGCGGTTCATCTTCTCCAGGATCCGGGTACTGCCGGATTGTACGGGAAGATGCAGATGGCGGCAGATCTTATCGGAATCGGCCATCACCTGGATCAGCTCGTCGGATAAGTCCTTTGGATGGGAGGTCATGAAACGGACACGCTCCAGACCTGGGATCTGGCAGATCTGAGATAGGAGCTGGGCAAAAGAGATCGGCTGCTTTAGGGTCTTTCCATAGGAATTAACGTTCTGGCCCAGCAGCATGACCTCCACCACGCCGTCCGCCACCAGACTTTTGATCTCGTCTATGATCGCCTGGGGACTGCGGCTGCGCTCCCGCCCCCGCACATAGGGCACGATGCAGTAGCTGCAGAAATTGTTGCAGCCGAACATGATGTTGACCCCGGATTTAAACGGATATTTCCGCCGGGCCGGAAGGTCCTCCACGACCTGATCCGTCCCCTCCCAGACTTCCACCACCATGGCATCCGTCTCCAGCATCCGGCAGATCAGCTCAGCGAGCTGGAAGATGTTGTGCGTGCCAAAAACCAGATCCACAAAACGATAGTCCTCCCGCAGCCTGTCCACCACCTGGGATTCCTGGGTCATACAGCCGCATAGGGCAATGCGCATGTAGGGGTTGTCTGCCTTTAAACGCTTGAGCCTGCCCAGCCGTCCGTACACCTTCCGGTTGGCGTTCTCCCGCACGGTGCATGTGTTGTAGACCACAAGATCCGCATCTTCCGTATCACTGGGGACATACCCGGCCGCAGCCAGGATGCCCGTGAGCTTCTCCGAATCCCGGGCATTCATCTGACAGCCAAAAGTCTCCACATGGAAGGTCAGGGGCCGTCCGGCTGTCTCGCTCAGAGAGCGGACCGACCTGCGCGCTTTGGCCATGAAGTAGTGCTGACGGGCAGGCTCGTCTTTTGGCGGATCTGCTGTCAGATCTATATTGTCAAGATTTATATCATCATACATGGGTCTTTAACCACTTTCTGCCATTTTCTTTTTTATGTGTCTGCTATTATAACACATAAATCCTCCGATTTAAACTTAAATTTTTCACCGTATCCCTATAAAAATCTCCGGTACGCTGTATGCTGTCAAACATCAATCGGCAAACCGGATCCGCTCGATCATACTCTGTCTGCGGAACACTCGTATGACCAGGTATGTGAGCAAAAGCTGTATGACAAAGACCACAGCCACCAGACAGACTGCCTGCCCCACCGGATAATGATAGCTGACGATCCCCAAGATCCCGTCTTTCCTGGCGTATAGGAACATCAGATAACCCGCCAGGGAACCCACGCACAGAGACAAGCCCAACGTCCCCGCTGTGTAAAATGCACCTTCCAATTGCAGCATGCGCACCATCTGCTTTTCGGACAGACCGATGGCCTGCAAGATCCCCAGCTCCCTGCGCCTGACATAGATGCTGTTGAGCAGCGTGTTGACCAGGTTCATGATCCCGATGCCCCCTAAGACTGCCATGAACACATAGCAGATCTGGGCCACAAGACCTGTCTGTTTCTTATTGAGCGCAACCTTTTCCTCGTAGGTCTCCATCTCCAGGAATTCCCGTTCCTCAAGCAGTGTCCGGATCTGTTTTTGTGCATTTTCTGCCTGACTCTCATCCACATCCACAGACCAGTAGTAGTCCATGGGCATACCGCCCAGTCCATCCACCACCTGTTTCGGCAGCACGAAGGGCGAATACTGATTCAGCCCCACAGGCATATCCGCGATCGCTGCGATCTCAAACGATCTTTCCACCGGACCGTCCCCGCATTCCAGGATCATATCCAGTGTATCGCCCACTTTCCAGTCCGGCGCCCAGCGCAGCATATTTTTATCCATGAGGATCTTATCCCCCTGGCACAACTCCTCATAGGTGACCGCTCCCTCTACGATGCTCTCTTCCATCCGGGCCGCATAGTCTTCTGGTATGCCGATGATATACTCACTCCAGAACGCATCCCCGTCCATCAAGTCTTTCAGGTGGGTCTGCAGCATGCTGGACTTTGTGGTCTTCTTTACACCTGGGATCCCTTGGATCTTTTTTTCCAGTTCCGGATCCAGCGGGTTATCCTTACAGAGGGCGGTCCACTCCTGTTCCGGATGCATCTTATCCCCTGATCTGCTGTCCACACTGAGCAGCAGATCGTCAAACATGGCATCCCGTGCGATCTCTTCGGGATCCGCACAGGAGAGCACTGTGGACAACACTATGAAGAGTATCCCTGTCAGGCTCAATGTGACCACGGTCAGAAACGTACGCTTTTTATTCCGCATCAGATTTGCGCCGGTAAGCGTCGCCAAGCTCATGTCCCTGCGGCCTTTTCTTTTTTTCTGCCGGATCTTCAGATCCCCGTCATAGCGCATGGCCTCCACCGGCGAGATCCGAGATGCGATCTGCATCGGCCGGATCAGGGATACAGCCATCGCCAGGAGTGTGACCACAATGGCCAGAACATAGATCCACGGCTTCCACAGAGAAACTTTTCCCTGGCTGATCACCTGGGCGGTGACCTTCATCAGCAGATCGTCTTCCGCATAGGATTTGATGAGATATAAGAACCCGGCTTTGGATATGACTGTGCCCAGGATGAGCCCGATCGGGATCGCGATAGCGGCCGCCAGCATCCCCTCCCTGAAGACGATCTGGCGGATCTGCCGCTTTGTGGCACCCAGGGCTTTTATCTTTCCATATTCCTGTACTTTGTAGATCGTCGAGATATAGTAAATGCTGCAGATCGTCATGATCCCGGCCAGGACCACGGTGAGGAGGATAATGACAACCCCTGTATAAAAAGCAGGATCCACATAATTTGCCCACATATAATCGCTGTTCGCCACCACATTGCCTTCGGGGATCCCAAGATCTGCCGCCATATCATGAAAGACTCTTTCGATCCCATCACTGGTCAGGTCATCCGCCCCCGCGATCCTAAACATCACCCGGTATCTGCGCACATCTTCCGGCTGTTTTTCCTCCATGAACGCTCTCGATACCAGCACGAAATATGTGTTGGCCTCCCGCTGCTCCTTTGAAGTGGGGAGTATGCCGGTGATCGTAAAGTCCTCCCTCTCCTCATAGCCAAGACTGCCGCTCTCCTCCACCTGGAAAGGGATCTGGATCGTATCGCCGAGCCCCGCCGTTACCCCCAGCGTTTCCAAAAAGCCTTCCGACACAGCGACCTCATTGCGCTGTTCCGGGAAATAGCCTGTCTCCAATGTGGTCTTGGACAGTCCCTGTGCCGTCTGGTCAACATAGATCATCACGCTCATACCGTCTCCGGACGGGATCCGCGCCACATCCTGGCGCAGCCCCAGGGCCTCCACTTCCGCCCGGTGCTGCAGCACACCCACAGTCTCTTCATCCACATCCCGGTACATCCCGTGGAATGTGGGATATATCTCATTGACAGCCGCTTTTTGCACATCCATCTGCCCAAATCCCACCGTGGGGATGACGAAGAGAAGGAGTGTCGTCAGGATGATCGCGATGCCTGTCAGGATATTCTTGCCTTTGTTCCGTTTAAAATCTGCCCATGCCATCTGGCCTACTGTGCTCATCGGCTCACCACCTTCCCGTCCTCGATCTCCAACACACGGTCCGCCATCTGGGCGATCGTCTCATCGTGGGTGATCATGACCAACGTCTGCCCATATTCATTGACACAGGTCTTTAACAGGGAGATCACTTCCAGTTCCGTGCCGGAATCCAGACTGCCGGTGGGCTCATCCGCCAGGATGATCGCAGGTTTCGCCGCCAGCGCGCGGGCGATGGCCACCCGCTGCTGCTGTCCGCCGGATAATGTGTTGGGCAACGCCTCCAGCCGGTCCTGGATCCCGATCCGCTGCGCCAGATCCAAGACCCTCTCCTTGTTGGCCTTTTTCTTATCCAGTCCTATGGGCAGGACGATGTTCTCCCATACATTCAGGGACGGGATCAGATTGAAATTCTGGAATATGAACCCGATCTTCCGCCGCCTGAAGATGGCCAGCTGCTCATCTTTCAGACTGAACACATCTTTCCCCTCGATCAGCACCCGGCCGCTGTCCGGCCGGTCCAGTGCACCCAACATATGCAGCAGCGTACTCTTTCCCGACCCGGAACGCCCCACGACCGCTGTAAACTCTCCCCTCTGTATGTGCATGGTGGTGTGGTCGATGGCTTTGACGATGTTCTCACCACTGCCGTAATATTTACACAGATCCTCCGTCTCCAATATCTTTTCACTCATCTATAATGCCCCTTTCCTGTTTGATCTTCTGATATCTTACACCTTGATCCTTACAAAAAAGGTGTGGTCTCGATAACAATCCTGTAAGAATCGTACGGTCAGACCTTACAGGGGACCGTGACCTGGAAAAGGCTCCCCCGCTTCCCCGGTCTCACACAGATCGTCCCACCCTGGGCCTCCAGGATCTTCCGCGTCAGATACAACCCCACGCCGGACCCTTCTGTCTCCTGCACCGCCTTAGAACGTCCTCTGTAAAAACGCTGGAAGATCCGATTCCGTTCCTCCCGCTGGATCCCCATGCCCTCATCCTCGATCTCCAGCAGATAATGGCTGACCATCCGCTGTATGCGTATCTCGATGGCCGTCCCCTGTGCAGAGTATTTCACCCCATTATCCAAAATATTGACCAGCGCCTCCTGTGTCCAGTGGGGATCCAGGTACACATCCCCCGCCTCGGACCCAACGACCGACACATCGATCCCTTTCTCATACGCTTTCATATAGACGCTGTTGACTGCATCCTGTAAGATCTTCTGCAGGCTCACCTGTGTCCTTTTTATCTGGATCATGCCCGCTTCCAATCGGGAGACCTGTACCAGGGAGTTGATCAAGCCCTCCAGCTTATCCACCTCCTGGCGTCCCTGTATCAGGAATGCCTGCTGCTCTTTTGGGGTAAAATTGCTGGTGTCCGCGATCTCATAACACATCTTCAGTGAAGCCAGGGGCGTTTTGAGCTGGTGGGATACATCTGTGACCAGTGTCTTGGTCTTTTTCTCCTCCTGCTCCATCTTCCCTCTTAAGACCCTGTTTTCCTCCAGAGCCTGCGCCAGCTCATCCTGGAGCGCAAACATCTCCACTTCCATCTTACCCTGTCTTTTTTTCTGGAAAAGGATCAGGACCCCCAGCAGCAGCGCCACCAAAACAGTCGACGCTACCTGTACAGGGAGAAACGCGGCAACTGTCGGAGAGATAAAAGCATAATCCCCCACATACCCATATCTCTCATCCGCCTCCCGTCCCGCTCTGACAGATGCTCTTGGATCTGCCGCCTGTTTTCCCCGCATCACACTCACGTACTCCTGCTCCGTCTTCGGCTCCAGCAAGATCAGCTGTCCCAGCATCTCCTCATCCCGTGTGCGCACAGTCTCTTCCCATGCAAAAACAGACGCCGCACCTCCCATGACCACGCAAAAGAGCAGCCCCCAAAAAAGGACTACTCTCTTAATACTTCCTTTGTCCATATTCCTGTATCCCCTCAAGACCTTTCATATAGGCTTACCAGATCTATTTTCTTTATCGATCCCATCCATTTTATGTCCCATACCAAGAAAAACAAAAATCTCTTGCATCCTGCTGTCCGATATGCTATATTATAAACAGAAAAGGGAAAGCCATAGAAGCGGCTTACACCTCAAATGATGAAGCTATTGTCTCTTACGAGACCAGCCGTCACTATTGGTGGTAGTGGCGGCTATTTTCTCTTATCTTTAAAGATCTGATAGATCAGACCAATAAGAGCAACAATGAATGAACCAATCTGGATCAGATCCTGATATGTAATCATTGTGATCGCCCTCCTTTCTTTTGTCTGGAGGGCTGTTACACCCTCCAAAGATAGAGGGTAAGCCGCCTTTTGGCTCTATGGTTTCCCATGGATGGAGTATAACACACATCTCTTTTTTCGACAATGCTTTTTATCGTTTTTTATGAAAGCTTTAACAGATGCAGACTCTCACTGAACGATCACATCCCGCCGATCCATAGAGCGCTACTCTCTCAACACTTCCTTTGTCCATATATACCCAATGCCTCTCACATTTTGTATCCCATCACTGGATAGTTTCTTCTTCAGACGGCTGATATTGACGGGGACTGTATTGTCATCCATAAACTGCCCGTCCATATCCCACACAGCATCCGCAATCTGATCTTTTGAAAAGATCTGTTTTGGATTCTCCAAAAAGAATATCAAGAGCTGCATCTCTTTCCTGCTCAAAAAAAGCTGCTCAGACCCTTTCCACACCTTCATCTCCCGCAGGGAGACACGCACATCCCCGCACACGAGATAGGACACTTGCGCCACTTCCACCCGTTTCATCAGAGCGTGGACTTTCGATACCAGCACCATCAGGCTAAACGGCTTAGTGATGTAATCATCCGCCCCCAGATCGTACCCATTTACGATATCGATCTCCGCATCCAATGCGGTGAGGAAGATCAGGTACACACTGCTGTGCGCCCGGACCCAGCGACAGAAATCGATGCCGTTGCCGTCCCCCAGCGTAATATCCGTGATGACCAGATGGACCTCATGCTGCATCATCAATCCCTTGGCCTGGGACATGCCAAACGCCGGGAGGACCTGGTAGCCCTCCTTTTCCAAGCGCATGGCGATCCCCCGGTTTAAATTTTCATCATCTTCCAATAAAAGGATCGTTTTCTTCAATCTTCTCCTCGCCTACTCCACTTCCACGGTCCATCCATGGGTATCCTCGATCTTGCCAAGCTGGATGCCGGTCACCGTATCGTAGAGCCTCTGGCTCAGCTCGCCGATGCCGCCGTCTTTGATCTGGAATACGTCCTCCTCATAGCGCAGATGGCCCACCGGAGAGATGACCGCGGCCGTACCGGTCCCCCATACTTCTTCCAGGGTGCCGTCCTTGGCGGCTTTCTCCAGCTCTTCCACGGATACCTTCCTCTCTTCCACCATATAGCCCCACTCCTTACAGAGGGCGATACAGGTATCCCTGGTCACACCGGGCAGGATGCTCCCGTTTAAGACAGGCGTCACCACTTTGCCGTCGATCTTGAAGAAAATGTTCATAGCCCCCACTTCTTCGATATATTTACGCTCCACACCGTCCAGCCATAAGACCTGAGAGTATCCTTCCTCATGGGCTTTGATCTGAGCCGCCATGGACGCTACATAGTTGCCGCCGGTCTTCGTCTCGCCGATGCCGCCCCTGACCGCGCGCACATATTCATCCTCGATCCAGATCTTCACCGGATCTAATCCTTCCGGATAATAAGGGCCTACCGGGGAGAGGATGACCATAAATTTATACGTATGGGACGGACGCACGCCCAAAAACGGATCCGTAGCGATGACAAACGGGCGGATATAAAGGGATGTCCCCGGTCTTGTGGGGATCCACCGCTCATCCATACGCACCACTTTCTTGATCCCCTCTATGAAGATGTCCTCCGGGATCTCCGGGATCATCAGCCGGCGGTTGGAATTATTGGCGCGCTCCAGGTTCTTATCCGGACGGAACAACAAGATCTTGCCTTCCTCTGTCTTATAGGCTTTCAGCCCCTCGAACATCTCCTGTCCATAGTGGAACACCATCGCCGCAGGATCTAATTCCAGGTTATGATAAGGCACGATCCTCGCGTCATGCCAGCCCTTCCCTTCTGTATAGTCCACCTCCAGCATATGGTCTGTAAAGATCGTCCCAAATACCAACGGATCTTCCGGGGTGGGCAGCGTCTTTGGTTCCTTCGTCTGTTCCAGTCGAATCTCTGTCATAATCGTTCTTCATCCCTTTCACTTAAGCTCAGTCTTTTTCCATATTTAAATATAGCACATTTGGGAAAAAGATACAATTATTTTAAACGCTCCGCCCGGTCTGCCGCTGTATTGATATAGGATGGAGTCAAACCCTCTCATATTTCACAAAAGTATATTCTAAGTCAAAATAAGTCTGCTCCTCACTGGCCTCCGTCATCTCCCACCCCTCCATCTGATCCAGATCCGGAAAAAAAGAATCCGCCTCATAGGCGAAATCGATCTTCGTCACATGGGCCGTATCGCAATACGGGAGCAGCTGCTCATACACGCTGTCCCCGCCGATAACGTAGACATCCTCTGGAGGATACTTTTCCAACTCTTTCAACAATCCCTCCTGGCTGTGCACCACCTGTGCACCTTTGACCCTATACTCTGTATTCCTGGTCAGGACAATGTTCGTCCGCCCCACCAGCGGCCTCCCGCCCGGAAAACTCTCCAGGGTCTTCCGTCCCATGACCACCACCTTGCCCATGGTCTCCCCCTGGAAAAATTTCATATCCGCCGGGATGCTCACCAAAAGTTTATTATCTTTCCCAATGCCCCAGTTCTTATCCACCGCTACGATCGTCTGCATGATCCATCTCCCCTTTCTCTTACTCTCACACTGCCACCGGGATATCCTTCACCTGCGGACCGGCCTGGTAATCCTCGATCCGCAGGCTGTCCACTGTAAAATCATAAAAATCCCGCACATCCGGATCCAGCGTCACTTTCGGCGCAGCATAGGTGGGTCTCTGGATCAATCCCTTTACGATCGGGACATGGCGGTCATATATGTGTGCATCCGCGATCACATGCACCAGTTCCCCCACCTGCATATCCGAGACGATGGCAAACATATGGACCAGCAGCGCGTACTGACACACATTCCAGTTATTCGCCACCAGCACGTCCTGGGAACGCTGATTTAAAATGGCATTTAAGGTCAGCCGCTCCTCCCCCGGCCGCTGGGTCACATTGAACGTCATGGAATATGCGCACGGATACAACGCCATCTCATGGAGGTCCTGATGGACAAACAGGCTGGTGAGGATCCGACGACTGAAGGGATTGCTGCGCAGGTCATAGAGCACCCGATCCACCTGGTCCATCATCCCCTCCTTATACTTATGTTTTACCCCAAGCTGGTAACCGTATGCCTTGCCGATGGATCCGGACTCATCCGCCCAGCTGTCCCAGATGCAGCTGTTCAGGTCATGGATATTGTTGGATTTCTTCTGCCAGATCCATAAAAGCTCGTCAAATGCGCTGCGTATCCCCGTCTTGCGCAGGGTCAGGGCTGGAAATTCCTGGCGCAGATTGTAGCGGTTCACCACCGCGAATCTTTTGATCGTGTAGGCAGACTCTCCTGTATCCTGCCAGATGGGGCGCACTTTCTCCCCGCGGGTATCCACCCCGTTTTCCAGGATATCCTGGCACATATCTATAAAAATGTGGTCTGCAATGCTCATCGTATCTTCCTCTCGTTCTTTTTTTTACACGATAACATTTCACGGAACTTATGTCAATTCTTTTACAGAGAAGTCGATGGACACCTTCGTCCCCTCCCCGATCTTGGATGTCACTGTGATCGTATGGGATAGATTTTCCAGGACCCTCTTACACAGATATAATCCGATCCCTGTGGCTCGTTTGTCTTCCCTTCCATTGTATCCGGTAAATCCTTTTTCCCAGATCCGGGGCAGATCCTCCGGCGCGATCCCAATGCCCGAATCCTGGATCACCAGGACTTTTTTTGGCTCCCGGTAGATGGATACACAGCCCTTAGACGTATATTTCAGCGCGTTGGATAGGATCTGCCCGATCACAAAAGATATCCATTTCTCATCTGTGAGCACCAGGCAGTCCAGCTCTTTTAGATCCAGCCGGATCTTCTTCTGGATGAATAAGGCCGCGTATTTGCGCACCGCCTGTCTGATCAAGTCATCCAGCGGATATCTCCGGAATACATAATCCGTGGAACTGCTCCCCAGACGTACATAGGACAATGCCATATCCACGTACTGCTCAATCTTGAACACCTCCGCCTGCAGCGCCCGCCCTGTGGATGTGTCCTCCTCCTGACAGAGCAGACGCATGGCCGCCAGCGGTGTCTTCACCTGGTGCGCCCAGAGCGTGTAATAATCCAGACTCTCCTGCTGCTCTTTTCTGCCCGCGGCCAGACAGTCTTCTTTCTCCTCCCAGAGTTTTTTCAACAGATAGATATGATCCTCCTCCAGAAGTCCCCGGGATGCGGGCAGATCCGGGACTCCCTGTCCGATCTTTGCCCCCAGCCAGATCAGATACCTATGGCGTTTCCAGTAACTATATACGTCCGCCACAGCTGCCATCAGGCCCACGGCCAGACAGAGGATCAGCGCATAGACAAAAGGCTCCCAGGGAAGGCCATAGAAATAATAGACCAACCCAAAGAGCAGACTCCACACCAGGGATAACAACCAGATCTTCCGCCTGTCCTTTATATAAGACAGCAGGATATGCGTCGATCGTCTCTCACTCAATGATATATCCCATCCCTTTCTTCGTCTGTATAAAACCAGATAACCCCAGAGATGAGAGCTTCCGGCGCAGACGGGCCACATTGACGGTCAGCGTATTTTCATCGATATAACTGTCCGTCTCCCACAGGCGGGTCATCAGCACATCCCGGCTGACCACTTTTCCCTTATTCTCCATCAGTGTCTGCAAGATCCTGTAGTCGTTCTTCGTCAGCTCCAGCCGCTCGCCCCGGTAGTGCAGGGAAGTATCCTCCGTATTGAGGACAGCCCCCTTATGTTCCAGCCAGTGGATCTGATTTCCAAAATCATAGGCCCGGCGCATCACGGCCTGGATCTTCGCCATCAGCACCTGCAGGTCGAAGGGTTTCGCGATAAAGTCGTCGGCCCCCATGTTCACCGCCATCACCACATTCATATTGTCTGCGGCCGAGGAGATGAAGATCACCGGCACCTGCGACACCTCCCGGATCTTCCGGCACCAGTAATACCCGTCGTAAAAAGGCAGGGAGATATCCAGCAGCACCATCTGCGGCTTCCACTGCAAAAACTGCTCCAAGACATTCTGGAAATCTTCCACCACTGCCCCCTCGTATCCCCAGGCATCCACCTGGCTGCGCACCACGCCCGCGATCGCCGGGTCATCCTCCACGATCAATATCTTCATATCCATAACAGAACCTACCCATCCATAATACAATACATTGTATTTCTCGTCTCTGCACTTCTATATCCATTATAAACCCAAACCCATATCCATACAATCATAAATGAAGGGACGTACACACGTCCCTTCATCCAACAGCCCATCCGCTCACTGAAGTTCAGGCATCTGCCCCTTGCGGACCATGCACTGGACACTGATACCGTACTCCCCGCCCCCGGCGAGGTCCACACGGACATCGACATAATCCTCAAACGGAATAAAACCATTGTTGCAGTCTGCACTGACCAGTCCTGGCAGGATCTTCGCGATCTGCTCGCGGTCTTTGATCGTCTTATCCACAACATTCTCGTTTTCGTCCCGATAGTCATACACTACCACGCTCTTTACATTGTCCAGAGAAAAGCCTTCCGGCATCTCCACCCCCTGCTCCTCTAGCATGGCCAGTGTCCTGGTAAACGAGGGATAGATAAAATATCCTGAATCCTCCGCATCCATCCATTCCCCCATGAGGTACCACTCATCACCATAAAAATCCCGATCTGCCACCAATTCCAGCCGCCCCACGGGGACCTCCCCAGCCAATGTCTCCGCATCCATCTGCATCAGCTCCGCGCGGTATGTTTTTAAAAATTCCGTCCGCGCCTGCACATTTCCGGTAAACGGCGATTCCATATCCCCCGTGCCTGATGTGATCTCCACGCGGTCGATACATTTTTCCAACTCTTCCTCTGTCAGCGTGGCCAGAGGGTAGATGATCTTTTTATATTCCGTATTGTCGTACAGGGACAGGAGCAATGTGCAAAACTGCTCAAAATCCACATAATAACTCCGAAAAGCCTTCCGCCCGCCGCCCAGGCCGTATTCCACCGACACACATCGGATCTGAGACGGGTCTGTGCCGTCCTGCCGCCGGTGTTCCGTACCCTCAGCGGTCTTCACCTGCACCAATCTGCCCTCTTTGATCTCACGGAGCACTTCATACACATGGGGATCCTCCGCCAATCTCTCCATAGCCTCTTCCTGTTCCCGGTCATATCCCTGCCCTGTGTACATATCGTAACCCATACAGATCCGCACGCTCTGCAGCTGGTCCTGTTTTGGAAAAAAGTCATCGTATCCCAACACATCCCCATAGAAGATCCCGATGATCAGCATGGATGTGACGATCGAAGCGCCCATCATCCATGTGTGTGCCATCGCCCGGCGGATATCCCCCTCGTAGATGACCTCCAGGATACCGTGGGAGAGCACGCCGCCCAGGAGTATGCCAAAGACCATCCATGCCAGAGGCGCGCGCACCGTGATGTTGCAAAATAGGATCCCCGAACCCACAATGATCACCACTTCGATCATATACTGGATCACTTTTCCTAACCGGAAGAAAGCCACGGTACGGCCTGCCGCCTCCGAAGGGCGCTTCCGATACAAAAAGAAACACAGAGCCAGCAGGACCGCTGCGGCGAAGATCCCGATCCCCCAGACTTTTCCGGAGATCACAAAAGAGTTATCCGGCTGACAGGTAAAATACGCGAACACCGGCGACCCCTTCTCCAAGATCTTCCACAACAGCGTATCCCCAGATGCATAGGTCTCAAAAAAAGTCGCCGACAACCCCTGCAGGAGCAGACTCATCACCGGTGCGTAAAAATTCAGGACAAACGCCCCACACACACCGGCCACCACTTTCCCGGTGAGCAGCATAGCCAGCACCACCACCAGATACAGCAGCACATAGAACAGGCTCTGATACAGAAAACTCACCAGGGACATCCGCACCAGCTCCCCCCGCAGGATCCCATGGATGATCCCCACCACGTAGGCCAAAAGGAGATTGACAAGATAAGGTACCACAAAATATAAGATCCCCAAAACGATCTGGTTCAAAAAGATCTTCTCCCTGCGTATGGGCAGACTGTGATAAAAATCCGTCTTGACCCTGGAATGCAGCCAGGAAAAACCACTGACTCCCGTCAGCACCGCGCTCCCCACCATCATCATCGCCAAAAACGGGAATCTCGTCCCTGCGATCAGCCGGGAATACGCCTCGATGATCTCCATCTGTGTCCTGCCCCCTGTCTGGAGGATCTCCAGATAGACCATGCCCATGACTGGCAGACTTAAGAAAAAACCGAGGGTGATCAACGCTGGCACCCAGACCTGTTTTTTCATCGATTCCTTCAAGATACTAAAAGATAAGATCTTTGACTTCATAGCCAGCCACCTCCGTTTCGCTGATAAATATCTCTTCCAAAGTCAGCGGGATGATCTCGCAGAACAGAGGATTTTTCTCTTCAATGCACCGCATGATCTCCGAGCGGGTCCCCCGGGCTGTCACCATCAGAAGGGACCCCTGGTGGTCGCAGCGGATCACATCCAGTTCCTGTAAAAGCTGTTTCTCCTGGGCCTCCTCAGGGATCACGCACTGTACCTTATGCAGATGCAGCTTCATATCCTCCAGATTTTCCGACAGAAGGATGCCCCCTCTGTGCAGCAGCCCCACATTTTCACAGATATCCTCCAGTTCCCTCAGGTTATGGGACGCGACCACCGGCGTGAACTCCCGCTCCATGACCTCCGTGGCGAACATCCCCTTGACCGCCTGGCGCATCACCGGATCTAACCCGTCAAACGTCTCATCACATAAGAGATACTTTGTGTTCGCGCTGATCCCCAAGATCGCGCTCAGCTGCTTCTTCATACCCTTGGAAAACGTGCGGATCTTCCGCCCTTTCTCCAGGCCAAACTGGAGCAGCAGTTTGTAAAACCGCTCCGTGTCAAATTTCACATAGAACTGCCTGTAATACCGCTCCATATCCACCGGCGTGCCATTGGAAAAGAAATAGCTGTCGTCGGAGATATAGAAGATCTCCCGCTTGGTCTCCTCGTCCTCATAGACGGGCCGCCCGTCCACGGTGATCGTCCCCTCATCCTGCTTTAAAATGCCACAGAGCATACGCAGTAATGTACTTTTTCCCGCCCCGTTGGTCCCCACCAGACCGAAGACTTCCCCCTGGTGGATCTCAAGGGACAGGCTGTTGACCGCCTGCACATCGTCAAACTTCTTGCTGACGCCTACTGTCTGTATCATATGGCTTCCTCCTTATAATATCCTTCCATATATTCCAGGAGCTCTTCTTTCGTCACCCCGAAAGTCCTGCCCTTTCCCAGCAGTTCCTTAAGCTCCTGAAAAAACATCTCCCGCTTTCTGGCCGCCGCCTCCAGGTTTGGCGAGACAAAATTCCCCCGCCCTTTCACCGGATAGACAAATCCCTCCTTCTCCAGCTGGGCATAAGCCCTCTGGATCGTGTTCGGGTTGATCGACAGCTCCATCGCCAGTCTCCGCACCGACGGGAGCTGGCTGTCCGGCGGGAGCGCCCCGCTCAAGATCAGGGCCTGGAATTTCTCCACGATCTGCTCATAGATCGGCCGACGGTCCTGATAATCTAAAATGATCATGCACATCCCTCTTTTCTGTCCACTGTATGGATCGTGTTAACTGTATCGACTGTATTATTGGTATTAATACAGTTATTATAAAAAAAGAATGGCCGTCTGTCAAGGTTTTTCTGATCGATTTTAAAGAAAAAGGGCCGGCCGTGTGCGATCGATCCGTGCGGCCTGCCCTTTTTTATAAACCATATCTCCTATTTTCCCTATTCCCTGCGCAACGCCTCTATGGGGCTTAATTTCGCGGCTTTCCGCGCCGGATACAGCCCGAAAAAGATCCCGATCCCCGAAGAGAACAGCGTGGCGAACAAGATCGTAGACACATGGATCCCCGGCGGGAAATCCAGTGTCGGGACCGAACAGATCGCACGGGCCAACCCGATCCCGATCCCAATCCCGATCAGCCCTCCGATACAGGTGATGATCGCCGACTCCGCCAGAAACTGCATGGTGATGGATGAAGTCTTCGCCCCCAGGGCTTTCCGGATCCCAATCTCCCGGGTCCGCTCCGTCACGGACACCAGCATGATGTTCATGACCCCGATCCCACCGACCAGCAGCGAGATCCCGGCCACAAAGGAGATAAACCCTGTGATCATCCCCAGCATACTGTTCACCTGGCCCACCTGGTCGTTGTAATCCTGCATCTGATAATAGTCTTCCCCCTGGCTGTAATGCCGCCGATTCATGAGCTGTATGGCGCTCTGCGCCACGATGGCGGATTCCACTGTGCCGTCTGTGGTCACATAAAAGCTGTAGATATCCTCCGTAGTCTCCCATCCGAAGGCTTCAAAGGCCGTATAGGGCATTTCCAGAGAGATCGAATCCCCGGCGTAGTCATAACTCACCATGCTGTCCTCATTTTTATTTTCAAAGATGCCGATGATCGTCAGGTCCACCGTGTTATTGTAAAGACTCACTTCCAGGCTCATCCCCAGGATATCATCTGTGCCGAAAGCCTTGAGCGCGTCCTTTTTGCGGATCACGCACACATGGTTCCCTGTTGCGATATCTCCCTCATTGTAATAACGCCCGGCTATGATCTTGATCCCGGACACTTCCTCCTGGGCTGTGCCCCCGCCCCGGATACTAACATCGAAGGTCCCCTTCGGCGCCAGCGTGATCCCCGTATCCATATAATCCGGGCTGGTGCCGGAAACCCCCTCCAGCGCTTCTATGGCCTCCATATCCTCCGCATTCATGTACTCATCATTTCTCTGGCCTTCATCACTGGTATAGATATAGATCTGACCTCCGGCAAAAGAGGCGAGCTGTTCGTTCATCTCCTCCTCAAACCCGTTTCCCACACCCATGATCGTGATGACTGAAGATATACCGATGATGATACCCAGCATGGTCAAAAAGGAACGGCCTTTGTTCGAGCGGATGTTGGACAGAGCCATTTTAATGTATTCAATCATCTGCCCCATCTGCACCCTCCAGTCCGCTTTCAGCCGGCATGCTCTTCGCCGCGCTCCCTTCCATCAATCCGTCCGTCAGCTGCGGGATGACCAGGTCGCCCTCTTTTAAACCTTCCTGGATCTGTGTCTGCGTATCGGAACTGATCCCGGCCACGACCTCCCGGCGGGCGATCACACCGTTGTCCAGCACATAGCAGAAGGTGCTGTCTTTGCCTGTGTTGACCGCCTCCACTGGGACTGTCAGCACATCTTTCTCTGAACCGGTGAGGATCGAAACCTTCGCCTCCACCCCCAGGAAGATCCCATCGTCCGGGTTGTCGATGTTGACTTCGCAGGTGATGATCGGCGCGCCCTTCTCATTTTGCTGGGCCACGCGGCTGATGTCGCCCACGGTCCCCTGGTACACATTGTCCCCGATGGTGACCTGTGCCTTCTGGCCCTCTTTTAATTTTCCGTAATCGTATTTGGAGACAGTGGCTTCCACGGCCACGTCATCGTTGCTGGCCACGCTGACCAACTCCATGCCCTGGGTCGCCTCTGTCCCAGGGAAGAGTTCCGCCTTTGTGATGATCCCATTAAATTCTGCCTTGATCCCCCTACGCCCTTTTTCCAAAATCTCTTCCTGGGACATGGAATCGATCTCCGCCAGGTTGTTGTTGCCCTCCATGGCTTTTTTGCTGGCCGCTGTGACATCGGTGGCGTCCGCGGCATCCACTTTCGCCTCCTCCTGTGCCAGGTCTGACTGGAGTTCTCCCAGCGTAGTCTGGGCATTTTCCAGATCCAGCTGCCACTGGGCCAGCTGGGCGTCTGTGGCGGCGTTTCCTGTATCCAGATCCATGACTGATCCATCTGCGGCAGACATCCCCTCCAACATCTGCTGGATATCTGCGGCGGGCAGACCGGCATAATCTCCCATCTGCTCTTCCAACTGATCGATCAAGATCTGATCCGCCTCGATGGTCTTCGTCTTGTTCTTGATCTGTGCCCCGATCGTCGCCGCCGTGTTTTTATCTCCTTCAAATTCTGCCTGGGATTTGGAGATGGTCAGGCTGTCGATCTCAGCCTGGTATGTAGTATCCCGCGCCTTCAGGCTCTCGATCTGTGTGGCCGCCTCCAGAGCCTGGCTCAGGGTTTCGGTCTCCAGCACCTGATCCTGGCGTAGGACTGCCGCTGAAACGGTCGCCTGCTGAGACAGCTGGATGGTCCGGTCACTGATGGCCTGTTTCAGACCGTTGATATAGTTTTTAAAGCGGTCGATATCACTCTGGATGATCCGGGTGTTGCCCCTGGCGACGTCCGCCTCCGCCCGGGACTTGGCCGCTTTGTCCAGGACATCCTGGTTTGTGTTGACTGTGACCGACCGGGTGTAGCTCGCTTTCTGATTATCCCGCTCCAATGTGGAGGTATCAAAACTCACTAAAGTGGTGCCCACCGTCACCGCCTGTCCGGCCTTGGCGGCATATTCTTTCACCGCTGCGTTGACTGGTGAGTAGTAGGTCTTCGTCTTTAAACTCTTCACTGTGCCGCTCACTTCCAGGTAGGCGGTCACATCCCCCTTTTGCACCTCCTGGGTGGCCACCATGGGCGTGGTATCGGTCTGCGTCATCCGCGGCAGCATGAGGAGAGCGACCATGGACAAGATCGCCAGAACGCCGATGATGACCGTGATGATCCTCCCCTGTCGTCTTCTCTGCTGTGGTGTCTTCCTTCCCTTCGGGCGTTTCGGTGCTCTCTCCTTCGGCATGTGTTCATTCCTCCTCTTCATAGTTTTCATTCATGATGTCTTCCACGATCTTTCCATCCATGATCCGGATGATCCTCCGTGCGCTCTCAGCAATCTCGTCATCGTGGGTGATCAAGATCACTGTACGTCCTTCGCTATGTAAACCTTTTAAGATCCCCATGATCTCTTTCGTAGACTTGGAATCCAGATTTCCGGTGGGCTCGTCTGCCAAGATCACCGGCGGCCGGGCGGCGATGGCCCGGGCGATGGCCACTCTCTGCTGCTGCCCGCCGGACATCTCCGAGGGCCTGTGCGTCATCCGCTTTTCCAGTCCCACCATCCGCAGGGCTTCCTCAGCCAACTCCCGCCGCTCCCACCGGTCCACACCCCGGTATACCAGGGGCAGTTCCACATTCGCTACGGCGTTCAGATTTCCGATCAGATTGAAGCCCTGGAAAATGAATCCGATCTCCACATTGCGGATCATCGAGAGCTCATTGTCTGTCATGTAGGAAACATCCTGGCCATGGAGCAGGTACCGGCCCGTGGTGGGCACATCCAGACAGCCTAACATATTCATCAATGTGGATTTCCCGGAGCCTGAATGCCCGATGATCGCCACATACTCCCCCTCGTATACGTCCAGATCCACGTGGTTCAAGGCCCAGACTTCATTTTCTCCTGGATTGTAGATCTTGCACATGTCCTGGATCTCGATCAATTTTTCCATATGACCCTCCATAGGTATTCCCGATCACATCTGTACTGTTCTATTAATACAATAATACATAAATGCTGGTTTGTCAATACACTAATGATTTTAACTCTATAAAGAAAAAAAGGGAAGTATTTCTTCCGGATTTATTTCTTACATTTTCGTAAGAAATAAATCCGGACACTACTTCCAGCATCCCCTGCGATAAAAGACCACTGACAAGACCATCGCGATCGACCACCCGATCGGCCAGGCGCACCATATCCCGATATATCCCAGACTCATCACAAGGATCTTGGCCAGCGCCACCCGCAGAAAAAGGTCCGTAAACGTGGCGATCATAAACTGCCTCATCGCTCCAGCCCCCCGCAAGATCCCGTCCGCCACCAATTTCACAGACACCACAAAGTAAAAAGGCGATACGATATACAAAAACTGCATCCCGGACGACAACGCCATCTCAGAAGGCTCATTGATGAAAAACCGCACCAGCAGCTCCGTACCAGTCAGATACAGGATGACCACCGGCACGCATAAGATCCAGATCATCTTTACCCCCGCACGGAACCCCTCCTTCACCCGGGGCCAGATCCCCGCCCCGATATTCTGCGCCGTGTAATTGGACATCCCATTTCCCAGCGTGGTGAACGAGGTGATCACCAGGTTATTTAATTTCACCGCCGCCGAATACCCGGCCGTCACGCCCACGCCGCAGTCGTTGATCACACTCTGGATGATGATATTCCCGACTGAGATGAAGCTCTGCTGCAGGATGCTGGGGACTGCGATCACCGCGATCTTTCGCAGCATAGCGGCAGAAAACACCGCCGCCTTCCCCTCCGCCTGGATCCCGGCCAGCCTCTTCAAGACAACGGCCATCGCCAGCACACAGCTGATGCCCTGGCATATGAACGTCGCCCAGGCCACCCCGGCCACCCCCATAGAAAATCCGGCTACAAACCAGATATCCGCCAGGATATTCGCCGTGGATGACGCGGCCAGGAAGATAAACGGCGTTTTCGAATCGCCGAGAGCTGAGAAGATCCCCGTCGCGATATTATAAAAAAACAAAAACGGAAGCCCCAGGATATAGATATCCAGATACAGCCTGGAATCCGCCCAGATCTCCCCCGGCGTGTGGATCAGCCGCAGCAGTCCCCCGCAACAGACCGCACCAAAGACCATCAACACCGCACACAGGATGCCGCTGGCGATCAAGGTCGTATAGACGGCCGTTTTCATATCTTTATACCTCTTCGCCCCGAACAGCTGCGCCACGATCACCGAGCACCCAATGTTGCAGCCGAACGCAAACGCGATGAAGATCAGCGTGATCTCATAACTGTTCCCCACCGCTGCCAGGGCATTTTCCCCGATAAATTTACCCGCTACCAAGCTGTCGGCAATATTATACAGCTGCTGGAAGATGATGCTCCCAAACAGAGGCAGGCAGAACCTCCACAGCACTGTCTCCGGCTTTCCTACCGTCAGGTCTTTATTCTTATCCATTTTACCATCCCTCCATGACCCATTGATTTTTCACGCTCCATGTATTATACTCTCTTTTGCAGGATATGAAAAATATATATATGATATCGTATCTATAAATATCTGATATGACAGGAGATAAAATGAACATCAATTACGAATACTACCGCATCTTCTACTATGCTGCAAAATACAAAAATCTTACCCAGGCCGCCCAGACCCTGCACAGCAGCCAGCCCAACATCTCACGGACCATCCGGCTTCTGGAAAACGGCCTGGGCTGTTCCCTGTTCATACGCTCCAACCGGGGGATCTCACTGACCCCGGAAGGCGAACGGCTCTACACCCATGTCAAAGCCGCTGTGGAGCGGATCCAGTTCGCGGAAAATGAGATCACACAGTCCGCCAGTATGCAAAACGGCTGTGTGACGATCGGGGCCAGCGAAACGGCCCTGCGCATGGTCTTGCTGCCGGCCCTGCGCCAGTTCAAACAGAACCACCCCAAGATCCGCATCCGCATCCTGAACCACCTGGTCATCCAGGCCCTGGACTCAGCCAAACGCGGCGAAGTCGATCTGTCCGTGGTGGTGACGCCCTCTGTGATCGAACGGCCCCTGCTCTCCCACCCGATCCTCCGGTTCAGGGACATCCTGATCGGAGGCCCCTCCTATAAGGCCTTTCAGGGAAAATGTCTGACTTTGAGGGAACTGGCCACACACCCGCTCATATCTTTAAGGGAGAATACAGTGACTTTTCAGTTTTACGAAGATTTCTACCGCCGCCACGGCCTGATGCTCCTGCCGGAACTGCAGGCCGCCACCACCGACCAGATCCTCCCTATGGTCAAAAATGACCTGGGTGTGGGGTATATACCTGAGATATATGCTGAAGATGCTCTGGAAAAAGGGGAGGTGGTACGGCTGACGCTGGCGGAGGAGATCCCTGTACGGGAGGTCTGTTTTGTTGAAAATGAATTGTATCCTTTGAATATCGCCGCTAAGGAGTTGAAGACGCTGCTCTTAAAATGTAGGATGTGATATGTTTATATTGTCAGCTGTTTTTTATCTATATCATGATCGAAGCTCTCTTTTTTACGCTTTTTGTCCCATGACCTCTTTTGCCGCTTTCAGTTCTTCTTCTGAATACATTGTCAATATCTTATCCTCCGGAATGTCGAGTTTCATCATATTGACAACTGCAATGATCCGCTGTTTTTTCTCTCCTTCTTTTCTCCCTTCTTTTCTTCCTTCTTCCCTTCCTTCCGTCAATCCATCTTCAAATATCAATCTCCCAACTTTCGTCATTGTGATCTCCCTCCTTATTTTTTCTGCGTCCACTCTGTCGATAAACTTATCCGCGATCACCAAAAGCCCAGAAAACACGAGCTTCTGTTCCCGTTCATCTTCAATCCGTTTTACCAGGTCGATGACCTGTTTTATCCGTGTCTGCTTATCTTCCAGCCCTTTCCCTGCCAATGGTAATATGATCAGCTGCATGAGTTCTTGTTCTGTTAACTTTTCTCCGCGCTCCAACTTATGCATGACCGTCTTATAGATCTCCTCCGCTGGAAGATGTGTCACAAATACCTGCTCAACACGCAGAGTCATGCAGCCGACCTGGAATATTTCATCCGCACTTTCAACATCTCCCGTATAGATGACGATCATCCTTATGACCGGTACTCTTTTGTTCTCCCTATAAAGACGCTGTGTTACTCTGGATATATAGTTCATATATTTTATACGGTTTCTGACTGCATCCACCGACTCATAATCCACGAGCGCGTATGTATCATCTTCTAAGAGGAACAGGTTATCCATACGCATTTCATCAGCGGATACCGCAGGTAGATTTGTTGGGAGGACTTCCTTGATCCGCGGGATCTTTAGCCCATATGCCTCAAATGAACGTTCTCTGTAGGATTCGCTCAATATCTTGAACTCTATGTCTTTATTCTGATATGCGATCCCTTCTGCCATCACATCATCTCCTTTTTTATATTGTAACATCAATATACCGGATACCACAAGTATATTATTTCGGATACTCCTCTTCCGCATATTTATACGCAAACTCATCCTCTTTGATCCTCACATGGATGGTCTTCACATATGCCTTGGTGCCCGCCTTTCCGTTGATCTCCCAGTTATACGGCCTGATGCCCCTGCCGGAACTGCAGGCCGCCACCACCGATCAGATCCTACCTATGATCAAAAACGACCTGGATGTGGAGTATATACCTGAGATATACGCTGAAGACGCTGCTCTTGGAATGTACACTGTGCGAAAAGGCTGTGGAAAACCCTGATATTTTCAGATCCTAAATCCCCAGCCACATCTTGTTCGTAAATTTTTCTGCCCCTTGCACATTTCTTACAAAGTGGATATATTTAGAGTTGAGAGAGGCGATCAGAGGTGTAAAAGCGAATCTGGCCTCCGGGGAACAGCCTATTTTTGACAGCGTGGACGCTCTGTTTGATAAATCGGAAGCAGACTGATGGCATATGGATTTACTTTTGGATGATGTGCCGCTTCTGGTTGGTCTGTGACTGTCATAGCCAATCTTATGTCCCGTTCCGATTTCCATGGAATTTGACAAGTTATCTTAGTTTTGGACATCCACAATGTGTGGAAAGATTATGTCCTCTGTACAAACTCCAATCTCATCTGCATACCCATCCCAGCAGCCAGCCTCTTTGACATCCCAAGACTTGGATTCCTGACGCCTCTTTCAATTCTGCTGATATCAGCTTATGTGATCCCTGTTTCACCCGCATCTTTTTATTTTGTGCCCTTTTAATCCTGTCTATATATATCCCTTGTGTAAACTTTATCCGCCACATCATCCAGCATATCATCATAACGGTTCGCAACGATCACATCACAGTTCTCCTTGAACTCTTCGATATCATTGACAACAGGAGACCCAAAAAATGTTGTTCCCTGCTCAAGTGTCGGCTCATATATGATCACCGCTGCCCCTTTTGCCTTAATGCGTTTCATGACACCTTGGACACTGCTCTGACGGAAATTATCACTGTTGGCCTTCATGGTGAGTCTCCAGATACCAATCAGGAGCGGCCGTTCCTTTTCGACATTCCACATACTGTTCGCTGTATGATACCCAGCCTTCTCCAGAACACGTTCGGCAATAAAATCTTTCCTCGTACGATTACTCTCCACGATTGCTTGGATGAGATTTTGCGGGACATCTTCATAGTTTGCGAGAAGCTGCTTGGTGTCCTTTGGCAGGCAGTAACCGCCATAGCCAAAACTTGTGTTCCGATAATGCTGTCCAATCCTGGGGTCGAGACATACGCCCTCGATGATATCCTTTGTCACTAGCCCCTTCATCTCCGCATAAGTGTCCAGCTCATTAAAAAAAGACACGCGCAAGGCAAGGTATGTATTGGCAAATAGCTTGACCGCCTCGGCCTCGGTGAAGCCCATGAACAGGGTGTCGATGTCTTTTTTGAGCGCCCCCTCCTGGAGTAGGGATGCGAAAGTTTCAGCAGCTTCTCTCGTTTTATTGTCACAGCCGACGATGATCCGTGACGGAAAGAGGTTATCATAGAGAGCCTTTGACTCCCGGAGGAATTCTGGGGAGAAAATGATACGGTCACAGTCAAACTGCTTTCTCATACGCTCAGTGTACGACACAGGAACTGTACTTTTTATCACTAATGTCCCGTGGTCATTCACCTCAAGTACGGAAGTGATCACAGCCTCGACAGCAGATGTATCAAAGAAATTTTTCCTGCTGTCGTAATTGGTTGGTGCAGCGATTATAACGAATTCCGCATCCTGATAAGCGGCAGCACCGTTCAGCGTAGCAGTAAGGTCAAGCTCTTTCTCTGCTAGATATTTTTCTATATGGTCGTCCTGAATGGGTGAGATATGCCTGTTGATGAGAGCAACCTTCTCTGGGATGATGTCCACAGCCGTCACTTGATCGTGCTGTGCCAGAAGGACAGCTAATGATAAACCGACATATCCGGTTCCTGCAACTGCAATCTTTTTGTTCATTATGTTTTACTCCTGTTGTATCTCATATTTATAAAATTCATTATACCACTCGGTAAACTTTATTAATCTAGTCTGCATACGTCACCGGCACATCCCCAGGCTTCATCGGAACCAGCTCTTTATGAGCATCAAAGTCGTAGTCCTCTGGTAACACATTTGCTCGGATCAATTCTTCCTGTAAATATCCACGGGTAAAATTTTAGAAATTCAATTGATCGCTTACCTCGACTCCAGAAACGATAGCAGTGTCTATACTTGAATAGTCATATAAATATTTACTAAGCCGTTGCTCGATCAATTTAACACCTTGATCATCAGGATATTTTTCCCATAACCGTGTATTCACAACAGATCTTTTAGGATTCATTTTTAAAAATTGTTTGTTATGCAAGCCTGGATCAAGTCCTGTGCACTGCTCAATCCGACTAACAGTCTCATCATATCGGTAAATGATGTCCTCAAATTGCAGTTTGATGATGTGCGATGACTCTTTCAGAACACCACTCCCCGCCTCTCTTGCATAAATAAACCATTTACAGAATAAGTCGGGATCTGATGGACATATACCATCTTTCCAATGATATTTGCCCAACAAATAAACATCCCGCGGATCTCTATCGATGATAAATACGAATAATTCATCATCAAAATATCTCATTACCGCCTTCAAATTTGATGAAGGAACAATCTGATCAATTTCCATATATTCTGCATTTTCTTTATTCAAAGCTCTCATCAGATTCGAAACATATCTCTTAGTTATTGATAAGAACTTCTGTTCAGAAGGATGACTGCATATTATTTGTTTATCCTGTAATATCCTTAATTTTCCCTTTGTAATCCTTCTGAATAAATGATTCGCCATCTGGTATAAATAATAGATTCGCGGACCTTTATCATAAAGATCATAAAACCACCAACCTGGATAAGAAAAATCTGTTAAATCTTTCACATATTCAGCGGTAATTTTCTGATAATCATCTTCATCAAAAAACTGTGAATATCTCTTACTCAAAACGTTTCCTTCATTGAACTTAGAAAGTTTAACGAATCTCTTAAGTGCATGCCCAGAATTATGTCTGTTATGATTCTCCACAAGATGATATTCCAGATCCCTTACACCATCCAGGTCATGGAGGAATCGAAATTCATAATCTGAAAGATCCTTTACATTATCATATTCTGCAACTAAATCCGTAAGGGCACTCGATCCGCTGCCATAATAACTCGCACATGTAATAATTTTCATTTTTTCTTTTCACCAGAACATATTTTTAAATCCATTTGCGCCACCTGCAAGCCCCTCTTTACGGTGTATCTGCCTTTTATCCATTTGGCGCAGCCCGCTACACCGCATCCACTCGCAACAAATTTAAAAATCTTCTATTTTTTTATATATTTATTAAGCTCTTTTGTTACACCCTTATCCAATATGATTTCTGACGTTTCCAAAATATCCCGTACTTTCTCCGCAGCACGCTGTTCAATATCTGTATGGTTTAAGCTCATCCAATTTTCATAACTATTCCAGTCGGAAATATCCGCTTGCCATCCATTACATAAATATCTTAACGTAGAGTCTTGTGTCAAGAAGTTTTGCCCATGCTCCACTTCCAGGATCTCCTCTACCGATAACATTTCTTCATCAATCTCAATTCCCTGCAAGATCCGACGCACCCGATCAATGACTTCATCGTCAATCAGTGTTTTTTCATAAGATACAGTCAATAGATTTTCTAAAGTCCCAACAGATTGACTCGTCACATCCACATCCATCAAAGCCGTGAGCAATAAACTCTGCATTGTTTCAATCCCCGCCTGATCATCCAAACATTTTGAACTGCTGACCCCAGTCTGTGCCCTGGCAGGTAAATGATAAAATTCTTTATACATCTGTATCGCTCCAGAGAGCATCAACGCTGTATCTGGACTGGCACATTCCCAGGTCGCAAGTTTAAGATTACCATAAGTTAAAGAAGCTGACGGCAATACCGGGACTCCAGGATTTACACATTGTGCCAGACATAGTCCCGCCAATGTTTCTGTATTTGCCTGCACGATCATACCTAATATATGGATTGGTGACGTGATTCCTGACATCGTTGCAGAGACGAGTGCCACTGGCTGATCTGCCTTTGAAAATTCAATTATGGATTCACAGGAAAAGCGGCTGTAAATCATCGGGCTTTCCGGACATACAATACTCCATGTCACATAATGCTCGTCCATAAACTTTTTTCCAAAGACAATTTCATACATTTTAAGTTCCCTGCATTTATCTTCTCCACCAGAATAATCCATGGGTGCAAGCCATGGTTTATCCGTATAAAGCATAGTTTCATATAAACAATGGAGTCCTCTTGTTTTTAATGGTACATCCACAGGAGCTAATGGCTGATAACCTGTCATATTGATATTTTTACAGGCCTGGTATATCTTCTGCAGATCAGAAAAGTCTTTTATCCCTGTCTGTTCCCGGCGCGTACCATCCGCACCTTTTATAAAAACTTCTCCGCCTGCCGGGTGGATGATCAGTGAATCTCCTCCGATCGTGACCGCTTTTTTAGGATCAACTGCTTCTACAACAAATGTGGAAGGCACATTTTTTAAACATTCTTCCACTAGAGAACTGGGTAAGAATACGATTTCTCCTTCAACATGTCCCCCCATGTGTTTTTAAGATTTCTCTTGCCTCTTCGGATTTAAAAACAACTCCTTTATGTTCTAATAGATATAACGAGACTTCATGTACCTTTTGCATCTCTTTATCTGATAAAAATTTAGGTTTTTGAAATATATTCATATCATTCATCTCCTTTGTATTTAACAAGACAATATCTCGTTACAGTGTACTCGAGCTGGATAAGGACATCAGATTTATTCCATTTCAAATATCTTATATAGTTTTCCAGCTCTGCTCTTGTATGAAAACCTTTCATGTGTAATTGATAATTTTTGCTTCCAAGCGGCTATTATTTCTTTATCATCTATGACCCTCTTCATCGCACGATAAAGAGCATCATCACTATCTTTGGGTACGATCAAACCACATTCAGCTTCATCGATGATTTCCTGAGCGCCGCTAACATCTGTTGTTATGACCGGTATACCAAGTATGACAGCTTCGGTGCAAGCTGTGCTGTATCCTTCATCAAACGAAGAACATATAAACACATCAGATTTTGCTGTGTACGCATGAGGATTGGCTTGCTGCCCAAGGAATTGAGCAACTTCACCCACATCAAGCTCCTTTACCTTCGCTTCCAATCCTCCTCTTTGCGGCCCATCGCCTATCAGCCAAAGCTTGAAATAATACCCCTCACTTTTCAGTCTTTGACATATCTCAAGTAATCGTATATATCCCTTTTCAGGACTCATTCTCCCTACGGTAACAAACTGGATATGATCTGAACGTTGGATAGGAATAGGTTCAGAACCTTTTTCCCTTATCTCCTCATCGTCCAATAAATTGTAGGCATATTCAATATCAAAATCACCTCCTGCATCTTCTTTAAGCCTGTCTGCATTGGACTTTGACACACATACAACTTTACCGATTTTCTCATACTCAGTTCTAAGGGTTAATCCATTGTCATAGCCATGCATCCATGCAAAGCGCATGACAACATCACTCCTATTCTCATTATAGCAATGCCAATTTTTCTCTGGCGCAGATGCACGGTTATGACTTATGTTAGAATCATGTGTTTTTTTTATTCTATCATATCCCGGAAAAGCCGCCACAATTTTAATAGGAAGGGACATACATAATCCCACTTCGACATCATAATCATTCCCAATTATCCAGTTATAAAGCCACTTCATTGGTAATTTTGCAATAAGCCTTTCCAAGCCCCTAAAATAATGCCTAAAAATAGGCTTTACAATTATTTTAGGATTAAACCGATCAAGCATAGTTATATCATATCGAAACATCGGGCATACAGTTACCTCTACATCCGGCTTCTGTGCTAATGCATTGGCTATCCCTATCGCGCATCGGGCCACACCATCTTGTATTTGTAAATGATTGAAAATAATCAAAATCTTTTTCATTCCTTTTGCTCCATTCAAAACACAATTTTAAATTATATAGTACATTTTTGATCAGGATATGTCTCAACTCAACTTATGACTTACTTGCAAAGAAGTTTCTCACTATGACCAAACAATGGCAGGCTGTGCATTATTACCAGATACTCACCACCAACTCAGAAACCAATTTTGTTCCTTCCAGACAGATTATAAAAATCGTCTATAATCAATCTGTTATCTACATGATTTCTCATATCTATTCATATGCTCTTGCCTTTTTACATTTAACATACGCTTCGGTAATGCTCCTCCATATCCACACAGATATAATTGTCAAAATAAATCCTATAACCGCTTTCTCTACCTTCCATTTTGAAGTTTCTAAACGCAGAATCTTCCACATAAAAATATCAATGTACCAAAGAAGAACTTCATGGATAAGATATGCTTCGGCACTGATATCCCCGATATTGACCAATAAACTGTGTGATAATCTCTGTGTAATGCATCCTTCTGACCGCACAAACAACCATACCGTAAATGTTGCCGCAAGCACAAATATCACTTCTCTTTCCCACCAATACCGCAGCTTGAATACCCCCCCCCC
>CAJTFD010000002.1:356582-357574 GCA_910575625.1 Clostridia bacterium
AATCCCCCCCCCCCAATCTACAAATATCATCATTACAAAAATCAACATTCCAATCCCTTCGAAAATGGTTATCACTTTGAACGAACGCTCAATGACATGCCCTTTACAAAGCGCACCCGAAAGACAGCCAACGGTAAAATCTCCTAACCTGTAAATTGGGAAATTATAAGTAAGGCCCTTAACGAACTCCATATCCTTGTTCCCAAATACATAATAGATCACCAACGCATATAAAAGCATCCATACACAGATAACAATCACAGTATTCCTGATACATCTTGTCGATTTCTGTTGTTTGATCCACCTATGGATCAATGGAAACATAAAATACATAAATACCAAACAACATAGAAACCAAGAAAGATTATTTAACGAATATCTGATCGACTCCCATGGAAACCACGACTGTACCAACAAGACATTCACGAATATTCTTGAAACAATATCCATCACAATATCTTCCTGTCCCTGGTATCTAAAATACATCCATGGTAAAGCCATCACCATTGTAATAACATGAAGCGGATACATCTTTTTTATTTTGTTCATAGAATACAGTATAGATTCTTTCATAGAGACATAGACATTATCCTCAAAGTTTCTATACATCAATAAAAATCCTGATAAGACAAAAAATACACTGACACCCCATCCGCCTCCATTAGGGATTAGTCGGGCATGATAAAAAAAAACTGCCAGAAACGTTATTCCCCTTAATGCTTGTACAGAATTGCTCTTATGTTTCATAAAACAGCCTCTCCTTGATCAAGGTTCTAAAATATAAAAAATTTTCTACATACTGGTTTTGTATGTAATTGTCTTTGTTTCTTTCCAATATCAAAGAATCCGCTATATCGAGCGTATCATGCATCACTCCGTCCTAAACTTAAAAATGAGTAGAAATCATATTTTCATATCCGTTTCTCTTACACTAAATACCCAAGTCGATCATATCTCCAACTAAGCGCTCAATGGCGATACCCCCCCCCCAT
>CAJTFD010000003.1 GCA_910575625.1 Clostridia bacterium
TGAGATATACAAGTGATTTCATTTCCGGCTAAAGAGAAATGAGTTTTAGCATACTCACGATATTTGAGATCCTCGACGATGCGCTTGAAATTGAAGGTTTTGATATTATTTAAATAACGGTTCTTTTTTATTTCTTTTTCATTAAATGATGAATAAAAAAGACGTTGATATCGTTCATTTAGAGCAACTAATTGCTGATCTAATCTCTCTTCAATCATAAAAGTACACCTCTTGAAAGAAAAAACGCAAACCTACAAGGATTCCCACATATGTTCTTCGAAATTATATGTTTTTATGACCCTTGCTGGATTACCTACTGCTAAACTATTATCAGGTATGCTTTTTGTAACTATGCTTCCAGCACCTACTATGGATTTTATCCCTATGGAAACGCCCGGTAATATACAAACCTTTTCACCAATCCAGCACCCATCTTTAATTTCAACACTATCGCATTTTAAGGGTTGTGACATATAGTATAACTGACTCTCAGGATCCATCGAGTGATTCTCACTAGAAACAAGGATGTCGGAAGCCATTAGAACACCATTACCTATACTAATCTCCCCTCCGCACAGAAAACTGCACCTGTTACCAATCCTACAATCGTTCCCAATTGTCAAACATCCAATCCTTCCCTGTTCATTTGGATAACATTGAATTCTGGAATTATTTCCAATTATAGTGTTGTTACCTACTGAAACATATCTTCTATTCTTGTCATGTATCAATGGTTTAAATATACGAGAACCCTTGCCAAAAAAACCATATTTACGCTTTTCAAGAGGCCCAATGATATCTATTTTAATATATATATGGATAAGATTCCAAATACTCCTTTTGATGTTCATTATTTTTCCTTATTTATCATATAATCCTTTTAAAAAATCGACTATTTTTAACGGAGAAAACTCATCTTCATAATTGTAAATAACCGGTACATCCGCTTTTATCCAATCCCAGTCAATGTCATCAACGGTCTTAAAGTATTTCATATTCTCATCACTATAATACGGCAACTCTTTCAAGTGCCTGTTGTTCGTAAGCAATTTTTTCCCATAACAAACCGCCTCATAGTATTTAATGGTTTGCGTGTCCTGTCCATCTTGAAGTACCTCTAAAACACATTTAGACGATTTAATCATAGACACCAAATCAGGATAAGGATATCTTCTTTTACTATACCTCAGACTCCTTCCAGACTTTATCATTGCTTCATTAGTCGATACTACTCGAAAATCACACTGCAAACCATGTTCAAGTGCCAAATCATAAATGTCTGCAAGGAGTTCTTCTCGATTTCCCTTTTTGAATCCTACATAAAATAAATCTGTCTTCTCTTTTGAAGGTTCAATATTTTCAAATTTTGAATACCATGAATATCCAAACCATGTAAATCCATATTCTTCGGCATCATTTTTGTCAAATGTCAAAACTTTTTCCCATACCGATGAATATAGTTTCGGCCTCACATATTCCATATGGGGAGAACTTGCGTGCATGGAATCGGTCAAAATAGGAAATAATTTCACATTTTTATGTTGATCATGAAACCTTTCTAAGTATTTTAATGATAACTTTCCAATACTGGTTGATGGAAGCAAGACAAAATACTCATTATCTCTGTCATAATAATACGAATCTAAATTTGCATAAATATCTTGAAATACTGAACATAAAGGATTATTTTGCATATAACTACTCAGAAGAATCTTCTCTACTTTTGTAGCCAAACTACTTTTCATTACTTTATGGGATGGCAAATAATCAATTATCCCCATCGCCTTGTTGGATGTCATATCTCTGTATATGCCGTTTTCATCTTTATCAACATATGAAAAAATAAACTGTGTTTTCATCTGTATACCTCAAACCATTCCCAAAATAACCTTTAACCTAAAAACTACAGCATTTTCTAAACATTCCTCAATTATTTCATAATTACAAAGTAACAACATTTTATCCCGTATGCTATTTTTATAATTTGCAAATAAATTCAAATTTTTTTTACTCTCTTGTCCTATTGATGGATATAAACGCAATAATTCTTTCGCTGTGATCATTCTTATATTTGAACTATTTCTATCCAACATTCTAGTAAGACGATGGGCTTTATCACGAAATGAGACCTCTTTTATTCCAACAACATTATTTTCGTGTATTCGATATAACATTTGACATTCATCATCGTAAATCACGTATCCACAAACAATTGCAACCAACATTATCCACGCATCGTGAAGACGGTATTTTATGATTCTACGATCAGGTTTATCAACATTTGCAACTGCCCATGCCAGTTCTTTATTAAAAACAAACGTGCATCCAGCAATCGTATTCTTATTGATGTGCGCTAATAATGTCACACTTTGGATGTCTTTATGACGTTTACCTTTATTCTTTCCATTTTCATATAGGAATTGATTTGAAGAATATAATATAGGTTTATCTTTTTCACATTTTTCTATAGTTTGTACAGCAATTATGAGCTTTTTTTCTAGCCATATATCATCTTGGTCAGAAAATGCAAAATAATCAATATCTGGCTCCCCAGCATATATGTAAAGCAGCCTCATAAAACTCTCACCGGGACCAACATTTTCTCCATCGGAAATAATCGTGACTGGATATTTTTGGGAATATCCTCCTATAATTCCTACCGTACCGTCTGATGAACCATCATCCCTTACGAAAAGCTTAACTTCGACCCCTTTCTGGCTAAAAATACTATCCAACTGTTTACGTATATATTTTTCTCCATTATATGTGCTCATCAGCACGGCTACAGTAGGCAGTTTATCATTCATTACAGAAATGACTCCAGCGTCCACTTGAACATAGTTTTAATATCCGTCACCGGCTTCCAACCAATATCCCTGACCTTGCTCGTGTCCAAAATCGCAAGATCAAAAGGTAAATACTGAAGCTTGGCAGCCTCGGGAGCAAACCTGACTTTACAGGTTCTGTCCGGAAGTAATGTCACCAGCATTTCAGCAAGCTTACGAATGCTGATCAGATTATCCTCGTTGGCAACGTTGTAAAGCATATCTTCACCCTTATCCATGATCAAGAACATTGCGTTTACAGCATCTGCAACATAAGTGTAAGTTCTCATCGCTCCGCCATCTGAATGCAAGATGATATCTTCATTCTTAAGCACGCAATCCATGAACTCCGCAAATCCTCTGCCATCTGTGAGAGATACTCCAGGTCCCAGTGTATGGCACAAACGAACTCCGCAGAAAGAAATACCATATTCCTGCTTGTAGGTAGCCAGCATCGTTTCGCAGAGTCTTTTTGCCTCTGGGTAGCACGCCCTAGAATTCAAGTGACGCATGATTCCCATGTCGGATTCCTTGATATGCTCATCGCTTTTCCACTCACCATAAATCTCAACCGTGGAAATATAGAACACCCTCTTAGTCTTATGCGTTTTTGCGCACTCCATAACATTATGTGTTCCATTCAAATGTGCCCAAAGAGTGTCGGTCGGAGTGTTGTAATCTTCTGGCGCAGCAGGTCCGGCTGTATGAAAAATATAGTCAATCTTCCCCTCATAATCTATTGCTATATTTACATCCTGGTAAAGAAATTCCACATTAGGAAGCTCCAATAGATTATCGAAAATCGCCTTTGCTTTCTCCTCGCTACGGGCTAACCCCAATATCCTCACGTTAAGGTTATATCTAAGATCCATATCAGCAAGAGTCTCAAGAATATATCTACCCAAGCGTCCTGTCGCACCTGTAATGAGGACGGTGCAGTTGAGATACATCCTCCAATTAACTGCGCTGTTTGTGATGATGTCTAAATCTCTTTTTTCCATCCCATTTTCTCCTTAATTTATTCCGAATACATATCGGTTCTCCTCAAGCTCCAGCATGGCTTTAAGGATATAATAATCTTCAGGCGTAGTAACTTTGATGTTATTGTTGTTTTCTTTAATGATATGAACCTTATTCCCCAGATAAGTAAACACAAGTGCTGAATCCAGAAGGGGCATCGGCGTATCTTTCCCCTCTATATCTTTATACGCCTGGAGCAGAACACCCAACTTGAATGATTGTGGCGCAGTTAAGCTATATGTATCATCACGCTTCTTAAAGTCCTCGAACCTAACCTCATCATTATCCGTTATGATCACAGACTCTATAACTGGCCTTACCGTCATCGCATTGCCATATTTCTTAGCCACACGTATGTTTTCACTCAGAATATTTTCCTGGATCAGTGGGCGTACACCATCATGGATCACTGCAACATCTTCATCCGAAGCACCATTGACCTGAATATATTTTAGCCCATTTAATACACTATCTTGCCGGTCTTTTCCACCAGATATTACTGCCCTAACCTTTTTAATACTATATCTCTGTAGCATTGATTCCATATGTTCTTTCCAGGAAGAATGGCATACAATAACAACCGCATCTATATCCTCGCAGTATTCGAACTTCTGTAAGGTATAAATAATAATTGGCTTTCCAAGCACTTCCAGGAACTGTTTAGGCATCCCTGTTTTTCTCATTCTCTGCCCCACGCCACCGGCAAGAATCACTCCGTAATTCATAGCCAATCCTCCAATCGTCTACATATTCTTGTTCGATCAAAATTTAGTAGTACTTCCCTTTAAATTGCATATAAGGCTCATCTACACTGAAATAGATGAAATCATGATGTGGCTGACGCTCATCCTCGGGAGGTAGTTCCATATACGTCTTGCCATACTGAAATTCACAGTATTTCTGTGGATTTCCTGGGCACGGCACCTCCATATCCTCAAACTTTAGATAGCAAGGATTATCAAACCATTCTACAGGATATATAATAGATCTTGTCAATGTAACGTCTCTTCCAAAGTAAGTAGCAACATGCTTTTTTCCGCCATTATGCTTATACTCATGTTCAATTTTTTGAATCTTCCTATTTCTTTTTGCGCCCTTATAAAAGTTTGAAACAAACCCACCTAATAATTTAGCGACTTTCCCATGATTTTGTGGACCGTCACCGGCAACAAGTACCCGATAAATAAACGAATCAAGTATGATTTTTTGTGCCTTCACTTTATTATCTGGATATGGGTAATAAATATAAATGTCAATGAAGATACCATGGTTAATATCCAAGCCTCTCATCTCCTCTAGAAAACAAGAGGTGGATGAATCACAAAGTCTGTAATGAGTAGACGGAAATTGCGGATCCGTTTTGTAATTCTGTATAAAATACTTCTCATCAAAATCACTTTGACATTCTGCTAATTTCTCCGCATCTGACCAAGACATATAAACATCTATGTCATCGTCCCAAGGAATAAATCCGCCATGACGTACTGCACCTAAACAAGTCCCACTTGAAAGGGCATATTTTAAATTGTTTTTCTTACAAACCCTGTCAAGCTCATGCAGCATTTCAAGCTGTTTCTCCTGCATCTGGTAAAGTATTGTTTTTTGATCAGCCATCTGCATCTTTTTCTTTCTCTAATATTGTAAAGAGCAATCCACTTATAGAACTAACTGCTCTCTTTTTGCATTCAATGTCAGCTGCATATATCCCATCCTCATTCTTAAACAGCACACTTTTCATTCCTAACTGCTGTGGAGCCTGAAAATCTTTATTGGGATTGTCCCCAACATACATCATTTCGCTCGCAGGCAATTTCCAACGATTCTGCATAATCCTAAATGCAATGTCACATGGCTTCCTGAATTGCGCACCTCCCAATTCATCAGTGATAATGATGTCATCCACCAGACTCTGCAAACCCAAAACTTCCAACTTATTACGCTGTCCTTCCGGTCTTCCATCTGTGATTATCCCAGTTTTTATGCCTATGTCCCTTAATCTTTCCAACATTTCTGCAACCCCATCATAAAGATGGATCCTTGGCTTGTGGCTGCGATAGACACCCAGGGCAATATTTTTCTCATCCATCCTCCCAATCTCCATTAACAGTTCATCAATGGCCAACTTCCCAGCCTCAAAGAATCTCCACAACCTTTCTTCATAATCACCCCCGAGATAATCGGATACTACTTTATACCCACTCCTCACATATTCCTTCTCACTGTACAGTGTATCGTCTAAGTCAAAGATTACACCTCTGATTCTATTCTCTCCTTCACTAATACACACTGACTGGTCGAAACGGCTATAAACTGTCCCATCAGCAATATCTGTACAGTCATCAACTTTTTCACGATCAAGCATTTTTAAGATTGCCTCTGCACTCCTGGCTCCAGCTTTCATGGATAAAGGAGAACCTCCACCAAACCGAGGATTGATTTCTATATAATAGTCAACACCCGTGTCATTATCTCTGATCAATTGGACTGTCAGTGGTCCACAAGGTTTAAACACTGCGCACAGCTTCCTGCTTTCTTCAATCATTGTCTGGTCAAGTTCTATTTTTGTTTTTAGTACTTCCCCCGCTCTAACCTCTAATCTCTCACGCGGCACAATAGATATCGGTTTTCCATTCCGATCACAAAAAATATCAATTGTGTACTCCTTGCCATTTACAAACGGCTGGACAATATAATCGGCAATCTGTGCTGCATACAATTCTAACTCTTTATTATTTTCAACTTTATATGCGTTAATTGAACTTGATCCATCTTTCGGCTTGATAAAAGCTGGGAATCCCCCCTGATATTCCTTCCAATTATTCACAGGCATTGGCGCATGAAGCCCACAGTCGAGAAAAAACTGACTTATAATATTCTTATCCCGGCAGACATGGATCATTTCCGGACTGCTGATCAAGACCCATGTACCGATAGCTTCAAATTTCTCCTTATTTTCACTTAGTACCAAAAGATCGGTATCAATCGTAGGTATTAACAAATCAATGCAATCCGATTCACAGATTGTAAGCAGCTCTGGAATATATTTAGCCTCCCGCATTCCACACACTTTCCGCGTATGATCACAAAAAGCAAGAGCAGGTGCTGTCCCAGCCATATCTGCTCCGTAGATTTTTAAATTTTTGTCTAGAACTAATGCTGCATCGCGAAATGCCTGTAAGAGCTCAATTCTTCTGCCTACACCTGTAAAGAGTATGTTCATAACTCAAATACCTTTTTACCCTCTCTTAGCATGGAAATCATCCCAACACCAATCCTCTAATCTTTTCATCATTTCATGATTTACCGGAGTCAAGTCGTCTGGATAAGTATTAGCTACCATCCTCTTCCGAACGAATTCATCAAATGTTCCTATCACTCTTGCTGGAATCCCCACTGCTACAGAATTATCAGAAATATCCTTATTGACAACACTGCCTGCTCCAATAATCACATTAGAACCGACTTTTACATCATACAACACGGTCGTATTAGAACCAACAAAAACATTATTGCCAATCTCAATACAACCAATCTTTTCCTTGAATGCAATACCCCCCCCCTCACACATATATAAACCATTCAAGCAAAGATGTATCGCGTCATGTGTGACAAGGGACACCTTTGAAGCAAGATGCACATTATCCCCTAAAGAGATCATCTGTGGGTAGAGCGGGATTTTACGTTCCATGATCGTGCACCCTTTTCCAACTCTATGGAATAACTTATGCTTTCTTATATAAACGGCTCTCTTACCGCTGTCTGGAATCATCCACAGCCTAAAAGTATGCCATATACGCATCACTGTTTGTTTATCCACAACCATTGCCCATCCCCCATAAATTCCTCCATCGTTTCAGAAGTCCCTGAACTGATTCCCTCTCTTTTCAATACTGACTTAACCGTAGCGAAGAAGATTCCCACATCCGTTCTAAACGTGACATGCCGCGTATACCACACATCCATCTCAAACTTCTCTTCCCAAGAAACAGCATTACGGCCATGCGCCTGCGCATACCCGGTAAGACCGGGACGCACATCATGCCGGTGATGCTGCTCCTCACTATATCTCGGAAGGTATCTCACGAGCAGCGGCCTCGGACCGATGATGCTCATATCCCCCTTTAAGATATTAAATAACTCTGGCAGTTCATCCAGCGACGTCGACCGAAGGAAACGGCCATATGGATTCAGTCTGACCTCATCTGGGAGAAAATTTCCAGCACTATCTCTTTTATTATCCATTGTCCTGAACTTGATCAGCTTAAACGTCTTCTCATGCAGGCCAGGACGTTCCTGGATAAAAAAAGGATTTCCGCCCATTTTAACAACCCCTGCTATGGAGAGGAACAAGAGCAGAGGCGAGAGGACGATAATCGCAAAAACCGAGAATATGAGATCTAATAAACGCTTTATGGATCTTGCGTACATCCTCGATCCCCCTTACTCAAAACACCGATGGATGATGTCGATCACAACATCCTGCTGCTCTTCCGTCATCTTATTATCCGAAGGCAGACAGCAACCGCGCTCAAAGATATCAGCGCCGACATCAAGACCGGAGCTACTCATATACCCATCCCTGCCGTCCCCATCGCGCATCACAAATGGATCCATCCGATAAAGCGGCTGCATATGCATAGGTTTCCAGATCGGACGTCCTTCCGCATTAAAAGAACTGAGCGCATCCAAGATCTCCTGCGGGCAGGACTTACCCGGTCCCGACTGATACATATGATCCTTATCGCCACGGACCTGTCGGCACATGGCATCCCGATCGATCAACAGGCAGCTCAGCCAATAATTCGGCGTTGCCTTATCCTCAAAGGGATTGAGGATCACCGGAAGGTCTCTCAATCCCTCTTGGTATCTCTCGTAAATCCTGCGCTTCTGTTCAATGTGTTCCTCAATATGGAGCATATTCCCGCGAGC
This sequence comes from Clostridia bacterium, assembly GCA_910575625.1. Classification (GTDB taxonomy): domain Bacteria; phylum Bacillota; class Clostridia; order Lachnospirales; family Lachnospiraceae; genus MGBC164599. Next base: position 8,775 of record CAJTFD010000003.1, read on the forward strand.
AATCCCTGCGATGATATTGCTCATCCGATAGTTGTAGCCAAGCTCCTCATGCTGATACCACGGTGCATCTTCCCGACTCTGTGTAGACCATTTGCGGACCTTCTCCGCATCCGCTCTATCATCCGTTATGTACATCCCACCCGAACTGCCCGTGACAATCTTATTGCCATTATAGCTGATGGCACTTCCTGCACCAAAACTGCCGCATTTTCCGCTCACATAGGAACCTTTGTATCCAGCGCCCAACGCCTCCGCGGCGTCTTCCACGATGAGCGCACCATGGTCATCACAGATCTTTTTGATCTCATCCATCTTCGCCGGTACACCGTAGAGATGGACAAGTACGACCAGCTTCACATCCGGATACATCTCAAATGCCTTCTCTAACACCACAGGATCCATATTCCAGGTATCTGACTCTGTGTCGATAAAGATCGGCATACCGCCTTCATAAAGGATTGGGTTCACTGAAGCATCGAAGGTCATATCGCTGCAGAAGACCTTCTTACCCATAAGGAAATTGCCCTCCACACCGCCAGGATACAGTTTCTGTGCAGCCAGCCTGATAGCCAGATGCAACGCAGCCGTGCCACACGACAGAGCTACCGCATGCCCCATACCAAGATACTCAGCAGTCATCATCTCCAGTTCATTGATATTTTCACCAACAGTACTCACCCAATTGGTCTCAATGGCATGCTGGACAAAAGCCATCTCTTCCCCGTGCATTGTGGGGCTTGACAGCCATAATTTATTTTCGAACGGTTCAATACCAATGAATCTCGGATCTGTCAAAAAACCATCCATCGTCGTCTTCCTCATCGTAATCCCTGTCCCTGATATCTCCGTATCATCCTGATCTCCTGGACAGTCAAAAATATCAATGATCATACATCCTTTACAGATCTACACCCACAGAACACAGGCAGACCCTGGATACCCTGGTATGTGCAGATCTTAGTATACCTGCCCATATACACCCCGATCGATACAGCACTCATGTGAGATATGCTAGAGAATAACTGAAAAAAATGCGACTTTCCTACACGACCCCGATCCCTCTCAGCTTCTTCACCTGCTCCTCAGACAACTTCCCGCCCTTCATCCGCGTCCGCTGATTATTCAGCCATCCTTTGAGCTTAAAGCCATCCTCGCAGACATACCCCACCGGCATCCGGATACTCCCATGTTCCTTTACATATTCCATCGCATGGGCATACCCCTTTTCCCAAAAAGCCTGGTTCTTATCCCACTTCAATCCGATCGACTCCAACCTCTCGATCCGCTCCTGGGACAGCTTCCCGATCCGTTTCCGATACCTCTGCGTACGGAGCCAGCCGATTGGCTTGAAACCATCGATCTGAAAATCCTCCGGGATACGGTTGATATCCCCATACCCATCCACATACCGCTGGCAATACTGAAATCCCCTCTCCCACTTACTCTCGAACCGGTCCCAGCTCATACCGATACCCTCCAGGAGCCCGATCTGCTCTTTTGAGAGCCTCCCGATACCGTAACTCTCCCTCTGGGATGAGATCCAGATGCCCACCTTCTGGCCATCGGCCACATAGCCATACGGGATATCCAGATTGCCGTGTTCCTCGTGATACTCCTTAGCAAGCCCATAATATCGCATCCACTTGCGCACCAGCACAGAGTCCCACTCGATCCCGATCCCCTCCAGCTGCGCGATCTGCTCATCTGAGAGCTTCCCTTGCGCATATCTCTTCCGGATCCCGCGGTACAGACGGCCCAATTTTATGCCGTCCCCCGTCTCATATCCAGCCGGGATATCCAGATCACCATGCTCCTCATAATACTCTGCAGCCGCCCGATAAAAGGTATTCCAGCTCCGGTCTCTCGCCGTATCCCAGTCCATCCCGATCTTATCCAGCGCCGCGATCCGCTCCCTGGTCATAGACGGATCCTCCTTCCGGCGGTTCGTCCGCTGGGTCACGATCCATCTCCCAAGGGCATATCCATCCTCTGTCTCATAGCTGGATACGGGCAGCAGATCGCCATGCTCCTCATAATACCTCTCCGCCTCCCCATACATCATGTCCCAGGAAACGGTCAGGGCCCCCTCCAGGACCTTAAAGAGCCGCAGACAGTCCTTCAGCTCCCCCGTCACCTCGAAGGTCTCATTGGCGATCTCCCGTTCCTTCCCGCTTGCCCGCATAAATATAAGGGCATCCTCCATCTCTTTGCGGACGGCATCGATGCTGTAGAGGTTCTCGATATTGTTCACCACGTCAAAGATCACCGGTCTCGTCTGCCTGGAAGCAGACAAGGCCCTCCCGATCTGCTGTTTGTAGATGATCGGGGACACTGTGGGGCGCAGGAGTATGACCCCAGACACATTTTCCACATGCACGCCCTCATTCAGGGCATCGATACAAAAGAGCAGTTTCAGATGGCCTGCATCCTCATCTTTCTTGAACCTCTGGAAAGATTTACTGGCAGCAGGGTCATCTGTGTACAGGGAATAGACATGGGGCTCTCCATCGATCAGATGGAACCATTCCCCCACTTTCCCCATCGCGTCCTGCATCGCCTCGTAATTTGCGCAAAAAACGATATATTTTCCATACCGCTCCGTCATATGCCTGTCAAAGAGCACATCCAATCCTTCTGCCCGATCCAAAGCCCTCTTTAACTTCTCCAGATGATCCTCTGCCTGCTCCCTGCGCTTTTGATCCTTGATGTTACAGACTCTCTCACTGTACTTTTCCAGATCATCCCTGTAGGAATAGACAGACTGGACATATTTGGGCGGATGCAGGATCCCTCTCACGATGGCCTCGCCCAAGGTCATCGTGCTGGCGATGTGCCCGTCAAACAATTCATCCGACATATCCCTCTGGTTATCCAGATAGCGGACTGCCGTAGCGGATAGCCCCAAGAGCGGCACGCCCTCATACAGATCGAGAAATCTTTTGACACCCTGCCCCCAGGCCAGCGCCCCGCACCGGTGGAACTCATCGAGGATCATGTAGTCCGGCTTGACCTTCTGCATCTCCATGTCCGTCATGTTCATAAGCCGCGCATAGGTGATAAACTCCACATTCTCCGGCCGATATCCCCCACTTGCGTTCGCAAGATTCTCAAGCTGCGTGGCAAATATATATCTGGACGGGGACAGCCAACAGATTTTTTTATCCGGGTGGTCCTCGCACAACTTAAAACCGATAAAAGATTTGCCCGTCCCGGTGGGATGGATCACGGCCGCCTTTCCCTCGCTGGAGAGCATGGCCTCCGCCGCTCTATAGGCACTCTGATTATGTTCATACAGACATATAGCCATCCTGTCTGCACCTCCATTTTATGGAAATCGTCTGCACTATGTATATTTTTTGTATCTTTTGGAGATAATAGGATTTCGCAGATTCACATAATCTGCGAAAAACCGTCCCTATCCTTTTAAAATACAACGTTTTATCCCATAAGTGACCCAGAATCTGACCATAAATAGAAATGAGTGGATCCATAAAAACTCTGCCCAGTCTGCAAGTCATATGTATAGTATCCACCATCCTACCGGCCATATTTTCTTATGTTTTCTCCTCACCTTGGCATCTTTCTGTTCCCTCCTGACCATTTTTTGACCCCTAATAGAAAAGAATCCGTCATCCTCAAGCATGATCTGCAAAAAAATAGATTGTATTTTTTTGGTAATTGACAAATAACATTATTGAAAGTATAATGATTTACGTAGAAAGAATAGATTTTTACATAAAAACTGTTGTTTTTTGGACTTAAATCTTTTCGCAGATTATGTGAATCTGCGAAATTTTTTTGCCCAAATATGAAAAATCCTATATGATACGGAAAATCGCAGAGGGATACAGGACAGGGAAAGATCATACCGCACGCCTTATCTTTCTATACGCAAAAATTTTTTTCCACAATGGATAAATTCCAGACAACCTGCAAAAAATAAGATCGAGGTGATGAACATGATCAACGACGAAGAACTACCCATCGGCTTTACCATGGAACTGGCCATGCACGCCGATGCCTTGAACAGATTTTCCAGACTCTCAAAAGACGAACAGCAGCGCCGCATCGACGGCGCAAAGAAAGTCAAGAGCCGTGATGAGATGCGCAGCTATGTTGAACAGATGTTCCGTTGACAGGACACACCCCGAATACCCACAAGGAGGCTGAAACGATGGTGACAGACACGAACCGTTTTGCGGATGAGCTGCCGAGCAGTTGCCGTTCCCAGATGGATGCCATGGAACATGCCGTCCGCTCAGAAGATTTTTGCATAGCGGAATTATCCGGGAACACCTGCGGCAAGATCCAGGACCTGGAGGGCAGGCTCAGCCAAGACCTGGGCAAAAAGATCTCCCTGGTCGCTTACGAAGACCGCTCCAGATAAGATCGGATCCGCAAAAGGTCTGTGCCCTGCCTTCAGGGTGCAGACCTTTTTTATCGTATAGGAAACTCCGTCCCCTATACGATAAAACCCTCCGGGGGATGCGCACTTTACGCCAAGGAAATATGGATGCTGGTGCAGCCGCGCTCCGGCGCGGGAGTCTGGCGATCCAGACTCTTTTTTATTTATACAGCAGATATACACGATCCTCCCCGATCCCGCCTCCATATTTAGTCAGAAAAGTCATTGACGGGATCATATCTATACATATATAATGTAAAAGGCAAACAGACAAGTAAACGGACAAACTAAGGAGAATGGATGGTATGAGTAAGATTGCAATGAACACACCCATTGTGGAGATGGACGGCGACGAGATGACCCGGATCTTATGGCAGATGATCAAAGAGGAACTGCTGCTGCCCTATGTGGATCTGAACACAGAATACTATGACCTGGGACTGGAACACCGCAATGCCACAGACGACCAGGTGACGATCGATGCGGCCGAAGCCACAAAAAAACATAAAGTAGCGGTAAAATGCGCGACGATCACGCCCAACGCAGCCCGCATGGACGAATACAAACTGAAAAAAATGTGGAAGAGCCCCAACGGCACGATCCGCGCCCTCTTGGACGGCACCGTGTTCCGCGCCCCGATCCTGGTAAAAGGCATCGAACCGGCGGTAAAGAACTGGAAAAAACCCATCACCCTGGCCAGACATGCCTACGGCGATGTGTATAAGAACGCCGAGATGCGGATCCCCGGCCCCGGAAAAGTGGAGCTGGTCTACACAGCCGCGGACGGCTCCCAGCAAAAAGAGCTGATACACGAATTTGACGGCCCGGGCGTGGTACAGGGGATGCACAACCTGGATGATTCCATCGAGAGCTTTGCCAGAAGCTGCTTAAACTTCGGCCTGGACACCGAACAGGACGTATGGTTCGCCACAAAAGACACCATTTCCAAACAATACGACCACCATTTTAAAGATATCTTCCAGAAAGTCTACGACGAGGAATTCAAAGAAAAGTTTGAGAAAAAGAACATCGAATACTTCTATACTCTGATCGACGACGCCGTTGCCCGCGTCATGAAAGGGGAGGGCGGCTTTATCTGGGCCTGCAAAAATTACGACGGAGATGTGATGAGCGACATGGTCTCCTCCGCCTGCGGCTCCCTGGCCATGATGACCTCCGTGCTGGTCTCCCCCCACGGCTACTATGAATACGAAGCCGCCCACGGTACCGTCCAGCGTCATTACTACCGCCACTTAAAAGGTGAGGAGACATCCACAAACTCTGTGGCAACCATTTTTGCCTGGACAGGTGCGCTGGCAAAGAGGGGCGAACTGGATCAGGACCAGGAACTGGTGGATTTCGCCCATAAACTGGAACAGGCCACCTTACAGACCATCGAGGAGGGCAAGATGACCGGCGACCTGGCCGCCATGACCACGATCCCCAACCCCACCATCCTAAAAAGCCGGGCTTTTATCCAGGCGATCGCAGAGAAGCTGGATGCGTGATGTAAAACGTATGGATCTAAAGGATACGATAAAAGAGGAGCTCATCGAGTTGGCTAAGACATACGGCCTGACGAAAGTGATCCTCTTCGGTTCCCGCGCACGGGGCGACAATGCCCCGCGCAGCGACATCGACCTGGCTGTATCCGGCGGCGATATCGTGGGATTCCGCACAGACATCGACGAGGTGGTGCGGACGCTGCTGATGTTTGACGTGGTGGATCTGGATGGACCTGTACAAGATGAGTTATTGGGATCCATCCGCAATGAGGGGATATTGCTCTATGAAAAAATATGAGAATTTTAAAAAAGCGCTGGACAACCTGAAATTATGTGAAAACTATGCCCCTCCTTATGACGTAGTGACCATGACAGGGCTCGTAAATTTATTTTCCATCTGTTTTGAACAGTCCTGGAAGACCATGAAAGAGATCCTGGAAAGACACGGATACTCCAAAGGAAAGACCGGTTCCCCCAAGATGATCATCAAGCTGGCTTATAGTTCCGGCATGATCCAAGATGAGGACAGATGGCTGGAGCTGCTGGATAAAAGAAATGAGATCGCACATTCTTACAACGAAAAGACCGCCGTTTTGATCATCGAAAAGATCAAAGAGGATTATCTGGCGCTTTTCCAAGATCTGGCCGATGAACTCCGCGATAACTGGATGTAGAGCAGGACCACCGGCTAAACCGGTGGTCTTGACTGTAGACAAAGAGAGGTGTCAGAGCCAAACTCCAACACCTCTCTTTAGATAAGACCAGCAGTCAAAAAGACCACTGATAAAAAAACTTACACATCTATATTGATAGCTTATCTGTTTTCCTAGACGTGTTTAAAAACCGCTTTCTGCAAGATGTATTTCACAATCTGCAGGAGATCTTACCCCCGTTGGCATAAAGTATTTTTAAGACACGCACTAACAATATTATTGCCTGATCAATATTTTGTATACAGGAAATTTAGGTCATATACTCAAAAACCATTGCAGTTCCTCTTGATCTAATATATTTATGGACCATTCACTTGACGGATGATTTCATATGCAATATTTTTAACTTTTTCTACATCCTCTTTATCAGAGTAAATATAATACATGATCTCTAAATTTGTATCCCCCCAAATTCCCCCATATTTTCCCACAAAAATGCTTCTCTCATTCTTTTTTCAAACAATAGGCAATCCTCCTTGTATGATCGTAAATAACTTAAGATGGAAAGAAGCGCGATCCCGATAAACATAAGGGGCCACACTTCTCTTCCTACGGACATCATTCTTTGATATAGTCGATCTCGGTGAGGTTGACACCAAACACGGTAAGTATGACTTTCAATTCTGTATAACGTTTTTTCATTTTTTTATATGGTTCGGAATCTTTTTCACAGACTGACATGTAATCCTGCAATCTGGCAAACTCTTCAACATTCTTTTGCATCTGCTCCTTTTCTGTCATCTCCATCGCCTCCATATCTTCCACCGCCTTTTCTACTGTCATACAGTTTAGATATATCAATGAGATCATTATAACGTATCATATGGCAAGTGTAAAGTCTATCATCCTACAAATATCATCCATGTACTTTTTCCTTCCAGACTCCCTACAAAACTCGATACACGGATACTCGGCAGGATCCCTGCTAACATATATGATCCCACTTTATGTCCATGCTGTTTTTTATATATCCTCCGACGCCTCCGCCAGGCTCTCCCATTTCTCATACAGATCTTCCAATTCACTTTTGATGCCTTCCTGTTCCTGGGACAGTTCCGCGCACTGCTGCGGATCCGTGGCGATCTCCGGCTGGGACAAGAGCTGATCGATCTCGCCGTCCCGCTCTTCCAGTTCACTGATACGCTTTTCTGTCTTCTTTAAGTCATTTTCCCGTTTCCGCTTCCTGGCCTGTTCCTCTTTCTTCTGCTGCCAGGAGATCTTCTCCTGGGAGACCGCAACTGCCGAGTCCTCCTCCCGGGACGGAGCATAGATGGCCGTCAGCTCATCCCTTTTTTCCAGATAATAATCGTAGCTGCCCATATAGTTGACCAGTGTATGGTTGGTCAGATCTAAGATCCGCGTGGCCGTCTGGTTGATGAAATACCGGTCATGGGAGACATATAGGAGCGTGCCTGTATAGCTGTTCAGCGCCTCCTCCAGGATCTCCCGGGAGGCGATATCCAGATGGTTGGTCGGCTCGTCCAGGATCAGGAAATTGGCCTCGGAGAGCATCAGCTTTGCCAGGGAGACGCGCCCCCGCTCCCCGCCGCTCAAAGAGGAGATCTTCTGGAACACATCGTCCCCCGTGAACAAAAAAGCCGCCAGCACATTGCGGATCTCCGTGTTGTTCAGCGTTGGATACGCGTCGGACAATTCCTCGAAGATCGTCTTCTCCATATGGAGCACCTGGTGCTCCTGGTCGTAATATCCGATCTGCACCCTGGATCCCAGGCTGCATGTACCCTGATCTGGCGGGAGCAGTCCGTTGATCATCTTCAAGATCGTGGTCTTCCCCGTGCCGTTCCCCCCGATCAGCGCCACCCGCTCTCCCCGTTTGACCTCGAAGGACAGGTCTTCAAAGAGCTTGTCGGGACCAAAAGATTTTGCCAGCTCCTGTACGGATAGGACATCTTTCCCACTCTCCATACGCGGTTCCAAACGCATGTGCATACTATCCTCTTCCATGACCGGTCTGTCCAGCAATGTGATCTTGTCCAACTTTTTCTCCCGGCTCTCAGCCCGCCGGATGGATTTTTCCCGATTGAAGGACTTGAGCTTTGCGATGACCTCCTCCTGGTGGCGGATCTCCTGCTGCTGGTTCTGATAAGCCCGCACCTGGGCCTCCCGCACCTGGGCTTTCTTTTGGCTAAATGCCGTATAATTGCCTGAAAAGGCCATGGCTTTTCCCTGTTCCAGTTCCACGACCCGTGTGACGATCCGGTCCAGGAAATACCGGTCGTGGGAGACGATCAACACCGCCCCCGGATAATTCAACAGATATGTCTCCAGCCAGACGATGGAATCCATGTCCAAATGGTTGGTGGGCTCATCCAGCAGCAGGATATCCGGCTTGCCAAGGAGCAGACACCCCAGTGCGACCCGGGTCTTCTGCCCGCCGGAGAGGTTTGCGATCGGTCTGTGGAAATCTCCTTCCGAAAATCCCAGACCTTTGAGCACGCCGGTCACCTCGCTCTGGCAGGCATAACCGTTGTTCTGTTCAAACTTCTGGGTCAGGCTGGCGTAGGTGTCCATCAGCTTTTCTAAAGCCTCTCCTTTGGCCTGCTTCATGGCCTGCTCCATCTGGCGCATCTTCTCCTCGATGTCCAGCAGATACTGCTTTTCTTTTAACAATTCCTGGTAAATGGTCCGGCCGCCCTGCACATCCTGGTGCTGGGCTAAGTACCCCAGGGACGCCCCCTTTGCCAGGACGATCTGGCCGCCGTCCGGCTCCAGCTCCCTGCGGATGATCCTAAGCAGCGTGGTCTTCCCGGCGCCGTTGCTGCCGATCAGCGCGACTTTTTCCCGTTCCTCTATATGAAAAGAGATCTGATCTAATATGGTCTTTTCCCCAAAACTTTTTTGGATGTTCTGACATGTAAGTAACATAAAGAGCCTCCTATTCCAGGAGTATTATAGCGAAGATCGGAAAAAATTACAACGTATTTATATAAGTTCTTCCAGGGACACGCCCTCGTCTGCGCCGATCTGCCGGGGGGCAGGGATCGCCCCCAAAACAGACCTTTTTTTACCGATCGCCATACAGACGATGGTAGGCCCTGAAAAAACGCTGCATATCGAACACTCCCCATCCCTGCCGATTCTGGGGATAGCCGACATCCACCGCACTCTCTTTTAACAGCATCTTGATCTGCACATTGGAAAGGGACGGGTCGTATTCCAATATCCGGGCGATGGCCCCTGAGATGACCGGTGTGGACATGGACGTACCGCTCTTCCGCACGTACAGACGGCCCCGCTTTTGCGGCGCGCAGGAGAGGACCTGCATGCCGGGGGCCACGATATCCGGTTTGCACACACATTCCAATGTGGGGCCGCTGCCTGAACTGCCGTATCGGGCACTGAGCATATCACTGGCCCCCACTGTGATCACTTTACGGCTGCTCCCCGGGGCCGTCACCGTCCCTGGGCCCGGGCCCTGGTTGCCCGCGGCGGCCACCACCACCATCCCTGCGTCCCACACCTGCTCCACGCCGTGGATGAGGACTCGGTGGTCGCCATCGCTGCGGTACGTGGTCCCTACAGATATATTTACGATGCGGATATGATATCTGTCCCGATTCTGGATCAGCCACTGAAACGCCTCCAGGACATGTTCTTTATTTCCATTCCCCTGCCGGTCTAATACTTTTACCCCGATAAAACTGCATCCCGGCGCCACACCCCGGCACCGGCCGTGGGAGGCACCGCCGCTGCCCCCTAAGATGCCTGCGATGTGGGTGCCGTGTCCATTATCGTCGTAGGGCTGTTTTTTTCCATGGACCATGTCCTGGAAAGCGATCAAACGATCATCAAAATCTACATGGGGAAAGATCCCTTTCGGTGTTAAGTATATGCGGATAGATTTTTTGTGTTTTTTCCTGCTCTGTATGGATCTCTCCTTTCTTGAGGCTCCATTTTCCCACATGCTGTTAAATGATCGTCACGCATCTGCTCTTTATGGTGTTAAATAGCTGCACTTTACGCCACATGGTCTCATCGACAACGTTCCAAAAATCCTGTCATCGTAACAATCTCCGGCATTTCATATGATCTTGCATTTTTTCCTCTGTCTGAAAACCGGCTTCTTCCGCTCTTTTAAATGCCAGCATTGCATGATCCTCAAAGTAAGATCTTCCATTTTCTTCTAAGATCACAATCCTATCCTACACTTTTGATAGACTTCCATTGGATCTCAATATGTTTTTCCCCATACACAACGATCTTCTGGATCCGTGTGTTTACTGACTCTGCTGTAAGTTCAATCCCGCCCCCTTCTTCTCTGGATGATACTGTATGCATCTTATAAAGAACGACCTGTTCCAGGAACATGAGATTGATATTATCTGGATGATCTTCCGTATCTGTGTGTCCATATCTCATATCACAATAGAAATATGGATTCCGGTTCCTCTCCCTCAATCTCATCGCCCTTTTGCAGCCACCACAGAAGACTTTTCCCTGCAGCGGATGTCTGTGTTCTTCTCCTTTTGGCTTTGTCCGCTCTGTGGATCTCCATTGCTCCTGTACTTTTTCAAAAATATCCCTGGGAATAATGGCCGCATGATGGTCCTGGAGGATCTTCCATCCACTTTTGGGTTTCAGATGGCTTTTCCCACCCACCTCATCTTTGTCATACTTCCCATAGACCATATCGCCTGCATAGACAGGATTTCGGAGGATCCGATAGATCACAGAACGCTCCCACTGAGGTCTATCCTTCAAAAGGCTCCGTCTTGTCTGAACTTTTTTGAGCTTAAACTCCATCGGTGTCTGAACTTTTTTCTGATCCAACAACCTTGCGATCTTTGCAGAAGTCTTTCCTTCCAATGCTAACGAAAAGATCATCCTGACAATCCTGGCTTCATCCTCAGCAATGATGAGCCTATGACGGTCCTGTGGGTCTTTCACATAGCCAAACGGCGTATCCGCACAAGCATATTGTCCGCGTTCTTTTCTGATACGAAGGGCGGACCGCACTTTGACGGACAGATCCTTGGAATATAGATCGTACATCAGCCCCTGAAAAGAAGTGCCAAGTTCTGTGGTACTCCCCCTATGCTCTGCACTGTCATAGCCATCGTTCAGCGAGATGAACCGTACCCCGAGAAACGGAAAGATCTGGTCCAAATATGCGCCGAGTTCAATATGGTCACGTGAAAACCGTGAAAAATCTTTGACGATCACACAGTCGATCTCCCCTTCCCGTATCTGCTCCAACATATCCATGACTCCCGGACGCCGGAAATTCGTCCCGGAATATCCATCGTCTGAGAATTCTTTCCATCCGCTGTGCCCCAGATCTTTCCTGATGTACGACTCCAGCATCATCCTTTGGTTTGCGATGCTATCGCTTTCACCCAGCTTACTCCTGTCTTCTTTCGACAAACGCAGATAGATCGCGATCTTATACTGTTGATCCATGCACACCCCTCCCATCATACAGATCATCTTTCCTGTAATCGAAGATGATCTCCACGTGATGTCTGGAATACACATCGATCTTCTTGACCAGACATCCGATCAACTGCCTATCCAATTTTGCATCATCCTTCCATTTCATGAGTTTCCGTATAAAACGGCCGACCTTTTCCACCTCTTGATCGATCGACCGCTCCTGTTCCACAAGATCTAGCTCCTGCTTTTTCAACATTTCCAACGCTTCTGCCATCCCCTGTTTCTTTTCCAGGAACACTTCCCGGGAAAGTCCGCCTCCACGGTATCGCAGATACAGTTTGCTGGCCTCCAGGGCCAAGCTTTCCTGCCGCTGTGTACATCTGTTCTTTTGTGCACGGATGATCGCTTTTTTTTGTTCTGCTTCCCGCGCATTTTCTCTGCACAGATCTTTTGCGCGCATTTTTGAGAATGCAAATTCTTTTTCCAGCACAGACTTTAGGATCCCCTCCAAGGCCCTTAACGATATCCCCTGGCATTTGCAGGCACAGCTCTCTATTTTTTCTCTATCCGGACAGGCGTAATGATAATTGCGCACCCGTTCCTTGCTGCCCAGCAGTTTTACCGATGAATGACGGATCAAACGACGGCCGCATCCACTGCAATAAATCTTGTCTTTAAAGATATCCTCACACAAAGGGACCCTTTTCGAAAAACCCTTGCTGTTCGAATATCTGCTCTGCCTTTCAAACCGCCGCGATACTTTATAAAAGAGATCTTCCGAGATAAGCGGCTCATGCGTGCGCTCCATGGCCGCCCTATCCCCATGGCCCTGGAGCATCCCTATGTAAACCTGATTTGTCAAGATCCCTTTGATGGTGTCATATGACCATTGCTGCAAGGATCTGTCTTCTGGACAACACACCTCTTTTGTCGCATAGTACACAGAAGGCCGCTGTATCTTTCTTTGATACAGTTCCGCCGCGATCTCCCTGCGGGTGCTCCCTTCCGCATACATCTCAAAGATCCTCACGACGATATCCCTCGTATCTCCATCAGGGAGCAGCACTTTCCGATCGCCTATCTTCCCCAGACAGTATCCATAGGGAGGCGCACCCCCGATATAACTCCCCCTCTCCTGTTCTGCCCGTCTGGCCAACTTGACCCGCTGCGCAATGTCCTTCGCATAAAGTTCGTTCACTATATTTTTTAGGTTCATAGTCAACTGCATATCATCTCCAGCACTGCATTCGCTGTCATAGCCATCCGTGACCGCGATAAACCGCACATTTAAAAACGGAAAGATCTTCTCAATGTAATTTCCGGTCTCTATGTGATCCCTTCCAAATCGTGAAAGATCTTTTACAACAATGCAGTTGATCTTTTTCTGACGGACATCCTCCATCATACGCGCAAAACCTTCACGCTCAAAGTCCGTGCCCGATCTTCCCAGATCTGTATAACGATCGACGTACTCTATGTCACCTGCCCGTCGTATATATTCTTTTGCGATCTCGATCTGCGTATCTATGGACTCATTTTTTTGATCGTCACTGTCAACAGACAGCCGCGCATAAATACCTGCCATCCAGAGCGATCCTGCTGCGATGGATGTCTGCACGGAGGATCCTGCATCACTGACTTTTTTTGGTATCCCTGCCATTTACGTCCTCCCTGTCTTTTGCGTTTACATATTCCTGCAGCGCCAGCATTTTATGAAACTCTCCTCCTCCCCGGAACTTAACGTAAATCTTTTTGTCCTCATATACCTCTATCCGGCTTATAAAACATAAGAGCGTATCCCTGCTAAATTCTGTCAATTTCATCACTTCCTTGAACCGTTCCAGTTTCACTCCGGCTGCAACACCGCTGCGAAAAAGCCGCTTGACCATTTCCTCTTGTCTTCCAAGAGCCCCCTTGATCTCCTCATATTGTTTTTCGTAAATATCCCGGAAACTCCTGAAATCCGCCTCCGTGATCAGCCCGGTCTTTAGATCTTCATATAACCCGGCACGGATCTCCAGATATTTATCCTGCTCTTTATGGAGCCTTTCTATCTCCTGATCAAATCGGGCTATTTCCTCGAAATGGACCTCCATCTTCTGGATATGTTCAAGCTGGCTGCGCACATCCAAAAAAACAGACACATATATCTGCAGCGCCCTGAATACGACAGCCTTCAATCCCTCTTCTAAAATGCTGTGCCTGGTACAGCCCCTCCCTCTGTTCCTGGTGGAACAGATGAAATACACTTTTGAGGAATCTTTATAACGGTTCACACGGCGGATCATCGGCTCTTTGCAGTCCCCGCAAAATAATATCCCTGAGAAAAAATGGGCGCAGTTTGTATCGGCATTCGCTCTTGTATCTACAGACAACAGCCCCTGCACGATCTCAAAATCTTCGCGCGGGATGATCGCTTCATGCGTTCCCTCTACCCGTACCCATTCTTCTTTGGGTTTCGCAACGCTTTTCTTTACTTTATGATTGATCTGCTCATTTTTCCCCTGGACCATCACTCCTGTATAGACTTCGTTGGTCAGTATCCTCTTTACCGCCACCGCAGACCACCTGGCTGTTATATTTTTCTGGAAACCGGTGGAATATCTCTCCCCATGGGCTTTTTTGTATTCCATGGGCGAGAGTATCCCCAACCCATCCAGTCTCTGAGCGATCGCCACGGTACTCATGCCTTCCAGCTTCCACGCAAAGATCTTTCGGACGATATCTGCCGCATAGTCATCTGTACAGAGCTTGTTTTTATCCTCCGCCGACTTACGATAACCATACACAGCAAAAGCGCCGATGAATTTCCCCTGTTCTCTCTTTATTTTCTGATGGCTCTTTATCTTCTGCGAAATATCACGGCAATAAGAATCGTTGATAAAATTCTTTACCGGCAGGACAAAAGACTTTGTATTACTGTCCGCTGTCTGACTGTCAAAATGATCCGTCACCGCAATAAAACGCACATGAAAAGCCGGGAAGGTCTTTTGTATCAACCGCCCGGCTTCAATATGATCCCGTCCTAATCTGGACAGATCCTTTACTATGACACAATCCACATCTCCCGCTTCTATATCGGCCATCATCCTTTTAAACTCTGGCCTGTCAAAATCAGATCCCGAATAACCATCGTCCACATAGATGTCAAATAACTGCATATCATCATGTTCTTTTATGTAAGAACGGACCAATTCTCTCTGCGAGCTGATGCTGTTGCTCTCTGATTTTATGCTGCCGTCAATATCCCCATCATCCTTTGAAAGACGGAGATAAGCCGCAGCAAAATAAATATGTTCTTCCATCTTTACACGGCTCCTGCTTATAGATCATCACAACTCTGGTCTTCTGTAAAGGTTTTACGGATACTTTATTTCAGCGATCTTTCTGATATACTGCTTCATCCGATCATTCAATGTTTCGTCACAATCTGAATATCCGATCTTCACCACATATCCTCCGACCTTCACCAAAAACGGATTCCCGACTTTCTGCACATAATCCTCTACCCTGGCCGGAACAGATTTCTTCATATCGATCTCAATCTCACTGATATCAGCCAGGGTATCTGGCACAGCATCTCTTATATCCATTTGTTCCATTCTCTGTAACTCCGCTTTTGTCAGATACATATCCATCCCTCCAAACAATATATTGTATACTCCATATCCTCAGACACATATCTTGATAGGATCTTTATACGCCCTTATTCCCACTATATTCCACCCCGATCGTCCATTATGTCTTCCTATATTCCATATTTTGATAAAACTGCTTTTTTCTTATCCCCTATTGACGATCAAGGCTTCCTGTCTTATACTGCACTTTATCAAGTATAACGGTACATAACAGGACGGCGGTGAAAAGTTGGAGCCCGTAGTGAGTAATAAGGCAAGTCGCCCCTTATATTTATTTCAAACGGTTCTGGTGGAACAGGCTTTGATAAAGAAACATGGAGAAAGATCCCAATAGACTATATATCACAGATCGATGGAAGGGAATATATAGGATCAAACTGCCCGCATTATGTTCATGATCACGGGTACAAAACAATAAGTGAACATATCATTTCATTGCATTCCTATCAGAACGATCAATATTTTAGGAGGTACATGACCATGAAAAAAGACATGATCGCATATTGCGGACTGGACTGTAATAAATGTGACGCATATCTTGCAACGATCAATGACGACCAAGCGCTGCGTGAGAAGACTGCAAGATCATGGGCGGCGTTAAATCATGCGCCCATCCTGCCTGAACATATCAACTGTGAAGGCTGTCGAGTTGACGGGATCAAAACTGTATATTGTGATAGCATTTGTGCCATCCGTCAATGCGCACTGAAAAAAGGTGTGACTACATGTGGCGCCTGCCCAGATCTTGAAAAATGCCAGACTGTTGGGATGATCATCTCAAATGATCCTGCTGCCCTGAAAAACCTGAAGGGACAGACGACATAGTTTGGCAGTTTTTATCTCCAGCCCGATTGGTCCTGTGCGTCGCCCCTATACCTTGTGTCATGTTATTGCAAACATCTATTTTTCAACAGATGTTTGCGATCATACAGGCCCGTCCTACCTCCAGATCTCCATGCCAAAAGACATTTTTTCGTAAGACTAGATCAGTGGAACCCCTTATGTTTACTGGGTTTTTGCTAACCTAACAATATGATGACACAGTACCCGGTATCCACAACGGCCACCCCTATACCCTTCCCTGTAAGATCAGAAATATCTTTCATTTTTTTGCTCCTGTGCAACTTGCACACCTTCTCATTTATAAGGTATTCGTCAGTTCCGTATATGGATACAGTGACAGATCCAGGATTTATTTATCCATGATCAAAGAAATGACCGGTTTTCCCTCTCTGTCCAATAACGGTGTCATCCCTCCTGAATATCCGCTTGCATGAAACACATAATTCACGCCAGTCTCCTTATCCACCCAGATCTCCATAACAGTCACCTTTCCCTGTGTATAAACTTTCTCAAATCTTTCGCTTTTAGCCATTTTATCTTCCTCCATAAAATCTAAGCTGTTTTCTCTCGTCTGATCCTTCCTTTTCTCATAGATATTGAAGAACGGTCCTGCTTAGGCACTCATTATACCATAGATGGGCGTCTCTGCCTATGATCTTTCCGACAGATCCGCCATTTATCACTTGTCACGGCATCCTCTTTTATGGTATACTCGATGCCATATAGGATATATAGATATCCAAAAGCTACTACATAAATAAGGAGATACAAAATGGGACTGTTCGATCTATTTGGTAGAAAAAGCAGGCAGGATGCAGAAGAAGCTGAAAAGACGAAAGACACATCCGATGGGATGGTCTATTCCGGGATGCGGGTGGAGGTGACCACTTTCGACGGGCAGATGCTCTTTATCGCAAAGCTGCGGGGGCTGCGGGGGCACACGGCTGAGCTGCATTTATATTCTGAAAATACACTCCCCCAGGAGGAGGAACCCTTCCATGTCAAGATCCGCGGGTACAACGACCACGAAAAAAAAGCAGTCTACATGGAAGGCTTCATCACCCCAAAGCCGGATAACATCTGGCATGTGGATGAACTGAAGATCGCGGAGATCGTCAACGACCGCGCATTTTTCCGCCTGAGTACCGACATCGAGGCAACGCTCACCACCTTCAGCGGCCATGGAGCCAGTGAGCAGCCCTGCCGGCTTTTGAACATCAGTATAGGCGGTGTCTGTATCGGTTCGGAATATGTGCATCATATCGACGACCGCTTTTTGTTGAACGTGAAACTGCTCGAGGACCGGGCTCCCTCTGCGATGTACTGTCAGATACTGCGCATCACAGAGAAAGAACAGTCTAAATATGAATATGGATGTAAATTTTTGGAATTGACCGAGGCAGATCAGGACCAGATCGCACAGAATATATTTACGTTCCAGTGTAAAAAACGAAAAGGTTCTCAAAAATGATATCCGGATATGCGTATCTACGACCCACTGATCACATCCGTCACCGTCATATCCCGGATCCGTTTTGAGGGGGCATAGACTGCGGCCGTGACTGTAACAAAGATGAATACGAACACGATGATCAACTGGCCGACTGGCACCTGCCATGTGAAATAATAAAAATGTGATGTGATCAGATGGTCATACATATATCTGCTGAGAAATAACCCAACCGTACAGCCGATCACACAGCCGGATACAGCATAGGTGAACGCCTCCGCAGCGATCATCCGGGTCAGCTGTCCTGCACTCATCCCCACAGCACGCATCGCGCCGTATTGTCCGATCCTGGCCGATACACTCATGGAGATGCTGTTCATGATATTCAGGAGCGTGATCATGGCAATGATCGCGATGAATCCATAAGCAAACACAATAAATACATAAAATTCTTTTCGGGTGTCCTCATCGCCCCTGTCCCGGAATACATACGCCTCCGTCTCGGACAATTCCCGTATCTGTCCCACGGCCCTGTCTCTCATACCTGCATCCCCTTTTTCCATCTGTACATCCAGGATCGCATATCCTGTGATGCCGGTGAGACCTATGAACGTCTCATTGGAGACGATGATCGTCATCTTCCCGCCTGTGCTCCCGTCGTTGCTGAAAGGATTGTACTTGAGCATGCCCGCGATCATAAGCTCTCTTTCGCCGATGCGGATCTTATCTTCGATCTTCAGGGGCATATCCCGGTCCCAGATTGCCAGCACATAGGGGCTGTCGCCCTTTACTTTCTCGATATCGCTGCCTTTTCGCAGATCGTCATCTTTTACGAGCAGATCCAACTGATAGTCATCGTAAGATATCAGATCCACGTTCTCTGGAGACAGGACAGAGCTGTCCTCAGCTTCCGGTATCTCTGCCGGAAAATCAAAGCAGACCCTCCTGCCCAGGACATGGGCCACACCTTCGATCTTACTGATCGTATCTGCAAAAGATACATCGATGTCATTGACCACATTCTCGTCCTCATCCACGCTGGTGATATCCATATCCGGGGAAGCGCTTTTTTGCGGGAGCAGACAGTCCACAAGATCGATCAGCACGGAAAAACACAAAAACAGGATGATGCTAAAAGCAAAGGAACCCGTCATAAGAAAAAGATTTTTCTTGGACGAGGCCGCATGGTGGATGCCGAGAGCCGTCTCGATCTTGAGGGCACGTGTGTCCGCCCTGCGTTTGACCTGCCCGATATCCCCGGCGGCGCCTGACACTGCGGCCATGGGCGATGCCTGCGCCGCGCGTTTGGCTGGGGCCTGTGCCGCCAAAAATACAGTGACTACACCGATGACCACACCGCAGAGGATCCCCACCCAACTTAAGGTAAAGACCGGCATGTATGCAAATTCCGCGCCGACAAGGTACTTAAGCCCCGCGCTCATCCCCCATGTGACCGCCATCCCCAGCAGAGTGCCCACCAAAACAGCGATCCTACACCAGTACAGGGCCTCCAGCCGCACAAAACAGATGATCTGGCGCTTACTCGCGCCGAGACAGCGGAGCATGCCGAAAAACTGCATCCTCTGGGCTACATTGCTGTTCATGCTGCTGGTGATCATCAGGACCCCTGCGACCAGGATCATCAGGAACAGCAGACCTGCAAGGGGATATATATTCTGGATATATGTGTTATTGCTGATCCCCTTTGATGCCATGAGGAGCGTGTTGAACTTTATGTCCTCATCTGCCAGGCCGTATTGCGCCTGGATCTCATCGATCGCTTTTTTCAATTTCGTGTGCTCTTTAAACTGGATGTAATACTGCGGATCGCAGGACTCCCGGACAGCACTGCAGATTGCAGAAAATGTACGGATCGACATAAAGGCGCCCACCTGGTCCTCTTTTACCAGGAGCGCACTCTCCTGTCCTCCGTTTGCGTTCACATACCGCCCGTCCCCGCTGATCCGAAAGCCGGATACGCTGAAGTCAAGACTGCCGGCCGGCGTATCCAATGTCACGGTGTCCCCCACTTTTACACCCAAAAGCGTCTGGGCATTCTCTGTGAGAATCACATCTCTTTCACCGGTCACATGGGAACCCTCTGAAAAATAGTGCATGATATCGGTGATGAAGGGCTCCTCGATCCCGCACAGGGCGGTCTGATGGCCGTCCATGTAATAGTCTTTGTCCATCTTCAGGTCTTCATCCAGATTTATAAGGCCATACCAGGAGGATGCGGCGACATCTGCTCTGTCGGCGATCTGCTGGGCCTCTTCTTCCGATAGACCGCTCAACCGGATATGCCAGTATCCCGCCACATCGATATGATCCCTCGTCTGCATCGCAAATCCTGCCTCCGCCAGGGAAAAGATCGCCGTCACGAGAAAGACCGCCAGGGTGATGCAGATGAGGATCATCCGGTTCTGTTTTTTGCGGACGCGTGCCGAGATCGGAATCAGGCTGAGATAGCTTTTCATACAAAACACCTCCCCAGATCGCTCAGCACCCCGTCCGACACCTGCAGCACACGGTCTGCGGCCTGGGCGATGCCCCGATTGTGGGTGATCATCACGATGGTCTGGGCATATTTCCTGGACGTTTCTTTTAAGAGCGCGATCACCTCGCTGCTGTTCTGGGAATCCAGATTCCCGGTGGGCTCGTCTGCCAAGAGCAGGGACGGACGGGTGAACAGGGCGCGTCCGATGGCCACCCGCTGCTGCTGTCCCCCGGATAACTGGCTGGGCAGATGGCCGCGCCGCTGCTTTAGGCCCAGGACGGCCAGGAGTTCCTCCAGGTATTTTTTGTCGGGTTTCTGGTAGTCCAGCAGCACGGGAAAGATGATGTTCTGCTCCACCGTCAGTTCCGGGATCAGGTTAAAAGCCTGGAACACAAAGCCGATGTTCCTGCGGCGGAAGATCGTCAATCTGCTGTCATCCATCTGGAAAATGTCCTTGCCGTCGATCAGGACTTGGCCGGATGTGGGCACATCCAGCGCCCCCAGCATGTTGAGGAGCGTACTCTTTCCCGAACCGGATTCCCCTACCACTGCTGTGAATTCGCCTTTTGGGACGGTGAAACTTACATTTTTTAAGGCTCTCACTGCTGCCTCACCGCTGCCGTACGTTTTGCAGATAGACCGTACCTCTAATAAATCCATTGTCGTCAACCTCTCTTCTTTTTATTTTATATAAAGAGGATAGCGTATCTGTCTTACAGCAGGATGAATCTCAACTTACAATTTTGTAGGGATCAAAAAATTGATCACAAAGACCGTCCCCCTGCCCCACTCACTGTCCACTCCGACTGTACCGCCATGCATCTCGATGATGGATTTTGCCAGAGGCAGGCCAAGGCCGATGCCTTTCGTATCCTTGGAAAAACGGCTCCGGTAAAATCTTTTGAAAATATGATACAGATCCTCCGGGTGGATGCCGCTGCCATTATCCCGCACTGTGATCTGCAGCATCGATACAAGCTGCCGCCACTTGATCTGGATGCTGTCCCCGGCCTGTGTATGATCCAGCGCATTTTTCACGATGTTCTCCAGCGCCTCCGTCAGCCATATCCGGTCACAGGCAAAGATACACGCCGCATCCCCCTCAAGATGGATCTCCTTTTGCTCCTGTCTGATCCGGAAGGAAAAATGCTGCCGGATGTTCCCCATGATATCCGCTATATCTTCCTGGGTCTTGTTGAGGAGGATCGTCCCGGCGTCCAGCTTTGTGATCTTCAAAAGACTTTGTACCAGTGTCTCGATCCTGTCCAATTCCTGTTCGGAGAGACTGGTAAATTCCTGGATGACCGGCAGACCGTCCGCTTCCCCTTGCAGGATGCCGTTGTAGATATTCAAGGCGGCCAGGGGCGTTTTGAGCTGATGGGAGATATCCGCGATGGTCCTAAAAATTCTTTTGACCGCAGCTCATTCTCTGCCTGGGCATTGAGGATCGCCGCCAGGGAGTTGATCTGATGGAACAGATGATAGAGTTCCCCCTCCCCGTCACAGGCAATGCGGGCATCCAGATCGCCTGCGATGTAATCTTTGATCTGCGCCGCGGCATCTTCCAAGATCTTATCCTGTTCACGAAAGTAGATAGAACAGAAGGTCAAGATTGCAGCCGCCGTGCACAGAGAAATCAAAAAGATCCCGAGGAGCTGCGCCTTTGCTCCCAGGCTTATGGACATGACCGCCGAAAGACTGATAAATACACCGATGCAGATCCCGATCCTGGAAAAAAGCGCCCTGATCCGCTGGTCTGCCAATATCCTCATTTTACACCCCGGTCGGATGCATCCCATTTGTAGCCCATCCCCCGGACCGTGACGATCCTCCGCGGCCGACTGGGATCCTCCTCGATCTTTGTACGCAGTCTGCGTATATAGACGGTCAGCGTGTTATTGTCCACATATCTCTCATCGCAGTCCCACAATCTCCCCAAAAGCTGTTCCGCGGAGAGGACCTGCCCTGGATTTTCCATGAACAGGCGCAGGAGTTTGTATTCGCTGGCTGTCAAGTCGAGTTTTTCTCCGTCTCTGTACACGGTCCCCGTCAGGAGAGAGATCCTGATGCCGCCCAGCTCCAGCTGGGCGCCCGCCTGGCCAAACTGGCTGCTCCTGCGGAGGATGGCGTTGACCCTCGAGAGGAATATGGCCAGTTTAAAAGGTTTGGTGATGTAATCATCCCCGCCCATGTCCAGTCCCATGATCACATCCGTCTCCTCATCTGCCGCGGTGAGGAAGATCAGCGGCACTTTTGAGATCCGGCGTATCTTCTGGCAGATGTCGAAGCCTGAACCGTCGGGAAGGGATACGTCTAAGACCACCAGGTCATACTTTCCGTCCGCCCACAGGGCATCGGCCTCCAGGCTGGTGCGCGCCACGTCCAGCTCATAGCCCTGTTTTTTCAGGGCAAAGACAAGTCCGTTCACCAGACTCATGTCATCTTCGATCAATAGTATCTTCATTTGGATCCTCCATCCGTTCCTCAACGCTATGAAACGTTTTGCTGAAGTCTTGTTTGAGCCATAGATCCCTGTGGCTTACAACAACTCTTCCGCCGCCGCAGTGATCTGTGAGAGGATCCCCAGCGGGATATAGTGGATCTCCTCATAGGTCTCCCTCAGATATCTTGTATGCAAGGGAAAAGACGCCGACTCTTCCACCGTCTCCACGGTCAGGGCCGGCTGCTTCAGCACTTCTGAGTAATAATTGACTGAATTGCCCCCGCTGTAGGGCGTGTAAAATTCTTCCGCCGCCTCCCCCAACTCATAGTCGGACAGGCTCTGCAGATATTTTGCCAGTCGGTGGCTGTACCGGTTGTAATCTCCGGACATGGCATTGCGGTAATAATAGATGACCTTCCCTCTGGAATGAAAGTCTACATAGCCGACACTGTCACAGGAATGGAACAGGTGGATCAGCGCTTTCGTCTCGTTCTCGCTGGCCGGGGAATCGCCGGGATTCTGCGGACGATAAGAATAACAGGGGAAATTCCGGTTGATATCCACCCCGCGGGCATTCATCTTCCACTCACTGGCTGGGATGGTCTGGATCCGCAGATGCTGGCGGAGTTTCAGATTGCGCACCCGCCGAAAGCCCCGGGATGCGATCTCATAGCCGTCCGGATTTACCAGGGGCACGAAACAGATCCCATATTCCCTTAAAAGTTCATAGACTGTATAAGGCTGCCCCTGCACAGGCTGTTTTTCCCGGTAAGCCTGGGCATACTCTTCCATGATATGTATGAGGATGATCGGGTTGATGCTCTCCCGCCCGTGCACCCCCGCTGTACAAAACAAGACTTTCCTGGGATTGCCCATGGTCAGGGCGATGATCTCCCGCCTGTCATGGCTGGTCCCGATCACCTCCAGATGGATGAATTGCGGGTATTGCCTGGCCAGTTTCTTCATCTTGGCGTACATCTGTTCACATGTATAAGACCTTTCCACTGCACACATTCCCCTCTCTTTGTGCATATTTGGATCTTTGCTTTTTATGACTATCATATGCGCGGGAAACGGGTGTTATGCCTCTCCTGAAAAGTCAATATCTGTACTCTGATCCGGATTCTACATTTCAGGCATAGACGCTGTATAATATCCCAATTTATGGAAATCATACCAGCCCTTTATCTTTTCTTCGCTTGCAGCGTCTAAGGCGAGCAAGATTTCTTTTGCAAATTCCAGAGGGGCTGTGCCGTTGGCTGTTATTATATTTTTATCCCGCACCGCCTGCTTTGCGATGTACTTTGTCTCTCCCGTATAAACGGGGCCTGCCCACTGCTTTAGATCACTTAAGTCATTGCACGTGTGGATCACATCATTCAAAACGCCTGCTGTGCCTAAAAAGGCGGAAGCATCGCAGATACCGCCCAGTATCTTCCCTTTTTGCCAACACTCTTTCACAAGTGGTATGAGCTGTCGTGCATCTTCGTTCCGCCATGTCATGCCTCCGATCAATATGAGCGCCTCATGATCGTCTGGCACAGAGCTGATATCATGATCTGGCAATACTGTAAAACCTCCAATGGATCGGACACTGTCCTTAGAGAGGGATAAAGTCTGGATACCATATTGCCCCTGTCCTAACATGGCGATCGCAGATGCGATATACGCTGCTTCCCAATCTGCATATTGCTGTAAAATGACAAATAAGATCTTTTTCATATTCTCCTCCTATATGACTTCTGGTCTTCCATCCCGACCGCTGATCTGGCCGGCAGTCTCAATGACCATATTATATTACAAGTCAAGATATGCGTCAATGGATCAGTAAAAGGGCGTGAAAAAGGCGATCGATCCTGATCGGATCGTCCAATGTTCTGGATGTCATCCACAAAGATCTATAAGACAGCCGAAAATAAGGATAAGCCCTCCACGACCTATGGCCTGGAGGGCTTATCCTTATTTTACTTTTCCATCCATCTCCAGCAAACACTGGATCAGTTCCTCACAGATCTGCAGCTCATTCTTCCCGTCCGTCTGGATGACGATATCTGCGGCCGCCGTATATTTTTCACGGCGTTTTTCCATCAACTCTGAAATGAACGGCACGTTTTTATTGTCCTCGATCAGCGGCCTGTCGTGGCTGTCCTTTACACGTTCATAGATCGTCTCCGGCTTTGCACTTAGCAGGACGACTCTGCCGTTCTTTTTCATCTCCGCCACATTGCATTCCCGCATGGGCGTACCGCCGCCGCAGGAGATCACCATATTCCTCTTTGCCTGCATCTCGATCAGGAGATCCGTCTCCGCATCACGGAAATACCGCTCCCCATGCACCTCAAAGATATCCGATATGCTCATGCCCTCGCGCTGAGCGATGACTTGATCCATCTCGATCACTTCCATGGCAAACATGGTGCTCAGATATTTGGAGATCGTCGACTTCCCCGCGCCCATAAACCCGATCAGTACGATATTATGATCGAAAAGATTTCTTGCCTGGATCCTCTTGCTGTTATCCCAGATGCACGCAAACACATCCTTTACTTCCTCCCGGTGCCGCTTGCCATCGAGCTCACTCTCCAGCCATTTCACCTGTTTGGTCTCCTGTTCCGGCTGCAGGATCGGAAGGCCGTTGGATCCTTTGTATGCCATGATATCTTCTATGATCTGATCCCGCATGAGCAGTCCGTTTAAGATGACCTCGTCACATCGCTCAAGGGTCTCCCTCAATCTTTCCAGCTTATCCATCGTGTGGTCCTCCTCTTTCTTGTCTGCATAAAAATCCTACCAACTATTATAGCGATCTTATTTTTTTACGACAAGTATATGATATATGAAATCCATGCCTATGTTTCATAGTTTTTATCTATGATCCACAAAGTGTTGCTGATCTTACTCTATTTCAAACACAGAGCTGATCGTGACGATCTCTATTGACACAAAAAGCCGTATCTGCTATGATCATCATGGACCGATCAGCATATATGCAGCAAAAAAGATAACAGAAACGGAGATATTTAAATGCAGGGATTTACATACAAAGTGATCGAGGATGGTACATATTGTATCACGGGATATCAGGGTGACGAGGCCGATGTCGTCATCCCAAACTATGGCGGCCGGGTCACTATCCTATTTGACAAATTGTTCAGCGGACACAGTGAGATCACCTCCGTGGACATTCCGGACACCGTCACGGATATGGGTGAGTTTTTATTTGACGGCTGTGTGGATCTGCGGCATATCCAGCTGCCCTCCCACCTCACCTGCCTGTGGGGATATACATTCGTGCGCTGCGGGATCGAAGAGATCGTACTTCCAGACGGGGTAAAGACCTTACCGCCGTTTGCGTTCAAAGACTGTAAGCAGTTAAAAAAGGTAGTCTGCGGCTCAGGTATGGAGAAGATATCTTCCTGGGTATTTGAGGGATGCGATGGACTCACTGAGCTGATCCACGGACCAAATGTTGAGATCAGTCCGGAGGCGTTTGCCTCCAAAGTACTGAATACCTGATCTGTAAGATCCAAGGGTATCGATCTTTGTCTAAAATATGTAATGAGAGATCTTTTTACGGGAGGTATGTTCTATGGGTTTTTATCTGGATCCCGGAAACGATGGTTTCTGGGAATCGGTCCGTTCCATGATCTATGTGGACAAGACCGGTCTGATCGCGCATACAAATGGATCGATCGATACAGAAGAAAAATTTATCTGCGTCAGCAGACCACGGCGTTTCGGAAAGTCGATGGCCCTTAAGATGCTTGCCGCTTATTACAGCCGCGGCTGTGATTCAAGAGAGCTTTTCGCCGGAAAGAAGATCGCAGATGACAAAACCTTCCACACGCATCTGAATAAACATCCTGTGATCTTTCTGAACATGCAGCAGTTCCTGATCGAAGCCCCCTCCGGGAAGATAACAGATCATCTTGAACAGGCGGTGCTGGAAGAGCTCTGTGAAAAATACGAAGATCTTTTTACAAAACCCATCCTGGGACTTGCCGATGCGCTGCGGCGGATTTATATAAAAACAGGTGAAAAATTCATTTTTCTGATCGACGAGTGGGACTGTATCATACGTGAAAGACAGGGATCGGAGGAACTCCAGAAGCGCTATCTCGACTTTCTGCGGGTCCTCTTAAAGGACCAGCCATATATCTCGCTGGCCTATATGACAGGCATCCTCCCCGTAAAAAAATACGGACAGCACTCTGCCCTAAATATGTTCTGGGAATATTCCATGACAGACCAAAATATCTTTGAAGAATACACAGGTTTTACTGAAAAAGAGGTCGCCGACCTGTGCCGCCGGTTCGACATGGACTTTGCAAAAACAAGCGACTGGTACGACGGCTACAAGTTCCGCCGCTTTAAGCATATTTACAATCCGCGTTCTGTCGTGGCTGCGATGAAATGCCATGACCATTCCAGTTACTGGACATCCACGGAAACTTATGAAGCATTGAAACTCTATATCGATATGGACTTTGACGGACTCCGTTCAGACATCGTACGGATGCTGGGCGGCGATCATATCCGTATCAATACGCGCAGTTTCCAAAACGATATGCGCACTTTCAGGACAAAAGACGACGTGCTGACGCTGTTGATCCATCTGGGCTATCTCGGATACGATGCCGATACACAAAAGGCGTTTATCCCCAACAAGGAGATTGCCGGAGAATTTGAAAACGCCATGAGCACAGGCGGCTGGTCAGAGGTCATGCGCATCTTAAAGGCTTCGGAACAACTGCTTGCGGACACACTCTCCTGCAATGAAGAAAATGTCGCCAGGGGCCTTGACCAGGCGCACACAGAAGTCGCCTCTGTGCTGACCTACAACGATGAAAACTCCCTTGGCTGTGCCATAAGCCTAGCCTATTACAGCGCGAGAAAGGATTATAAGATCATCCGGGAACTGCCGACCGGACGTGGTTTCGCAGATGTGGTATTTTTACCGCTCCCCCATACCGGGAAACCTGCACTCGTGGTCGAGTTAAAATATGACAGATCCGCCGCTGCCGCGATCCGGCAGATCAAAGACAGGCATTACACCCAGACCCTGGAAGGCTATACGGGAGAGATCTTGCTCGTCGGCGTGGCCTACAACAAGAATGATCAAAACAAACCCCATAGCTGCGTGATAGAACGATTGTTCAAATAAGAAACTGTTCCCCAACCATGAAAAACAGACCAGTGCGTATTTAAGATCACACTCTGGTCTGTTTTTATGGTTTATTTTATACTCACGAGCATACTTATTTGCCAAATGATCTGCTATTCTGCTTGAGATCATGAAGACATATTGGCAGATCATTTAGCTCACGGGTATAACCCCACATAGATATGGATCTCAGCGTCTTCCATCCGTTCATCCTGGTATTCCTCAAAATCGCATTGGAACGTCCGCGGCAAGTCCATCTGCCAGATCTCCTGCCACGCCGCGCCCACGGCCTGCACCATATCTCCATGGATCACGAACTTTGCATACCGCCCGGCGGGGATCCTAAGAACGCTGTATCCATCCGCCACCGACGGCTCCTTTGTTGTCTCACAGGCGACCATCACTGTGTAATCCGCCGTCTCATCCCCGTCATACTCGGTGTAGATCCCCAGCGCTTTTGCATCCGCTTTGTCGGGGATAGACGCATAGATCCCCTTGTTGAAAAAACTGTCCCACAGTCCGCCGATGACAGCGCCCATATCCGGTGATGTATTATTTGTCCGCGCCGATACACCCACAGCGATCTTCTCTTTCAATGTTACGATCTCATATTCCATAGATAAGACCATCCTTTCTAAATTGATATGTCTGCTTGCGCAGACATCACCATGGATAAAAGTTGATCGCTCCGGGACTTTTGGCACTCACGCGATCACACCTGTATCCACGATCCGGCCTCTCGGCCTCCTTGTTCATACAGGTTAGCCCGTCCAATGTCAGAGTGCCTGTGCAAGTGAACCTGCCCATTCACTCTGCCGCTGTCCGGGACTTTTATCGTATAATGATGACCTTATCATAACAGACATACCATGACAACTGTATGTCATGTTCACAGATATTTTTCCCGGATCTTCTCCGCAAAAGTCCGTATATCCTGCCGAAATTCTGCCGGTTCCAGAAGCTCCGCCCCCTCCCCAAAGGACACGATCCAGCCCACGATACTCATCCGGTCCGTAAACCCGGCTGAAAAAAGGAGCATCCCATCCGGCTGGACTGTAAAACTGTCCGGCCCGTATTCTTCCACCAGTCGCCATTTATGATCCGGATCGATCCTTGCCGTCACCTTGTACACCGGGGGAAATACTCGTTCTGATGACAGATCCGGGAGAGGAGCTATGCGTTTTTCAAAAGGCTCTGTGATCTGTATGTCCACCATCCGGCTCAATTTAAATAAACGGTAATCCTCCCTCTTCCCGCACCACCCCCACACGTACCAGCTGGACCAGTAAAAGAGCAAGTTGTAGGGTTCTATGCTCCGCACAGAGTTTCCTTTCGGCGCAAAATAGGTAAAGGAGACTTTATGTGCGGAGAGGATCGCACCGTGCAGCAGTTCGATCTTCGGGGGAAGGGAATCTTTCTGCCAGGCGGTCAGATCGATCAATATATGCGTGTCTCCGGAAAGCAGGTTGGATGCGCCTACGGAGAGTTTTTCCATCAGCTGGAGATAGCGGTTGGTCCCGCTGACGCTGTCCAGGCTCCTCAGTCCGGCCAGGATGGCCTGCATATCCGAGGCGCTGAGCAGCGTGCGGTCGATCTTGTACCCTTCCATGATGGATACGCCGCCGTTTTTCCCCGGTTCTGTCACCAGTGGGATCCCGGCCATGCAGAGGGCTTCGATATCCCGATTTATCGTACGGCGGGATACCTCGAATTTCTCCGCCAGATAAGGCGCCGTCACTTTCTCCTGCTGCAGCAGGATCGATAAGATCCCGATCATCCGCTCCAATTTCATCAGACCTCCTCCTTTCACAAAAAACAGACCAGAGACAGCTCTGATCTGCTTTTATATGCACGGTCATGGGCGGATCTGCCCATTGCCGTATATGATATATTTGCTGGTGGTGAGCGCGAGCAGTCCCATAGGGCCCCGGACATGCAGTTTCTGCGTGCTGATCCCGATCTCGGCCCCATAGCCGAACTCATACCCATCTGTAAAACGGGTGGAGGCATTTACATATACAGCCGCAGCATCAATCTCGTTCAAGAAACGCTGTGCATGGTCATAGCGATTGGTGATGATGGACTCTGAATGTTTTGTGTTGTAGCGGTTGATGTGCTCGATGGCCTCATCCAGGGAATCCACCACCTTGATGGAGATCTCGTAATCCAGGTACTCTTTTCCCCAATCTTCCTCCGTGGCGGCCACCGCCCAGGGGATCAGTTCCATGACGCGTTCATCCCCATGGATCTTCACGTGCTTTTCCTTCAGAAGGTCCGCCAACACGGGTAAGAGATCATTCTTCGATCTTTCATGGACCAACAGAGATTCACAGGCGTTGCAGACACCGACCCGCTGGGTCTTTGCATTCATAACGATCGCAGCGGCCATCTCAAGATCTGCGCTCTCATCCACGTAGATATGACAATTCCCCGTGCCCGTCTCGATCACCGGTATGGTGCTGTTCTTTACGACAGACTGGATCAGGCCGGCCCCGCCCCGGGGGATCAGCACATCCACATATCGATCCATCTTCATAAATTCCGTGGTGACCTCCCGGGAGGTGTCATCAATAAACTGGATGGCATCCTCTGTAATCTGGCATTTGGCCAAACTGCCGCGGATACAGCTCACGATGGCCCGGTTGGAATGGATGGCATAGCTGCCGCCTTTTAAGATCACCGCGTTTCCGGTCTTAAAGCACAGCCCGAAAGCGTCCGCCGTCACATTGGGGCGCGCCTCATAGATGATGCCCACCACGCCCAGAGGGACGCGTTTCTGTCCGATCAGCAGGCCGTTGGGGCGTTCCTTCATAGCCGTGATCTCACCGATGGGATCGTCTAAGTCAGCCAACTGGCGCAATCCCTCCGACATGTCCCCGATCCGCTCCGGCGTCAATACCAGACGGTCTAAAAGCCCTTCAGACAGGCCGGCTTCCTTCCCCGCTTTTACATCCACTTCATTGGCTGCCAGGATCTCATCCTGTTTTTTCAACAGGTCCTCGGCGACCTGGTGCAAAGCCCGGTTCTTTTCCATGGTATAGAGCGTCCGCAGTATGGGCTCCGCCTGTTTTGCCCGCTGGCCGATAGTCTGTAACATATGTACAACCTCCGTTTATTCGTATATATTCTTCTCAGTGACGACTTTCCCCGGTAAGATATCGATATCCTCATAGGGCGCAGCCTCCACGATCTGGAACTCGAAAGCCACGGCCACAGTGGGATGCTCCGGATATTTTTCCAGGAAACGGTCATAAAAGCCTCCGCCGTATCCCACGCGATGTCTGTCTTTATCAAAAGCCACCCCCGGCATGAGCATCAGGGCATCGTCCCACCGAACGATCTCACCGCGGGCCGGTTCCGGGATGTCAAAATATCCCAGCTCCAACTGGTCGTATGATGTGAGATCGTAGAAGATCATGTCTTTTCCATCCACTTTCGGCACGGCCACTTTCTTTCCGGCTTTCCAGGCCGCCTCGATGATGGGACGGGTGCATACTTCCCTGTTATAATCAATGTATGCGTAGATACAGGATGCATTTTTGAATTCATCCAATGCGGTCACCTTGTCGGCGATGATCTGGCTCCATTCCCCGATCTGTGCGTCGCTTGCCTCTTTCCTCTTAGCAAAAATCTGTTTTCTGATCACCTTTTTTTCTTCCATGACTTATCTCCTCCTTATCTTTTCGCCTAGATTTACGATCGAACCATCCTGTTCCTGTACATCGATCTGATCCAGCTGCGCGCGCAGATTGCCCCGGATCGCCGCGATGTACTCCTGGCGCAGCCTGGCTTGTTCTTCTTTTTCTTCCTGGCTCAGGCCAGCGCTCTTGGATTTCCGGGCCAGTTCATTGATCCTGTCTATGGTCTTCTGATCCATATCATTGTCCCCCTCCCATCCCCTACGGATTGACCAACTGGTCGATGTAGTCGATCAGGTAAAATTCTTCTTTGGGATCCGCCAGAAAAAGCGTCCCCTCTTTTTTTCCCTCCATGATTCGATGGATGATGTGGAAATCCTTTCCGTTGGCAATGACCATATCGGCCCCCGCACCTGTGGCGATCTTGGCCGCCTCCAGCTTCGTGGCCATCCCGCCGGTGCCCACGTTGCTGCCAGTGCTCTCTTTTCCCATCTCCATGTAGTGCTGGTCCATGTTCTCCACCAGATCGATGAAGGCGGCCTGGGGATCTTCGCGGGGATCGTCTGTAAACAGGCCGTCGATGTCCGAGAGCAGGATCAGAAGATCCGCCCGGATCAACGCGGACACCACTGCGGAGAGTGTATCGTTATCCCCGAATTGGATCTCATATGTAGATATGGTATCGTTCTCGTTAACAATAGGGATCACGCCCATCTGCAAAAGCTCTTCAAAAGTGTTCTGGGCATTCCTCCGATTCAGATGATCCACCATCGTGCGCTTCGTCATCAGGATCTGCCCGGCCGTCTGGTTGTATTCCGCAAAGAGTTTCTGGTAGATCATCATCAGACGAGCCTGCCCGATCGCGGCGCAGGCCTGTTTCTGCTCCAGTCGCTCTGGCTTGCCGCCAAGACCTAGAGCGGCGCGCCCGACGCCGATCGCTCCGGAAGACACCACCACCACTTCTTTCCCCTGGTTGCACAGGTCTGTGATCTCCCTGACCAGGACTTCCATCTTGGTCAGGTTCAGCCTCCCTGTCTCTTTATGGGTCAGGGAGGAGGAACCGATCTTGATGACGATCCGCTTTTTATCCTTTAATCTTTCCCGATAGTCCACGTCTTTTTGTATCCCCTTTTATCTTACAATATATTTTACGATCCGTCCAGAGTCTTACTGGATCTGCTGTACATTAACTGGAATAATTCTCAAGAAAGCTGTACAGCTCCACCTCGGATTTTATGAATTTCCCCTCTTCCACTTCCTTTTGCACCGCTTCCGGGAGGCTGGATACCTGGATGTTGGTGTACTCGTAGACAGTCACGCCGTCGCCCCTGTATACATGGACCTTCCCGTTGTCGTTCTTCAGATAAAAACCAGAATCCAGGGTCTGGTTCTCCGCCTCCAGTGCATGACTGGCTTTCAATTCCCGTACCTGACCTTTGAGCTGGGAGATCCGATAACTCCCGTAAAACCCCAGGGTGAACAGAAAGAGGACCAGGAAAACGCCGACACAATAGATGATCTTACGCATGATGACCGCTCCTTTTTTTGTGTAGTATCGGCATTTTTCCTGTTTTTTATTCATTTACTTTGAAAGTCCCGGCAGGCGGCAGGACGATGGGCAAACTTGTTTGCACACTCGGCCTGACATTCGACGTGCTAGAGTGTGTCTGAAAACCGCTTTATGTCAACTGTAAGTCACAATTTGTGGAAGATCTGGCCCAAATGAGGAAGGCGCAGCGGGCTACGCTGACCGAAAGCGGGCCAGATCTGCCGCAAAGTGGGGCTTGCAGCTGGCTTTCATTACATGATGATGTCGCCGACAGGCGACATGTCCGTTTATTCTATGGTGATACTGTCTGTCTTATCGTCCAGGACGACCGCCACCCAGGTCTTCCCCCGGTTCAGGCGGATCTCCTGCTCATTTTCGTCAATATAGTGGGTCACGCCCCAGACCGCGTCCTTCTCCCAGCGGATGTCGATGGTCTTTCCGTGGGTCACATATTTCCCCTTCCCGCCGGAGATGGCATCGATGTTCAGATAGCCATTCTGGTCATAGGGTTCATAGCTGTGGTACTGTATGAGCAGATTGTCATAGGTAAGCTGTTCCCCGGTGGCATCGTCGATCTGCTGATCCCCGTACTGGAAACGTTTGTATTTTTTGCTGGCCTCGTCGTACTCAAACCAGGGCTGGTTGGTGGGATAACAGTTTAAGCGCACCACGCTGGCCGCGCTGCCGCCCTCCAGATCTTCTTCTGCACCCTCATCGGTAAAGAGATAATGGCCTTTGTAGCTCTCACTGTGCTCTTTCGTGTAACTGTAGTCCTCGATCCCCCGCTGGATGCCGTCATAGCTGGTGTATGCGTTGTGGGGGGCCACACGGTCTGTGGTCCGATAAAAGATATCTTTGCTGTATTTATCCAGGCCGCTCAAGTTCTGGATGAAATCCTGTTCCAGGAAGGGTTTTGCATAGATGGCCTGTCCGTAGTGGGCGTAGATGGCTTCAAATTCCTGGGCGAAGAACACATAGTATTCCCGGCAGCTGCGCACAGAACCGATCTTCTCCAGACCTTCATAATTCTCGAAGATCCCCATCAGACGGGTGATGTCGCCCTCCACCGGCGCCTCGTACACCACATCGGCCTGTGCGATCCCGGTCTGGGGCACGGCATCCCGGATGTTGTTGAGCATCACGGCCACCGGCCTGCGCAGTCCCACCTCCTCCTCCACCAGCTCACCGGAGAGATAGCTCTGCATCATGCCTTCCGGGAGCGACGCCTCTGTCTCTGTGGGCGTGGGTGTCTCGGTCACGTCCTTGGACGTCTGGATCGTAGGTTCAGCTATGTTTTCTTCTTTTTCTTTTTTCTTGCAGCCCGTCATGGACAGTGTGCAGACACAGGCAGCTGTCATGATGAGTATCGCGCTCTTGATCGTTCTTTTTTTCATGTGTTTCCCCTAACGGCTTAGATTTAAGCTCTCCAGTATATTTTCCTGTTTTTTTTCCATGACCTGGGCCTCATCCGGCTCCATGTGGTCGTAACCCATAAGATGCAGCATACTGTGGGCAAAGAGGAAGGCGTATTCTCTCTTTACGCTGTGCCCATAGGCAGCCGCCTGAGAAAAAACTCTTGGCACGCAGATCATGATGTCCCCCAACATAATATTCCCAGAATCTGGATTTTTATGAGCCGTTTCATTTTCAGTCAGTTCCTGTAAGTTCCCGGGCGTTTCAAATGGTATCCCCGGAAAAGACAGCACATCCGTGGGCGCGTCGATCCCCCGGAACTGCTGATTGATCCGACGGATCTCCTCATCGGATGTGAGCACAAGGTTGACCTCCGCCCCATAAGGAAACCCCTCCGCCTCCAAGACAGCATCTCCAACACGACAGGCCGTCTCCTCATAGTCCAGATCCAATTGCTCCTCGGCTTCGTATTCCACATATAACCTCATGCGTTCCTCCTGCCCTTGGCGGTCTTGTTCCTTGCTTCGTAGTTTTCATAGGCTTGTACGATCTTCTGGACCAGTGGGTGGCGCACCACGTCTTTTCCTGTCAGCTGGCAGAATCCAATGCCCTCGATCTTCTTCAAGACCCGGCCGGCCACATCCAGGCCGGAGACGGTGCCCGCCGGAAGATCTTTCTGAGAGGCATCTCCTGTCACGATCACTTTGGAGCCGAATCCGATCCTGGTCAGGAACATCTTCATCTGGGCGGGCGTGGTGTTCTGGGCCTCATCCAGGATGATGAAGGCATTGTCCAGGGTCCGCCCCCGCATGTAGGCAAGCGGCGCCACCTCGATCAGGCCTTTTTCCATATTCCGTGTAAAATGCTCCGGCCCCATGATCTGATACAGGGCATCGTATAACGGGCGCAGATACGGATCCACCTTACTCTGCAGATCCCCGGGAAGGAATCCCAGCTTCTCCCCCGCTTCGATGGCCGGACGGGTCAGGATGATCTTGCCCACCTCGTCGCTGCGAAAAGCCGTCACTGCCATGGCCATGGCCAGGTAGGTCTTCCCGGTCCCGGCGGGTCCTGTGCCGAAGACGATCATATTCTTGCGGATCATCTCCACATATTTCTTCTGTCCCAGGGTCTTCGGACGGATCGGACTCCCCTGTATGGTATGACAGATCACATCCTGGTCGATCTGGGATAATTCTTTTTCTCTCTCTTCCATGGTGAGCGCCAGCGCATAATTCACATTCTGGGTGGTGATGTCATTCCCACGCTTGGAGGAGGCCAAAAGTTCTTCTAAAAGCCTTTTGGCTTTCTCCACCCGTTCCGGAGCGCCTAAGATCTTCAGCATGCCGTCCCGGCTGACCAGCGTCACGTTCAATGTCTTCTCTATGATCTTCAGATGTCCATCAAAAGCCCCGAACACATTCCGCTCGTGTTCCACAGGGAACTCGATCAATGCCTCTAAAATATTGCTCATTCATCTGTGGTCCTTTCTATAGGTTGCTCTGGTTGCTCCGAAAGGGATAGAGGGACAGCCTTCCCGTTTTTTTCCAGGCCGTAGATGGTCCCTTTGCTTATGCACTTCGTTTCCGTTACCTCTATTGTAACATTGTTTTCCAGGATTTCCACCCCTTTTTCTAAGATCTGGTCCAAAAAAAACAAGATCTGATCTTTCGCCAGCGCACGGGCCTCCTCCTGGGTATATTCTTTTTCAATGATGCGGTACTCATAGCTGATCTTATTGCCGTAGGCGATAGGCAGATAAAAATTCTCCGTCAGCTTCACTTCTTTAAACCGCCCCACCCGGTCATAGTGTGCAAAAGACTTCCCCGGAAGGCCCAGCGCCAATTCCAGGGAATGGAGCTGCAGGACGAGATCCTTCTTCGTCTTTCCGGTGTAGATCCTCTTCTTGTAGGTCAGGGGAAATTCTTTATAATAAGGATAGGACGTTTTGATGTAGACATCCCCGTCCGCAGGCACCTGAGCCTGGCGTACCAGTTCCCCGTTGTCGTTCATGATATCCACCAGCCCCCGGATCAGTATCTGGCCTTTTTCACACTGATCGCCCACCTGGGCCTGGGGGATGCCCTGGCGTGTGACCATGCGCAAGATCTCACCGCTCTTGGTGGCCACCAGGTCGCTGGGGACACTTGCCGCCTCCTCTTTTTCGGGAAGGGCGTCCATATTTTCCTGGACCGAGATCATGAGCCGTGTGCCGCTGATCTTGGCCGCCACCCAGATCATGTCTGGGAAATGCTCCCGGATGCCTGCGGAGATCTGAGCACAGGAGATGTCTTTTTTGGCGATGCCATGGCTGATCTTCTGCTCTTCCAGATATTGGAGGATGGACTGGGTGCTGTAGGAGTAATTCCCATCCACATGGATGTTCCAGATCCGGGTGGACAAGATCTGCAGCAGCACAAAACATAAGATGATGCCCACAAAGAGCGCTTTGCGCTTCCGATTCCTGTGGAAGAAAAAAGGCAGACCCCTTTTCAGGATAATATGTATACGGGTATGGGTCTTCCGGCAGATGGGCTGTAAATGGAAAAAATCAGAGAGTGAGATCTCCAGTTCACAGTCCCCGCCCAACTCACAGATCTGATACAGGAGCAGACCGTTGTTGGCGCACAGATTCAAAAACCGCTCCATCTCCGGGCTGTGGACGCGGATCCGCACATACCCTTTTATAAACCGCACGATCCGATCGATCATTTTATAAACCTCCCAGATACGTTCTGCCGATCACGCCTCAAAGATGATCTCCTGGAAATGCCCGCTGATCCCCATCTCATCGCTGGTATAATATTGTATCCGCAGGGACTTGCCGCAGATGCGGATCCGCCCTTTCCGGGTCAGGATGCGGATGCTCTCCTGGGAGTAGGACTGGATGCTCTTGTAGTTTTCGATGCACAGGCCGCTGTTTCCCGTGACGGTCAGGAGGGGTTCCTGGGACGCTAGGTCTTTCGGCACTTCCAGGGTACTCATGAGCCCCTCCCGGAAACGGGTATATGTCTCTTTCATATGCGCTCCAGGCTTTTTATTCCCTAGTATATGTAAAAACCTTTCCGATCATGCAAAACGGAATAAGATCAGGGAAAACCACAGGACCGTGTTGCCGCCCAGCATGTAAGCCATCTGCTGCCGCTCTACGATCTGGGGCACCACGATGCCGTAACTCTCCAGACAGGGGTGCATTTTGTCCGGGAAACGGCAAGGGGCGTCGGGGTAGGCGCACTCTTCGCAGATGTCACAGGATTCCGTGGAGAGGACGAAGGTATCTGATCCCTGTGCGGCCATGTACTGACGGATCTCTTCTGTGACCTCCTCATGGGCCGTGCGGGTGGCGAGCATCTCCTCCATGTCCATCACATCCCTTACCTCCGCCACCGTAGAAAAAAACAGCCCCTCGGGGTATGTATGGCAGAATCGTTCACATTCCGCTAACTCCCCCACGCCGGGCGGGCAGGCCCATGTGCTCCCGTATCGCTCACATTCCTGTTTGCAGACCGTCCGCACCCGATCCTCCACGGGAAGGTCGTCTGTGGTGATGATCCGGTATTCATATACTGGAAACTGCGCGATGTATCCGTCCAGCCCTGGTATCTCAGTCATGTCTGTCTCCTCCTTTTGTATCTGTTCTTAAGTTCTATGTCCTGGCCGTTTAAGGCTGCGCGGATGAGCCTGCCTCTCCCGTCGTAGACGAGTTTTAGTGAAAAGAAAGGGGATCTTTCATCCAGGAGTCTGAGGAAGATCTTATCGCCCTCCCAGAGATCTAGCTTATAAATGTCTGTCTTCTCTACCCAGACAAGCTCTCCCTCATCACAGGGGATCGGCGCGCCTGTGAAACCGTCGGCTGTGAAAAGGGACATGTATTCGATCTCTCCGTTGCCGGACAGGAAGGTCACCAGACCGCGGAAGGTGTAGGAGGTCAGTGTGTAGCCTGTCTCCTCCTTTACCTCCCGCAGCAGACATTCCTCGGGGCTTTCGCCCTCTTCGAAATGTCCGCCTACACCGATCCATTTGTCTTTGTTGATGTCGTTTTC
Organism: Clostridia bacterium; assembly: GCA_910575625.1. Lineage (GTDB taxonomy): Bacteria > Bacillota > Clostridia > Lachnospirales > Lachnospiraceae > MGBC164599. Next base: position 47,470 of record CAJTFD010000003.1, read on the forward strand.
TTTTGTTGTACGGTGGAGCATTAAATATTTATTTTCTTGTTCTATGTAGCATAATGTACTGAGTCTTGCTGTCATAAATCTTACACTTCTTTCTCAGCATATTTTTATTTAGTAATCGATCTGTTTGGATCTCTACAATAATATTCTTCACAATCCGGATCCGATGCAACAGATGTAAGTTTAACATAACCTGATATATTGTCACATATCCAAATAGTCATCAAAAATCATTTCCTCTATGACTTTAATACATTCTTCCGTATTTTTAGCAATATCTTTGCCCCAAAAATGTATCACATTCCATCCTAAAAACATTAGTCTCTTATCATTATCCTGGTCACGCTGTCTATTTTTTTCTATTTTTTTAATCCAATATTCTGGATTATTCCCTCTTTGTAATTGTAGCTTTAACTTGTCCCAATCTTTTCCATGAAAGAACTCACTATCACAGAATATAGCAATTTTATATTTTGGAAGGACAATGTCCGGTTTACCCGGCAACGAAGCGTAGTTTTTGCGATAACGATATCCTTTTTCCCATAATGCCTTTCTCAAAATAATCTCAATAGATGTATTTTTGCTCTTAACACGTTTCATAGTTTTTGTGACCACTTTCTTATCACGTGTCATCTTGCCGCACCCCAATCCTGATATCTCTGTTATCTTACGATTGTATACCAACTACTATCAAATTCCACCATTTTCAGTAATTTCTCTTTATCGATCAACTCTGGTTTTTTCACTTTGATATGTGTCCTGTTTTCTGGTATCTTTTCAATGATCGTAAACTGGCTCCCACTTGGCTGCCATGTAAACTTATGTATATCAGTCTCTTTTTCATAGCCCTCTAAATTATTGTTCTTATTCCATTTAAAAAAGTATAATTCATGGTCATATCGGACGGTATCCAATTCAAATATCAAATATTCTGTAAAATCTTTCGCTTTTACGAGTACAACTGTCCTGACAAATTTGAATATCCGTCTCACTCCAGATACTCGTTCATTCCATATATCCAAAATCATCCTACCAATGACAGCAGGATCTTCACTCGTTATCCTGTCCACCCCAAAACTAAAGGTGGGAGAATTCCGACCACTTACAAGCCGGACATTCTTTTGTTTAGAGATATCTTTAGAACCAGAAAAGACCGTTTTCGCTCCCCAGCAACAATTATCTAACACCACATCATCAAGCCCGACATTCGACGGCTTCCAGTCTGCTCCTACACAATTTGCAAAAATCTGTTCCCACTCATTTCCCTCAAGCGACATCGCTTGTTTTGTTGCCATCATATAGACAATCTCTCTTGCAAATGTATCTACAAATTTTGCTGGGAATCTGTTCAGATCAAATGGTGCAACTGCTTTATTCACCGTCCTTAATCTTGGTCCATCCATGTACTATCTCCTTCAAAACTGATGATTTTTTTACAGTATAGCACATTTTCCTTGACATTTCATCACTAAAAAACCAACGGAACAAACTTCTCTATGACTTTTTCCACCATATTGATCGGTATTGCATTTCCTGCCTGTTTCCTGGCTTGTGTATCAGAGACTACGATCTTAAATTCTTCTGGAAATCCTTGTAACCGCATCATTTCCCGCGGCGTTAATCGACGTTCTCCATTTACGAGCAGATAATTATAACTTGCTCCCGCTCTTAAAGCACAACTATATGGATACGAAGATATATTTCCTGATTTATTCTCATGCCATATCGAAGGCATTGATGCAGATGTATGTTTTTGCTTACGTTTTTCCACAATCTCCTTAGAAGCATGATATTTTTTATCTACGTCTTTCTCTAATATATCTTCTAATGTCTGTTTTTTTTCAACATTAAATTCCCAATCCATAGAAAACGGTTTTTTCGCTCCTATAATAATAATCCGCTCTCGCTTCTGAGGTAATCCAAAATCAAGGGCATTTAGAACCTTATGGTCCACAAAATAACCCAATTCATCCTCCAACACATGGATTATTGTGTCAAATGTCCTACCACCATCATGGCTTGCTAAATTTTTTACATTTTCCAATATAAAAGCATTCGGTTGTTTTTCTTTTAATATCCTCGCAATATCAAAGAAAAGAGTCCCTTTTGTATTGTCTTCAAATCCTTTTTGCAAACCGCATATTGAAAATGCTTGACAGGGAAATCCGGCAAACAGCAAATTAAAATCAGGAATTTCCTTTTCATCAATCTTTGTAATATCCCCGACAGGTTTTTCATTAAAGTTTGCCGCATAACTTTCTTGAGCAAATTTATCTATATCGCTGCTAAACATACATCTCCCTTGGATTCCAAGTTTTTCAAATGCCTGTCTACAAGCATAACGAAATCCCCCAATCCCACAAAATAAATCGATAAAATTTATCGTTTCTGGAAGTTTTTTCTTTTCGCAAGTTGGTGATATGGTGTAATATAATCTCTCCACATTTACAGATGATCCGTTTATCATAGATTTCTGCGGGATGTCCTCTTCCTTTCTATATTGTTTTATTTTACTTATCATAGAACATTCTCCTTAAATTGTGAACCAATTTTTCTCATTTGATTATATATCGCTCATCTACATCTGTCTATCCTTTTTATTTTTTTTTAATTTTTATGAATAAAAAACCTTGCCAATATCCAGTCTATGATCTGAATATCGGCAAGGCTGCTCTTTTGATCTATCTCACCACACAGGCTCACTCCTTAGCGCTGTGCACCATATTGTTGATCGCCGTCACCAGTGCATCGATACTGGCGCGGATGATATCCGGGTCCACGGCCGCGCCCCAGAACAACTGACCTTTTTCATCGCTGATGCCCACATAGGCGATGGCCCTGGAACTGGAACTCTGCTCCAGCGCATGCTCCTGGTAAGTCACCAGACGGTAATCAAATCCATATGCTTTTTTCAGGGCATTGCTCACCGCATCCAGACGGCCGTTCCCCGCCGCCTCGGTGGTGACTGTCTCCCCTTTGTAGGTGGATGTGACCTGGGTGGTGATCCCGTCCACCTGTTGGAAATGTACGCCGTGGATGCTGTACGGCTCCACGATGTTTTCAAATTTCTTCTTGAACAGCTCGAAGATCTCCTCCGGAAGGAGTTCTTTATGGGTATGGTCGGAGACGGCCTTGGACGCATAGCCCATGGCCTCGCGCATCTTAGCAGGCAGGTTCAAGCCGAATTTTGTCTCCAGGATATAGCCCACGCCGCCTTTTCCGGACTGGCTGTTGATCCGTATCACATCCGCGTCGTAACTGCGTCCCACATCCTTCGGGTCGATGGGCAGATAGGGCACCGTCCAATGCCCAGGTTTTTTCTCCTCCAGCCAGTGCATGCCCTTGGCGATGGCATCCTGGTGAGAACCAGAAAATGCGGCAAACACCAACGCCCCGCTGTACGGGCTGCGCTCGTCGATCTTCATCCCTGTGTACATCTCATAGCACTCGCACACATGCGGCATATTTGAAAAGTCAAGCTGCGGATCCACGCCCTGAGAGTACATATTCATGGCCAGGGTCACGATATCCACATTGCCCGTGCGCTCCCCATTTCCAAATAAAGTCCCCTCGATCCGGTCTGCGCCTGCCAGGATACCCATCTCCGCATCGGCCACACCGCATCCCCGGTCGTTGTGCGGATGGAGGGAGACGACCACATTTTCCCGATATTTCATATTTTCACACATATATTCGATCTGGCTGGCGTACACGTGGGGCATGGAATGCTGTACGGTGACCGGCAGGTTGATGATCGCCTTTTTATCAGGCATCGGTTTCCATACGTCCAGGACAGCGTTGCAGACCTCGAGAGCATACTCCGGTTCTGTCCCGGTGAAACTCTCCGGGCTGTACTCGAACAGGAAATTCCCGTCCGTCTCGTCCGCCAGTTTTTTCAGCAGCGCGGCGCCGTCCACGGCGATCTGCAAGATCTCCTCTTTTGACTTCTTAAACACCTGTTCCCTCTGTGCCAGGGACGTGGAATTATACACATGGACCACGGCCTTCTCCGCCCCGTCCAGGGCCTCAAAGGTCTTGCGGATGATGTGCTCCCGCGCCTGCGTCAACACCTGGATGGTCACATCGTCGGGGATCAGGTCGTCCTCGATCAGCTTGCGCAGAAACTGGTATTCCGTCTCCGAAGCCGCCGGAAAACCCACTTCGATCTCCTTAAAGCCCACTTCCACCAGCAGCTGAAAAAATCTCACCTTCTGGTCTAAGCTCATCGGGATCACCAGCGCCTGGTTCCCGTCCCGAAGATCCACACTGCACCAGATCGGCACTCTGTCAATATAGTCTTTTTCAGCCCATTTCATCGATCTTACCGGCGGCAGAAAATACTGCCGGGTATACTTTCCTGCATCCATCATTCTCTATGTCCTCCTTAAAATGATCTGATGATAAAGAAAACCCCCGTCTTTTTACAGCCCAAAACTGTAAAGAGACGGGGGAACTTTATCATCCAAAACACCTTGTGATGATCCCACGCGGTACCACTCTTGTTTTATGAATCGCCATTCATACACTCATCGGTACGGATCCTTGTATCATGATACAGTGATCTTATACCTTCCCTCAGATAACGGGTGGGAAACCGTCTGCGTCTACTTTCTCCTTTGGCATCTCCTGCAAAAAAAGAGTTCGGGCAGCCGCTCAAAGGTCAGTTCCACATGCACCTTCCGCTGTTTCGCATCAACCAACAGCTTTCTGGAGTCGGGAAGCATATGTACTACTCCTTCTCATCGCCTTTTGTATCGTATATTAAGATAGAAATAGAGTAACATTTCATAAGGACTTTGTCAAATCTTTTTTTCGTGATCCATCTCTAAAAGCCCTTGGGCGCGGGCGCTCATGCCGCATCGTCCGCTATCCTCTCCAGGATCTTGTCCGCCTGTTCTTTAAACGGTGGGAATGGATATGGATTTTTTCTTCGATCTATGCTATCCTGTAAAAAATCGATCAAGGATACCATATGAAAAAGATCTTATATACACCGCTGACAGCGACGCCATTTAAGCAAACAGAAAAATACAGGGAACGCCTGCCGCAGACCCCAGATCTGACCCGATACATACGCTGTTTTTGGGGGAGCGAAATGCCTTATGTGGCAAATGAAAGCTCCCCTTCAACAACGGTCATTGTCCCGGATACCTGTGCAGATATCATCTATCACATTGACTATACTGCAGACACCATTACCGGCAGATTCTGCGGGATCAATGACACGAGTTATGAGGCATATGAAGATACACAGGCATCACAGCGCGGACATCTTGTCTCCATATTTGCGATCCGGTTCTATGCCTGGAGCGTCTGTATTTTTTCGGAGGATTCCCTGAAGGGTACGGTGAACGGCTCTTATGATGTGCGGTCCAGATTCACTTGGCTGGATAAAGAACTGCGGGAACGATTGTTTGAAAAACATTCCCTGGAAGAACGCAGCCAGATAGCGGAAGGACTGCTGCTGCGCCGTCCATTCCCGGCCAGACAGCATCCGGCGGTGGATCATGCTGTGCAGACGATCCTTTTGCAGAAAGGGGTCCTGCGTACGGCGCAGCTGGCCGAAGAATGCTGTATCAGCGGCAGACAGCTGGAGCGGCTATTCCACGGATATATCGGCATCACGCCCAAAAAGCTCTGTAATCTTGTCCGTTACCAGTGCCTGTGGAATGAGATCCTGCGAGATCCGAAGTTCTGCATCCTGGATGCTGTCTGCCGATATGGCTATACAGACCAGTCGCATCTGATGCATGCGTTCAAACGTTACCACACGATGGGCATCCAAAAAGCCCTGCTGTATGCGCGCCATAATGTCGGAAATATACAATACTTTCATGACCGGCCGTGCTAGAATGTGTCTGAAAACCCATTCACCCCACCTGCAAGCCCCACTTTGCGGCAGATCTGGCCCGCTTTCGGTCAGCGTAGCCCAATTGTGACTTACAGTTGACATAAAGCGGTTTTCAGACACACTCTAAGATGACATAAAAACGAAGAGAGGGACACACCATGAAATATTGTAATACACTGATCGCAGTAAGCGATATGCCCGCGTCACTGCAGTTCTACAAAGATCTGTTCGGCCTGGATATCGCCGTCGACTTGGGATGGTGCAAAGCGCTGACCTGCGGACTGACCCTGCAGGAACATTTTGATGAGATCGCGGGATTCCCCGCCGAGACGATGAGATATCGTTCCAACACCATGGAACTCTATTTTGAGACAGAAGATTTCGAGTCTTTCATAGCTCTGCTGGATGCCCACCCGGAGGTGGAACGCCTCCATGCACCCAGGACATATCCATGGCTGCAGAGAGGCATCCATATATTTGACCCGGACGGCCACCTGATCGAAGTCTCAGAGAGTATGTATTCTGTAGCCTGCAGACAGTTTGATGCGGGAAAAGACATCGAAGAGACAGCCCGTCTGACCCAGCATCCGATCCATGTGGTCCAGGCATGGCATGCGCAGTACCTGCAAGCGGCCGCTCCCGATGTAAGCATATGCGGAACGGACTGCCGCGCCTGCCCCTGCTATGGCGCTATGTGTACAGGCTGCAACGCGTGCAGCGGAAAAGTCTTCCATGCGCCAGAAGGGAAAGCCTGCCCGATCTACGATTGCTGCGTCCATACCAAAGCCTTGGAAGACTGCGGAAAATGCAGCGCTGTTCCCTGTGATATCTGGATGGCCACCAGGGATCCCCGCTACTCCGACGGAGAGTTCGCCGCAAATGTCCGGATGCGGGTCCAGACATTAAAGGACAGATGATCATTTCCAGATCATATGTGCGGCTCTCCTGGGCGCCGTCCTCCTATACTGCCGGTCCGGATATCCCAGCAGCATGCAAGCCCTGATCTGCCGGCCTTCGATGCCGAGCCACTTTTTCAGCTCCTCATCGGCCTCGGCCGCCCGCGCCAGGAATCCGTTGTACAATACACCCATCCCGAGAGAAGCCGCCATCATCTCTATATTCTGGGCTGCCAGTCCCGCATCCAGGGGCCAGGCGGAGGTGATAAATAAGACCGCCGGCGCATCCCGGAACAAGTAATCGTCCGCAGGATCGGTCTTCCTGCGGCGGTTAAAAGATATGTAGGGTCTCCATTGCGGATCAGCTTGTCCTCCACTTTTCTCTTCAAGTGCGTCTATGGATGACCATACCCTATCCTTTAACCCTCCAAGCTCTTCCTGTACGAAGACAAAACAGCAGTCCTGGTTATTTTTTGCGGTAGCCGTATAGCGGCCCGCCTGGAGAAGGAACGCCAGATCTTCCTGGCGGATCTTTTCCCGTCTGTAGCTGCGGATGCTGCGGCGGAATTTGATCGCATGCAGCACATTCTCTGGATCCAACTGAAAACTCTCTTGTTCATACTCTTCCACATCTGCCATATCATACTCCGGGATGGCGACTGCGTTCTCTGGACAGATCGCCACGCAGTGGCCGCACTGCAGGCATTCTGCGCCCACATGTGCCTTCTCCTTTTTTATCTCGATATTGAGGGCGATGCAGTCTGCGGCACACAGACCGCAGCCGATGCATTTTTCCTGATCGATCGTGACCATATATGTAACTTCCTTTCCTGATGATAAAGATATTATATAAGCCGGGCATGGATTTTTCAATATCTATATCATTCTTCTAAAATCACTTTTCAAAGGACCGTTTTCAATGTATAATGGAATACAGGGATCCATAAAGAACTGTTGATAAATAATTTTTACATAGTGCGCGGGATCTTTTAGAAAAAGACACGCAATATTAAAAATTATTTTTGAACACGCTCCAAGCCCCCACGATATATATAAATGACGGGAGAGACGATATGAAACAAATGAACGGAGAAATGTCCGATCCACCAAAAAAACTCAAAGATCTAAAAGGCATCAGCATACGCAGTGCAAATTATCTTATAATCTTTGCCGCATTGATCCTCTACGTATTCATCTTGTTAGGGATGTTCAGTATCTCACAGCAATACCAAGTCCTGACCGATGAAACGGAAAATTATATAAGCTGTCAGAAAGCCGCCGCAGATATCATGGAGGGTTCCAACATCCTCACAGAACAGGTGCGCCTTTATGCGGTGACGGCAGAGCTTTCATATGCGGAGGCATATTTTCAGGAAGTGGAGATAGATAGGAGGAGGGAATCGGCGCTCAATGCCCTGGGCAAGCCGCATGAAAACAGTGACATAAGAACCTATCTGCAGGCAGCGCTGGATCAGTCCAACGCCCTGATGGAGACAGAGATCCATTCCATGAAACTGGTCTCGGAAGCCCAGGGATACAGAGCAAAAGATCTCCCGAAAAGACTACAGGACGCTGCGTTATCGGCAGAAGATCTGGCATTGGATGATGAAGCTAAGATGAAAAAGGCACAGGAGCTGGTCTTTGGGCCAGAATACAGGGACGCAAAATCCCAGATCTCAGATGAGATCTCCGACTCTCTCTCCTATGTATTGGATATGACTGATACCAAGCAGAAAGAAAGTGCGGATGCCTTAGAAAAAAGGCTGTCCACACAGCGCATCGAGATCAGCCTCCTGTTCGTCATGAATGTGGTGATCTTCTTTTGTATCACGCTCTTGATCGTAAAACCTCTGCAGATCTACATCCGATGCATCAAAGATAATAAGACGCTGGATATCACCGGCGCATATGAATTTAAATATCTTGCCCTCACTTACAACGACATCTATGAGCTGAATGCCACCAACGAGTCTATGCTGCGCAAAAAAGCTGAACGGGATGCATTGACGGGTATCTTGAACAGAGGCGCCTTTGACCAGCTGCGGACCGACCTAAAGATCATAGCCGATCCGATCGCACTCCTGCTCATCGATGTGGATAAATTTAAGACGATCAACGATACATACGGGCATGAAACGGGCGACCGCGCACTGAAAAAGGTGGCAGATCTTCTGACAAAGACTTTCCGCACAACAGATTTTCCGGCCCGGATCGGGGGCGATGAATTTGCTGTCATCATGACAAGGATCGATGAAACGGCCAAAGATATCATCGCCAAAAAATCTGAGCAGATAAATGAGATCCTCCTGAAAGGGGAAAATGGCCTGCCGCAGATCTCGCTGAGCATCGGGATCGCATTTTCGGAGCAGGGATTTGACGAAGGTCTGTATAAGCGGGCCGACCAGACTTTGTATAAAGTCAAAGAAGCCGGCCGCTGCGGATATGCTTTTTATGAGGAGCCTACTTCATCGCAATGACTTCTATCTCGACAACCCCATCTTTCGGCAGACGCGAAACCTCCACACAAGACCTGGCTGGTTTCGCCTCGCCGAAGAAATCTGCATAGATACGATTGACTGCGGCAAAATCTTCCATATCCGTGATGAACACGGTGGTCTTTACGATATCTTCTTTTGCAAATCCCGCCTCATCCAGGATCGCCTGCACGTTTTTCAGGGACTGGCTGGTCTGCGCCTCAACTCCCTTGGGCAGTTCCCCGGTCTCCGGGATCAGCCCCAGCTGACCGGATGCATAGAGCATATTCCCTTTTTGCACAGCCTGCACATAGGGTCCCACCGCCGCAGGCGCTTTCTTGGTACTGATCACTTTTTTCTCCATCATCAAACCTCCTCGTTTAAATATGTCTTTTAATATCTTTTAACGGTCCAGCCCATTATAACACGGATCAAAAAAAGATGGACACATAAATTTATCTCCACCCTTTAATTGACATGGCGCAAGATCTGGTGTATTGTATGCACAAACACAGATACGCCAAACCCGGGAGGCATCCAAATGACAGAAGTCTACTATATCGAGGACGATGAAAACATAGCGGATATCGTAAAAAAATATCTGGAACAAAAGGGCTTTGACCCTTCCATATTCCCAACGATCGCCAGCGCGAAATGCGCGCTCACACAACACATACCCGACATCCTCCTGATCGACTGGAACATGCCGGACGGAAGCGGAGACACCCTCTGCCAATGGGCGCGCAGGAAATGGAAAGACCTTCCGATCATCCTCATAACCGTCCGGAACGATACCCGTGACATCATTTCCGGTTTTGACCAGGGGGCTGATGATCATATCGCAAAGCCATTTGAATTAGAAGTCTTACATGCCAGGATCCAGGCCCTGCTGCGCCGGAGCAAAAATGTATCAGGAGGATATCTCTCCTGCGGTCCCATCTCAGTCGACACCGACCGTATGATGGTCTTCTGTCAGGGAGAGGAGATCACAGTCAGTCAGGGAGAATACCAGCTCCTCCTGCTCCTAATGGAAAACAAGGGAAAAACGATCACACGGGAACGCTTATTAGAACAGATCTGGGATCAAAACGGAAATTACGTAAATGACAACACCCTGACCGTGACCATGAAACGGCTGCGCGAAAAACTCCGGCATCCCCCCTGTCTGAAAACGATCCGGAGTTTCGGTTACCGTATGGAGGATGGAACATGAGCAGAGAAAAAGATCATAAATGGACACTCCTCTGTGCAGCTTCGATCAGTCTCCTAGCCACTTCACTGATCGCTCTTTTACTGGTATATCATTACGATCGCATACAATTCCAACTCACAGGCTATCTCTGCCAGAAGATCATAGAAGAGTATCCCGACAGCACACCGACGATCCTGAAAATATTAAAAACAGCCCAAGACCATTTTACGATCCGCAAAGACGAAAATATCCTCCTGTCCTTTGGCTATCAGCCAGGAGACTTCGGGCACATAGATATCCATATATTTTGGATCATCGCCGCAGGGTTTCTGGCCGGAAGCGCCCTCTCCCTCTTCGGGTCCGTATATCTGCATAAAAAAACAGCCGCCCGGATCAAGACCCTGACCGACTATCTGGAAAAAGTAAACACAGGAGGGCAGGGATTGCTGTTGGACACATCAAAGGATGCTTTTTCCGGCCTGCAGGATGAAATTTACAAGACCATCACAATGCTTTACCAGACAAGAGATGCCGCACTGAAAACCAAAAACAACTTTGCCGATAACTTATCCAACATCGCCCACCAACTCAAGACACCGATCACCGCCCTCTCCCTCTCCGCCCAGATGATCCAGGAAGACACCGTCGCCGATCACAGAGAACAGATCCAACGGCAGTTAAAAAGACTGACATACCTTGAGGAAGCATTATTGCTCCTGGCGCGCATCGATTCCGGAACGCTCACCATGCATCCGGTCCCCGTGGATGTCTTCACCCTGCTCACCCTGGCTTCGGACGCTCTGCAGGAGATGTGCGCACAAAAAGGGATCTCCATCTATATACCCGAGGCGGGCGAGATCATGATCGCCGCGGATCTGGACTGGACCATGGAAGCCATCCTGAACCTGATGAAGGACTGCATGGAACACAGCAGCCCCGGGATGACTGTCCACTGTTCATATGAGGAGAATCCCCTCTACACACAGATACAGATCTGGGATGAGGGCCGGGGATTTGCAAAAGAAGATCTGCCGCATGTATTCGAGCGTTTTTACCGGGGAAAGGACAGCGCTGCCGACGGGATCGGGATCGGACTCTCCCTGTCAAAGGCGATCATCGAGCTACAGAGCGGGATCATCCGCGCCTCCAACCTCCCTGATCACGGCGCATGTTTTGAGATCCGTTTCTATCGTCACTGATCTGTCACTTTACCCTGTTATGATATCATCATGATACAGAAAAAAAAGAGGAGGTCCATACACAGACGATGGAGATATTAAAATGTAAGAACGTTGAAAAAGTATTCAGAAAAGGCGTCCATGGAGGCGATCCGGTCACTGCACTGCGCGGGATCGACCTATCCATTGAAAAGGGCGGATTTGCCGTGATCACAGGTGCATCCGGCTCTGGAAAATCCACTCTGCTGCATATCCTGGGCAGTATAGACAGACCTACAAGTGGAACCGTCCTGGTGGACGGCGTTGATATCGGGAGTTTAAATCCCACAGACGCCGCAATCTTTAGAAGAAGGAAAATTGGCCTGGTCTACCAATTTTACAACCTGATCCCCACCTTGACTGTGGAGAAAAATATCCTGATGCCCATGCTCCTCGATAAGAGGAAACCCGACCCGGAGTATCTGAAAACGATCATCCGCACACTGGGCATCCAGGATAAAATGGATGCGCTGCCCAGCCAGTTATCCGGAGGCCAGCAGCAGCGGACCGCGATCGCAAGGGCTTTGATCTACCGCCCCGCGATCCTGCTCGCCGACGAACCCACCGGAAATCTGGACCAGAAGAACTCCAAGGAGATCATCGACCTGTTAAAACTGTCGAACCGCAATCTGAAACAGACGATCCTGCTCATCACCCACGACGAGAAGATCGCACTGGAGGCAGACCATCTCCTGATACTCGAAGACGGCAAGATCATCAGCGACCAGATACGGAGGTGAACAGGATGTGGAAAAACTATTCCAAAAGTTATATCAAAAACAACCCTCATTCCAGTACATCGGTGATAGCGGCGGCCCTGATCGCCACATTATCCCTGTCCCTGCTGTGCAGTCTCGCCTACAATTTCTGGATCTACGAGATCGAAGCCATCGTCTTAGAGGAAGGTGACTGGCAGGGACGCATCCTGGGCGGGATCGATGACCAGGATTTGCCCATCCTGCAAAATTTTTCGAATGTAAAAAAAGTCGTCGTCAAAGAAAGCGCATCGGAAAAAGAATCTCCCGTGACCGATATCTATTTCCAAGATCCCCGGAGGATCTACAGGGACATGCCCCTGATCGCAAAACAGCTTGGAAAGAAAGAAGACTCCATCCAATACCATTCCCTGCTGCTGTCCAGATATCTGATCCACGATCCGCAGGATGAGGATCCGCCGCTGCTGCTGACCTTCTATCTGGGGATCCTGCTCCTTGTCGCCCTGTCGCTGATCCTGATCATCCACAATTCCTTTGAGATCTCCATGGATGCCAGGATCCATCAGTTTGGCATCTTTTCCAGCATCGGCGCCACGCCAAGACAGATCCGGATCTGTCTGCTGCAGGAAGCCCTGGCACTCAGCGGCCTGCCGATCATAGTCGGGAGTTTGGCGGGGACCGCGCTTGGCTATCTTTTACTGAAAGTGGTCGATATTTATGCCCAGGATGTAGCCGGACGGCATGAAGCTGTCTTTCACTACCATCCTCTCCTACTGGCCTTTACCCTTTTGATCTCCACCCTGACCGTCCTCTTCTCCGCGTGGATACCCGCAAAGAGACTGAGCCGGATAACGCCGCTTGAAGCCATCCGCAATACCAGCAGCCCACAGCTAAAGAAGCAAAACCATCCCCGGATCTTATCCCTATTCTTTGGCGTCGAAGGGGAACTTGCGGGAAACGCATTAAAGGCCCGGAAGAGATCCCTGCGGATATCCTCGGTATCGCTGCTCTTTTCTTTCCTTGGATTTTCCATCATGCTGGTGTTTACGACGCTTTCGCGCATCAGCACCCGGTATACCTATTTTGAGAGATATCAGGACTCATGGGATGTGATGGTGACTGTAAAAGATGCCGAGATATCTGATCTCGACTTGACTGACAGACTGCAGGCCGTCCCCCAAGCAGAGGATGTGATCATATACCAGAAAGCAGAGGCGACGGGACTTCTGCCAGAGGATCAGCAGAGTGCGGAACTGACCGCGCTCGGCGGAGCAGACGCTGTGGCGGGAGCTGAATATAAAAAGGGGATGTTCCAAGTGAAGATCCCGATCGTCGTGTTGGATGACGCGAGTTTTTTGGACTATTGTACACAGATCGGCACTGTCCCAAGCCTCGACGGAGCGATCGTGTTGGATCAGATCTGGGACAGCATAAACAGCAATTTCCGTGAAAAAAAATACATCCCATTTGTAAAAGAGGATGGAAAAGCGACCCTCCTCTTGGATCCCAGTCAGGATGGGCAGACCTTACAGATACCTGTCCTGTCCTATACACAGACTGTTCCGATCCTGCGGGAAGAATACGATGGTCACGCTCTTGTACATTTTATCTCCTCGTCCATGTGGCAGGAGATAGCAAGATCAGTGGCGAACGCCGAGCCTGACAGCTATATCCGGATCTTATCCACTGAGAACGCCAGCCTTTTGGATCTGGATCGTCTGGAAAAAGAAACTGCTTCCGCAGTGGGGCGGGAATATGACGTCCAAAGTGAAAACAGGATCCGTGAGAAGATCTCCAATGACCGTATGTTCACAGGTATGATGATGATCTTCGGAGCGTTCTGCGCACTGCTCGCTGTGATCGGGATCGCGCATGTCTTTTCGGATACACTGGGCTTTCTCCGCCTGCGCAAAAGGGAGTTCGCCCAGTATATGTCCATCGGCCTGACACCGGAGGGGATGCGGAAGATCTTCTATATCGAGGCGTTTGTCATTGCCGGAAAGCCGCTCTTACTCACATTTTTGCTCACCGCACTGTCTGCCCAGCTCATGGTGACGGCCAGCTATCTGGAACCGATGGTCTTTTGGTCGGAAGCTCCGGTCATACCCATCTTGGTCTTCGCGGCAGCCATTGTGTTCTTTGTCGCGCTCGCCTATCATATCGGCGGGAAACGCCTCTTACAATGTGATCTAAATGAGATCCTGCGAAACGACACATTGATGTGATCTACAGATAACGGATCCTCCCCTGCACCTGTCCCGGACCTTCCTCGGGATGGAGCAGGGCGAGTGCACACAGGGCTGCACCGCAGGCGGCCTCCTCCTTATACGCCGGGATCTTCATCTCCATCCCGAACATTTCTTCCGCCAGCCGCTGCATCAGAGGATTCTGGCGGATACCGTTGCCAGAACCCACCAATCTCGCTGCCCTCTTCCCTGTGAGGCGGCACATCTGCTCATACTGTTCATATAATTCCCGGATGATCCCCGTGAGCACCCCCACCGTCATGGCCCCCGGGTGGAAATTGTCTACGCCGATGCCGGTGATACTCCCCCTCTTTGCGGGATCGCTCCGGGTCCCCGAGAAAGTCGTCTCCACCTTCCATGCCGCATCCACGCCATATCCATCTACAAATCTCTGCGCCTGGTCGCACATCTTTTGGTAATAACTCCCCTCCTGTTCCCCAGCCACCTCACGGTAAAACTGCTCCAGCATGGCATAGGCCCGGCCGCCACACAGGGAGGATCCGGCCAAGAGATAAGAATCCTCCGTGCACGGCCTAAGTTCGATGCTCCCCTGACAGGGCACATACCTTTTCGTCACCACAGAAACCTGGCTCCCGGTCCCCACATTGATCAAGACCGTATCTGAAAGGCTTGCCACAGAGCCAAACACACTGGCCTGGTTGTCCCCAAGAGATGCCGTCACCGGGATGCCGTCCTCTGTCTCTCCCACGATAAAATGCTCTTTTCGTATCTCAGGCAGATAAGACAGATCCACACCCGCCTTCTCCAACGCCTCATAGAAAAACTCTCTCTTTTCCAGATCAAAGCAACCCCAGCTCGCAGCCATATCCGCGCCCATGACCGGCTCCCTGTTCCCGCTCAGCCGCATAGCGATATAGTCGCTGATCGTCACCATCTTTTTTGCCGACGCAGGGATCTGGCCCGTTTTCTGGAGATAAAAATGCGTGCCCAGACCATAGCCGGCCGCTGCCCCGCCCGCTTTCTCATTCAGGATATCCACACAGCTAAGATCCCCTTCCACAGATCGGCCGCCCCTGCCATCCTGCCATGTATACAGAGGACTGACGGCATTCCCGCCGCCGTCCACATAGAGCATCCCGTGCATCTGTCCGGTAAGCCCAATGCTGGAGGGCTTCCCATACGTCTCTACAGATCCATCCAGACCCTCTTTTACAAATCTCCAGATCCGCTGCGGGTCCTGGATCTTCTCATCCGGCGCCTCCCCCGGCAGAAAAGACCGGTGGTCTATGGTCTTTCGTGCCGTCAGATCGCCTGTCTCTTCATCCATGAGTGTCATACTTATGCTCGTAGTCCCTATATCGATCCCCATAATGTTCATATGCGTGATCTCCCTTTATCTTTTTCCTTTTTCAAAATTGCTGTTGTCCTTTGACAAGGTAAGCACAAGCCTCCCAGACATCCTCCACATCCTCTTGGTTCTGCCTCTGCAGACACTTGAAGATCTGTCTTGCCATCCCTGTAAAATCCTGCGCCACCACATGGATCCCCAGTTCCTTCGCACCCGGCATGGCTCCGATCATCCCCGCTCTATGGACGATCCCATTTCTTTTCGCGTGCTCCTCAAAGACCATCCCCAGCTCACCGACCGCGTAGATGATCCCGTCCTGGCCTTCCATGCACGCCAGTGCATCCCGGATCGACGCCTCCGGCAGTCCGTACAGACGGTTATGATACCCGTAAGAGATCGGATAGATCGCCCCCTCCGGTTCCAGTTCCCGGAAAGTCTGCTCCCTGACCCAAAGGCTTCCTATATCACTGTTGTCCCAACCGATATAGGCGATCTTTTCACAGCCCTCTTGTCTTAATCTGGTATGGAGACTTACGACAGCCTCTCTGTTATCCATACATACCGCGTCCGCATACGCGCCTCCGTCCGGGGCATCGAACAGGACAAGGTCCATCCCCAGCCCCCGCAGGATCTTAAGCCTCTCCGGCCGCAAGCGCATATCTTCCGGCCATAAGACGATATTATACAGCCCTTTCTCATGGAGCTGGTACAGACATTCCCCCAAGGAGATCCGACTGGGCTTTTGCTTATACAAGACCAGGGAACCCCACTGATCCGCCTCCGTCTGAAAAGCGTCCAGAAAACTGGTAAAAAAATCATTCTGCGCCGAAGCCACCAAAGTGATGATCTCCATATCCCCCCGGCGCGCGCCATAGTGCATGGAAACCCTGGTCCCGCTCCCCTGCACCCTGGAGATGATCCGCTCTTCCTCCAAGATCTTTAAGGCTTTCCGCGTCGTGACACGGCTGACGCCCAGTTCCTCCGAGAGTTTCCGCTCCGGCGGGATCTGGCCGCCATCTGGGTATGTGCCGTCAAAGATCTTTCTGCACAGATGGTTTTTTACCTTTTTATACAGATTTTCCTCTTCTCTCATCATCTCATCGTCTAAACATCCATCTGGGTGGAGGCGGGGTCCAGGCGTTTGATGATATCCTCCTGGATCTCCGGCGAGAGGTCGAGGAAATTTACAAAAGTCCCGTGGATCCGCACGATGTAGACACCGCTGGGCGCGTATTTCTCCGGCTGGGCCAAGACTTTGCGCAGCATCTCGGGTGTGGTCACATTGACGTAGAGATAAAACGGTGAGACATCATCCTGGTCATAACTGTTGAAGAACAGCGGCATGAAGATCTTCGTCTTAAATTCCAGCCCTTTTTCCTCGTGCGTCTCTCCCCTGAAATAGCCCGGGTCGATCCCGAAATGAGACGCGCAGCCGCCCACCATCCGTTCAAAGGGAAGCCTGCGGTTGGAGAGCATCCGCATCCCCAGCCCGCCGGAGGCATCCCCGAAGAGAGGATCCACACCATAGTTGAGCATCTCCCTGGCTTTCCGCCCATCCGGGGTCGCGCCGACCCAGTAGCCATACATCAGATGGGTGGACGGTGTGGCAAAATCCGGACGGAACGGATTTCCCAGGTAATTCTTCTTGGAAGCGACCAGATCGGCCGCTCTCATCGCCACCTTTGCGGCCTCCTCATCCACCGTCTCCAGATTATTCCCGAATTTATCACAGGCCAGCAGATACTGATGCATTTGCGGATCATCTACAAAATCCGTCCGCAATGCCTCCAGCATCCGGTCCGCGTCCTCCGGCCGCTCTCTGACCAGAGTATCGATGGCTGTCAGGGAATCCGCCACCACGCTGGTGCCGTGGATCAGACAGCCGCTCCCGTTATATTTAGTCCCCTGTCTCTTCGGATCCCTCATGTCGATACCCGACTCGATCCCGCCCATCATCGACGAGAGGAACGGTACCTGATACAGCCCGATTGCCCGGGAGGCATCGTTGGCCGCACGGGTCATCTCGTCCACATAACGATCCAGTTCTCTGTAAAAAACTGTCCGTATATTTTTCAGCAGCTCTAGGCTGTCCGTATATCCCAGCTCTTCTGCCGTCTTCCCGATCTGTTTTCCGGTGATCGCCGACTTGCCGCCCTGGAGGACCAGCTCCAGGATCTTCGGCATGTTCAGCCAGCTGTTCGTGGTGTTCCCGTTGTCTTTCCCCATGATCAGCGGCTCCTGACAGCCGGCGACCGCGTAATCCGGCAGGTCTTCTTCTGCAATGCCATGGGCCTTTAACACTTCAAAAAGGGCATCGTCGTTAAAGAGCGACGGGGTGAGCACGCCCGGCGTGAAGAAGAACCGTCCCATCTCCTCATAGAGTTTGTCCGGCGTGTTCTTATGCAGTTTCACCGACAGGATCGGCTGCGGGAGGTTCATGTCATAATAGGCATCGAACATGGCGTATGAAGTCTCGTTTGTCAGATCGTTGCCTTCCAAGTCCCTGCCGCCGATGATCAGGTTCTGGGAGATCGCCCAGCTCCGGTCCGCCACATTGTAAAAGACCAGCAGATGCTTGAACAAGGCCGCCGTCACATCCCGGCCTGTATCCTCCATATTTCGATAGGGTTCAAAGATCCGGTCCGCATTCCCCACCGAAAACGCAAAGGGGTTTGGCGTCTGTTCAAGGCACATGGTCTGCCATATCAGCAAAAAGGACTGGATCGCCTCATATATATTGGAAGCGCCCTGTGCCGGGACTTTGGCTAATGTATCCGCCATCAGCCTGAAACGTTCCCGCATCTTCCCTTCGGCTTCCTTTGCTCTCGCCTCGGCGATCTTTTGGTATCTGCCCGCCAGTACCAGCAGTGCGTCGATGCTGTATCCCATGGCCTGGTAATATTGTCTTTTCTCTGGGTCTTGCGCTTCTTCCTGTCTGCGGCGGATCTCCTCTTTGACAGAGAGCGCACCCTTTTTCAGATATCCCCGTACATCCGGGACCACATGCCCGGTGACCTGTTCCAGGAAGAACACCGCTTCTTCTGTGTACTTTTCCACAGGCGCATAGGCGGATGTCAGGGCTTTTGCGAAATCATTTTTGGAGTAATAGTCTTTTACCCGATCGATCCGCTCTTTCGTGATGTCACCGATCGGCTCGATGTCTCCAAAGACCGCCACCGGGTCGCAGTAGCCGGTAAAAGAGCTGACTTCGAACGCGGGGTTGATCAGCGCGTAGGAGCGGGCAAACGCATCATCCTGGGTCCCGGCAAATACGTGGTAATCCCCCAATGTCAGCGGGATCTTCTCCATCACTTCCACAAGCGTCCTGCCGATGCGGATGCTGTCCGGGTCGTCTTTGAACTTCGCATCACATTCCATTGCGATCTCCCGCGCAAGGAACCACCCCTCCAGATGGTCGATCTTCCGCTCTTCCTGGAAGCGGGCTTTTGCCAGTTCTGTAAGCTCCTCCGCTGAATAGATCTCCTCGATCCTCATGTTTGATCCCTCCATTTTATTTTTATATGTCTTTGACCTTCTCTCAACCTAGAGTGTGTCTGAAAACCCATTCACGCCACCTGCAAGCCCCACTTTGCGGAAGATCTGGCCCGCTTTCGGTCAGCGTAGCCCGCTACGCCTTCCTCATTTGGGCCAGATCTTCCACAAATTGTGACTTACAGTTGACATAAAGCGGTTTTCAGACACACTCTAAAGCAAACATTTGATAAACTCATCCCAAAGGGATGCCGGGAAGAAAGTGGATCTGCCTCCGGGCAGGCCCGGGCCTATATCAAGTTCTTATGCATGGGATGCCCCACTCCGCCATCTTTTCTTCAAAATACTCCCTCGTCCCCGGCGCGGTCCTCCCCGGTCCCATCTCGTACGCCCTGCCGCACTGCGCCCATTTTCCCCTGCCGTATTCGTGATAGAGGAGAAATTCCACTTTTGTATTGCTTGTACTGCTGCCGCGGATCTTCTCCCGGAACAGCCTGGCAAATCCGTCCGCGTCTTCCCTGCTGTCGTTGAAACCGGGGATCAGCGGGACGCGGATCAATACATCCGGATGAGCCTGGGTGACTCTCTCCAGGTTTCGCAGCGTCCACTGGTTGGACGCTCCTGTCCATGCCTTATGTTTTTCCTCGTCATAGTGCTTTACATCCATGATCCACTGCTCCACATGGGGGATGAGCGCTTCCATCTGCGGATGGCTTCCGTTGCATTCAATGGCTCGGTGGATGCCGCAAGCGCCCAATCTCTGTAAAAGTTCTTTGACCGCCTCAAACTGTACGCTGATCTCACCGCCGGTGAGCGTGACGCCCCCGCCCTCGAAAAACAAGGGTTTTGCCGCCTCACATTCTTGCAGGAGCTCCTCTATGGAGTATTCCTGGCAAGATAGACGGATGCCTTTCTGCCGATATCGGTTGATGCAGGGCTTCTCTGGACAGGATGCACATATCCCACGGTCCAGCACCCCGTCTTTGACGGCCCCTTTGGGGCAGCAGCTCTCATCCAGCCATTCTTTTTCTGTGAGGAGGACGCCGTTTAAGGGCATGCCCTCCGGGTTGGAACACCAGGGGCAGTGCATGTTGCAGCCTTGCAGATGCATGACCAGGCGATTGCCTGTGCCGTCCTGGGCATAGTTGAAGCCTTTCTGAAAGATCCGGATATCCATATGTACCCTCCTGATCTGTTCGGGTATCTGTTGTCTATGTATGATTGGTATTTATATATAATACCTTTTTATGGGCACAATATATCATATTTAGCTGTATCTGTCAAGCGATCTTTTGATATCTACATTTTTTGACCGCCCATGCCGTCGTATCGATCCAATATATTCCTCCAGACAGATCCCCTGCATATATATCTCCTCTGCCGCTTTTTGCCCGACGTATCTATAATGCCACGGTTCGTTGATGACACCCGTGATATCGGTCTTATCTGGGGGATAGCGTTTTATAAAGCCATATTTATGCCCGTTTTCTGCAAGCCAGTCGTATACAGCATCCCTGGAACTTTCCGTATCCTCATTTATATCTACTGCAATACCAAGCTGATGTTCACTGGTCCCTGGAAGAGCGACCCATTGTTCCGCAAGCGTTCTCGCTTCTGGCTCTGGATTGCCCTCATCCACGTATGCATTTATCTTCTCGTCCAAAAGCTGCTGCTGCTCTTCCTGTGTCCTGTACCCCGCCGCAACATGCAGGCCCAAACCTGCAGCCCTCGCTGCATCGAGCATCTCCTGCAGCTCAGGATAGATCCTGGAATCCACTTTTTCACCGTTTGACAGTTCTGTCAATTCCACCGTATAGCCGTCCGGTATATAGTTATCACGGTTTACCAGGATCAGGTTCCAACCGTTATCCATGTCCGCAGCACTGTGTTTTATGTCCCTCAGAAGATCGAACGCAGGAAACGCCCGCCTCGCTGCCGATATATACACCAGAAAAACAACTGCAAGGACAGCGATGATCTGCAATTTATGGGTCTTTCGTCTGCTGTGGACTCTCATTTATCTTATCTCCGATCTTTTATAAATACAGTACAATGCAGGCAGCGGGAGCGCGATATGATCTTTCGAGAAGCTTTTCTAAAAGAAGACCTTTCGACAACTTAAGCGCATATCTTGATCCAACGCCCCCAAAAAACCGATCCTAACCCAGGATGTTTCTGCCATTTTTCTCCCATAGGACAACCGGGACCATCGAACAGAGGACCCCTTTCAAAAAGAGGACGATCTGCCCCATCTCCTTCCCCGTCTTCTCCTGTGCCATGTAGGCCGCCGCATGGCTCTTTGCCGACTCCCACCACTCCCTCCAAAACTGGAAGTTTGACCATTTATCCGGGATCATCGTCTCCGGGATCTCGAGCAAACGCAGGAGGAGATACAACAGCACAAGCAGCAAGATCCAGCGCAGCACATCTGCCCTGCCCCCTTTTAAGCTCCTGAAAAAACGCAGCACAAGACAGACTGGGAACAGGAAGAGGAATATCTGCAAGATCTCCCCGAGGAACGCCCCACTGACCGCGGTCCCCGAGATGCCGTAGCGCATCTGAAAGCTCTCACACTCCGAGGAGGAGAGATCTTCCAGCGTGATGCGGTCTGTCCGCTCTTCCTCCCCCGGACGGATGACCAACAGACCCTTCTCCCCTTCTAAGATCCCCCGGATGGTCAGCCGCCTCCCTGCACATTCCACTTCACTTCCAATGACTTCCGTACTGCCAAAAAGCTCCCGCGCCGTCTCCGCATCCAGATAACACCCCTGCAGATCCCTCTCCAGCAGTCGGGCAGATCCGGTAAAAAGGACTTCCAGATCACCCCGGACTTTCCATACGGACACAGAAGAACGACGCCCCCACTGCATCTCTTCCACCTCCATCCCATCTGTTTTTCCCCAAAGAGCGTACATACATGCAGACTCTTCTTTTTCCTGGGTTTCCTGGATATTTTCATAGTCCGCCTTTGTCAGGGACGTCTCCCCGCCGCATACGATCTGATAGGCATCCGGATATGCGCGCAGCTGGCAATAGTCATGGATCCCTATATAATAAGAAAGGATCCCCAGAACCGGCAGGGCCAGGCGTAAAACCCTTCCCATCTGATACTTTCCTATCCAATGCCTTCCCATCTGATACCTCCCCATCTGATGCCCCCGTCTGATGCCCTCATCCGACGCCCCCATCTGATGCCGGCTCATGACGCATCCAGCCGGACAGGGCTGTCCTCATCGATCGTCTTATCCGCGTTTTGGATCACTTTGTCGTCGCTGGAGAGGCATCCGTCGTCCAACGCCGCATACATCTCATTTTGTTCCTGTACGGTCACGCTGACCCGCCCGGCCACAAGCTGTTCCCCCAGGACGGTATCTTTTTCCCGGATCACATAGACGAAATATGTCCCGTTTGCCTGGTGCAGCGCCTGTATGGGGATACAGGTATTATAGGTCCCGGACTTTTTCTCCACAGTCATCTTCGCGCTGTCCCCGATCTCCAGAAGATCCGCGGGCAGACGGACACACACTTCCAAGAGATCTGGATCCTCCGGATCCGCTTTTACAGAATCGATGGTAAGGTCTTTGCTGGTCTTTTTTTTCTGTTCGTTGGTCAGGGTCACGGAGACACCTTTTTGCAGATATTCCTCCTGGCCTTTTTCTGCCTGGGCGATGAACCTGCACCCGGCTGTGCGGTCCGCCAGGAAAAGGAGGGGCGTTTCCGCCGTCACCTCACCGACTGACGCCTGGATCTTCGTCACCGTGCCTTTTATGGGAGAAAGGATCTTTCCGCCTGTCCTCTGGATCTTTTTTAGCTTTTTCATCTGTGCCCGGATCTCTCTGGCTTCGATCTCTTTGAGACGGATGGTGTTATCCGATGGTTCCTGGACATGGGCATCTTCCAGAGCGCGGGCGGCCTCCCGTATCCCGTCGTCTCGGGCATCCATAGCCTCCTCATAGGCTTTCTGCGCCGCATATACAGCCTCCGTCAGAGCGCTCTCCTCTCCTTCGTCGATCTCCGCCTCCTGCTGATATCCATTGAGCCTGTCCACGGCCCGCTCCCACTCCCAGGCCGCCTGGGAGACCGCCTGGTCACCTTTTGCCACAGCCAGGTCGTAGTCCTCCTGGGCACGCCGGACGGCCAGATCTTCTTTTTGCGCCTGGATCTGTGCGGCCTTTTCCAGCCCCGCTGTTTCCAGGTCTATCTTCTCCAGTCCCTCTCCACAGGATGCGATCTGTCCCTTTAATGTACGCAGATCCAGCTGTAAGAGCACATCCCCCGGCTCCACCGTCTGCCCCTCCCGGACCCATATCTGCGCGATCTTCTGCCCGGCCTCTGTGGATACGGCCATCTCCTGGTCTTCCTCGACTTTCCCCACAGCCGTGACCTTATGGGAGATCACCATCTTTGTCGGCGATGCTGTCTGCACCACCGCCACCGTCAGCGAACTGGACGCCCGCGAGAGCATCGTACAGACCGCCATGAAGGCCAGGAAGATCCCCAGGGGCCGCAGCACATCCCTCCCTCTCATCCTCACATCATCACTCCTTTACCGCTGCCGCCGCGATCCCCCGCTCCAGATGATCCTGCCCGGCCAGAAATACGAACACCGCCGGGATCAGCGCGATCACCGACGCGGCAAACGCCGCTTTTGCATCTCCCACATCAATACTGGGAAGATACAGGGACAACGGCCACAGATCCTTGCTCTTTAAAAAAGCCATCGGCGGCTCCAACAGACTCCAATATTCCAAAAATCCCAACACCAGGGCAGAGATGATCCCCGGCGAACCCAGGGGCAGTCCCACGTAGAAGAACACCTGCCACTGGGAGGCCCCGTCCAGCCTGGCCGCTTCCACGAGAGCGTCCGGCACACCGTCAAAGAAACGGTACATGATGAACACCGGAAACGTGGAAAAGACCGACAACAAGATGATCCCTCTGTGGGTATCCAGCAGATGCAGCCCGTCCAGCAGCAGATGATCGGAGAGCATCAGCACCTGGAACGGCATCATCATCAATAAGATATAGACGGTAAATAATGTTTTCCGCAGCGGGAACGTCCCCTTGGCAAAACCCCAGGCCGCAGGCACGCCAAATATGATCTGCCCGCCCAGGATCCCCACCGCCAGCCGCATCGAGTTCCAGAACATCACAAAAAATCCCGGGGAGTCCAGCAAAAGCTCCACATACGACCGCAGGGTGGGATAACGGGGCAGCCAGGTGATCCGCACATATCCGCTCCCTGCATCCATGACCGCCCGCAGGTCCTCTTTCAGCTCCCCACCGCCCATCAGGGAACCCGTCAGCAGAAAACAGACTGGATAGACGGCTATGAAAGCCAGGACGGCCAGAAGGAGCACACACATCTTTTTCCACATTTCAACCCTCCCACTTCCGTTTCAAAAACAACACCAGCAAAAAGATCACCCCCGCATGGACCACCGCCCCCGCCGCCATCTTATCCATGGACAGATCCCGATACCAGTTGTTGAACACATGCTGGAGCAGATACATACTGGCATGGGGATAATCCCCCGCCGCCAGATATGCCTCCCGGAACACTTTAAACGAGTTCAGAATCGACAGCACCGAGATGGTAAACAGAGAGGGCAGAAGCCCCGGCAGGGTGATGCAGCAGAAACACTGCCATCGTCCGGCCCCGTCCACCTGCGCCGCCTCGTAGAGACTGGGCGATATGCCGGAGAGACCGGCCAGCCACAAGATCAGGTCATACCCCAGATTTTTCCAGATGTAGCTGGCCACCAAGATCCAGAACGCCCACGGTGTGCGCATCCAGTCCTCCCCGGGTATGTGCAGCATATGCAGCAGACCGCCCAGCAGCCCCCGCTCATGGAACAACACTTTCCACAGCAGCACAGCCGAGGCCACCGGGATCGCCATCGGGATCAGGAAACAACTCTTAAAAAACTGGACATGCTCCCCCAAAGAATCCAAGATCAACGCCGTCAGAAGGGACAATGCCAAAAGCAGCGGGATACAGATCCCCTCAAAACGCAGAGTATTCACCGCCGCCAGGCAAAACGCCTTATTGGAAAAGATCGTCCGGAAATTGGCAAGCCCCACCCATGCGCCGCTGACCGCTTCTGTAAACGAGCGGCGCACCACATCCGCAAACGGGATCAGGATAAAGAACAGGACTCCTGATAAGCTGGGCAGGACGAAGAGAAAACCGGTCTGGCGTTTTTTATGTCCCCTTTTAAATATCTTTTTCATCCTCTTATTCTGCGAGATAGAGATCCACCTGGTCCGTCACGGCCCGCACCGCCTCCTGCGGCGTGATCTTACCTTCCAGGCACTCCCCGGCCTGGGAGAGGACGGCATTGCGGATGATCTCGTTGGTCAGCGCCGGTGTATCCGCCTCCTTGATATAGGCGATAAACTGGTCTGTGATCTCTGCACTTGGCTTTTGTATGGTCATCTCCACATAACTGTCCGGGTCATTGGACATACTGCTCCCGATCGTCATACCAGCATCTATATGATCGATCAGGGACTCCAGGGCTTTCTGGTTTACAGGGAGGCCGCCACCCTGGGCTGCCATCTGGGCTTCCTCTGTGAGCAGGAACTGAACGAACCTCTTTGCCTCCTCCTTCATGCCGCTCTTGCTGCTGACGCCGGCCACTGCCTTTGGCAAAAAGACATGCTCTGCCTGCCCGATCAGCGGTTTATAACTGATCCCCTCTTTATCCATCATGGTGGTGGCCAGTTGGGCGAAAGTCGAATCCGACCAGATGCCCCCGAAACCTATCTGCAGTTTATCGCAGTATAGCTGCAGCGTTTCGCTGCTGATCGCGCTCACATAGTTCTGATATCCCTCTCCAAATACACCATAGTCCGTCTCGATATATTTTTCCGGGTCGTAGATCCTGCCAAGCTGTGTGTAAAATTCCTCCAGTTTCTCCTCATCGATCGTCCCGTCCTCCCTGATCCAGGCCGGGGAGCACGCATCGTAAAGCTGGGCCGCCAGCATGACGCCATCGAAGTAGGGGCTGGAGATGTTCTTATCCGGATCTGCGGCCCCCATCTCCTCTACCACGTCGGCCAGGGACTCCAGATCCTGGATCTTCTCCAGGTACTGGGTATCCGCTTCCACCAGAGGGATGGAGAAGCGCAGCGGGATCCCATAGAGTTTCCCATCCTCTTCCATGCCTGCCATCAGGTTCTCAAACAGATCCTCCGCCTGAGCCGCCACATCACTCAAATCCTCCAACATCCCTTTTTCCACATAGGAATCCACAGGCAGACCGTCCAGCATCAATATATCCGGCCCATTCCCCGCCATGATCTCTGTGCTCAGGTTCTTCAGGGCATCGGAAGCGGTCACGCCGTTATCCTCCGTCACACCCACTTCCAGATCCACGTAGACTTCCGGATTCTCCTTCTGGTATTGGGAGATGTTCTGCATCAATTCACTGTTTTCATATAAGGACCAGGCTTTCAGCTCCGTCTCCGGCACCGTATCTGTATCCGCTGAATAGGTAAAATGTAAAAGTTTAGCAGACTGTGAGTCCACCGCCAATACATAGAAGGCATCATCCTTCGTGGCCTCCATGCTGATCAGCCCCACATCCGGGGCCCCCAGAGAATTCAGTGAACTGTCGATCACCAGCTCCACCGCACTGCCGTCTTTGATATGCCGGTACAGCCCCTTGTTTGTACAATAAAACACTTCCTGCTCCTCTTTGCCCCTGGCGAAGACTAAAGGTCTGCACTGCACGTTGTGCAGATCCATACTGGCCCCGCTCTGGGCGATGGAGTCCGAGAGATTTTCATCCTTTGGAAGCGGCTCGCCGGTCTTCCTGTCAAAGGGAAGGATCCCTCCATCATAGTCCACCGTGTAGATCGTATCCCCGGCCACGCCGAAGAAACTGGTATCCTCCGCCCCGGAAACTTTATCGGTCAGTTCCCCTGTCTCCATATCGACGGAACTAAGCGGCGTATTCTGGAACAGGGTCAAAAGTTCCCCATCCTGGGCATACTGCATAAAATACAGATATTCCCCCACATTCAGCGGGACCTCCGTCACAGCCCCTTTTTCATCCAGATGATAATAATGCTCTTCTGACGCCTCCCCGCCGGATAACTGGCTTATAACTGCAAACGCGTCTCCCTTGGGAGATACGGCTACGTGCGTCACATAGAGATCATCTGTCTCCATCCACTCTTCCGGCAGGTCATACACTTTTTCCCAAGCCGCATCATCCTCTTTCAGATCCCAGACGGCTCCCCGGCCCTCCTGGTCATTGGTGGCGATCCGGATCGTCCCGTCCTCCATCTGTGTCATACTGTACACGGACGTCTGCTCTGGGAGCGGGATATCCTCTTCCAGATACCGGCCTTTTGCGCTCTCTGTCTCTTTGCCGCCGTCTTTGCCGTCCCCGGACTGTCCGCACCCTGCCAAGATCCCCAGAGATAGAGATGCTGCCAGGGCAAGACTCATGATCTTTTTTATGATCTTTTTCGTTTTCATATGAAACCTCCTCACTGTTTCTGTAGTTTCTGTATCGATTGTTTTCATCTTATCACGGGAATCTCTAAAGAACATCTAAATAAGCTCAGATCTGTCTCTAATTTTTCAAGAGAAAAGATCCCTATCAGAAAAGAAGCCTTGTAATATACTTTCCTTACATATATAATATTATAAAATAGATAAGGAGACAGACCATGGCATTTGACGGCATCACCATCGCCTGCCTGGCAGCGGAACTCAAAGACTCTCTGCTGGGCGGGCGCATCCACAAGATCGCACAACCGGAAACCGACGAACTCATACTGACCTGCAGAGGGAACCAGGGGGTAAAGAAACTGCTGATCTCAGCCAGCGCCTCCCTGCCCTACCTATATTTCACCGAACAGAACAAACCCAACCCTCTGAGCGCCCCTGCTTTCTGTATGCTGCTGCGCAAACACATCGGAAGCGCGCGGATCACCGGGATCACCCAGCCCGGACTGGAACGGGTCCTGTTCATCGACCTGGAACACTTAAACGAGATGGGCGACCTCTGCCAGAAGCGGCTCATCATCGAGATCATGGGCAAGCACAGCAACATCATCTTCTGCGACCAGGACGGGAAGATCCTAGACAGCATCAAGCACGTATCCTCCCATATGAGTTCCGTGCGCGAGGTCCTGCCCGGCCGGGAATATTTCATCCCCAAGACCCAGGACAAGCTGGATCCCCTGGAACTCTCGGAAAAAGATCTCCTCACACAGGTCTGCACCCGTCCCATGGAGATCGGCAAAGCCCTCTATGGCACCTGCACAGGCATCAGCCCCACCATGGCCAATGAGATCTGCCACCGGGCCTCCATAGACAGCGCAGCCATCGTCCAGTCCCTGACCGAGAACGAAAAACTGCATTTATGTCATACATTCTTACGCCTGATGGAACAGATCAAAAACGGCGAGTTTTCACCCCATATGATCTGCCGGGACAAAGAACCCGTGGAATACGGGGCTTTCCCCATGAGCCAGTATCGGGACGGCTATACACAGGAGGCTTTTTCCTCCATGTCCCGATTATTAGAAACCTGGTACGCCTCCAAGAGCACGATCACAAGGATCCGCCAAAAATCCGCCGACTTGCGGAAGATCGTCCAGACCGCCCTGGACCGGAACCGGAAGAAATACCAGCTCCAGCAGAAACAGTTAAAGGACACCAGCAAAAAAGACCGCTACAAAGTATACGGCGAACTGATCAACGCCTACGGCTACGGACTGAAAGAAGGATGCAAGTCCTTCACGGCCCTGAACTACTACACCAACGAGGAGATCCAGATCCCGCTGGATGCGGACTTCACCCCTGCCGAGAACGCCAAACGGTATTTTGCCCGCTACAATAAATTAAAGCGCACCGAGGAGGCCCTAAACCAGCAGATCCAGGAGACCTCCCTGGAGATTTTGCACCTGGAATCCATCCAGACCGCCCTGGACATCGCCCTGCAGGAAAACGACCTGGCCCAGATCAAGGAGGAGCTGACGGACTACGGCTACATCCGGCGCAGATACGGCAAAAAACAAAAAACACAAGGAAGATCCAAACCCTTCCACTACATCTCCTCCGACGGCTACCACATGTACGTGGGCAAGAACAATTTCCAGAACGAGGAGCTGACCTTCAAAGTGGCCTCCGGGAATGACTGGTGGTTCCACGCCAAGCAGATGCCCGGCTCCCATGTGATCGTAAAGAGCAACAACGAGGAACTCCCCGACCGGACCTTCGAGGAGGCCGGACAGCTGGCCGCCTACTATTCCAGCGGCCGTAACGCACCCAAAGTGGAGATCGACTACATCCAGAAAAAACACGTGAAAAAAACACCCGGCGGGAAACCCGGTTTTGTCATCTACCACACCAACTACTCCCTGGTAGCCGCGCCGGATATCTCCCATATCAAAGAAGAATAAGACGGACAACTCCACGGCAGGCTTCCTGTGGAGTTGTTTTTTTATCTTATAGGAAATCCTCTGCACCCAAACAGCGTCCGCGTCCGTCTAATAGATGAAGGACAAAACAGACAGATCAAAACAAAAGAAAAGTGAGGTGAGATCATCATGGATCTGTTGTTGGTAAAGAGAGCCCAAAAAGGTGACACAGACGCTTTCGTCCGTCTGATCGAGAAGCACAAGCTCTCCCTTTACAAAGTCTCCAAGAGTTATCTGAAAAATGAGGAGGACATTGCGGACGTGATGCAGGACACCATCTTATCGGCTTACGAACACATAGGCAGACTAAAACAGGCGGCTTACTTCAAGACCTGGATCACCCGAATCTTGATCAACCACTGTAAGGACCGGCTCAGAGAACAGAAACGTTTTATCCCCACATTACTGGATGAGGACCGGACAGCCGCCGCCCCAACTGATGACAGGGAATTTTACAGACTGCTGGAGGATCTCCCGGAGGGTATGCGCCCGATCTTCCTGTTGTATTACGGCGAAGGCTTCAACACCCGGGAGATCGCCCAGATCCTGGAGATGAACGAGAACACGGTAAAGAGTAAGCTGCAGCGAGGCCGGAAGAAACTAAAAGAAGTGATCTGCAAGGAGGCGATCTTATGAAATATCCTGAAAAAAAATTACAAGACATCCTAAAACAAGACATCCAGATATCCGAGACCGTAGAAAACAAGATACAGGACGCGTATAAACGTCTGCCCAGACAAACGCCCCGCCGCCGCATGAACGGCATAAATATAAAAACCGCCGCGGCCGCCCTGGCCCTGTGCATCGTCCTGCCCGCCGCCGCTTACGCTTCCGCGAAGACAGGATTTTTCCAGGCCATGTTTGGCAACGCCACCAAACCCTCCAACGAAGTCCTCCAAAAAGAGGTGGACACCGGAAAAGGCACCACGACCACCGTCACCCTCCCTTCCAAGGAGTACGTCCCCGTAGATGAGACGGAGGCAGAAGAACTGATCGGAAAATGGGTGATGGATAAACCCATCGTAAAAGCGATCGGGAGCCATACCCTGACCATCCAGAACTTTGCCTACGACAGAAACGGCGCCCTGCTCTATTTTACCCTGGAAAGAGAAGGCGGCGTGACCGCCCTGGCCGGCGACGAGGATACGAACCGGGCCAAAGGAGCCTTCTTCACCGAGGAAGCCGACTTTTATTTCACCTGTGAGACCCAAAACGGCGTAAACGGCCCATCCAATATCTATATCGATACCATAAAGAGCACAGCGGATAAAATGTATGGTTCTGCATATATCCTATGGGCCGATACATTGGAAGACGGGGACATCCCCTGCCTTGCGCTCAGCACATACCCCGGCCCCCGAAAAGACCTGACTGAAGACACCGACTTCACCACAGAGAAGATCCCCCTGACCGATAAAGACCCGATCCCCACGGAGGTCATCGACTTAGACGGGCAGGCATACCTGGAGTATTCGCCGATCTCCATGACGATAGACATGGCAAGAGATCTGGGCCTGTCCGCAGAAGAGGCCGCAGATCCCTATAACCTAAAATACCTGGCCATCCAGTACACAGACGGGAGCCGCTATGTGATCTGCGACGTGGAAAACAACATCGCAAACGACGGCTACGCGCTGGGGAGCGGTATTTATTATAAGACCATGTTCAACCGTCTGGTGGATACCGCCTCCATAAAAGAGATCCTGGTAAATGACGTGACATTTCCCGTGGATTGACCACATCCCTCTTAGGATACCTACCGTTCGGAAAGCGTTTTAAAGGGGTCCGGGGGAAATCCGCAAGGTCTCCACTCCGTTCCGGTCGTTGCTGATCAAGCGCCACTGGCGCTTAGCAACCCCGGCGCTTTTGGTACTTTTCTCGCAGAAAAGTACACCCTCTGGAACTTGGAAAATAAGGACGCGTATGGTATAATCTCTACGGAAAACCTGAATATCTGAAAGGAACGGTAAAGATATGGAACACTATTACCAGCCAGAGATCGAATGCGCGTCCCGGGAACAGATCCAGGCGTGGCAGGATGAACGACTGGCCAAGACAGTAAAACACGTTTACGAAAACGTCGCATTTTACAGAAACAGAATGGATGAAAAAGGGATCAAGCCGGAGGACATCCGATCCACGAAGGACCTTCATAAGCTCCCCTTCTTGACAAAAGACGATCTGCGTGACGCTTATCCCTACGGATTACTGGCAGAACCGCTGGAAAACTGCGTGCGGATCCAGTCCACCAGCGGCACCACCGGGCGTCGTGTCGTGGCTTTCTACACCCAGCACGACATCGACCTGTGGGACGAATGCTGCGCCCGGGCCATCGCAGCCGCAGGCGGGACCAGCCAGGATGTGGTGCATGTAAGCTACGGCTACGGCCTGTTCACCGGCGGCCCCGGCTTAAACGGCGGCTCCCACAAAGTCGGCGCCCTGACCCTGCCCATGTCCTCTGGGAACACCGAGCGGCAGATCCAATTTATGTGCGATCTGGGCTCTACGATCCTCTGCTGTACCCCTTCCTATGCGGCCTATCTGGCCGAATCCATCCATGAACAGGGACTGCAGGATAAGATCAGACTGAAAGCCGGGATCTTCGGCGCCGAGGCATGGACCGAGGAGATGCGCCGCGACATTGAAGAAAAACTGGGGATCAAGGCTTATGACATCTATGGCCTGACCGAGATCTCAGGCCCCGGCGTTTCCTTCGAGTGCAGCGCGCAGACCGGCATGCACATCAACGAAGATCATTTCATCGCCGAGGTGATCGACCCGGAGACGGAAGAAGTCCTCCCCGATGGAGAGAAAGGGGAACTGGTCTTCACCTGCATCACCAAGGAAGCCTTCCCGCTGATCCGCTACCGCACCCGGGACATCTGCATCCTCAGCCATGAGAAATGCTCCTGCGGCCGCACCCACGTGAAAATGACCAAGCCGCTGGGCAGAAGCGACGACATGCTGATCGTAAAAGGCGTCAACGTATTCCCGTCCCAGATCGAGACAGTCCTGATGAACCAGGGCTATCCGGCCAACTATCAGATCATCGTGAGCCGCGAGAACAACAGCGACACCATCGAGGTACAGGTGGAGATGACGCCGGAGATGTTCTCCGACAATGCAGGTGTTGTCACCAAGCGCGAGAAAAAGTTAGTGGACGCACTGAAGGCAATGCTGGGCATCTATGTAAAAGTGACTCTGGTCAATCCAAAGACCATCGCCCGCAGCGAAGGCAAGGCCGTCCGTGTGATCGACCAGCGAAATTTATATCAGGGATAACCCGGACAGGAGGAATTATGACTGTAAAACAGATTTCTGTATTTGTAGAAAATAAGGCCGGAAAATTGGCCGAACTGACTGACCAGCTCCACCAGCACAAGATCGACATGCGCGCCCTATCCATCGCCGAGACCCAGGATTTCGGCATTGTGCGGCTCATCGTGGATGACGTCTATAAGACATCCTGCGTTTTAAAAGAATCCGGCTATGTGGCTTCCATCACCCCAGTCGTAGCTGTGGAGATACCCGATGAACCGGGGAGCCTGTTTTGGATCTTGAAAATGCTGGGCGATGGCGGCGTGAATCTGGACTACATGTACGCCTTCCTCACCCCCAAGAGATCCACCGCCCATATGATCCTGCGGGTGGAAGACAATGAAAAAGCGATCGAGATCTTAGGAAAAAACGGGATACATACCATCTCCCAGGAAGAGATCGCCGGATTGTAAAAAGAATGGTCTGCCGGTCCATATCAGACTGACAGGCCATCCCTTTTTGGGTCAGCATTCCACAAAGATCCGGCACATTTCCCAGCAGGCCTCGCAAAACCCAGGCCATTAAGACCCAGGTTTTATCTGGTCAAAGATACACGATCCCGACCGCATCCACTCTTTTTTTCTCATGATGCGCCCACTTCCTGAAGATCTGGGATCGATGGCGCCGCACCTCGTCTTGTCACAGCGATGGACGCCGCCTTCGACGCCATATCCATCGCCTGGCGGATCGTCAGCCCTCTTAAGATCCCTCCTATGAAGAACCCGGTAAATGTATCGCCTGCCGCCGTCGTATCCACAGTCTCTGCCGGATAGACGGGCTGTGTGATCGTCTCCCTGCTGTC
This sequence comes from Clostridia bacterium, assembly GCA_910575625.1. Classification (GTDB taxonomy): domain Bacteria; phylum Bacillota; class Clostridia; order Lachnospirales; family Lachnospiraceae; genus MGBC164599. The sequence goes on from CAJTFD010000003.1 coordinate 81,423, forward strand.
CATATAGACCGAACCGTGTTCCCCCATCGTCAGCACCACCGCGGAATCTGCAAATCTGTCAAGAATGCCTTTTGCCAGATCGACCCCTTCTGCTCCTCTCGTCTCCTGCCCGAGGATCTGGCTGGCCTCGATCTCATTGAGCATAAAATAGTCCACATATCCCAATGGCAATCCTTGGATCTTCTCATCCATGGGCGAGGGATTCAGCACGATCTTCATCCCCCGCTCATGGGCCCGTTCCATGATATACGCCAGCTCATTGATCTCATTTTGCAGCACCAGAAAATCCCCCTTCCGGAAATGTTCCAGCACCGCATCTGCCTGGTCTGTCGTGACCGCCTGGTTGGCGCCCCCGTAAAGAAGGATACAGTTGTCCCCTTCTTTATCATTTTGGATGATCGCATTTCCCGTCCGCACCGTCTCTAAAACGGTCACATACCTCGTATCCACCCCCGCATCCTGAAGCTGTTCCAGCAAGAACCGTCCATCCTCTCCGATCGAACCAGCATGATATGTCTCGGCCCCCGCCCTTGCCAGCGCGATGGATTGATTGAGACCTTTCCCCCCGCTGAACACCTGCAGCGATCCGGAGGACAATGTCTCGCCTTTTTTTACAAAATGATCTACTTTATACGTGTAGTCAATGTTCAGTGAGCCAAAGCATAATACCTTCATATCATCCCCCTTTTTATCATGCCGAAAATGCAACCCCTGCCCGGAGTATGATATTCGGATAAGGAGTAAACTCCCCCGTACGTACAGCGAACTTTACAGTTGCAGACATCTTTTTCAGATCGTCATGGGGGATCATCTCATGTTCGGATCCCGAAAGTTTTTTCTGGATATAGTCCAGCAGCTCCGGGTTTTTGTCGACGATCTCTTCTGCGATTGTGTAGGCTTCTATCTCTGTCTCTTCGAGTATCGCATCCATGGTCTGGACAAAAGACGGTACGCCTCCGCAGAGGGCCAGATTCACGATCGGTATCCCTTTTGGGATCGGCATTCCAGCGTCCCCGATCATGAACGTATCTTTGTGCCCCAACGCTGCGATATATCCGGATAACTGTGCGTTTAAGATACCTCTCTTTTTCATACTGCTCCTTATTTGTTCTCATTTCTGGCGCGGAGGGCCATTTTTGCCTGCAGGTTCCTCTGGAATTGGTCGATGATGACAGCAAGTATAATCACCAGACCCTTGATCACCATCTGCCAGAATTCGGACACGCCGCACATGACCATACCGTCGTTGATGACGCCGATAACGAACGCGCCCACGATGGTCCCGCCAATGCTCCCGATACCGCCGGCCATAGAAGTCCCGCCGAGGACAGCTGCCGCGATGGCGTTCATCTCCCAGGATTCACCCGTCGCCGGATGGGAAGCCGCAAGCTGGGAAGACGCTATCACGGCGACCATCGCTGAACAGATGCCTGAGATCATGTAAACGAAGATCTTGACCTTATCGACTTTCACGCCGGATAATTTCGCCGCCTTCTCATTGCCGCCGATGGAGAATACATGCCAGCCAAATGCAGTCCTCTTTAAGAGCAGCGCAAAAAACACTGCTAACACGATCAGGATCAGCAGACCCACCGGGATGCCTGCCACATTCGACCCAAAAAAGCCCCAGCCCTGATTCCCAAGTCCTTCATAGCCTTTCAGATCTGAATAGGTGGCTCCATTTGAATGGATGTTCGCGATCCCTCGTGCGACATACATCATACCCAATGTAGCGATAAAAGGAGCAACATTAAATTTCGTGATGATCAGTCCGTTTATGACCCCGATCAGGGCGCCTATGAGGAGTGTGATCAGGACCACCATCGGTACGCTGAAATACAGCGTGACGCCGAACATTTTTAACGTAAGGCCATTTTGCAGCAGTCCGCCCGCGATCATACCGCCAAGCCCGACGATCGCGCCGACAGAAAGGTCGATCCCTCCTGTGATGATGACATACGTCATGCCGATCGCGAGGATCCCGTATAACGCAACGTGTTTACCGATCAGCAGCACCGTGTTCATATTCATGAAATTATCCGCTGTTATACTGAAAAAAATCAATAATACGATCAGTACGATAAATGTCCTTCCTTTCAGCAGAGTCATTGCCAATGTATTATTGGAACTTTTTTTGCTTCCGCTCATAATTGATCTCCTTTCCCTTTAATTGCCGTGATGTCCTTTGTATGAAGCGAGCACCAGGGATTCTTCCTGGATCTCATCGCCTTTTAATTCCCCGGTCACGATCCCGTTGGAGAGCACCACGACTCTGTCCGCGATCGAGATGATCTCTTTTAGTTCTGATGAGATAACGATAATGGAAAGCCCCTGTTCCGCATATTGGTTGATGATGTCAAAGACCTCCGTCTTTGCGCCGATATCGATCCCACGGCTCGGCTCATCCATCAGCAGGATCTTTGGATCTGTGAGGATCCCTTTGCCGATCACGACTTTCTGCTGGTTCCCTCCCGACAAGGATAAGATCGGGAGCCTTTTATCCGCAACTTTGATATGTATATCCCGGATCTCTGTCTCGACCATTTCATTTTCTTTTTTAAAATCGATGAAGCCGGCTTTTGTGTAGCGGGTCAGCGCTGACAGGGAACAGTTGCGTCCTATATCCATGGACTGTACGAGACCTTCTCTCTGACGGTCTTCCGGGACCAGGGCAAATCCTCTGTCGATCTGTTCCACCACGGAACGGATCGTCATCTTCTCACCTTCCAGTATGATATCACCAGTATGCTCCGGGCGCAGTCCCATGATACACTCAAATACTTCTGTACGTCCGGCGCCCATCAGGCCATAGATCCCCAGGATCTCTCCCTTCTTCAGATCAAAGCTCACATTGTTTAAAAGATAACCGCCGCCGGTCTTGGGCAGTGTCAGGTTTTTGACTTCCAGGACCTTTTCCTGGGAATCCCAATCGATCGCCCGGTCCCTCTTCGGATAGGATTTGCCCTCTCCTGTCATCTGCCGGACAATCCAGGGAACGTCGATATCTTTCACATCTGCGTCCGCCACGTATCTTCCGTCTCTTAAGATCGTCACATGGTCGCCGATCTGCATGATCTCTTCTAATCTATGGGAGATATAGACGATGGAAATCCCCTGGGCGGTCAGTTCCCGCATGATCTTAAAGAGGACCTGTACTTCCTGCTCGGAAAGGGATGATGTGGGTTCATCCATGATCAATATCTTCAGATCGTCCTCCACCAGATTTTTGGCGATCTCGATCATCTGCTGCTGTCCCACCCTCAGTTCTCCCACCAGGGTGTCCACCGGGACCTCATGCTCCAGTTTTTTCAGCACGGCCTCGGCTTTTTCCCTGTGGTATCTGTTGTCCATGCCAAGGCCCTTCTTTTTCTCACGGGCCATAAAGATATTCTGATAGACCGGAAGATTTGGGAACAGATTCAATTCCTGATGGATGATCCCGATCCCATATTTTCTGGCGTCCGTAGTGTTCCGAAAATGTACTTCCTCTTCGCCCATGAACAACTGACCCTCGCTGGGCTGCTCGATGCCTGCGATCATCTTCATCAATGTCGATTTTCCCGCGCCGTTCTCTCCGATCAGCACATTGACTTTCCCTGTCAGAAGATCGAAATCCACATTATCAAGAGCTTTCGTGCCAGGATATATTTTACTGACTTTCTCCGCATGAAAGCACACGCCCTCTTTGCACATATTTGCCATACAAATACCTCCTGTCTTATTTTACTTCCAGTTTTACCGGAGTGACCAGAAGCTCATCATCGCTATCCGCCGTGAATGTACCGACAAAATCGATGGTCTTTCCCTGAAGGCTGCCGGGATCTGCCGGCTGCACCACATTCTGGTCGATCATCGCATGCAGCTCCTGAGAGATCGCCGCCCATTCTTCCTGATTCGTAAAATCACCGAAGCTGATCACATCCAATGTATCACGTGTGGAAGAACCTTTGTATATGCTCCCGATCTGGAGCCTGATCGTCTCGGGACCGTCATATCCATCCAGCTTGACGATCATAGAACCCGCTTTTTTCTCTTGATCTACTTCTTCTACCGTTCCTGTGCCTTTCACCGCATAGCTGATGCTCCCGGAGGTTCCCATGGAGTATTTTCCATATTTATCAACAAGAGATTTCAGATCGCCTCCTGCTTCCTCGAGAAATGCGGGAAGTTCCACTGCTTTCTCTTCGATGTTTTTTTCTGCGCTCTCCCATAGAGCGGAGACACTGTCACTGGCGCTAAATTCTACTTTGCCAGTCAGAGAGCCTTCGTCGCCGATCTTCACCACTTTTACACACCCCGTTACAGAAACAGCCAGCATAGCTGCCAGGGACAGGACTAATATCTTTTTCTTCATGCCGCCCTCCTATTCTAAAATCGGAGGGGCCCGAAAAGGCCCCCTCCATCTTTTTCTTTAGATTTACTCAGAGTAAACAAAAGTCTTCAGATTATCTACATTGTCTGCTGTGATCGCCACGCAGTCCACCAGCTGTTTCTCATCCAGGCCGGTGCTCCCCTCTTTGAGATACTGATCCGCCTGTTCAACAGCCATCTCCGCGATCAGCGCACACTGCTGCAGAGCTGTACCTGTCATCTCGCCGGCTTTGATCTTTGCTGCCGCTTCATCAGAGCCGTCTACACCAATGATCTTAATGTCTGTCCTGTTGTTTGCTTTGCAGGCCTCCGCCGCGCCGACAGCCATGGTGTCATTGCCGCAGACAATGCCCGTGATCTCCGGGTTGGACTGCAAGATCGTCTCTGTCTTGTCATAGGCTTCTGTCTGTTCCCAGTTCGCTGTCTGCTGTGCGACCATCTCAAATGTATCGTACTGGTCGATCACTTCATGAAATGCGGAAGAACGCACGCCTGCATTGGTGTCGGATTCTTTTCCCAAGAGTTCTGCATATTTGCCTTCTTCGCCCATATCTTCTACCCATGCCTCAGCGATGGCTTTCGCGCCCTGGTAGTTATTTGCTACGATCTGGGAGATCGCTACGCCGTCTGCATTGATCTCACGGTCGATCAGGAATGTGGGGATGCCTGCATCCCTGGCTTTCTGGACTGCTTCCACCGTTGCGTCTGCCCCGGCATTGTCACAGATGATCGCCGCCGCTTTGTCGGCGATCGCACCGTCAAACAGTTCTGACTGTTTTGTCGCATCATCATCATGGGAGGATGCTTTTACTTCATATCCGAGTTCTTTTGCCTTTGCGGTCGCTGTGTCGGCCTCTGTCTTAAAGAACGGGTTGGAATGGGACGGCGTGATGACATAGATGATATTCGAGCCGCCGCCCGGCAATACCTCTGTATCGGCAGCAGCGTCTTCCTCTTCGGCCGGAGTTTCTGTCGCTTCTTCAGCATCTCCTGTCTCGTCCTCGGCCGGTGCCTCCGTCGCTTCCTGTTCCGCTGTGTCCCCGGAGTCGCTGCTCCCGCCACCGCAGCCGGCCAGCATGGTCATGACCATCGCCGCACTCAGTAATACTCCTAACATTTTCTTCTTCATTTCTTCTTTCCTCCTTTTTGAGATTGTTTTTATAGGTCACGGGTCCTCTGCCCGAAAAACCTCCTCTTTAAATCTATACTTGTCCTGACAGGACTTTTGAGACTGCCTTATTCCAGCCTGTGTATTTTTTCTCCCTCAACTCTTTCGCCATGGCAGGCCGGTATTCTTTTCGCTCTGTCTTGCCAAACAGCTGTCCTTTCTGGTAGATACCCGCCCCGAGGCCCGCCGCGTAAGCCGCCCCGATCCCGGATAGTTCTTCCATCGGCGGCACCTGCACCGGTATCTGGGCCATATCACTTTGAAACTGCATCAGATAGCTGTTTTTCGTGGGGCCTCCGTCTACTCTCAGCGCCTCGATCGGGATGCCGGACTCCTGCCCCATGACTGTCATGACATCCGTGATCTGATAGACGATGCTCTCCAATGCGGCTTTCACAAGCTCTGCTCTCTTCGTCGTCCTGGTCATCCCATAGATCACCGCCTTCGCCTGGCTGTCCCAATAGGGCGCGCTCAGTCCGGAAAAGGCAGGCACCAGGTATGTCTCATCCAGGGGATTTGCGGCTTCTGCCAGCGCCTGCGTCTCTGCCGGCGACTGGATCAGCTGCAGATCGTCTTTCAGCCAGGTGATCACCGCTCCTGTGTAATTGATATTTCCTTCCAATACATAGTCGACTTTTCCGTCCATCCCCCAGGCAAGCGACGTCACCACGCGGTCACTGTAAACAGGGCTGCCGCCGATGTTCATCATGACAGACGAACCGGTCCCATAGGTGGCTTTGATCATCCCTTTATCCAGACATCCCTGTCCAAAGAGCGCTCCATGGGAATCCCCCAGCACACCATGGATCGGGATCGGATGATCCAGATAGCCTTCCAGATCCGTGTCCCCATAATAACCATTTGAATCGGTCACTTTTGCGAGTGCAGACATGGGGATCTTGAAGAGACTGCAGATCTCCTCATCCCATTTAAATTTTCCGATATGGAACATCTGTGTCCGGGAAGCATTTGAATAGTCGGTCCGAAATTCTTTTTTACCAGTCAGTTTATAGACCAGCCAGCTGTCGATCGTCCCGCAGCACAGCTCTCCCCGGTCGGCTCTCTCCCGGACGCCGTCCACATTCCGGAGGATCCAGGCGATCTTCGCCGCCGAGAAATAGGGGGACAGCTGCAGGCCTGTGCGGCCGCGTATCATATCCGCTTTTCCAAGACCCTCGATCTCTTCACAGATCGAAGCCCCCCTTGCACACTGCCATACAACAGCAGCGTACACCGGCTTTCCTGTCAGCCGGTCCCAGACAAGGGCCGTCTCCCGCTGGTTGCTGATGCCCATGACTCGGATATCATTCTTATCTATGCCCGTCTTCTCGACCAGATGTTTCACCACATCGATCGTATTTTGGTAGATCTCTTCCGGATCGTGTTCCACCCAGCCCCTCGCATCGATCATCTGACGATGGGGAAGATCGGCCCTGCCAAGGAGACTCCCTGCCCCGTCGAACAGCAGGGCTTTGGTCCCTTGGGTGCTCTGGTCGATCCCGAGAACGTACTCTGCCATTTTAAATATTCTCCCTTACCGTCTTCGCGATCCCTTCCGCGTTCAATCCATAATGATCAAAGACCTCTTTGGACGTCCCGGTGATCACCGGTGCATCCGGCAGGGAAAGGTTCACGACTTTTTTGGGACAGTTGGCCGCGACCACCTGGCACACCATGGAGCCAAGGCCCCCGAAAGGCGCATGTTCTTCCGCTGTGACCACCAGTTTTGCATTTTCGGCTGCTTTTATGATCGCTGCTCTATCCAGCGGTTTCACACAATACATATCTACCACTGTGACACCGATCCCCTGCTCTTTTAAGAGGGCGGCCGCCTCCACTGCCGGTTTTACCATCTCTCCGCAAGCGATGATGGCAGCGTCTGTACCCTCGTTTATGACGGTCGCTCTATCCATCTCGAACGGACAGTCTTCCTCGGAATAGATGTCCTCCACGGGATTCCTCCCCACGCGGACATATGCCGTCTTCTGATCCTGGAGCAGGGCCTCCGTGAGTTTTGCCGCCTGGTGGCGGTCACTGGGGAGATAGACTCTCATGTTCGGTATGGCTGACATGGCGGCGATGTCCTGCGCGGAATGATGGCTCATGCCAAGGGCGCCGTAGCTGATCCCGCCGCTGATCCCGATCAGCGTGACATTTGTATCTGAATAGGCACAGTCTACTTTGGCCTGCTCATAGCTCCTTGTGGACAGGAAGCATGCCGGTGAAGCCGCAAATGGTTTCTTGCCGCATTTTGCCAGACCGGCTGCGATGCTGACCAGATCCTGTTCTGCAATGCCCACTTCGATGAACTGCTCGGGGTAGTTCTCGGCAAATGGCGTAAAGGATGCGCTCCCTCTGGAGTCGCTGCATAATACAACGATGTCTCTGTCTTCTTTTGCCTTTTCCATCAAAACTTCACAGATTGCCTGTCGATTTGGTATCTTATTCATAAAGTGCGGCCTCCTTCCTCGCTTCAAGATCTTTGATGATCTGTCCGTACTCTTCTTCATTCGGGACTTTGTGGTGCCAGTTCGCTTTATTTTCCATCACCACAGAGCCGCATCCTTTGACCGTGTTCGCGATGATCACCGCAGGCTTGCCTTTGACCGTCTTTGCCTCGTCAAACGCGGCTTTTAACTGGGTATAGTCGTTTCCGTCTCTGACTGTGATCACATGCCAGCCAAAAGAAGCCCATCTCTCTTCCTGGATATCCTGCGCCATCACATCCTCCGTACTCCCGGATATCTGGAGGCGGTTCCTGTCTACGACGGCGCACAGATTGTCCAGTTTATAATGATGGGCGGCCATCACGCCTTCCCACACGGAGCCTTCAGCCAGCTCACCGTCGCCCATGACGGTGTAGACCCGGTAGTCTTTTTTATCCATCTTCCCGGCCAGGGCCATACCGACGCATACCGGGAGTCCATGCCCCAGAGAGCCGGAATTCATCTCGATCCCAGGCAGCTTGTTATTTGGATGCCCGATAAATTGGGAACCGAACTTTGAAAACTCCCGGATCACCTGCTCGATCGGGAAAAAGCCTTTTGCAGCCAAGACCGCATAGAGAGCTTCCACCGAATGCCCTTTGCTCATGACAAAACGGTCCCTGTCCGGATCGTCCATATTTTCCGGACTGATGTTCATCTGTTCAAAATATAATTCGATCAGGATATCAATGACGCTCATATCTCCTCCGATATGGCCGCCTTTGCCTTCAACGATCATGTCCACGACATTTTTTCGGAGGTCGCAGGACAATACCTTTAGATCCACCATCTCTTCATCCCCTTTCAAGATCATTCTCCACGCAGATACGCTTTTACATCTTCTTCGATGGGATCGTACAGATCCGGTTCGATCCCCATATATTTGCAGGCTTCGTACAATACCGGGACCACGTTCTTGTGGATCCCGACACAGTGGTGGATATAGGGGCCTTCCACGATCTTAGCTTCAAGCCTTTTGATATTCTCCACTTCGACCCACAGATACGTGCCCATGCCTTTTGGCCCGTCGATCCCTTTTGCATTTCCAAGGAGCAGGGAATATTCTCCATTGTCCCCGTCGAACCGCACCAAAGTCACATCCCCGTGTTTTGCCTCCGCAGTGATGCTGCCCGGATGGTCGAACGCCAACGGGTAAGTGATCTTCGGCGTCTCTTTCGCCACGGAGATCGGCCACGGGCCGCAATGCTGCAGCAATTCTCCGTTTTCCACATCCGGATGCCGGATCGTCCAATCGGCAAAGAAACTCCTCGCCTCTCCCATGCCGGCCGCCTCCACCAAAAGCGCCGTGACCGCGCCATGGATATCCGTCTCGCATACGACTGGGATCCCTTCTTCATTCAGCAGGGAATTGGCCGCACAGGGCATGATCCCAATCTCGGACTGGAGCTGGTTCCAACACTGGATCGCCGCCGCCTGACACCCGTATCTGTCTATCAGGTGTTTCATGGCCACTTTTAATGCCGCCACATTTTCCAGCTCGTCATCTTTGATCTGGACCTGCATATTTTCCCGGCAATAACGGATCACCTCGGCGACTTCTCCCCCCTCTTCCTTCGCCCTTTTGATCTCGTCCGTCAGCTCCGGCATGGGGATCGGTGAGAGCTGGATGTTGAATCTCTCCAGGAGCTCTCCCTCATTGCACATCGTCGTCCAAAAATCAAATGGCCTGGTGGAGATCTGGAGGATCCGTATATTCCTAAATGTCCTGACCACATTGCATACGGCCAGGAAATCTTGAAGCCCTCTTGCAAACACCGGATCGTCCAGCCGGCAATTTGTCATATATGTAAAAGGAATGCCAAATCTCCTGAGTACCTTTCCTGTTGCAAATAATCCGCACTGGGTGTCCCGAAGCCTCGTCCCATCCGCCTCCGGGCGCTCATCCAAAGGACCCCAGAGCAGCACCGGGACACCCAGTTCTTTCGCCAATCGCGCACATTCGTACTCCGTGCCGAAATTACAGTGCGGAAAAAACAATCCGTCAATCTTTTCTTTTTTGAATTTCTCAGCGATCTTATACATATCCGCATCGTCATAGAGAAGACCTTCTTCATTGATGTCTGTGATATCAACAAAGTCAATCCCCAGCTCTTTCAGACGCTTTTCCGTCAGATCCCTGTATTTGACCGCATCTGGTGCGCTGAAAATACTCCTTCGCGTGGGTGCGAATCCCAGTTTGATGCCTCTCATTAATGTCCCTCCTTTTTACCAGTCCCTGTTTTCATCATTGCTCTAAATATCATTATAAATATTTTACATATATAGTCAATACATTTTATATAAATATTTTGTATTTGTAAGTAATCCATATGTTTTTCTGTGATAATTTATGCATATTTACTATTATATTTGTATATCATCCCCTCAAATGTCTTTTTCTGGTTTGCTTTGGGATTTAAAATATCATATAAATTATTTATATCATTTTATAAAAAGGCATAAAAAAACCATTGAGAGGATCCCATGACCTCATATGGGATCCTCTCAATGGAGTCTTGCTGCATTGATCCTCTTTATCCAAAACACATCTCTAAGACACATCCAGCTCTTTGACTGTCTCCCGGACGATAAATTCTGTACCAACTTGTATCTTGACGATCGCGCTATCTCTCTTATCGATCATATCCACGATCCTGCTCACAGCCAATTTCCCCATCTCCGTATTTGGCACTCGGAGAGTCGTCAGGCTAGGGGTGGAGATCTGGGAAAATGGCAGATCATCGAAACCGATGATCGATATGTCTTCCGGGATGCGGTATCCTTTTTCCTGAAACGCTTTCATCGCCCCCAGCGCCATCAGATCATTGTCCGCAAAAAAGGCAGTGGGCAGATCATCTTGGACCTCCAGATGCCTGAGCATGTCGCGATATGCACCATTCGTATTTGGCGTGACCGTAAAGACATCCCGCTCATCGTATTCCAGATCAAACTTTCGCAGAGCAGTCTGATACCCATAAAACCTCTGCCTAAAGTTTTTGATCCGAAAAGAACTGCTAATATAGCCAATCCTTTTATGACCCTTTTTCACCAGATACCCGATCGCCATCCGGACCGAATCCTCGTTATTGATCAGCACCGTGTTGAAACACATATGTTCGGACCAGCAGTCCATGATCAACAAGGGACACGCTGCATGCAGATAGACATCCAGATCCCCGTCCATCATCTCCGTGGCCAGAACTACTATGGCGCTCCCCACCTCATTGAGCAGAAGCTCTACTCTCTCCTGATAATCCTCCTCCCGCTGATCCACATTGCACATCACCATTTCATATCCGCACTTGCGGCATTCCTGCTCAAATCCCTCTATCAAAGCCGGAAAAAACGGAGTATTGTCTATGATCGATCCATTTTTCCGGAACATGACCAACTTGATCTTTGAAACTACATTCTCATTGATATACCCTGTTTCTTTCGCCACACGCAAAATCTCTGCCGCCGTCTCCCTGTTTACGCCTCTTTTATTATTGAGAGCATTCGAGACCGTCGCCGTTGAATACCCTGTGATCTTACTGATATCGCGAATACTTACTTTCATCTCAACACACCTTTAAATATTTTATATGTCTGTTTGATCCATCATAACACATTAGATCAATAAAATCAAATACAGACATTTTGCGTGGTCTATCATAAAAGATATGTGACCGCCAAACTTTCACCATCCCTGCCATAACATGGATCATCAATACAGCGTCCACATCTGGATCTTTTTACCAGCATTTTGAAATCCCTCCCATCTGAAAAGAGGCTGACCCGTCATGGATCAGCCGTTTTAAGCAAAAATGTATTTTAAAATCTATCTATACCTCGGCCTGATCTGCATCAGATCCCGAATCCTTTTGCCCAGGCCTTCAACTCATCCCCACTGGCATCCGCCGAAAATCTCTTTCCATCCTTCAGCACAGCTCCCTTGCAGGAAGGCGCCAGTTCCTTATCCGTATCCCCCATGCCGCTGCCGCCCGAAGTCGCCAGAGGGATGATCGTCTTCCCGGACAGATCATACTGCTCGAAAAATGTATTCATGATCGTGGGCGCCACGTACCACCAGATCGGAAAAGCCGCGAAGATCACATCGTACTGCGCCATATCCTCCACCCTGCCCTCGATCGCCGGGCGGAACGTCTTGTCGTTCATCTCCACACTGCTGCGGCTCTTCTTATCCATCCAGTCCAGATCCGCACTCGTATACGGGACCGCCGGACGGATCTCATGCAGATCTGCCCCAATCGCGTCCGCAAGTCTGCCTGCCAATTTGGCGGTCACACCGCTGGCACTGAAATACGCTACTAATACTTTACCCATGTCAATACCTCGCTTTTCTATCCTTTTACTTAAAAAGTCCGCCGCCGGACAGGCGGCATGTATCAGGGATGCCCAATGCGCCCGCCAAACTTTTATGTATGGTGGAGCGTCCGCTGCCGGGCGCATGAAGGTTTATTTTAACAATGCCTCGCACACCTTTGCCAGGTTTTCCCTGATCGGGATGTGCTGCGGACAGGCTTTCTCGCATTCCCCACAGTCCACGCACTCATCCGCACGCTTTAGCCCATGGCCTTTCACCAGCCAATCTTCCTGGTTCTTCGCCGCGCCCAGGTCATTGTAGAGCGTCAGATAATTCATCGCTGTAAAAGAACCCGAGATCCCAATGCCGGTGGGACACACTTTCGCACAGTAATCGCAGGTCGTACAGGGGATCAGCGGCATCTTCCGCAGCTCTTCCCGGGCCTGTCTGAGGACCGTCTTCTGGCTTTCGGTCAATCCGGTAAAATCTTTCATATACGACAGATTATCTCTCATCTGCTCCACATTGCTCATCCCGGAAAGGACCGTGATGATCCCCTCCAGGTCCGCGGCAAAACGGATCGCCCAGGAGGCCACGGAACTCTCCGGCTCCACCTCTTTTAAGACCTTCTCCACCGACTGGGGCGGTGTGGCCAGCATCCCGCCTTTGACCGGCTCCATGATGATCACCGGCTTCCCGTGCTCTCTCGCCACCTCATAACAGGCCCTGGACTGCACCGCCGGATTTTCCCAATCCCCATAGTTGATCTGGAGCTGTACAAACTCCATCTCCGGGTGCGCGTCCAAGATCTCCTCCAGCTCTTCCGGCGTGGAATGGAAAGAAAAGCCCGCATGCTTGATCAGACCGGCACGCTTTTTCTCCTGGATCCAATCCCACATCTCATAATCGTCAAAATACTGCGACCTTCCCTCGCCCAGATTGTGGAGCAGATAAAAATCAAAATATCCGGCCCCCGTCTGCGCCAGCGATGTATCAAACTGCGCGTACGCCTCCTCTTTCGTCTTACAGTCGATCCACGCCGCATTCTTCGTGGCCAGCTGATATCTCTCCCTCGGATAACGCTCCACCAACGCCTGACGGATCGCGTCCTCACTCCCCGCATAGGCCCAGGCCGTATCAAAATAAGTAAAACCCGCGTCCATGAACAGATCCACCATCTCTTTGACCTGTTCCACGTCGATCGCACCGTCTTTCTGCGGCAGACGCATCAGGCCAAATCCTAATTTTTTAATCTCCTCACCTAAGTATCCCATCTTTCACCTCTCCTACTCTATGATCAGTTTGAAATAAAATCTGGTTGCACGAAGACAGCCTTCGTACTATCATAGAGTATAACAACTTCGTGCGACTCGAAGTCAATACTTTTTTGAGAAAATCTACCACTTTCTATGGAGGGATCTATGAACTATACGATCAAAGAATTTGCAAAAAAATTCCACACAACAGAACACACTGTCCGCTATTACACCGACATCGAACTGCTGCCCTGCCAGCGGGACAGCCAAAACCGCCGCATCTTCGACGATACATCCGCCAACTGGATGCAGACCATCACCTGTCTGAAAAAATGCGGCACACCCCTAAAAGAGATCAAAAAATACTGCCATCTCTGCCATCTGGAGGAATCCGAAGAAAACTTAAAGGCCCGCTACCAGATCATCTCAGACCAACGCAAAAAGGCCCGCCAAAAAGCCCAGGAAGCCCAGGCCACCGCCGCATACATGGACCAGAAAGCCAAACACTACGAAGACATCCTAAACGGCCAGATCCCAGACGATACGAACCCACGCGCCTGGAACTGATCAGATGACCTTCCCAACTGCCGCCGCATACACCGCACACTCATACAGCGGGTCAGCCGAGGGTCCCGGCGCAAATCCCAAAAGTTCATCCAGCATATCCTGGTCATACGCCCCGATGGCACACGCGCCGCAGCCGATGGACCCACAGGCAAGGTAAAGATCCTGGCACATATGTCCCGCGTCGAGGAGGATATACTTGGCCGCTTTCACCCCATACCGCCATTCCGTCCGATACGGCAGAGCGCTCCACACGAAGAGCACCGGAGCCGCCGCCGCGAAATGCTGTCCGCACAACGCCCGGGTCAGCTCCGCCTCGTAATCCTTAGCCGGATCCCAGACTTCCAGGGCGTGCTCACCGGGCAGATAGTGATACAGCCCACGCTTAAGCCCTTCCACATGATTTGCAAAAAAATACGTCTCCAACGGATGGCGCGATCCCGCAGACGGAACACTGCGGAATGTCACCGGCTCTTTCCGCCCCACCACTTTGCGTATCCCCTGGGTGGCCCAGAGCAGAAAAGACAATTCACACAGGGAGACCGCCGTCTGTGTATACTTCCGGCAGCTCTCCCGCCCCATGACCAGATCCCATATATCCTTAGAAATACCCAATTTATCAAATTCCACCGGAAGGGCGATCGTCTGCGGCCTGCACCTTTTCTTCAGACTGGGGATCCCCGGCAGCTCCTGCTCCTGGTCCGTCTGCTCCGCCCCTGCATCACCTGCGCTGTATCCTTTTAAAAACTCACGGTTCTTCATGATCTGGTATTTCGTTTTATCGTTCATGTCCATCCTCCTTCGCATACATGTTATATTAAATATAACACATTAAAATTTGACAGTCTATCTTCTTATCATGTATAATCAGATTGTCCCATGAAAACATCGGAGAAGCAAATATGTATATCAACGAACAATATAAAGACCTAACACTCCTGGAGACCACATCCTACCAATACATCGGCCGGGATGGCGCACACCAGGAGGAGTCCGAGCCCGTCCTGCAAGAACATCTGCTGGATGTCCACATCAACGGCCAGCTCACCATGAAACTGGTGTGCATCCCGCAATTTCTCGCCGAACTGGTCCTGGGCCGTCTCCTGACCGAAGGCATCATCCACACAGCCGAGGACGTGGAGCAGATCTACATCTGTGAACACGGTTCCCGCGCACGGGTCCATTTAAAAGATATAAAACGCAAAAACAACAAAGACGAGCATATAGAGATCACACCCACCTGCTGTACAGGAAACCACATCCTGAACAACTATTTCCAAAACCAGGATCCGATCCAACCGGTCACACCCATCCCCTGGGAGACCGGATGGGTCTTCGCCCTGGCCGACCGTTTTGCCCAGGGCATGCCCATCCACGGAAAGACCTGGGCGACCCACAGCTGTTTTTTGGCCCGGAGAGATGATCTGCTCTTTGAATGCGAGGATATCGGCCGGCACAACGCCCTTGATAAAGCCATCGGCTACGCCCTGCGCCACGGCATTGACCTGAAAGAGTGCATCATCTATTCCAGCGGCCGCATCCCCACCGATATGGCCATCAAAGCCGTGCGGGCCGGTATCCCGCTCCTGGCCAGCAAAGCCTCCCCGTCCAGGGAAGCTGTCACACTGGCAAAAGGATACGGCCTGACCCTGGTCTGCGCCGCAAGACGGGACCGCATGAAATTATTCACAGGAATATCTCCCGTACGATAGACCACAAAGACCATAAAGGAGGATAAAATGGCAGGATTTACACATTTTAACCAGCAGGGGGAAGCCATCATGGTGGACGTGAGCGCAAAGAAAGAGACCGTCCGGGAAGCCACCGCCGAGGGCCGCATCACCATGAGCAGCGAATGCTTCCAGAAAATAAAAGACGGCTCCATGGGCAAAGGAGATGTCCTGGGCGTGGCCAGGATCGCGGGCATCATGGGGGCCAAGAGGACCGCCGACATGATCCCCCTCTGTCACATCTTAAACCTGACAAAAGTGGAGATCCAATTTTCACTGGAAGGAGCAGAGTGCGCCGTTTTGGCCCAATGCACGGTCAAGACCACCGGAAAGACAGGCGTGGAGATGGAGGCGCTGACCGGCGTGAACATCGCCCTGCTCACCATCTACGATATGTGCAAAGCCGTGGACAAGACCATGGAGATGGGCGGCATCCACCTGTGCAGAAAAAGCGGCGGAAAGAGCGGTGATTTCGTCCGCCCTGGCACACCCGGATAAACAAAAAGAAACGGAGAATGACAAATGACAGATAAATATGGGCGGATCATCGATTATATGCGTGTCTCCATCATAGACCGCTGCAATTTGAGATGCCAGTACTGTATGCCGACAGATATCAAATGGATCCCGCCACAGGAGATCTTAAGCCTAGAGGAGATCACCGAGATCTGCCGGCAGGCATCCCAGATCGGGATCAAAAAGATCAAAGTCACCGGCGGAGAACCGCTGATCCGCAAAGGTTGTGTGGACCTGATCCGCATGCTCAAAGAGATCCCCGGCATCGAACAGGTCACACTCACCACAAACGGAGTGCTGCTGGCCCAGTACGCCGAACAGCTCAACAACGCAGGCTTAGATGCCATAAACGTCAGCCTCGACACCCTGGATCCTGAAAAATATCTGAAGATCACCCAATCCGACGCCCTGGCTGATGTCCTGGACGGGATCTCTGCCATTGAAAAGTATGACTTCCCCCTGAAGATCAATTCCGTACTCCAACGCGGCGTAAACGACAGCGACTGGCAGGAGCTGATCGGACTGGCCAAAGACCGGAGGATCGATGTCCGTTTTATAGAAATGATGCCTATCGGACATGGAAAGCAGTTTAATCCCATATCCAATGCGGAGATCTTACAAAAACTCCGGGAACACTATGGAGCCGTCGAAGAGGTGGAAAAAGTCCGTGGGAACGGACCCGCCACCTACTGCCACATCCCAGCTTTCACAGGGAATATCGGATTTATCAGCGCCATCCATGGAAAATTCTGCAGCGCCTGCAACCGGATCCGCCTGACCTCCACCGGACAGATCAAACCCTGCCTGTGCTATGAAGACCATATCTCATTAAAAGAAGCTGTCCGCAGCGGCCGCACGGATGAGATCCAGAAGCTTCTGCTCTCGGCCATCGACCGAAAACCGGATGGACATCGCTTCGATGAGAGCGAGATGATCACGGAAAAACATGAGATGGCACAGATCGGGGGATGATCTGCCACTTATTTTAACAGACCATCCCTGAAAGGAGCAATCGCGCTGCAGGGCACGCTGACCTCTCATTTTTATATTTTGTCGGCAGCCATACATAGAAAGACCACCCCAAAACTCGGACTGAGGACTGAGCATACGGGTGGTTTTTCTATCTCTCTATTTAAGTCAACCTGCCTTGTGGGCGGCCGCTCCTCTTTTATGGCTCCACTGTAAAAATATGGAGACTTTCAGCATTTCAGTTATGTTTTCCAATCCATCCACCGCTCTTTCTGTATCCCTGGTACTATGTATTGCTATCTGCCGGCATTACAATACTTTTCCGGCAAACAATGTCCCTGACCCTCTGCCTTTTATAATGTCATAGAGCGCTTCCGGATCTTTCCCATTTGTGATGATCGTGTCTATGCCCTGTGCGGCAGCCAATCCGGCAGCCCTTAATTTTGTTTTCATGCCGCCGGTCCCACGCCTTGAACCTGCCCCGCCTGCAAGGGAATATACTCCTTCATCGATCTTCTCTATCCGCTTTATCAGTTTCGCATTGGTGTGCAGACGCGGATCAGCGTCATACAGACCGTCGATGTCTGACAGAATGACTAACCGTTTTGCTCTGCACAAAACAGCAACAACAGCAGAAAGTACATCATTATCACCAAATAGCCTGTCCTCCGATTCTATCTCTGTGTAACTGACAGAGTCGTTTTCGTTGACCACGGGAATAATATCCATTTCAAGCAGGGCATTAAACGTATTTGTCAGATTTTCCTTTTTTTCTTCCTGCTCAATATCATTCGCATTTAACAGGATCTGCGCGATCGTTTTATCATAATCGCCGAAAAATTTATCATACAGGTACATAATGCTGCATTGTCCTACTGCAGCCGCTGCCTGTTTCATACGCATACTGACGGGACGTTCTTTCATGTTCAGCTTATCTGTTCCTACCGCGATCGCGCCGGAAGATACTAAGATCACTTCATAGCCCATGTTCTGGATATCGGACAGAGTACACGCAAGACGGTCAAAGGAGCGCAGGTCACTTTTTCCCATTTCGTTTGTGAGGGTGGAAGTCCCTACTTTTATCACTATCCTGTTTTGGTAAAGTCCCATATCACACCTCAACCGCAACTGCTGTATGTTTGGTATAGGGCAGAAATTTCCGGCAAATATCTTCCGTTCGCACTTTCATATAGCCCGTTGTTGTACCGTCACTGCACCCATACCACTCTTCGGAAAGCACTTCTTTGTCAAATATGATCTGCACCCTGTTTTCTCCATCCAAAAGACTGCTGAAAACAGTAGCCGCACCAATTTTTGTGCCAAGTATGGTCTCCATATCTTCTAAAGGGGCAAAGGAAACGCGGGCAACTCCCAGCGTACTACTGAAATCTTTAGAACGAAACGGCTTATCTCCCACTGTGATAAACAGGTAAAACTGTGTCCGTTGGCGGTTGCATAAAAACAACGTTTTCACCATGTGCATATCTTGCGTACCTTGAAAAATTCCCAGTAACAGCCCTGTGTGACGAACCATTTATGCTATTAGAAAAGGGGAGAAAAGCAGAGATCTCAGAAATATTTGAACGCTGTGATCTAACGCCCAAGATCCATTTTACCACATGGGATGATCATGCGATCATGTCAATGGTGGAAAGCGGGCTTGGTATCAGCATTTTGCCGGAATTGATATTGAAGCGTGTTCCCTATCGGATCGTTGCAAAAGAATTAGATGTTCCCGCATACAGAAAAATCGGTATCGCTCTGAGGAGCAAGAAAAATGCTTCCCTTGCAGTAAAGCGGTTTTTGGATCATCTGCAGTATCGTTAAGTTCTTTAAAAGCAAGATCCGTCTGGCAAGCCGCAGGCACAAGCCTCTATCCGCTGCGCCTTTACTTTCCGCCGGAAATAGGTATTCATTTCAGATCCTTTTTATAGATCTCCACATCATAAGTTTTTCCACTGCGCTGGTCTGGCTTCTGCTCCGAACGCTGATAAGCCAATCCACAGGATAACGCCAGCGCCTTTGAAGCAAGATTCTCTGCCCGTGTAGAATAATAAAATTCCTGCCCACCTAAAGAAATACAGTAGCTCATCAATAAACGCAGTATCTGTTTTCCATATCCCTTTCCGACGTGATCCGGTCCCAAGGCAATACCCGTCTCATGATAAATATGCGGCTCTGTCTCCTCCACCCCGGCAAAACCAATGGCCTGCCCGCTCCCCCTCTCATAGACCAGCCACGCGTCGTGAGTCTCCTGCCATGTGATCGTCCTTTGTATCCTCTCCCTGGCTCCATCCTCGTCAGCAGTCACCTTCCATGCCATATATTCCGCCGTTTCCGGCCTTGACCAGACATTACGGTATATCGATCTCCAATCCTCATATCTCGCTTTCCCAAGGATGATATCTTCTGTCTCCAACCTGCTTTTAGCCCTCATAAACACCCCATCATAACCAGACCGCCCAGTCTCCATACTCAAACATCCCGCTCCCATGATGCAGTTTCCCGCTTTCTTTCAATCCCCGGAAAGCATCCCTCATCCGAGCAATGATCTCCGGCTGGACATCCAGGGAATGATGCGCCGGAAACACCCTTTCCACTGGGAGCAGCGCCATCTTTTCCAGTGAGGAAAGATACTCTTTTGGATCTGTAGAAGGATAATAGGCAAACAATGTATCCTTATAGATCAGATCCCCAGTAAAAAGATACCCCCGTCCCGGTTCCCAAAAACACATATGCCCCGGCGCATGTCCCGGTGTGTGGCAGACTTCTATCACACGCCCGCCAATATCGATCTTCTCTCCGCCGTACAAAACCCCTGACGGATCCCCCTGGAACATCTCATAGCTGCCCACATCGTAACCTTCCGGAAGTTCGCAGCGGTCAACGACCATCCCCCGGACTGTCTCTATCGTCAAAGGGAACCCGCCCGACAGCCAGTCCAGTTCCTCTTTATGGGCATAAAAATCCGGAAAGTATCTATGCCCTCCAATGTGATCCCAATGAATATGCGTGGCAACAGCCGTAACCGGCTGGTCTGTCAGCTTCACGATCTCATCATAAATATTACAGATGCCAAGCCCCGTATCGATCAGCAGACTGCGCCCGGAACCGTTCAGCAGATAACAATGTGTCTCCTCCCAATGCCGGTATTCGCTGATGATGTAAGTATCCTCATCTATCCTGTCAACAGTAAACCATTTGTCCATCCGTTTCCTCCTGAATGCCTTTATATCTTTATCCCTTTTTGCCTGCCGCTCATCCGACCTGCACGCCAGCCAATCTTTCAAAATACTTATTCCGGCCAATAACTCCCCTGCTCCAAGGACCATCCTCTCATAGCCCGGCTCAACAGCCCATTCCATCAACAGGGGAACAAGTCTGCTTTGGGTAACGGTATTTTCTCATGTTCTATTTTTGTGTGCTACCTGTGTGCTACGTGGCAAAATCAAGGGCTTCCGCTGACAATCCATATCAACGGAAACCCTTGAAATACTCTATTCTTTAGAACTTCCCAGCCTTCGCCGCTTCCTCCACGTAAACAGCAAAATGCCTAAATCCAAGCTCTATCACCATTTTTGTTACCTTCCTGTTTCCTACTCACCAAATTTCACACAAATGTAACAATTCCCACAGCCATCTTCCCATAACTGACGATCAATCCTTATCAATCGCTTCATGTGAGATTGTTTCACCGTTTTCAATCTCCTGCCTTGCCGCTTCCAGCTCCGCCCGTTCTTCTGCCATCAATTTTGTAAATTCCGGATCCCATGCAAGGACAAGCCTTTCAATAGAATCCAAGCGCAAAACTTCGTTCGCTTTCCATAACTATCCACCAGCTTTCAGCATCAAAGGGCCTTGTTGATCAGCCCCTTTTGGAATTCTTCCACTAAGGCTATAACTGATATGTATGCATCTGGATATTCTCCTTTAAAGTCAGCGATACAATCCGCAAGCTCCCCATCATTCACGATTGTCTGCTTATGTGTTCGGATATAAGATGTTGTTTTTAATGTCAATGCAGGATAATCTTTACTTTGCATTTCAAAATCATAATGCCGATCTAGATGCTCTTTTCGAGTAACACGTGAAACAGGAAGTGCGACATAGTCTTTCCTATCAGCTTTTCCTATAATAAGCACTGGACGCTTTTTAAATGCCATTTTATGTTTCAAACCATCATAGTATTTAAAAACGGCCCAATACATCCTCCCTGTCATTGAGCCACCTCTGCATCTTCAAATTCATCATAATACATATCATACACTGCGTCATATGGTCTGATCTTCTCCGCATCTTTCCTCATGTCATCAACCATCAGCAATACATCCCCATTTTCACCTTCTACCAAGCCCTTACGTGCGTTCTGCCATGAAAACTCATCATGGGAAAGCTGACTCAATTTCCAGGAAGCCAGAACCCCATACTGGAGTATCACATTTTTTGTGATATATGCCCCCTCGGCAGAGAGCATCTTCTTGTCATGGTAACTCATACCTCCAGATGTATAATGCGCACGTACTTCTCTTGATACAGGCCCATATTTCCAGCCCTCAAAATCCCCCTCAAACAATGGCTCATTTGTAATGGCAAGGCTTTCCCTCTGTGCAAAATAAAGCAATTTATGGAGTTTCATTTCATCAATGACTTCCCCTGATTGCCGCTTGTATTCATCATAAATATATTGCGCAACGTCAAGGATCCTTTCCATGCACATCACCTCCGTGACTTATCTATCAACACTCCTGATTATACAGATGTATTTCCTTGTACACACGAATGCATGTATCGTTTAGTAATAATATACGCTACCCTTTTGAATCTGTCAATATACCTACCTGTTATTTTTATGCGATATACGTCCCCCTGCATGCATCCCATGTTCCATACATAAAAATACCGCATCCCTAGTATAATAATGATGTAGTCAATAAAACTACTTGGTTAACAAGTTTCTATAAAATCAGATAACAGAAGAAGGTGTTCTTCCTTCATCAGATGTTATCGTAAATAATTATCATGTCTGACGGTTCCTGATAGACACCAGATAAAGCATAAGGTATTATCTCTTTGGATAGGACAAAGAATGCCCGCCTCCCTGGGATGCTGATTTATCAGCAGATACCTACAAGAAAGTCAATCAGTCCATTCGACAGGGTTTTATGTTTTAGCTGGTTGGGAGCCGGAAGGCAATACCCGAATAACACGCTAGGTTGTGTACCTGCCAGACTGGAAATGGATTCCTATCAGAAAGGAGCTTTTGCTCATGTCAAACAAAGTTATTTTTGATCTTGATGAATCATTCATCTCTGTTGGTATTGATGTCGGTGCTGACTTCTCCTGGATGTCTATCGCACTTCCCAACCAACAATTCGTGGGAAAACCTTATAAAATCCTACACAATAGCCTGAATCCCCTTCCAACCGCTGTTTCTAAAATAAAAGAAGCAGAAGAGTTGTATTCTTTGGAAAGCCGCATTTTCCTGGAATCCACGGGAATTTATCATTACCCACTCTTCTGCTATCTTCGTGATAAGGGTTTTGACTGCTCGGTTATAAATCCTATCATCACTAACAATAGCACAAACATAAATATAAGAAAAGTACATAATGACCGTTTTGATTCTAAAAAAGCTGCTTTAGTTGGTCTGAAACCTGATCTAAAGGTTTCTCTTATGCCATCTGACCTTGCCTTAAACTGCCGTAACCTGTGTCGTGAATACTACGATTTAATGGATGATCGCAGTGCTTATGTGAATAAGCTCCTGGGCGAATTACGTATGGCTTTTCCCCAGTACCTTGGCATTTTTTCCAAGGTTACAATCAATACATCTCTTACATTATTGGAAACCTATACATCTCCCTCTGCTTTTCTTGAAGCTAACAAACAAGAGATTATTGATGTGATAAAATCTACAGCCCGCTTTGGTCTTACATACGCTGAAAACAAGTATAATGCAATTATTCGGGCTGCAAATGATGCCAATGAATTCGGTTACATCATTGATAGTAATATTAAACGCATCCGCCTCTATATAGGCTTCATCCGTAAGTACGATGAAGAAATCGCAGGTATCATCGAAGCTTTGCATGAACTTGTAGACTCCAATCAAGATACGGATTTTGTGAAACAGATCCATTTAATCGAAACATTTAAAGGTGCTGGTTTCTTGTCTGCAGTATCCCTTATGGGTGAGATTGGCGATTTCTCGGCATTTAGCAGACCGAAACAACTCTTTGCTTACTTTGGTCTTGATCCTGCTGTTAAACAGTCTGGAAAATTTGAAGGAACCAAAGTGCAAATGTCTAAAAGAGGTTCCGCTATCGCCAGAAGAGTCATCCATACATTAACACTCCAAAGCATCAGTACTTCACGAAATGGTGAAGCCAAAAATCCAGTGTTAAGAGATCACTATCTTAAAAAGTGTGGATCTAAACCAAAGCTTGTTGCTATGGGAGCTGTGTCACATAAAGTATGCAACATGATATTTGCCATACTTAGAGATAATAAACCATTTGAGATCATCACCCCGCAGGAACACATCAAACAATACAATGCTGCTAAATGCGACATAGCTGCATAAAATACTGAATTTACTGAATGCATATCTTTTTTAAAACGATATTTTCACCAAGGGATAAGTGCGCCCTTTTTTAGTCCCAAAATAAAATCAAAGTTTTTCCATTTTCCTATTGACATTTATTAGCTGGACTTTCGTAACGTTTGTAATTTACATTTCCATTTCATAATGATAAAATAAAGACATAACATCCTCATCATTTCGCATTAGGTAAAGGGATTGCCAAATGATAAGTGTTTATGTTTTTGATTCACAACTATATCGTATCTGGAATACCCCATTTTGTCAATAGTTTTTTGGACTATTCCTATTTTTTGGAGGTGATATTTTGTCTGACCTACTCGACCGCGTAAGGGCGCTCATGGATCGATCTGGTATCAAAGCGAAACAACTCACCGATGAACTAGGAATCTCTAATTCATCTTTCAGTGACTGGAAAAAGGGAAAAGGCAGCCCTTCCCTAGATACCGTTGTCAAATTCTCGGACTACTTCCATGTCTCGATCGACTACTTAGTGCATGGCACGGAATTTACAGACGGGCAGAAGGACACCACATCAAAGCATCTGGATTTCTCCAATCTATTAGATAAAGAGCTCCTAGATAAATTCCACGTCCTCTCGCCAGAACTGCAATGGAAGCTCCTGGGATATATAGACTGCCTGCTGACTACGATGCCCGTATCGTCAGAAGGTGAAAAAGGTTGTCAGGATAACGGATTTCATAAAATGAGGATCATTTGACGCAGATATGCGCGACACTTGAAAAATACGGAGGTGGACATGGAACAACTAACAGGTGATGAGGTATTTACCCATCATGGACATGATACCGGTACAACAGTCAAGGATTTCTGGGCCTGGGCGTTTTCAGACCTGCTCAATAATACCCAGCGCGGCGGGATGGCGGAATTTCTCGTTTACACAGCTTTGCGATCTGAGTATCCAAACATCCCCGCACAGATAAGGTCAGACTGGCTCCCTTTTGACCTGACAAGCCCTTCTGGAAGACGTATAGAGGTAAAGTCTGCCGCCTACCTGCAATCATGGACAACGGATTTCCTCTCCCAGATACAATACGATATCGCCCCAAAGCTTGCATGGGATGGGAAGAATTATGCATCGGAGGCAAAACGGAATTGCGACTTATTTGTATTCTGTCTCTATACTGCGCTCACCCGAGATAAGTCCATCCTCGACCTGAATCTCTGGGAATTTTACATATTGCCTACGTCTGTCCTCGACATCAAGATCCCTAAGCAGAAGACGATTGCTCTATCTTCCCTCCTTAAACTGGAGCCGGTAAAAACAGACTACGCTGGCCTCGCTGCAATGATAGAATCGATAAAACTGTAAAGGAAGTGATGCAATGAAATTGCCAAATGGTTATGGGAGTGTGACTAAATTATCCGGAAACCGGCGCAAACCTTACCTCGCCCGCGTAACTCTCGGATGGGTCACAGATGAACAGGCCGGAAAGACAATGCAGAACCGCATAACGATCGGTACGTTTAAGACAAAAAAGAAGCCTTGTAGGCGTTGGCGGAATATAGCGCTAATCCATATGACATACAAAATAACAACCTTACTTTAGCTGATCTCTATCAGAAATGGACAGCAGCGTATTTCCCGACCCTCGAAAGCGAATCTTCCACCAGGACCATCACTTCCGCCTGGCGGTATTGCCATACAATCTACAATATGCGCGCCAGGGACCTCCGCGCCAGGCATATCAAAGGTATCATGGAGAATGGATACATCATCTCATCCCGTGGAAAAAATGCCGGCCAAAAAGTGTTGGCATCTCCTGGTACAAAAGCCAGGATCAAATCCATATTTAATCTCATGCTGGACTATGCGCTCGAATATGAGCTCATAGACAAGAATTACGCCCGTACATTTGACCTTTCCAACGACATAATAAAAGAAAAGGATGCGGCAACCAGGGGACACATCATTTTTTCGGATATGGAGATGCAGGTCCTTTGGGATAATGTGGATTCCCTCTGTTTTGTTGACTGGATCCTGATCCAGTGTTATATGGGATGGCGCCCCCAGGAACTCGCCCGTTTAGAGATCAAGGACGTGGATATCGACAGACAATATATCATCGGCGGTATGAAGACAGCCGCTGGGAAAGCGCGGACCGTCCCCATCCATCCGCGCATAAAAGATCTGGTGCAGCGGAATTACGACAAAGCGATAGGACTCAAGAGCAGATATCTATTCAATGATCCTCTCGCAGTAAAAGGAGGGATGCATATAACCTATGATAAATATGCCGGACGTTTTACCAAAGTCATGGATGTGCTTAAATTCTGTGAGGACCACCGGCCGCACAATCCCAGAAAGACATTCATCACTATGGCAAAAAAAGCTGAGGTTGATGAATATGTGATAAAGCGGCTCATCGGCCACCGCATCAATGACATAACGGAACGTACATACACAGAGCGCGATATCGAATGGCTCAGATCGGAACTTGAAAAAATACCGTAGCCACTATGGACTACGGTATTTTATGCATTATCTAATCTCTAATTTGGGGTCGACCTCCTATGGCCACCTACTCTTGTCCCGTCTTTTTTTCTATAACTTCTAACTGGAACAATCTTTTTCTGACTTTTTCCTCTAACACTCGATTTTGTTTTTGCCATAACTTTCCTCCATATCATATGACCAGAGGAACTCCAACTGGAAAAGCACCTCATTCGAAATCTATTTCTTCTTAACTGGCTCAGGGCCTGGACCAATCCAGATACGGAAAGCCCGTTTGCCATAATCTTTGGCATAAATCTTAGTGCCATCTTTTGTCGTAAAACTGGCCCGTAGGATATACATAACCTTTCCTCCTTTCGCAATTTCCCCTTGCGAAAAGAAGACCACAGTGCTATACTTAAGGTGTCTAGTCAAAAGTATACCAGTTGGACTGTAGCAATACTTTTCAACAAGAGCCAAGCATCTCGTATGCTTGGTTTTTTCTATGTAACGGAATTTCTTCCAGATACATCAACCATGATATTTACTATACTGGATTTTTGAAGCAGTATATGACATTCCACACCCTCTCGAAATTTCTTCCACACTCATATTGTAAATTAAATAATATGGTGCCATTAATTCTGCTGCGAATGTATTTGCTTGCCATTCTGCATTCATATAGGCTGGGACTTTACCCCTTGCAAAACTAACTCTATCTGGTGTGTGTAGCAAAAAGTGCCCTAATTCATGAGATAATGTAAAACGATTACGAGGTTTTCCTTCGCAAGCCCCAACATAAGTATCCTCTCTAATCTGCATTATCCCTTTTCCTGTGTGGGTAACGCCATATGCATTTTTCATCTCACCAACTTCCACTATCTCATACTCCATGCCCAATTCAGGTAGGCACCATTCTATAAATTGGACTATAGGAAAATACAAAACATTCTCCATATCAAACATTTTGCGAAATTTTCTGGCAATTTGTCTAATCGCTTTTTGGGAAAGCGGTGATACTGAAATTTGTTCCATCCATAATCCCCCTATCCTTTTAGAAGTTTTTTTAATCTTTCTTTCTCTTTCATATCCATTGTATCTAACTTTCTTGCAAAGGCTAGCATCATATCTCTGTCATCTTCCGATAACTCAGACATATCCAAAACTTTACTTCTCCTGGCTTCGCTGATTGCCTTTTTTAATTCATGAACATCGTCCTTCCCCAAACAATATTCCCTAGCAATAATATCCAACCATTCTTTCCTCGGCCTAGCCTTTCCATTTTCAACTTTTGATAGGTATGCGGAGGAAACACCTAACTGCTTCGCCATATCCAATAACAATTTGCCATTTTCTACTCGCAACTTGCGGCAAAACTTACCAAATGATGTTAACATAACCTTTTCCTCCTCCCTATTCTTGTTTATGTCTCATATGATAACACAACCTCCTATGTCTGTCAACCATAATATGTTAAATAAATTAACTATTTCTTGTTAATTTCATTTGTAATCATTTGTTACCTACGCCTTGTTACCTACGCGTTACCTACCCGTTACCTACGCGTCCATTTTTACCCCCTCTCACAGCCTACCACACCCGATCCCCATTTCCTGAATCCAGACGATAAAAAACCCCGCAACCCTTGATCTTCCAGCATTTTCAAGGGTTGCGGGATATAGATGGAACAAAGTATGTTTAGAACTTCCCAGCCTTCGCCGCTTCCTCCACGGCAACAGCCACAGCCACAGTCATCCCGACCATCGGATTATTCCCCGCACCGATCAGCCCCATCATCTCCACATGAGCCGGCACAGAAGAAGATCCTGCAAACTGCGCATCAGAATGCATCCTTCCCATGGTATCCGTCATACCGTAGGAAGCCGGTCCGGCTGCCATATTATCCGGATGCAGGGTACGCCCCGTACCGCCGCCGGATGCCACAGAAAAATATTTCTTACCTTTTTCCGTACATTCCTTCTTATAAGTTCCGGCTACAGGATGCTGGAAACGTGTGGGATTTGTAGAATTTCCGGTGATGGACACATCCACACCCTCTTTCCACATGATGGCAACGCCTTCCACCACATCATTTGCCCCATAGCAGTTTACTTTCGCTCGAGGTCCGTCGGAATATGCCTTGCGGAAAGATTCTTTTAATTCCCCTGTATGGTAGTCATAATCCGTCTCCACATATGTAAAACCGTTGATACGCGCAATGATCTGGGCAGCATCTTTGCCCAATCCATTTAAGATCACGCGCAGAGGTTTCTGGCGGACTTTATTGGCCTTTTCCGCGATGCCGATGGCTCCCTCGGCTGCGGCAAATGATTCATGTCCGGCCAGGAAACAGAAGCAGTCCGTGGACTCTTCCAGGAGCATTTTTCCTAAATTCCCATGGCCCAGACCCACTTTACGCTGATCTGCCACAGAACCCGGGATACAAAAAGACTGTAAACCCTCTCCGATCGCAGCAGCGGCATCTGCGGCACGTCTGCAGCCCTTTTTGATCGCGATCGCCGCGCCTACTGTATATGCCCACTTAGCGTTTTCAAAACAGATCGGCTGGATGCCCTCGACCAGCTTGTACACATCCAGTCCGGCAGCTTTTGTCACTTCTGCCGTCTCCTCGATGGAATGCATCCCGTACTCTTCCAGTTTAGCCAGGATCTGTTTTTCCCTTCTCTCATATGATTCAAATAAAGCCATTTTCTTATCCTCCTAATCATCCATTCTGACACAAGTATGTAACAATGACCATCGCGGCCGCGCTTATTCTTTCCTCGGGTCGATGATCTTCA
Organism: Clostridia bacterium; assembly: GCA_910575625.1. Classification (GTDB taxonomy): domain Bacteria; phylum Bacillota; class Clostridia; order Lachnospirales; family Lachnospiraceae; genus MGBC164599. Next base: position 110,646 of record CAJTFD010000003.1, read on the forward strand.
CCGCATCGTCCACACGGCCATACTGCCCTTTTGCTTTTTCCAAAGCGGTATTCGCATCGTCGCCTGCTTTGATGAAATCCATCATCTTGCCAAAGTTGACATACTGATAGCCGATGATCTCATCATCTTCATTCAATGCGATGCCTGTCACATAACCGTCTGTCATCTCCAGATAACGGGGGCCTTTCTTTAACGTACCGTACATCGTTCCGATCTGAGAACGCAGACCTTTCCCCAGATCCTCCAGTCCTGCACCGATGACCAGCCCATCTTCAGAAAATGCACTCTGGCTCCTCCCGTACACGATCTGCAGGAACAGCTCCCTCATTGCTGTATTGATCGCATCACATACCAGATCTGTATTCAGCGCTTCCAGGATCGTACGGCCTGGCAGGATCTCGGAGGCCATGGCTGCCGAATGGGTCATGCCGGAACATCCCAGCGTCTCCACCAGCGCTTCCTGGATAATCCCGTCTTTCACATTCAGGGTCAGCTTGCAGGCACCCTGCTGCGGCGCACACCAGCCCACACCGTGCGTAAAGCCGGAGATATCCTTGACCTCTTTTGCCTTTACCCATTTTGCCTCTTCCGGGATCGGGGCCGCCCCATGGTTTACACCCTGTGCCACCGGACACATCATTTCTATCTCATGTGAATAAATCATTTTACTACTCCTTTCAATAGATCGATCTGCATCAAACGCTAAAATTTCTCAAACCTATTTTCTCATATATTCCCGGATTCGTCTAGTTAAAATTCTATGAAAACTCTGATCCGTCTATTCTAACGATAAATCATCCTTGGATCTGCCCGAAGATCGTGCTATATTAAGGATATAAAAAGAGAGATGACCGCCCAACAAGTGGTCAGCCTCCCTCTCCTTTTTCTATCTCCCGTAAAGGGATCCGTGCCGAGCGGCACAGGCGGCAGATGCCGTCTTAAGATCTTCTAAAAAAACTCTTAAAATTCTTTCCGCTCAAATATCCGCACCGACAACAGATACGACCCTCCCAGGAGCAGCAGGCTGACCCCGAAAAAGACCCCTCCTCCAAATACGAACATATATTCCTGTGTGAATGTCCGCGCGGCCAGATCCAGGAGCTCTGTGATAGCTGGGATCCGGATCAGCTTTACACTCAGGAATACCAGGACCATCGGCACCGCGATCATCCCCAGCATGACCACGCGCGCTTTCTCCACACCGTAGCGGTAACTCACCGGCAGCAGGACGGCGGTAAAGAAAAAATAGATCCCCAGGACGACAGCCATCTCCAACAGCCAAGATTCGGTCACACTCCCCGTGGACAGACGGTTTAAGGCCTCTCCGATCACCGAACACACAAAGATCAGAGCGCCGCCAGCGATCCCGATCATATATTTTGCCTGCACACAGGTCCTGCGGTCCACCGGACAGGACAGCATATAGGCGTATCCCCCTGCCTCATCCGCCGGAAAAGTAGAAAAACTGATGTTGATCCCCAGCACCAGGGACATCCACATGATATAATGGGAATTCCCCATGCTGATCCCGAAGATCATAAAAAAGACCAGTAAGATCACATACTGCCGCATATATGCCTTCAGCCCGTAAAAATCTTTTAAAAACAATCCCTTCATCTCGTCTCCCCCTTCACATGATACAAAATGATCTCCTCGATATCCGCAGGGTCCACCACATATCCCGGATACTCCCGCAGGAATCTCTCCCGCTCACAGATCAACACCTCGCATCCAAACTGGCTCTTGCGGGATCCCCTCACATACTCTGCCGGGATCTTCTTGTATTCCTCCAGGGTACAGCGGACCACCCCAAAATGATAGAGCAATCTATCTTTATCCATAAAAAACTGTAACTTTCCCTCATGGAGAAAAGCGATATAGTCCGCCACTTTCTCCAGGTCGCTGATGATATGGGACGAGATCAGCACCGTATGTTCCTCATCCTGGATAAATTCCAAAAGGATATCCAAAATATCATCCCGCACCACCGGGTCCAGGCCGCTGGTGGCCTCATCGAAGATCAAGACCTTAGCCTGATGGGACAGGGCCACAGCCAGATCCAGCTTCATCTTCATCCCTTTGGAATAGTCCTTGATATCTTTATGCGCATCAATCTGAAGATCTTTCAGATATTTTTCAAACTGGTCATCCCGCCAGTTTCTGTAGAGACTGCGCATGCAGTTCCCAAACTGCCGCGCGTTCATCCGGCCGGCAAACTCCACACCGGCCAGGATCACGCCCACCTGCTCTTTCCACTGGGGCGCAAGGTCCGCCAACGGACGTCCGTCCAGGAGGATCTCCCCCTCTTGGATGGAGACCATCTGCAGGATCGCCTTTAACAAAGTCGTCTTCCCGGCCCCGTTTTCCCCGACCAGGCCCACGATGCACCCTTTCGGGATATCCATGGTGATGTGGTCCAGTGTAAAATCTCCATAACGTTTTGTCACATTTTTTAAACAGATCGCAGCATCCATTGTGTCATACCTCCTCAAATAGCATGTCCAGGATCTCCAAGATCTCTTCCCTGGTGATCCCGGCCTGCCTGGCTTTCCTGACGGCCATCTCCAGGTGGTCCTCCACCTGCTTTAAATGTTCTTCCCGCAAAAGTTCCCGATCCGTGTCCGCCACAAAACTCCCCTTGCCTACGAGCGTATAGATGAACCCGTCTTTTTCCAGGTTTTCGTAGGCCCGCTTCGTGGTGATCACGCTGATGCGCAGTTCCTTGGCCAACAGCCGCATAGACGGCAGCATGTCGTGAGGTTTCAGCTCGCCTGTCAAGATCAACTGTTTTAACTGGGAAGTGATCTGCTCGTAAATGGGCCGGCCGCTGGAATTGCTGATGATGATATTCATAGCAGATCCTCCATTGGTGTGATTACCTCATCTATTGTATATATTAATTATATACATATATACTCACCTTGTCAATCCCCTAAATATAAAAAGATAAAAACGCCGCCAAGCTGGGATTTCTCCCACTTGACGACGCTTTAACAAAAACAGGCCTCACAGCTCATCCAAAAACTGCGATCTCTCCATCTCCTTTTCAAACTGACGGCGCACATGACACAGGACCAGTTCCTTCCTGGCCCGGGTCATCCCCACATAGAAGAGCCGCCGCTCCTCCTCGATCTCCGCTTCCAATCTCGCTTTCTTATAGGGGATCGTCCCCTCGTTCACATTTAAGATCCAGACCTTATCGTATTCCAAGCCTTTTACACTGTGCAGTGTGGACAGGGTCACGCCCTGAGGTTTTTGCTCCATCCGGGCCGCCTGTTCTTTGAGCCTTTTGGTATAGTCATCCATATGGACCTTCCACTGGGACAGATCTTTAAATCCCCGGGCGCTCTCCCAGATCCGGTCGGCCGTCTCTTTTAGATCCTGCGGATCCAGGCCGCGGATCTGTGCATACTCCTTCAGATACCCTTCATAACCGATGGCATGGCGGATGTAATTGACGGCCGCATAGGGAGCCATGCTCTGTATCCGTTTCAGATGCCCTTCCAGTTCATCGATCCGGTCCCACATCCACTCCCGGTCTTCATAGAAAATCCGCAGCGTCTCCATATGCACTTCTTTTTCATAGACGGCTTCCCTGGAGATATATCGATTCGGACGGTTCATGACTCTCAAGAAATCCGTCCGGCTCATGGCCTGCCCCTGGGCCAGCCGTATATAAGCGAGAAGATCTCGCGCGATCCAGTGGTCGTACAGATTCGGCAGCCGGTCTCTCATATAAAAAGGGACCTGGTACTCCACAAGGAGTTCCGCCAAAAGCCCCGCCTCCTGACGTGTCCGAAAGAGCACAGCCGTCTGCCGCAGATCGCCGCCGCCCTTCTCCCACTCCTGGATCTCTTTTAATATATACAGCGACTGCTGGCGGGGATCGTCAAACTCCCGTATCCGGATCGGACTGCCGTCCGGGTTTGGCGTGGTGATCTTCTTTGCAAAACGCCTCTTATTATGACTGATCATATTCTGGGATGCGCTTAAGATCCGGCCGCTGCAGCGGTAATTCACATCCAGGAGTGTCTGTTTTGCCTGGGGGTAATCTTTTGTAAAACCCAGCATCAATTCCGGCCTGGCTCCGCGGAAACGGTAGATGGACTGGTCGTCGTCCCCCACGATGAACAGGTTGTCCCCATACCCGGCCAGCATGCGGATCGTCTGGTACTGTATGGTATTGATATCCTGAAATTCATCCACCAGCACATAGGGAAAACGCTGCTGCCACCCCTGCCGGATATCCTCCCTCTGGCGCAGCAGATCATGGCAGTAGAGCAGCATATCGTCAAAATCCAGGAGCCGCTCCTGCCGGCACCTCTTTACATAACCGCTGAAGATATTTTGGAAAGCCTGATCCGGACATCCGGCGGAGTGGTAATCTTCCGGCGCGATGCCGTTTCCCTTGACCAGACTGATCTCCCGGGCAATGTCCTCCTGGAAATCTTTATCGTCCAGCAGATCCGGGACGTATTTCCCGATCAGCTGTTTTAAGAACTCCCGCCGCTGGTCTTCCCGCAAGATCTGGTCCCCCCGCAGTCCGTAAGCATGTTTCAAGATCCCGAAAAAGATGCTGTGGAACGTGCCGAAGGTCACCTGCCGGGCATAGCTATCCCCCTTTTCCAGGAAGCGGGTCTTCATCTCCCTGGCTGCGGCTTTTGAAAAGGTCACCACCAGGATGGATGAGGCCGGGATGTTATGTACGGTGACCAGATGGCGGATCCTATTTATGATGACGGTGGTCTTCCCCGAACCGGGGCCTGCCAGGACCTGCATGGGCCCTGACAGGTGGGCGACTGCCCTTTGCTGAGATGGGTTTAAAGTCTTATCCAATTTCTGAAAGATCCCCCTTGAGCTTCTCGATGGCCTGCCGGATCCGGGACAGGGTCTCTTCTTTTCCGATGACATCCATGATCTCCGTGGCGCCGGCCGGGGTCATCTGTTTGCCGGAGAGGGCTGTGCGGATGGGCCACATCACGTAGCCGGTCTTGTAGCCTTTTTCCTTTACATAAGCGCTGAGACAGGAAAACAGTGCGTCATTGTCGTAGTCCTCCTGGACTTCCAAGAGCGGGAGGACATCCTCCAGCACGGCCAGGGATGTCTCGGGGGTGGACTTCATTTTTTTATGGGCGTACATGGCGCTCTCATAGGGGAGCACGTCCTGGAAAAAGTCCACCATCTCCGGGATCTCCGGAAAGACCTCGATCCGCGTCTGCACCATCTTTGCGATCTTGCGAAGATCCACCGGGCGGACGATGGACTTTTCAAGCCAGGGGAGAGCCATCTGGTAAAAGTCTTCTGCATCCATGGCTTTTAAGTACTCCCCGTTCATCCATTTTAATTTGACCATATCAAAGACGGCCGGGGACTTGCTCATGTGGTGGTAGTCGAACACCTCCACCAACTCCGGGAGTGAATAGATCTCCCGGTTCTCGGAAGGACTCCATCCCAGCAATGCCACGAAGTTTACGATCGCTTCCGTGAGGAATCCCTGCTCCACCAGGTCTTCATAGGAAGAATGCCCGGAGCGTTTGCTCAGCTTCTGGTGTTCCTCGTTGGTGATCAGGGGACAATGTACATACGTGGGGACCTCCCAGCCAAAAGCCTCGTAGATCCGGTTGTATTTCGGCGCGGAGGAGAGATACTCATTGCCCCGCACCACGTGGGTGATCCCCATCAGATGGTCGTCCACCACATTGGCAAAATTATAAGTAGGGTATCCGTCAGTCTTGATCAGGATCAGATCCTCCAGCTCCTCATTGGCCACTGTGATCTCGCCGTAGATGTCATCCGCAAATGTGGTCGTCCCCTGGGTGGGCATATTGAACCGGATCACATAGGGCTCCCCGGCCTCCAGCTTTGCCTGGACTTCCTCTTTGCTCAGTCCCAGACAGTGTTTATCGTAGATGCGGATCTCTTTATCCGATACGCTGCTCTTTAAGCTCTCCAGACGCTGGGGCGTACAGAAACAGTAGTAGGCATCCCCCTGCTCGATCAGCTGCTCCGCGTATTTTTTATACAGGCCCTTTTCATTTCGCTGGCTCTGTACATAGGGGCCGCACCCGCCGTCCTTGTCCGGCCCTTCGTCATGGATGAGGCCGGTCTTCTCAAGCGTGCGGTAGATGATCTCCAGCGCGCCTTCCATAAAACGTTCCTGGTCCGTATCCTCGATGCGGAGGATAAAATCGCCTCCCTCGTGTTTCGCGATCAGATACGCATACAAAGCTGTCCTTAGATTTCCCACATGCATCCGGCCCGTGGGGCTAGGCGCAAACCTGGTCCTTACTCTGTCCATTATTTCTCGTCATCCTCTCTTTCACCGTATACGATCTTCGGAAGTATCTCGGAAACTTTCCCATGGATCACAATGTCCGCCCGGGTATCTGTGAAATGCTCGGCTGGGTTGATCAAGATCACCTTATTCCCTTCAAAATATTTCAGATGGGTGGTGACAAGTTTCTGGTTCATGGAGCAGTCTAATAAGAGCAGCACATCCGCCTTCTCGATCTCCTCCGCCGCCTCGGTGACCCTGGCGTTGTCCACCTGTTCGCCCACCAGGCACACCTGGGGCCGGATCGGTCTGTGGCATTCTTCACAGAGGGGCACGCCTTTTGCCTTTTTCACATATTCCAGAGGATACTCCTTCCGGCAATGGGAACACATGTTGCTGAACACGCTCCCGTGGAGCTCCACAACATTCTTGCAGCCGCCTCTCCTGGCCAAGCTGAAGATCTCGCGGGTGACCACGCATTTTAAGATCCCCTGTTTTTCCAGTTCGGCAAGAGCGTGGGGACCGTCGCCGGGTGAGCCTGTGTGTTCCAGGATCTCCTGTTTGTAATATTTGAAAAACTGCTCCGGCCGGGTGTTGTAAAAGCTGGCGTGGAACATCTCCTCCGATGAATATCCATACTTCTCTTCGATATCATAGACCACGTTGGAATCCCTGTAATCCATACATCCGCAGTCCATGCTGGTGTTGTGCCCCTGCAGACACACAAGATAGGAACTGTCCATGATCGCCTGACGCGCCAGATTGATCTTATTTGCCATCATAATTTCCGCCCTCCTTCTTGATACTTTTTTGATACTCTCTAATGTGACAAAGGGATACCGGCTCCCCAGTATCCCCGTTTATCTCATTATACTTGAAATGGGCAGACATTGCAACCACTGAAAACCCGTTCCATCTTTTTTGATGCCGCTGTCTTATCGTTATTCCGTCGCTACGCCTTTGTCTTTTAAATAGTCGATCACGGACCCCACCGTTGTCAGATCTGTCAGCTCTTCAGCCGGAATCTCCACACTGTATTCGTCTTCCAGGGCCATGACGAGCTCAAAGAGGTCCAGGGAATCTGCCCCTAAGTCTTCTTTAAACGCTGTCTCTGGTGTGATGCTCTCGGCGTCACAGTTTAATTGGTCCGCGATGATCTCTTTCATTTTCTCTAACATGGTCTTTATTCTCCTCGTAAATTTAGTTTTCCATATACTTTGATAACCAAAGTATATCCGCTGGCCCTGGTTTTGTCAAGATTTTATTTTAGAGTCTCCAATCAGCTGACGATGGGCCTGGATCGTTACAAAAGAAAGCCTTTCGATGTATCGATACAATGCTGTATCATCTCCGCTCCGCCTTATTTTTTCCATATACGACCAGGATGACCGCTGCCGCGGCCACTGCTGCCAAAATACCCACCGGCATCTTCGACCCTTCCTCACCGGACTCTGCGGCCTGATCGCCGTCATCTGCGGATACCACCGCTCTCGGTCCATTTTCGCTGGCCACTTCCTGAGAGTTTTTTTCACTCAGCTTCCACACCTGCGTCCCATAGAACGGATTTGCCGTTCCGACGAACAGTCCTTCATCCGTGATGCCAAATGCCCGGCAGCCATGGTTGTACGGATCGCCGAACCCGTCGTCCGTGATCTTCGTAAAATGGATCCCGTCCTCCGTCACATACAAGTCGAACCCAAAGGTTGCCTTATCCAGATATCCCGCACAGGTAACGGCGCTGTCCGGGACTCCCTGATAGTCACTGCACAGAGTTTCCACATATCCGTCCACCTTATCCTTCCACTCCTGGGATGCATCCTCATCGTTCATATATTCATCAAGCGGGATCAAAAAGCTGCTGGCATCATAGGTGCCCACGTAGAGCTTCCCATCATACTCTGTCATTTTCCAGATATACTGGTTCTCATGAGCGCCGAAGCCGGACCCCAGGCCGGACAGACTGCCCTCCGGGAACATCTCATCCGCATCGCCGATGACCAGCTCCACATTCTCCTCCTCATCCATCCTGTAGAAATTGATGGACTGTTCAAAATTCAGGTTCATGAATGTAAAATCATTGTCAAAGAGCATCCGCTCTACCGCAATCTCTTCGTCATTATATTCGCCGATATACAGATAGCCGTCAAATGCGATCAGGTTAGCGGCGCCGCTCCTCGTGCGCTCCGGGTCGATACCGAATGTATATCTTGCCCCGTCCTTCTTCTGGTCGCCGACAACGCTGGTCCATTTCCACGTACCATCCTCCTGCACATCACCGCGCACAAGAGCGAAGGACTGCATCGTATCCTCATCCGGCGCATTCTCGGGCTTACCAGTACAGATGGATACATACAGGCTCTTGCCATACTGTGTCATATCGAAAATGGATCCGCCATAGATACTGTCACAATAATCATAGGCCGGATAATCGAACAACTCCTCATCCGTTGCGATGACTTTAAAGGAATCCTGATCCGTGGGATCTTCTGCCTCACAGATGACCGCGCCGTTGGTATTGATACAGCTTACGATCAGCCTGTCCTCATACACGCACATCCCCCTGATCCCCACCGATACGCCCTTCTGGTAGGCCGCCATATATTCTTCAAGGGTCATGCCCGCGTAGACCTGCTTGCATTCATCCGTCTTTGGATCCACCTGATAGATGCAGGGGATCGTATTGACCGCGCCGCAGAAATACAGCTTATCCTTGAATTCCACAGCATTCCGGAAGATTGTATTCTGCCCCGTCAACTCCTTGGACATCAATATCTTCACTTCCCCTGTCTTGACATTTAACTTCAGCAGTATGCCAAGGGCGTCCACACCGTCCTCCTCAGCCGTATACATATGCTCATGATAATAAGTATCCAGCGCTTCTTTCATGACCGCGTCGTCGAACTGCCGCCCCAGACTGAATTTCATGAATTGAAGCGTGGACATCCATGCTCCGTAACAAGTGCCGATATACATATGATCACCGTAGCCGATCGATCCCCAGGAATAATTCTGTCCGCGGTCGCCTTCCCCATCCTCCAGGTTGACGCCCAACGTGCCATTTCCAGTATAATCTACGATACCGTCCGCCGTCATGACTCCCTTCCCGGCATGTGTGATCTTCTCGGCCGTATAACCCGTGCCCGTGTCATAGATCACAGGCTCGCCTACTGTCTCCCGTGCAGATACATCCACTATGTAAAATGCCGCCATGCACAGGACAAGAAACAGACCCTCTAAGCGCTTTATGATCCTCCTCTTTGTGGCCGACAGATCCACAGAGACATCCAGATGCCGTTCCTTCATACACAATTCCCTCCTTTTTCTCCGTTTCCAGATGTAGGGGACAGGTCAATGTTCCATCCGATCAAAGATCAGACGCCAGAGATAGATCCCGACGCCATTCTCTTCTGTTTTATTGACACTGTCCCTTTTGATCTATCAGATCTTATCTTACAACAACTGTTTTATACTTCCCGTAACTTCCGTGATAAGTTTTTTCCTTGGCAATTTTATAGGCGCGTATCCGGACGCTGATCTTCTTCCCAGACGGCAGGCCCCGGATCGTCTTGCTGCGCGCGTCCTCTGCCTTTACCCGGATCTTATGGGTCTTTTTTTCGCCTTTTATCTTATACTGGATCGTATATCCGGTATTTCCTTTTGCCGCTTTATTGCTCTTGATGGTCACACAGCCCTTTTCCCCAGATACCAGCGACCTGATCTTTGGCGTCTTAGGGACGACCGTGACTCTGCATCTTTTTGACGCCGGCTGATAATTCTCGTCTTCCGCCGCGCGGACGGTGATGTTGGCCGTACCAACGCCCAGGAAACGGATCCGCCCTTTTTTGTCCACAGTGGCCACCTTTGGATCCGAGGAGGTAAATGTGGTCTTTGTCTTGGCTCCGCGGACTGTCTGAGTGACTTTTGACGCCCCCACACTCTTTTTCAGGGATGTGTATCTTGTCTTTAGCTTCTGGGTCGCCTTCGGGCCCGTGCGCACCAGACTGAAGCTCCCCAGACTGTCGGTCTGGATGGTCAGCTTCTTCCCAGCCCGTGTTGTCTCCGGCTCGGAGTAACTGCCGTCCTCATCCACCTGGACAATGCGCAGTTTCTTGATATCATCGATCAGATCCGATGTGATGCCCACAGAAAGCTTTCCTTCCCATGTGGCATAGGAGCCGTCTGCGTACTGCAGCGCCAACCTCCAGCCTTTTACATATGAACCGGATCTTAAGGATCTTTTGATCACCTGCAGATCTTCATGTTTGCCGGTCAGATCCACCAGCTTCAACTGTGCCCCCGGATGGATCTGCCCGCTTACCTGGATCCCTGTCTTTGCGTGGGTGAGTGTCTGCTGTTCGACCACCGCATAGCTCAGCATGGGATACCCGCTGTTTTTGCTCTCGCTCCAGGTCCAATCCCTAAAGCCATATTTATCTTTTTCTCCCGCGGCCGCCTCATTTAATGTATCGCAGAATTCCTGGCTGGCGATCTCTTCCGCTTTTTTCTTGCCGACGATCAGCGCGCTCTCATCCTGGTTGCCGCAGGCCGCCTCTGTATCGGCGTGATACCACAGATGCTCTATGTTGGTATTTTCACTGTATCCCACGATCCCTCCGCGGGTCTTTCCGTCGGTGAGCGGCTGGTTGTTGTAGCCGTAACGGATGCTGCCGGCCCCGGCATTTTCACCGGCCATGCCGCCGGCCCTTTCCTGGCCTTTCACTGTCCCCGTGTTATATACATTGCGTATCGTGCCAGTATTTTTTCCGGCGATCCCTCCGGCCGTCTTCCCGCTTACGGCGGCATTGCTACGGCTGTCCTGTATGATCCCCTGGTTGCATCCCACTAAACCGCCAGCATAGTCGATCCCGTTTACTTGGGAATTCAATGAGGAGAGCGTGACAAGCTCTCCATCGCGGAAGATCGTCGCCTCGGAATGGAGGTTCACGCCGCTGCCGCATCCTATGATCATACCCCGGTTGATCCCGGCCAGCCCGCCGACGGTATCCGCCTGGCCCGCGCAGTCAAGATCGATGACGGAGAGGTTCCTGACAACACCCCGCTCTGCGATCACGCCGAAGAGGCCGCCGATCTTGCCTCTGCTCTGGTGCAGGCTCAGGATATAGTAGTCGTTCCCTTCATAAGTCCCTGCAAACGGGACGTCTTCTGTCCCGATCGTCAGCGCCCACTCCTGTTCTGTGCAGTTGATGTTGTTCGTCTGGACATAATCGGCAGACGCGTATTCCTGCGGTCCTGACTGGATCATCCGGGCCATCATCGCCAGGTCGTCATAGTCTGCGATCAGGTATGCGCCCTTTTCATCCTGGTCTAAGGGAGATCCTCCTTCCCACTTTGCATATAGGGTCAGATCCCGGCACATATCTCCAGTGATCTCTGTCACAGGCCCGTCTGTGTATCCCACATCCAGATACCAGCCCGCAAATATGTGGCCGGGATAGGCGGGATCTTTCAGTGTGATCGTATCTTTGATCGTATAAGAGGACGGATTTTTTCCATTATTTGTCCCGCCGTTGAGCTCATAGACGATCTGATACGCCTGCGGGCTCCATTTCGCATACAATGTCATATCTGCGCCTGTGGCCCTGGCGATCTGCTCCACCGGACCGTCTGTGAAACCTGCGTCCAGATACCAGCCTTCAAAATGATAGCCCGGACGGGTGGGATCTTTTAATATGAGCGTGTCTTCGACTGTGTAGGAAAGCGGATTGTCCGCCGGGTTTTCTCCGCCGTCCAGCTCATAAGCCACCGCATAGCTGATCGGGATCCATTTTGCATACAGATCCACATCGCCTGTCAGGGCCGATGGATCTAAAGTGTCACCCTCAAACGGGACTGTGAGCCCCTCGTCCTGATACCAACCTCCAAACTCATAGTAGTTCCGGATCGGTGCGCGCAATCCTGCGGGCGCACTCTCATTTGTCAATATCGTGGGATTTTCCGGACTGTTGATCCCTCCGTTCAGATGATAGCCGATCCGATAGACCTCCACCACATGGAGTGTGATGGGATCTGCACGTGCCGGCAGATAAGTGACCGCCTGCACTGTCTCTCCCGGATAGATCGCATACAGCTCATAGACCCCTCCCGGAAGGTCCTCTGCGTCTTTGCTGTTTAAAGTGACCGTGGCAGTTCCGTCGCCCGCTATGATCCCGTTCCCCAGCCTGCCCTCGCTGATCCCGTCCGCTCCGTCTTTTTTATACCAGAAGACGACCTGGCTGCCGGGGAGCACGTCCACGCTGTCCATGGGGCTGCTCAAGCTGACGGTGCAGGCTGCCGCCGTCCCTCTCTCCATATAGTAGACGCCATCCTGCTCATACACATTGTCCTGTCCGGCCATGCCCAGATCCATATCCAGGGTACAATAGCGCTGTCCTTCTCCTCCCCTATTTACATACAATGTTGCGATCTTGGAGATGATGCTCTTTACATTGCCGTTCCTCGTCTGTGCAACGACCACACGATAATGCGTCTGATCTAAGTCCGCCGCATTTTCCGCCGTTACCTGGGGCAATGGATATCTGGAGGTCCCATCCGCATCTGTCAGGGCGCCATCCAGGTCCTCCCAGACAACTTCCCCGGTCAGGGACTTTGCGGTGCATTTCTGCCATTGGTACGTCAAGCCTGCATCTTCCATGCCCACACCTTTTTCCGCTTTTGCGGTCAGCGCGTATGACTGGCCATCGTCCACAGACGCGACTACATAAGACGGCTGCTCTACAAACCGCGGCGCGCTGTCGCTGCTGTCCTTTGTCACGGCTGTGACCCATCGGCTCAGAACGCTGGCGTTCCCCGTACAATCCGCATTTTGATAGGCTTTCACCGCATATCGGTATTGTGTGGCCGGAACCAGTTCCGTTGCCACATAGCGGTCGCCCGTGGTGGAGCCGATCGATTGCGGATGTCCGTTATTATCTTCTGTATAGATCTCATAGGATCTTGCCTGCCTGTAGCCGGGGAGATCCCATTTTAAGACCGCTGCCTTTTCAGTTGTGGCAAACACCCGCAGGTCCACCGGGAGTTTTGGCGGCGCGCTCTCCCCATCCACGCCTGTCACCACATAGCCGATGCAGTAAGCCCCGTCGTTGCTGCCTTTTCCCATGGGCAGGTCCGCGTTGTTGAAGACGGCCAGCCGGGTGGTGAATCCATAATCCTCGCTGCCCTGGGGCAGGTCGCAGATGGTCGTGGAAAATTCCATGCCGTCGCTGCTGCTTGAGATCCAGGAACATCCACCATCTGCCGCCAGCTTCACGCCCCCTTCCACTTCCTCTTCCGCAGTCACCACAAAAGGAATGGTCTCCTCCGCCTCCGCTTTGAGAAAAAGAGCGCCGTCGAATTCCAATTCGAATCCATTTTTGTATTCTTTTTCTGATTCGAACTCATAACCGATCTTCTTTCCGGATTCCCCCACGGTGGTCCGCACCGCGTTTTTGGAAAGATGCAGGTTTTGTACATTCCCTGGTTTTTTCAGTTCCGCGTCGCTGTGGGGATATGTGGAGGGATCCCCGATGGTCTTTTCGGCAAACGTCTCTTCCGTGACTGGCTTCAGCCCCGTCTCGTCGCCATATTTTTCCACAAGCTCATTGTACTCCTCCACCGGGAGATTGGAAAATGCCGGGTCGAGCGCGGCCTGGACATCGTATGTCTCCCAGCTCTCCGGGACGGTGTCCCCCACTTTATAGCCAAATGCGGGCAGGTCCGGATCGACCTTGCGCAGTTCATTGTAATTGTCGATATCCTCCTGTGTGGCCACATAGGCCGGGATCCGTATCTCATAATGATAGATCACCAGCGGTACTGCCAGCACGATGGCCTGGTCTTCGCCGGGCGCGACTATGAATTCAACGGAATCCTTCACCGCGTGGGCGGAGCCGTAACTGCCCACATATCTGCCCATCAGGCCGACTTCAAAACCTCCGCCCACGGTCACTTTTTCACCCAGGATCTTGGGTCCCAGCATGGCCGACGCCTCAAAATAAAGCCCCAGGCCAAGCCCCCATTCGCCTTCCGTCCCGCTCTTCCTCCCGCACGTGACCGCATAGGAAACCTCGCCGGCGCCGTAGGTCTCACTGTTATACTGCAGTTCACTCCAGTAAGGCGGGCTCTGGAGCACACTGTACAGTGTGGGCGCGCTCCACCCATACTCCTTGCCTTTATACCGCACATCCGTTGTCTTGTCATCGTCCACATTGAGCGGGCAGAGGGTGGGATATCTGCCGGTCCCACCGGGATGATCGGCATTTGTGATGGCGTCGTTGAGTTTTCCCCGGTCGTCCTGCCATATCCACAGGACGTCCATGGTGGCTTTGTCGCTGTTTCCGGAGAAACTGCCGCACAAGAGCACGATCTGCTCTGTATCCATACCTCCCATGGAAAATGAACCTGCATATGCGTCGCTGATGAAAGATCTGCTCCCGCCGCCCAGGGATATGGAATGCTCTTTCACAAATGATCCCTCCGAGAGATGACCCCTCTCACCGTGGAACCCGAATATATTCCCTTCCAGGAATATCCGTTCCATCCGGTCGTTGGTATAGAGACGTCCCGCCGCCATCGCCGCCGGTTCCATCATCTGTGCATCTGTCTGGATCAGACTGGAACGGGCTTCCACTTCCTTCGGCGTGCTGCAGGCTTCCTCGTATCTTCTGCTGCTTTCATTCCAGCGGAAGAGCTGCAGGAGATTCTTGGAAGGATCCAGCGTCCCCACGTCACAGATGCCGCCGATCCCCGTGTTCTTGTAGCCGCCCACGACCAGCTCCTCCACACCGTCCCCGTCCACATCGGCATCCAGGGCGGAAGCAAACCGCATACGCATGCTGCCGTATTGGACGTCCTTATTGATGTAACGGCAGATGATCTTATCGGACGGAGCGATCCCCTCAAAATGGTAGATCCCCATGGCAGAGCCCTGGCCATAGGACTTATCCTGGCCGTTTTTGGAAGTCATGGGCTGGCTCACATTCACCACCAGGTCATCCTGGCCGGAGATCCGTGTGGTCGACAGATCGACCACGGGCATGATCTGCCCATCGTATTCATGGCAGAACACGTTTTGGCCGCCCTCCAGCTCGCTCAAGCTGAAGGTGTTCAAGACCGTCAGCGCCGCTCCCTCCCCTGGACAGCCGAGGGTCTGGATGATCGGACCGTTATACTGTATGCCCAGCCGTTTCTTAAATCTCTGTACCGGATAATAGATTGCCACCTCTTCCCGGCCATCCCCGTTAAAATCCCCCGCGGCCATGGTCATATACGCTTTGAGCGTATCGGCCGAGACCTTCTCTGCAAATTCCGGATCGCCGTCATCTTCGAATGAGAGGGTCCACTGTATCCCTCCGTTTATGTATTTCCACCGGCCTGTCTGCTCGTCATAGTCATACGATCCCACATACATCTCGCTGGCGGCAGAATCGTGGATCTTATGATCCGGATGATAGACCAGCGTACTTGTCAGGATCTCATCGACGCCATCGCCGTCCAGATCCGCCGCACAGGTATCACTCCCGCGGATCTCACACTGATGATCCCCGGACGCATCAAAACTATTTTGGATCTCTGACCCGATCCGATCCTGCAGCATATGGTCCAGATCAAAAGAACTGGCAGAGGGCTCCGAAGTTATGTTGTCTGCCACAGATAACCGCACACTATTGTCTGCCGGCGTAAACTGTCCGATACATAACTCTGAGAAATATGTGGATCCATAGTTCTCCAGCGGATGCTCCGGGTCGTCCGGATCAAATTCCTCCGGCGAGCCGGCGGTCAGTCCAAACTCTTTATACGCCTCCTTTGGCAGAGCGTTGATCTCATTTTCATATGTCTGGACTTCTTCGGCCGCCCTTTCTTCTGTATACATACCCTCTATAGGAACATTCGGGACATCCAAGACATCCGGATCTGCGCTGCCGGCCGCCCGCACCGTCTGTCCGCCCAAGGGCTGGATGCACGGCGCCGCCAGCATGGTACAGGCCGCTGCCACGCTGATGGCCCTCTTTATAGCTTTCTTCCAATCTCTCATATCATAACCGCCTCCTTATCAATATGACCATGACGATCCCGCTCATCACAAACACTGCCCCAAAAACAATGGACAAAGCTGTATCCCCGGAGCTCACAGCCTCACGCAGGCCCTCGGCCCGTGATGCGCCTCCCGCAGTGTCCTCCACATGCGGCAGGCTCCCGGCCTGGGATGGATCATCCGTAGATATCCCCTCGTTTACGTCGACGCCGCTGCCAGCGTCCTCCCCAGGCAATGTCCCGTCTGCCGCCGCTACCTGGGCTGTCACTTTTGTCTGTCCGGCAGACACGCCGTCCCCGGATAACGTGCCTGCCTGGATGGGCATCCCTATGCAGAGGAACAGCAGGCAAAAATATACAACAGCTCTTTGGATCATCGCACGCTCCTATTTATAATCATCCAGCGATGCTATCCTGCTGAAAAAGTTGATCGTGCCCTGGTAATTCCCGGCCCACGAACTTAAGTCCACCCCATACAACTGGTTCTGATCCAATTTCAGCGTACCCGTGACACTCTCCTCAGCCTTTTCAAATCCTGTGAGCAGATACCCGTTTGCATAGCGGTTCTGTGCAGATATATCCGCACCGGCGCCATTAAACACAGAATATGAAAGGGTCTTTCCGGCATTTGCAGTATCCCTGCCTGTAAGCTGGAATCCTCTGCCCCCTGCCGCATCCTTCATCAGAACGACCACCCTGCTGCCTTTTTGCAGCCCTGTGATCTCTTTCGCACTGACCGTATACTCCACCTCTTTCAGATGCGCAGACGCATTATCCGCAGGCGGCGTCAGTCTGCCAAGATCGATGGTCTCCGGTATGGAGACAAGATACGCCACATCCCCGTTGGCCACATTTGCCGTGACCGTCGTATCTCCGGACGGATTGACTTCTGTCAGATCCTGCGCCCCCACCGGAAGGGCGCCAAATACAAGAGCCGCCGCGAGACATACCGATATCCCTGTCTTTTTTATCTTCTTCATCTTCTTGATCTCCCTCCTATCCCAACACAGTCAGCGTAAATGCTGAGTCACTGCTGTTCAACTCTTTTTGTCCATCGTCCATGGCATATCCCTGATAATGGACCACCGCCTGGTACACGCCCGCGCTCAGAGACTGTTCCAATCTGACTTTCTCAAACCCTTTGCCTGGTCCCAAAAGCCCGGACTCATACAGGACAGTCCCATCTTCCAGCATGAGCGTCGCCTTCAGATAACATGTATTCTCCTTCGGGTTGCCGATGCTCAATCTCAGTTCCATATCCCCCGCATTCATCTGCGCCCCGCTGTATCCCGGTATCAAGATCTTCTCCTCGATCTTCTCCGGCCCGTCCAGGCCATCGTCCCAGGCCGAGGCATTGGGATCCACATAGGCGCTCCCGCCGGCGTCCGGTCTTGCCGAAAAATATGTATAGGCCCAATATCCCCCGCCGGCTGCGATCACCGCCAACAGCAAGGCGATCATGATCTGGTATCTCCTCTTACTCTCCACGTATCATCTACCCCTCCAAGATGCGCTCCAAAAAATCTTCCGTAGATCCGGTAAACTCCACTTCCACCTCCGCGCCCTGGTCTATGAGGAATTCCGTAAGCCCATATTCTGTGCCATTATCCGCCCAGTCGTACGTATACCCCAGGCGTGTCCAGGGGCTGGATCCATAAAAATAGGAATCCAGCGTATTTTCATCGAACCACTCCTTGAACTCCTCATCCACATCTTCCTCAAAGGCCGTTTTCATACTCCCGTCGGCAGGGTCATTTTGATATGCCGGGCGGCATACATCGGAAGGGTCCACCCAGAACTCTGTGACCGTGCTGTGTTCCGAATCCGGTGCAAAACCGATCATCTGAGAAAGACGCATCTTTGGATCTTCCGCGTCCTCCAGCTCATCTGCATGGGAAGCCATCTCTTTATCCGTAAAAGCCCATACCTGCCCCCATTCCAGTTTTACCTTCTCCCCCTGGGGATAACTCTCCGGATAATTGTGCCAGGTACATAAGAGCACCCGCCCCTGTTCATCCCAGGTGGTCATCTCATCCTCTTTTGTCAATGTCACCAGCGGCAGGATCTCCGACTCTTCTGCAAACACGGCGTCTTCTACCGCCTGCTCATAGAGCGCCTCATCACCCAACGGGACCTGCTCTTCATTTTCTTTTTCTGCCTGGGACGCTGTGTCCCCATTCCCGCTATCTCCATACCCGCCGCTGGAACAGCCAGCCAGCACCAGAGCGATCACGGCCAGCAGGACAACCGATCTTTTCTTCATCATGACCATTTCCTCTCTTTCCATAAAACTTTTAGGCGTTTGCGAAACTCTCCTCCCGATTATAACCGATCTTTTAAGAGAATATGAAGTTTTGGGATAAATAACGGATTTTTGGGATAAAAAAATAGGAGATGCTTTTGCCTTTTCCCCATTTTTTTGTTAGAATAGTCATAAATTGTAGGATATAGAAAGGATAAACGGCATTTTTTTATGAATATCGCGATCATCGATGACAACAAGCCGGAATCTGACCTGCTCACCCGCTTCATTGAGGAGTACAGCGAGACGTACTCTTTTGAGATCAGGACCTCTTGCTTTTTGAGCGGTGAGGATTTTTTATCTTCCCTGTCCACCTCTATTTACAGTATGGCATTTATGGATATTTTTATGAAAGGAATGGATGGCATCCAGACAGCTGAGCATTTATGGGAAAAGGATCCTCAATGTCTAGTGGTGTTCCTGACCGTCAGCCAAGATCACATCTGGGAAGCCGCCCGGCTCCATTGCTTTGATTATATCGACAAGAAGACATTGACACGTGCACGGATCTTCCATGTACTCTCTGATATCCGCAAAAAACTCCCGCAGTTAAACCCTCATCTGGATTTTCCCAGCGGGAACAGGCAGATAAGCCTTCCTGTGGATAAGATCCAATACATCTTATCCTCCAACAATTATACCCTGTTCGGCATGGAGGACGGCCAGGAGAACCGCTACCGCACCCCGTTCGGCGCCATCGCCCAACGGACCAGCGACATAGACCGTTTCCTGCTGTGCAACCGGGGGATCTTGCTGAACATGGACCATATCATCCGGGAGGAATCCGATGTATATGTGATGAAAGGGGGCCATCGTTTCCCCATCCGCAAGTCCGGGCAGGCTTCCATCAAACATATCTACCACCAATACCAGTTTAAGAAGCTGGAGACCATGTAAGGGGAGGGTTTTATGGAACTACTAAATACATGTAAGGAGCTGCTCCCCTGTATCGTGATCCTCCCTGTGATCCCGCTGTGTTTTTACCCTGTGCAGGGATACATCCGGTCGCGCATCCCTGTCCTGCTGGCCAAGATCATTTTGAGCCTTGTGGGATTTTTCAGTTTTTTTGCCCTGCTGACTTTTTTTACACATTTTTTTAACATGGACTTGATCGTCCTGTGTGCCGGCGTCTATTTCTTTTACTTTTATCATAAGGAGATCAGCCTGCCCACGCCTAAAAAACTGTTTGTATTTCTTACGGCCTGCCTGGTATGCGTATTTTCTTTTCTGTTCGCCACAATTGTGGACTATACGCTGTATCCGACGAGCAATTACCAGAATTCATCCCGGGAATCAATCGTTGCACAGTTTTCCTTTTTACTCATGGTCAACGGACTCTTTTATATCCCCTTTAAAAAATACCTAGGGTGGATCATCGCCAACTATCACGTGGAACAGGTATGGAAGAGTGTCTGCCTGATCCTTTTGATCTTTGCTCCTATCCTCTCCACTTTATTCCCCCATGAGTACCGCAGGATGTATCAGGGGAGGATGTATGGATTGTATCTGGTCATCCTGGTCTGCCTGTTCACTTTTGTCCTGTTGGTCTATTTTCTGTTTTACAGGATCACATATGCGCATGTCCGCCAGCAAAAGGTCGAGCACAGCAACCGTATCCTCTCCATGCAAGGAAGCCAGTACCAGCAGCTTTTGCGGTCTGTCCAGGAAAACAGCCGTATACGGCATGATTTCAGGCAGCAGCTCATCGTCATATCGGAACTTTTGAAACAAAAAGAATACGTGAAACTGGAAGAATATGTCTATGCCTTCGTGGAAGATACTGAAACAGAATTGAAAGTCTATTCATACTCAGCGGCCGTCAACGCCCTGCTCACCTACTATGGATCCCTGTGCAAAACGAAGGGTATACAGACCAATCTTTCCCTGCATCTGCCCGATCAGCTCTCGATCTCTGACCAGGATTTCTGTATCATGCTTGGAAATCTCCTGGAAAATGCGATCTATGGATGCCAGGGTACCACAGACCCTTATATCCACCTGAAGATTCGGCAGACCTCCCCAAATATGCTGGCCATAAAAATAGAAAACCCCTATGCAGGGGTCTTAAAGAGAGTAAATGGCCGTTTCATCTCCACCCGGCACGGTCAGACCGGACACGGACTGGAATCCGTCAGCATGATCGCGGAGAATCACCAGGGCATGGTGGAGATACAGGCCGAAGAGCAGACCTTCACGGTCCGGGTATTGTTACAGATATCGGTGGAACTCTCTTGAGGATCCATACGTTCAAGGATCCAGGACAAATGTAAATCTCAGGTTGTCCTCCTCTGCCTGGCCAAGCACCTCAAGGAACCGTTCTCCATAGACACCCAACGCCTCCCTCAGCTTTCCGCTATGGAAGACCGTGAGTCTTGTGTCGTCTCGGATATCCGTCAGACAGTCATACAGGGCATCCAGATTCGCCCCGTACCAGGCAGGAAGATCCAATCTTTCAGCCAGAACGCTGTGGAGTTGTTCCCTGTCTCGGATCTGCTCC
Organism: Clostridia bacterium; assembly: GCA_910575625.1. Taxonomy (GTDB): domain Bacteria; phylum Bacillota; class Clostridia; order Lachnospirales; family Lachnospiraceae; genus MGBC164599. The sequence goes on from CAJTFD010000003.1 coordinate 131,748, forward strand.
CCATCCAGCAGCACATCGATCATCCCTCTTCCTCCCCGTATAACAATCCAAACGAGGCATAGTGATCCTCTGTATAATAGATCAGGCCGTCATCGGAGTAGACGATCCGCTTTGCGCCACGGCTGCCTGCGCCCAGTGTGTCGATATCGCACTCCTTATAACCGCGCCCCTCTTTCTCAGGAAGGATCCCCTCATAATTGCCAAATCGGTCTCCGCCGATACATTTCCCCGGCGCATAGGGCTCCAGAGAGCCGCCTTCCCAGCCCAGCTTACGTGCCTCCTGTTTTGTTATGAAATTGGAGGGCAGATGATCATACAGATGCAGATAGAGGGCAACTTCTTCTTTGGACGTATAACTCCCGTCCTCCGGCAGGTCCTCCGCCTCTTCTTCCTGTCCTGGATCCGCGTCCGCAGCATCCACCACCGCCTCTCCTGCCGCCGCAGACGGCGTGCTCGTCTGCTCCGCCGTTGTTCTTGCGCCGCAGGCTGTCAAAAGCAGCGCTAACATGAATGATAGGACGATATATATGCGTTTCTTCATCGATCTACATCCTTTCTTTACAACTCAAAATCCGCCGACAGACCTTCCGTCACCAGGCGGTATGTGCCGGAGGGCAGTTTTCCATACATGGTCAGGTCGTACGTCTCCTCCTGGGTCCTGCCAGGCGGGAGTATGCTGGCAATGTCCGCAAAACCGTGCTCTCCCGGCATGGGCGGTATCTCATACCAGACATCGTCCAACAGGACCTGGAGTGAAAAATATTCCCCGTAAGTCCATTCCTCATCCCCCTCATTTGAAAACGAGACAGTCACCGAATCTCCTGTCTGGGAGACCAGGCAAAGAGAGATATCTTCCGGCGCCAAGAGCTCTCTGGCAGGCGTGAGCAGCGGCGCGTACCATCCGTCTCCATCCTCACACAGGAACCGGGCGCAGGGCAGAACGGAGATCGTCTCCCACGTGTCGGGATCCTGCCAGTCATACTCCACAGCCAGGGCTTCAAAGTCATGATCAAGATCATAGACTTCACCCTCCTTCGTGATCCAGTACCCATCCGACCAGGCGGCCTGGACATCCTGCTCGTCTTTGCCCCCGATGCGGATCCCGTAGATCGGCAGCTTCACATCTGCAAGGGTGTGATCTTCCGCTTTTTGGACCGGTACAGAAGCCAGGGCCTGCAGGATCTCCTTCTCTTCCTCACTGTCATAGAGAAATTTTCTTGTGGCTGTATGGCCATCGTAGATATACAGCTCCATCGCACTGGTATCGGGTGAGGCATTTTCCAATAGTGTATTGTCTTGGCGTGCAGCTGCACATCCCACCAAAAACAGCAGGGATATGCCTATAAAAAACAAACGGGCCTTCATCACGGAGAGCCTCCTTATCAAGATCTTCTTTTTTGAAAAAGCCCAGGGCTGGCCTGGACTTTTCATCATCTTTCTATCTGCATTTTAAGTGGAGTAGACGAGAGTCGAACTCGTGTCCGAAAACCTATCCCATGTACTTCTACTATCATAGTCAGTTCTTTGACATTCCCTCCGCTGCCCGGGAACTAACACCCTGACAGGTTCAGTAGCTTCATGATACGCCTACAGGCTCAAAGCTTTGCCCGCATCGTTTCCCACATGATCGACGCCAGGCCCTCGACGTGTGGGTGCGTCAAGGCTGACGAGCAGCACTTAGGCTGCTAACGCGTAATTTTCTTCTGCGTTTATATTTAGGTTTGCGATCTGACGCGTCGCCTGCGGATAGCTTCTCCATCTTCAAAGTCCCCGTCGAAACCGGTACTACCCCAGATTGTGATATCTATTATACAGGACGGCACCGGTCTCCGTCAAGGATTTTTTTGCCTACCACCGGCTTTTTTCCTTCAATTCCCTCTGTGCTTCCCGTTTCTGGTCTTTTTTTGCGATATCCTGGCGTTTGTCATACAATTTCTTGCCCCGGGCCACAGCAATCTCCACTTTGACCAGGCTTCCTTTGAAATATACCTGCAGCGGCACTAAAGTCAGACCCTTTTCCGCGATCTTGCGCTCCATCTTCCGGATCTCTTCCCGGTGCAGCAGTAATTTTTTTACCCGCAGGGGGTCTTTGTTAAAGATATTTCCTTTCTCGTAGGGGCTGATGTGCATCCCGTAGATGAACACTTCTCCCCGCTCTATCTTGACAAAAGACTCTTTGATGCTGCATTTGCCCATACGGAGGGATTTCACCTCCGTACCGGCAAGAGCCACCCCCGCCTCATATTTATCCTCTATAAAATAATCGTGGTAAGCCTTCTTATTATTGGCCACCATGCGGTTCCCCGCTCCTTTACCCATAGCTTGCTCCTTTTTATCGATCGATCACAAAATCTATATTCCTCTGGTACAGATCCACGTCCACGACCCGGACCTTTACTTTATCTCCCAGAGCGTACGTCCGCCCGGTGGCTTCCCCCTCCAGACGGCCGTTTTCCCCATCGAATACATAATAGTCATCGTCCAGCGCGGTGACATGCACCAGACCCTCGATGGTGTTGGGCAGTTCCACATAAAGCCCCCAATTGGTCACACCGGAGATCGTCCCCTCGAAGCTCTCTCCCATATGGCCCATCATGTATTCCGCTTTTTTCAGTTTCTCCACCTCACGCTCGGCCTCTTCCGCCCTCCGCTCCGCAGAGCTTGAGAGAGCCGCCACCTCATCCAGGATCGATGCGTAAGTCTCCTCTTTTTCCAGGTTCATCCGCCCCCGCAGTCTGTCCTTGATGATCCTGTGGATCTGCAGGTCCGGATAGCGGCGGATCGGAGATGTGAAATGGCAGTAATGGCTTAAAGCCAGTCCGAAATGCCCGCTGCACTCCACCGCATACCTGGCCTGCTGCATGGACCTTAGGGCAAGCCGGCTGACCAGAGCCTCATTGGGCTGCCCTTTTACCTTTTGCAGGATCTGCTGGATCTCCAGCGGGGAGATCTCCTTTTTCGCTTTCTGTATGGATATGCCCTGGCTGTGCAGGAGTGTGAGCAATCCCTCGATCTTATCCGGATCCGGATTTCCGTGGGTCCGGTATACGAACGGGATCATGTCCTCGTAAAATTCCCTGGCCACCGTCTCATTTGCCAGGATCATAAAATCCTCGATCAGCTCCATCGCCCGGTTGTGTTCATACACATCCACGGACAACGGCCGCCCGTCCCCGTCGATCGTGATCTTGCTCTCCGGGAAATTAAAATCGATGGAGCCCCTCTCCTGTCTCCGCCTGCGTATGAGCGCGGACAGTTCATCCATCTTGTGAAAGAGCGGTCCCAGATCCTCGTACTCTCTGCAGACTTCCGGATCTGAACCGTCTAAGATCTTCTGTACGTTTGTGTAGGTCATGCGCCGGTCCACACAGATGACTGTCTCCGCGATCTCGTGCGCGATCACATTCCCCTTTTCATCCACATCCATCAGGCAGCTGAGCGCCAGACGGTCCTCCCCGGCGTTCAGGGAACAGATCCCGTTGCTCAATTTTTCAGGCAGCATGGGGATCACCCGGTCCACCAGATAGACACTGGTCCCCCGCCGCAGCGCTTCCCGGTCCATGGCGCTGCCCCCCTGGACGTAATTGGCCACATCGGCGATATGCACGCCCAGATGGTAGATGCCCTCCTCCCAGGTCAGGGAGACCGCATCGTCCAGATCCTTGGAATCTTCCCCGTCGATGGTCACCATGGTCCATCCGCGGATGTCTTTACGCCCCTGGAAATCCCCCAAGATCAGCTCCTCGGAGATCCGCCCGGCCTGTCTTGCCACTTTATCCGAAAAATCTGTGGGGATGCCCAGGCTCTTCACAATGGAGAGCACATCCGTCCCCGGGTCGCCGCCGTGGCCTAAGATCTCTTTGATCTTGCCCTCCGGCCCCCGCCGCCTGGAGCCATAGCGGGTGATCATGGCCACCACTTTATCGCCCGTGACCGCACCCATGGAATCATTTCCGGGGATGAACAGGTCATGGCCCACTTTGGGATTGTCCGGCACCACAAAACCGTAATGTCTGCTCTTCTGATATGTCCCCACCAGCTCCCGGCAGCCGTGTTCTAAGATCTTGATCACGGTGCCTTCTTTTCGTTTGCCGTTTCCCTTTTCATTGAGAACGATGCGCACCCGGTCCTGGTCCATGGCCTGGTGTGTCTTTTCCTCGGGGATAAAGATATCCTCCTCCCCCTCCCCCACGTCCACAAATCCGAACCCCCTCGCGTGGCCGATGAATGTCCCTTCTATATAAGGCGCGTCCTCACCGGCCCCTATGCGGGCTTTTACACGGACATATGTGCCGTTGCTGTTGATCTGTGCATGGCCGTCCTTGACCAGCTCGTCCATCACCCGGTAGAGTTCTCTGCGCTTCGGCCGGGGGATGTCCAAAAGGGCCGCCAGCTCACGCAGCCGCATGGGCCGGTAAGATGGGTGGGCCAGCACATCCGCCATCATTTTTTTTCGTCGTTCCAACTGTCTTTTCTTCATCTTTACCTCTATGATCTATATGATAAAAGCACCCTTGTCTGTGATACAAGAGTGCTCCTCCTTAAAAACTCATGTTCAAAACCGCAGCCAGTATGAAAAATAACGCTGCCATGATCTTGGTGGCAGTGATCAGCTTTCCCTCCATGGAACGGCCTTTATTCTTGCCCCAATAGGTATCTGCAGCACCGGCTATGGCGCCCAGTCCCTGCTGTTTCCCTTCCTGCATCAGCACGACCACAGTCAATGCTATACAGTCCAGTGCGAAGAGGACTGTCAAGATGATCCTTAAAATCTCCATTTGAAATCGCACCTCCCTAATACCAATTACGGTTCATTGTACCACAGTGCGGGGAGGATCGCAACTCCTATTTTGGTTTCTATTTGGGAACTTCCATATTCACAAACGGATGATCGTAGCAGGCCATTTTCCCCAACTGGTCCTCAATGCGCAAAAGCTGGTTGTATTTGGCATTCCTGTCTGACCTGCAGGGCGCGCCGGTCTTGATCTGCCCGGCTCCTGTGGCCACCGCCAGGTCTGCGATAAAGGGATCTTCCGTCTCCCCGGACCTGTGGGAGATCACGGCTTTGTACCCGGCTTTGTGGGCCATCTCCACCGCATCCAGGGCCTCCGATAAAGTCCCGATCTGGTTTAATTTTACTAAGATCGCATTGGCCACCTGGAGCTTGATGCCGCAGGAGAGCCTCTTGATATTTGTGACGAACAGATCGTCCCCCACCAACTGGATCCGCTCGCCCAGCTCCTCGGTCATATACTTCCAGCCGTCCCAGTCGTCCTCGTGGAGGCCGTCCTCGATGGATATGATCGGGAACTCATCCACCAGTTCTCTGTAATACTCCACCAGTTCCTTTCCTGTGCGCAGGACCGTTTCCCCCTTCATCTGGGATTCTCCCGGAAAACGGTAGACATCCTTTTCCTTATCGTACAGCTCGCTGGCTGCCGCGTCAATGGCGATGCAGATGTCTTCCTTCGGACGGTATCCGGCGCGCTCGATGGCCCGGATGATCAGGGAGAGGATCGCGTGGGAATCCGGCAGGTCCGGCGCAAATCCTCCTTCATCCCCCACAGCGGTGGAGAGTTTTTCCTGTTTTAAGATGATCTTCAGAAACTGGTAGACCTCCGCGCACATCCGCAGACCGTCGTGGAAACTCTCCGCCCCCACCGGCATGATCATGAACTCCTGCAAGTCCACCGTGTTATCCGCATGCACGCCCCCGTTTAGGATGTTCATCATGGGAACGGGCATCCTCTTGGCGTGGATCCCGCCTATATACCGGAACAAGGGCAGCTTCAGCGCGGCGGCGGCAGCCCGGGCGACCGCCAGGGATACGCCCAGCATGGCATTGGCGCCTATATTGCTCTTATTTTCCGTCCCGTCTGTCTCCAGCAATAGGAAATCTATGGCGTTTTGGTCCAGGGCATTTTCTCCCAGGATCGCGTCCGCCAGTTTTGTATTCACGTTGGAGACTGCCTTCTCCACGCCCAGACCCACATATTCTTTTTTGTTCCCATCCCTTAACTCCATGGCCTCGAATTTCCCGGTGGATGCCCCGGAGGGGACCATGGCCCGGCCGGTGGTGCCGTTGACGCCCACGATGCCCTCTCCCACGGTGACTTCCACTTCCACCGTGGGATTTCCCCTGGAGTCCAGCACTTGTCTCGCGTGTACCCTTCTGATCGGCAAATATCGGTACATAGATACAACCTCCTGTATATTAAAATTGAAGATGTGATGATCTTTTCCGAGGATAGTATCTCCGAAAATAGGCCGATACATACATGGCCGGATGACCGCCCGAGAACATGATAAATTTTCCTAATGAAATTTTTTTATGAAATCCTTTGTTGGATATTGTTAAATGGCAGCAGACATGATCATTGACTTTTTATCCATGTTACGTTATAATCTGTCCAAGATCCAGCTATACCGCGTCTAAGGAGGCTCCCATGGCATCACCACAGGAAAAACTCTATACCATCCAAGATATATATGCACTTCCAAACGGCAAACGTGCTGAACTGATCGACGGCCGGATCTATATGATGGCGCCGCCCAGCGCCTGCCACCAGGACATCATCTTTTCCATTTCCCGTAAGATCGCAGACTACATCGATGCACACAGAGGCGACTGTAAGATCTACCTCGCCCCCTACGCCGTATTCCTGAACGCGGATGACAGAAACTACGTGGAACCTGACATCTCGGTCATCTGCGACAGGTCCAAACTGGACGACCGGGGCTGTATCGGGGCACCGGACTGGGTGATCGAAGTCGCGTCTCCCAGCACCGAACGGATGGACTACGGGATCAAGCTCTTTAAATACCGTTCCGCCGGAGTGCGGGAGTATTGGATCGTAAATCCTATGAAACGCGCCGTAAATGTCTTTGATCTGGCCTGCGGCAATGCATCGGCCTTGTACGCCTTTGATGATGAGATCCCCGCCTGTATCTATGAGGGTCTGACGATCAACATCCAGGGACTCTTATGAGACACAACGGCAGAATCTGCTAAACACCAGGATGCGCGCGCTGCCCGCCGATCAGGGACGTTCCAAAAATGTGTAAAAAATGCGTTGATAACAGATCATAAAAAGACTATAATAATATCATCAGACAATCCCGATAGATCTGAAATACAGAAGGGGGAGGTAAGGATGGAAGATATGGGGATGACAAACGAACAGTGGTATGCAGATATAAGGAACCAGATTGAGGATTGGGAAGATGTCCGGGAGCTGATCCAACAGACACCGGACAGTCCGGAAAAAGAATTGGCCCTGAAGAAGATCGATCGGACCTTAAGGCGGTTACGCGAAAATCTAGAGAAATAAAATGCCTGCCGTTTTAAGACAGCGTTTTTAGGAGCCGGGGGAGATTGCGATCTCCCCCGACGCTTTTGGTACTTTTGCCGTTTCATTTTTTAAAAGAAATATCTATTTTTTGTCCTTCATAAAATTTTATATTTAGAAATCCTTTACACCCCGTCGCCCAGCCGTTATAATATCTCTTATAGAAAGGCGGTGGCATATATGTCTGAGAAAGAGATGATCAAGATATCTGTGGAAGAATTTGCAAGACTGCAGAGTTATATGCTGGTCTGTGAAAAAGAGTCCGAAGCATATAAGCTAATGAAAGGCCGTTACATCGAATTGAAAGTGATCCTGACAACTTCCGGGGTCAACATCACGGAATTGGACAGGATAAAAGAATGATCGAAATAGCTTGCAGATGGGTTTGGGCTATGATACACTAGAATATAGAAAAAAGAATGACCGCCATAGTATACCCATGGGGTACAAAGTGGTTGACCTGGAAACAACATAGAAAAACCACCCTGTTTCTCGTCAAAGTTTGAGGGTGGTTTTTCTATCTATGCTTTAATGCTCTGCGATCAATGACATATCAAAATATATGAATGTCACTGTGATCTATCCAAAGATTAAAAAGGCAGCAGGTAAATAGATATTTCACTCCATTTTACCTGCCGCCTTTTTTCACCCGTCTTTAGAAACTCCGGATGGCATCCTCTTCCCCGTCCGCCGCCTTCTCGATACGTCTGATGATCACGTCGTATCCCGCGGACTCATTGACTTTCACGTGGACCTTATCCCCCACCTTATGCCCCAGGAGGGCTTTCCCCAGCGGCGATTCCACACTGATCCTGCCATCCAGGGAATTTCCCCGGATGGAGGTGACCAGTTTATAGACTTCTGTCTCATCGTCCTCTTCAAAGTAGACTTCCACCTTGTTATTGAGCCCCACCTCATCCTCCTGGGACTCATCTGTGATGATGCGGGCGGTCTTTAACATCCGCTCCAGATAACGGATCCTGCTCTCATTTTTGTTTTTGTCTTTTTTTGCCGCATGGTACTCGAAGTTCTCGCTCAAGTCCCCGTGGGCCCGGGCCTCTTTGACCGCCTCCAGGGCTTCCTTTCGCACCACCAGTTTCCGGTATTCAATCTCTTCTTGTATCTTCTTTACGTCTTCTTCTGTCAGCTGCTCTCTCATCATCCGCGCACCAGCAAAGATTCCCCTGTCATTTCTTTTGGCTGTTCCATCTCCATCAGATCGATCAGCGTGGGAACGATATCCGCCAGTCTGCCGCCTTCACGCAGAGAATAGGACGGATCCGCATTGACTAAGATAAATGGCACCGGATTCGTGGTATGGGCTGTAAAAGGCTCACGGCTCTCGTAGTCGATCATCTGCTCCGCATTTCCATGATCCGCGCAGATCAGCATCTGACCGCCGGCTTTTTTGACAGCATTGACCGCCTTGCCCACACAAGCATCCACCGTCTCGATGGCCTGGATGGCTGCGGCCTCGACACCGGTATGCCCCACCATGTCCGGATTGGCAAAATTGCAGATGACCACATCGTATTTCTCAGATCCGATGGCCTCCACCAGTTTTTCGCACACTTCCGGCGCGCTCATCTCCGGCTGCAGGTCATAGGTGGCCACCTTGGGGGAATTGACCAGGATACGGTCCTCACCCGGATTGGGTTCCTCCTTGCCTCCGTTGAAGAAGAATGTCACATGGGCGTATTTCTCCGTCTCCGCGATCCTCGCCTGCGTCATGTGATGAGCGGCCAGGTACTCCCCGAAGGTATTGAGGATCTCTTCCTTATGGAAAGCGACCAGTTTGTTTTCAATAGTATCGTCGTAATCTGTAAAACACACGTATGTCAATCCCAGTTTCTTCTCCCGGGCAAATCCTTTGAAATCCTCGTCCACAAACGCCCGCGTGATCTCCCTTGCACGGTCCGGACGGAAGTTGAAAAAGACCACGGAATCCCCGTCCTGGACGACGGCGGCCGGCTTGCCCTCCCGGGTGACCACGATGGGTTCCACAAACTCATCGGTGACCTCCGCCTCATAAGACTCTTTCACGGCGCAGACCGGGCAGGCGGCTTCTTTTCCCTCGCCCTGGGTCAGAGCTCTGTACGCGTGCTCCACCCGCTCCCAGCGGTTATCCCGGTCCATGGCATAATAACGGCCCATGACAGTGGCGATCTCACCCACACCGATCTTCTCCATCTCGTCTTTCAGTTCTTTTATATAGTCCTTGCCGGACGCGGGGGGCGTATCCCGCCCGTCCAGGAAGCAGTGTACATAGACCTTGGACAGACCTTCCCTTTTTGCCAGCTCCAGCAGTCCATACAGATGGGTGTTGTGGCTGTGCACACCGCCGTCGGATAACAGTCCCATACAATGTAACGCCGTGCCTTTTTCCCGGACGTTTTTGACCGCCTGCAACAAGGCTTCGTTTTTGAAAAAATCTCCGTCCTGGATCTCTTTCGTGATCCTGGTCAGCTCCTGGTATACGATGCGGCCTGCGCCCATATTCAGGTGGCCCACCTCGGAGTTGCCCATCTGGCCCTCGGGAAGGCCCACGGCCATGCCGCTGGCGGAACCTTTTACAAAAGGATACTGGGCCATCAGCTGGTCCATATTCGGCGTTTTTGCCTGGCTGACGGCATTGGCCTCGCTCTTTTCATTCAGGCCGTAGCCGTCCAGGATGATCAAAACGGTTGGTTTTTTACGCATTCTCATTCTCCTTTATCTGCTTGATAGACCCGCAAGACAGTGGAGATCTCTTTGACGCTCTCCTGTGCCTTTAAGGTCTCGATCGCATTTGTCAGATTCCCTTCTTTGACTGCATCAGTGATCACCACCAGCTCGGCTGTGCCTTTCTCGGACTGCCGCTGGATGATCTGGGCAAGACTCACCTGGTTTTGCGCAAATACATTGGCCGTGTCTGTAAATACGCCGCATTTGTCCTCTACCAGCATGCGCAGGAAGAAACGGTTCTTCGTATCTTCCATCTTTTTCACAGACAGCTCTTTGTAACAGGAGCAGCTGATCCGTCCGCAGCAGCCGTTCATGATATTCCGTGCAATGTCAAACACGTCACCCACCACGGCGCTGGCTGTGGGCAGGCTGCCGGCCCCGCGGCCATAGAACATGACATTTTCCACAGCGTCCCCGTTGAGGAACACGGCGTTGTAAGAATCGCTGACGGATGCCAGCGGATGGTCACCCGCGATCAGCATGGGGCACACATAGGCTTCGATGCCCTCCTCATCACAGCGCGCTACGCCCAAAAGCTTGATCGTACAGCCCATCTCCCGGGCATACTGGATGTCTTTGGCTGTGATCTTCGTGATGCCCTCGATATGCACATCGTCCAACACCACGCGGGAATGGAAACCGATCGAAGCCATGATCGCCACCTTGCGCCCCGCATCCAGCCCTTCGATGTCCGCTGTGGGGTCGGCCTCCGCATAGCCCAGTTCTGTGGCCAGATCCAGGGCCTCCTGAAATTCCATGCCCTCCTGCTCCATCTTCGTCAGGATAAAATTCGTCGTCCCGTTGACGATCCCCATGATCTCGGTGATCGTATTTCCCAACAGGCACTGTTTCATCGGACGGATGATCGGGATGCCCCCCGCCACGGCCGCCTCGAAGAGGAGATCACATTTGTGCTCCGCCGCCGCGTCGAGCAGTTCCCGGCCGGACACGGCCACCAGATCCTTGTTGGCTGTCACCACATGCTTTCCCGCATGCAGGGCCGCCAGGATACAGGTCCTGGCCGGTTCCAGTCCGCCCATCAGCTCGATCACGATCTCGACGGAATCATCCTCCACAACTTCATGCCAGTCTGCTGTCAGAAGACTGGCATCGTCCACCTGATCGGCGACTTCCGCCGGATCTTTGACAGCGATCCTGCGCAGTTCCAACTCCACGCCCAGTTTCTTGCCCATCTCCGGCTGCTGGGCTTTCAATACTTTATAGGTGCCCATCCCCACTGTGCCGAGCCCTAAGAGCCCAACCCCTATCTTCCTCATTCTCCGTTCTCCTTTTCACTGTGTGTACGAAATATTTTAGAGTGTGTTTGATGACACTCTAAATCTTGTGTATAGCTTGGATCTTATATACATTTGATACGATCCATGTCCGCTCAGATCTTTGAATAAATGTACTTTTCTGCGAGAAAAGTACCAAAAGCGCCGGGGGATTGCGGATTTCCCCCGGCCCCCTTTAAAACGCTGTCCTGGAAAGCCAGCTGTTCCGTGCTCTCAGCCGCTTGCCGGGACTTTCATAGTAAACGGACATGTCGCCTGACGGCGACACCACCATGAATGAAAGCCAGCTGCTCCGTGCCTTCGGCACTCCCACAGCTGCCACCTGTATTCATGATCCGGGCTATCGCCCTACTCATTCATACAGGTTAGCCCGTCAAATGTCAGGTCGAGTGTGCAAACAAGTTTGCCCATCGTCCTGCCGCTTGCCGGGACTTTCATAGTAAAAGGATGGAGGATCTCTTCCTCACATCCCCCATCCCTATTGTCCTATCCCTATTTATAATTGACGATCTTGCCGAAATCCGGTTTCAGCGAAGCGCCGCCCACCAGACCGCCGTCGATATCCGGCTGTGCGAACAATTCCGGCGCAGTCTCTGCGTTCACGGAACCGCCGTACTGGATACGGATGGCCTCTGCCGTGGCCTGGTCGTAGATTTCAGCAATGCACGCACGGATGCCTTTGCATACTTCCTGTGCCTGTTCTGTGGTGGCCGTCTTGCCGGTACCGATCGCCCAGATTGGTTCGTAGGCGATCACCGCTGTCTTCGCCTGCTCGGCTGTCACGTTCTGAAAACCGACTTTCACCTGTTGGCGGATGAAATCCATGGTCACGCCCTGTTCCCTCTGCTCCAGGCTCTCGCCGCAGCACATGATCGGTGTGATCCCATGCTCGAAGGCTTTGAGCATCTTCTTATTGACGGTCTCATTTGTCTCCGCAAAATATTCTCTTCTCTCCGAATGTCCCAGGACAACGTATTTGATCCCCGCATCGGTGAGCATCGCCGGTGAGATCTCGCCTGTGTATGCGCCTTTGTCCTCAAAATACATATTTTCCGCCCCTACCTGGATGTTGGAGCCTTTTGCCGCCTCTGCCACCGGGATGATATCGATGGCCGGTACACAAAATACCACGTCCACGTCCGGATTGTCCACCAGTGGTTTTAAGGTGTCCACCAGTTTCACTGCCTCGGAGGGTGTCATGTTCATCTTCCAGTTGCCTGCGATTATCTTCTTTCTCATCTATCTTTCTCCTCTTAGATCCTATTTGTCATCTGCTGCAGCCACGCCGGGAAGTTCCTTGCCTTCCAAAAATTCCAGGGAAGCCCCGCCGCCTGTGGAGATGTGGCTCATCTTATCCCCAAAGCCGAGCTGGTTCACGGCTGCCGCTGAATCTCCGCCGCCGATGATCGTGGTGGCGTCTGTATCTGCCAGAGCCTGCGCCACGGCGATCGTCCCTTTTGCCAGGACCGGATTTTCAAAAACACCCATAGGGCCGTTCCATACGACTGTCTTCGCAGATCTTACAGCATCGGCAAATGCCTTGGCTGTCTCTGTGCCGATATCCAGCCCCATCTGATCTGCGGGGATCGCATCAACGGACACAACGGATACGTCGATCTGGGCGTCGATGGGATCCGGGAAGCTCTTGGCTACGACGGTATCCATGGGAAGGAGCAATTTCTTGCCCAGTTTTTCTGCCTTTTCCATCATCTCTTTGCAGTAGCCGATCTTCTCTTCATCTACAAGGGAGCTGCCCACTTCACAGCCCTTGGCTTTTAAGAATGTGTAGGCCATGCCGCCGCCGATGATCAGTGTATCGCATTTTTCCAGCAGATTTGAGATCACATTCAGTTTATCCGCCACTTTCGCGCCGCCTAAGATGGCAACGAATGGCCTCTGGGGATTGTTTACCGCGTTGCCCAGGAAGTCGATCTCTTTTTGCATCAGATAGCCTACGGCGCACTCGTCCACAAATTTGGTCACACCTACATTGGAGCAGTGTGCTCTGTGGGCTGTGCCGAACGCATCGTTTACGAACACATCACAGATGGAAGCCAGTTCCTGGCTGAAAGCCTCCCCGTTCTTCGTCTCCTCTTCCCTGTAACGGGTGTTTTCCAGGAGGATCAGATCCCCATCTTTCATCTCATCCACTGCTTTTTTCACATCCTCCCCGATCACCTGATCATTGGGGACAAATCTTACTTCCTGTCCCAGGAGTTCTGTCAGCCTTGCAGCCACTGGAGCCAGGGACATCTCCGGGAGCGGTTTGCCCTTCGGCTTGCCTAAATGGGAGCATAAGATCACGCGGCCCCCGTCTTTGACCAATTTCTGGATCGTTGGGAGGGCGGCCACCAGACGGTTCTCATCTGTGATCTTGCCCTCTTTTAATGGTACGTTGAAATCACATCTCACCAGGACTTTTTTTCCTTTTACCTGGATATCATCTACGGATCTTTTATTTAACATAACATTCTCCTTCATAAAGGAAAGGCCCGATCCCAGTACAGATCGGACCCTTCCTGGATCATTTTCTATCACACATCACTTTATTTTTTATGCTAATTCAGAGAAGAATTTGATCGTGCGCACCATCTGGCTCACATAAGAATTCTCATTGTCATACCAGGAAACAACCTGTACCTGGGTATCCCCATTGTCCATAGCGGACGCCATGGTCTGTGTCGCGTCGAACAGAGAGCCGTAAGCCATGCCGACTACATCGCTGGATACGATCTCGTCCTCATTGTAGCCGTAGGATTCGTTGGCAGCTTTCTTCATCGCCGCGTTGATCTCTTCTACAGTCACTTTGCCTTTTACAACAGCGATCAGGATCGTTGTGGATCCGGTGGGTGTGGGCACACGCTGTGCGGAACCGATGAGTTTTCCGTTCAGTTCTGGGATGACCAGGCCGATCGCTTTGGCTGCGCCTGTGCTGTTCGGCACGATGTTCACTGCGCCTGCACGGGATCTTCTCAAGTCGCCTTTCCTCTGCGGGCCGTCTAAGATCATCTGGTCGCCTGTGTACGCATGGATCGTGCTCATGATACCGCTCTGGATCGGAGCTAAGTCATTGAGAGCTTTTGCCATGGGAGCCAGGCAGTTTGTCGTACAGGAAGCAGCGGAGATCACTGTATCCTCTGGTTTTAAAGTATCATGGTTTACATTATAAACGATAGTAGGAAGATCATTTCCTGCCGGTGCGGAGATCACGACTTTCCTTGCACCTGCTTTGATATGGGCTTCTGCTTTTTCTTTGCTGGTGTAGAAGCCTGTGCACTCTAATACAACGTCTACGCCGATAGTCCCCCATGGAAGATTGGCAGCATCTGATTCTTTGTAGATCTTGATCTCTTTGCCATCTACTGTGATGGAATCTTCACCTGCGGTTACTTTCTCAGCCAGCGCATACTTACCCTGGGAAGAATCATATTTTAACAAATGTGCCAGCATCTTCGGAGATGTCAGGTCGTTGATCGCCACTACGTCATACCCTTCCGCCCCGAACATCTGCCTGAATGCAAGCCGTCCAATACGTCCAAAACCATTGATCGCAACTTTTACTGCCATGATTAAATTCCTCCTATTGAATATAATTTAAACTTGCCTATCGTATAACTTTATTGGCATTATAAGGAAATGCCGATCCAAAGCATATTGTACCTGATCCTGTACAAAAATTCAAGCCCTAATCGATCATTTATTACAATTAATATAGATTGATCTTAGTCTTATTCACCAAAGACCGCTCTATAGTCCTTCTGGAATTTCTCGATGCCCACTGTGGTCAGCGGATGGTGCACCATCTGTTCGATCACCGTAAACGGCACAGTGGCGATGTGCGCCCCGGCCCTTGCACAGTCGGTCACGTGGATCGGATTGCGGATGCTGGCCGCGATGATCTCCGTCTCGATGTCCACAGATGCGTCAAAGATCTCCACGATATCTTCGATCAGCTGCACACCCGCCACGGAGATATCATCCAGACGGCCTAAGAATGGAGACACGTAGGCCGCCCCGGCTCTTGCCGCCAGCAGCGCCTGGTTTGCGGTGAAGATCAGTGTGACGTTTGTGCGGATCCCTTCTTTTGACAGGACTTTCACGGCTTTTAAGCCTTCTTCCGTCATCGGAATCTTGACCACCATGTTCTTGTGGATCTTGGCGATCTCTCTCCCTTCCGCGATCATGCCCTCCGCGTCTGTGGTGGTGGCTTTGACCTCACCGCTGATCGGGCCGTCTACGATCGTGGTAATCTCTTTGATGACCTCGTTGAAATCCCTGCCCTCTTTGGCGATCAGGGACGGGTTTGTGGTCACCCCGCAGATCACGCCCATGTCATTTGCCCTGCGTATATCCTCCACTTTCGCTGTATCGATAAAAAATTTCATTTGCACATGCCTCCCATTTTTTCTTATTAGTATAACATAATTTTCCTATCCGTCAATCTCTCTGCCCAAAGGATCTCCCTGTAAATGTACATCCAATTGATTGTAAGGGATCACAATGCCTTCCTGATCGAACGTAAGTTTGATCTTCTCATTCAATCCCCACTTGACTTTCCAGTACCGGTCCGTGGGGACCCATGCCCGAAAGCCTAAGACCACCGCGCTTTCCGCCAGCTCGTCCACGAACACCACCGTCTCCCGTTCGTGATAGATATCCGGCTCCTCTGCGAGCAGCCTCTCCAAGATCCCTTTCGCCTGCCGGATATCCGACTGGTAGGAGATCCCCACTTTGATGTCCAGCTGCCGTTCGTCCTTCTCCGTCACATTGGTCACGCTGCTGTTGGAGAGCGTCCCGTTGGGGATCACGATGGTCTTGTTGTCGACGGTGGTCAGCCTGGTGTAGCACATGTCGATCCGGCTGACCGTCCCCTCACAGCCGGCCAGACCGTTCTGTACGATGTAATCCCCCACCTGGAAGGGTTTGAATAATAAGATCATGATCCCGCCGGCCAGATTTGCCAGCCCGCCCTGGAGACCCATGGCCAGCGTGATCCCGGTAGAGCCGATCAATGCCGCCACCGAGGCCTCCGTGACCCCGAACCGGGTGGCAATGCTGAACACCAACAGCAGATACATGAGGATCTTCGCCAGGGAACAAGCGAACTGGACCACGCCCTGATCCACCCGCATCTGTTCCATAGAGCGGCGCAGGGCTTTCAAGAGCCAGCGGATCACCCGCATCCCCAGGTAGAAGATCACGATCGATATGACAACTTTCATACAAAATCCGATCAGAGCCGGTATCTGTTCCTCCAGATAGGAAGTACCGCGCTGCATCAGTCCGTCCATCTTTATTGTCCCCCTTTGGCGGATATATGTTCCATCGGTCCCCATCACATCGGCTGATAAGCGAACACCGCGATCCCCCAGGCGGGCAGTTTCACCGTAAGCCGGTACGGCCGCCCGTCCCATTCCGCCTTCCGGCAGGTCTTCGCCCGGGGATTGACCACGCCCGAGCCGCCAAACGCGGCTGCATCGCTGTTGAATATCTCTTTATATTTCCCATAATACGGGACGCCCACCTTGTACTCTTCCTGCTTCTCCCCTGAGAAATTGCAGATGATCAGCAGCACATCTTTCTTCTGTCTGTCCCTGCGCATGTACGCCAGTATGTTATCCCCCGCTTCCATCTGCTGGATCCACTCAAAACCGGCCGGGTCCCCATCCTGCTCCCAGAGTGCCGGGTGCTCCCGGTAAAACCGGTTGAGCCCTTTTATATAAGCGCCGACCCCTTCCGGGAGGCTGCCCCAGGGGGCCAGATATTTTTTTCCGGGATGGGTGAAAAAGTATCCCAGGGCCACTTTCAGATCGTCCTGTTTTTCCCGGTCATCCTCCCCCGGCAGGGACTCAAGGAACCGCTCCACCGTCACGATATCCCGGTCATCCAGCGTGAGGATAAAATCTTCACAGTAGGCATAGAGCATACTCGCCGTCAGCTCATCGTGGTGCGCCGTGCGGGACTGCCGTTCTCCACGGATATAGTCCAGGAACCCATGCGTCCACCCGTTGTTCCATTTATAATGGAAGCCCATATGGGTATCGTCCACCGGCCCGGTCAGATCCGGCCAATATCCGTCTTCCTGGGCGATCAGGAGCACATCCGGATGTTTTTTCCGAACGGCCGAAGCCATGTGCTTGATGAACTCCACCGCGTCCAGGTCCTCATTCCCGCCAAACATATTCGGCGTCCACTGCCCCGGCTCACGCCCGTAATCCAGATAGAGCATGGCATCCACGTCGTCCAGGCGCAGGCCGTCCAGATGGTAACATTCCAGCCAATAAAATACATTGGAGATGAGAAAATTGCGCACATGGGGACTGGCCATGTCAAAGAGCAGCGTCCCCCATATGGGGTGTGTCCCCGCGCCGTCCTGGCTGCGCTCATACAGACAGGTACCGTCCAGCATGCTCAGGCCCTCGTCCTCCCTCGGGAAATGCACCGGCGTCCAATCCATGAGCACCCCGACCTGCTTCTGATGGAGATGGTCCACGAAATACTGGAGATCCTCCGGCTTCCCAAAGCGGGACGTGGGCGCGTAATACCCGCTGGTGGCGTAAGGCCCCGCCTCATCCCCGTACTCCATGACCGGGGGCAGTTCCACATGAGTGTAGCCGCCCTCCATGGCGTACGCAGCCACCTGATCTGCCAGCTCTTTATAAGTCAGGAAGCTGCCGTCCTCTGCCCTTGCCATCTGCGCAAGGTCCACCTGCCCGATGCTCAAGGGAGCAGCCTTGCCCGCCTGGCTTTTTCGTTTCTTCATCCAGGCTTGGTCACCCCAGCGGTAGCCGCTGACCTTTTCCACCACCGACGCCATGCCGGGTGTACGCTCCCGTCCGTTGGCGTAGGGATCTGTCTTTAAAAACATGGAGCCGTTTAGCATCCGTATCTCGAACTTGTAGAGCTCACCCGGTTTCAGGCGCGGGATGAAGAGCTCATGCAGACCTGTGGACGGGGACTTCTGCATCGGGTGCACCCGCCCGTCCCACTGGTTGAAATCGCCCACCACGCTGACCCGCAGAGCGTTCGGCGCCCAGACGGCGAAATACACGCCCCGCACCCGATCCACCACCATCGGGTGCGCGCCCAATCTCTCGTAGGCCCGGTAATACACGCCCTGCCGGAACATCTCTTCCTCTTTCTCCGTAAACTGGGAGGGGAACCTGTACGCATCCCCATACCGGCGCTTTTTCCCGTCCTCACCCTCAACGATGAATTCATAGGAGGACACTTCCTTTGCTGGCAGCAGCACGGCATAGAACCCGGCCTCATCCGCTCTCTCCATCTCATATTTCCTGCCGCTCTTCTTGCTGTCCACTTTCACGCCCTTTGCATTGGGAAAAAAACACTGGATCAGCACGTCGTTCTTTATCTCCTGCCTGCCCAGGATCTCCCTGGGGCAGTTCTCCTCCCCATATACCACCGCCTCGATCCGGGGCCAGTCCATATATCCATATAATCGATCCGTCATCGTTTCTCCTCCTACGATCTGTGATCAAAACTCGATGTCTTTAAACTTCCATACACGAAAGCCGACCGTATGACATTTTTGCTGTCCGGGACTTTCATCACCTCTATTGTAACATCATTGGACAGCCTTGTAAAATATTTTCCCACTGAACAGGCTCCTTTACTCAGCCGCCCGCATATTTTTTCTTTCTATTATTTACAAGCATGCCCTCAATACTATATAATCAAGATTAAAAAATATTACTGCGACAGCTCAAAATAAAAACTGGAGGTACAGGTTATGAGTGAAAAAAAGTTCGATGTGACAGCGTTAGGAGAATTACTGATCGATTTTACAGAAAATGGGCACAGTGACCAGGGGAACATCCTGTTCGAGGCCAACCCCGGCGGCGCACCCTGCAATGTCCTGGCCATGCTGACGAAACTGGGTAAAAAGACTTCCTTTATCGGCAAGGTGGGTAAGGACCAGTTCGGATCCCGCCTGAAAGATACATTGGAGGAGGTCGGTATCAACACCCAGAGCCTGCGGATGGATGAGAAGATCCACACGACTCTGGCTTTCGTGCACACGTTCGAGGACGGCGACCGGGATTTTTCGTTTTATCGAAACCCAGGAGCCGATATGATGCTGACAAAAGATGAAGTGCCCATGGACGTGATCGCCGGCTCCCGTATCTTCCACTTCGGCACCCTCTCCTCCACCCATCCGGGCGTGCGCGAAGCCACCCGCTGCGCGCTGGATAAAGCGAAAGCGGAAAGGATCATGATCTCCTTTGACCCGAATCTGCGGGAACCCCTCTGGGAGTCCCTGGAAGATGCACGGCGGGAGATCGCCTATGGACTGGGCTTTTGCGATATCTTAAAGATCTCCGACAATGAGATGGAATTCATGACCGGGACCACCGACTACACAAAAGGTGTGCAGATCCTCCGCGAGACCTACCAGATCCCGCTCATCCTCGTCACCCTGGGCAAAGAGGGGAGCCGGGCTTATTATAAGGACTGGATGGTGGAGGCTGCGCCTTTCATCCAGGAAAATACCATTGAGACCACCGGAGCCGGGGATACATTCTGCGCCAGCATCCTGGACTATGTGTTGGAACATGGCCTGGAAGATCTGAGTCAAGATCAGCTGAAAGAGATGCTCACATTCGCCAACGCGGCCGCTTCTTTGATCACCACACGAAAAGGCGCGCTGCGGGTGATGCCGTCGAAAGAGGAAGTGCTGGGATTTATCCAGTCCTTCAGATAGACATGGGACATGAAAGGGGAAAGCCGCTGGCTTTCCCCTCAAAGTGTCGACAAAGTCGCCGCTCTGGTAAAATCCATGGCTTACGCCATAAATTTTAACTGCTGAAGGATAAGATCCCGATCTTAAGATCTTACATCATAAAATGCAAAAGATATTTACAAAAAACTCATCTGAAAAAATCCTGCACCAACACCATATACAAAACCGTCCCCAGCGCGATGCTCAGCAGCGTATTCTTCTTCCACTTATGCAAAACAACGATAAAAACGATCGCGATCAGTTCCGGCAGTCCATGGAACACAGAAAACACCGCATCCTTCAGACAATACACCACCAACAATCCGATCACCGCGTACGGCAGCACTGTCCCCAGGTATGTAATATATTTCGGCGGCTCCTTCCCCTCCGGGAACAGGATGAACGGCAAAAACCGCGTCACCATCGTCCCCGCCACGACCACAAGGACCGTGATGATCTCCTGTACAGTCGTCATTGCGCCACCTCCCCATCCCTTTTCTTCCTGCTGACCGTAAAGCACACGATGATCAGAGCCATGGCAGGCAGGATAAAGCGTTCACTGCCAAAGAGCAGCAGACAGATCACTGAACAGCCAAGCCCGGTAAGAGCTGGTCTGTGTTCCGCCGCCTCCTCCCACTGGCCGATGAACATCACCACAAAGAGCGCCGTCATGACAAATTCAATGCCCGTGGTGTCAAACTGGATCACATACCCCAACAGCGCCCCCAGCGTCGCCCCGGACACCCAGTAGATCTGATCGAGCATAGTCACAAAGAACATGAACCAGCCTTTATCCACATCAGAGGGCGGCGTGACCGTACAGTTGATCGTAAAAGACTCATCGCACATCCCAAAGATCAGATAAAATTTCTTCCATCCCATGTCCTTGTATCGATCCAGCATGGAGATCCCGTAAAACAGATGCCGTGCGTTGACCATCAAGGCGAGAAAGAACGCGTGCAGCGGGTCGAACGCAGACATGAGCAGATTGACCGTGACAAATTCCATAGACCCGGCAAAAATAAAAAAACTCATCAGCATCGGATAAAGGATCGAAAAACCTTTGCTCCGCATCAGGAAACCATAGGACATCCCCAGGAACAAAAAGCCCACCGCGATCGGCAGCGTATACGGCCAGGCCGCCTTCAATGCTCTCTTCTTCATGTGTTTTCACTCCCTGCAGACTTTCTATTTTTTTCCATAGAACATGCCCTCTATTATACGGCCATCCAATACATCTGTCAAACGGGATGCGCATACGGTCCGATCTGTGCCAGTGCCAGGCAACATTTCGACGGCGATGCGGTGCATCGTCTAGAAATGTTAACGACGCAATGGTGCGGAGCAGACAGGGAGACAGAAGGGAAGTCGCAAGGACTCTGAAAGCCTTATAAACACTGGGTTTTCGGATTGTTAAACCACTAAAGATACCGATCGATCTGACGGACTTACAGTCATAATAATAGATGATCTATAGAGAAAGATATGAAATGATAACTCTATACTTTTATAGAGGGATATAAGAGATGGTACATACATTTGAATCATCAAAAATGATCTCTAAAAAGAAGTTTGCGCAGCTTGATGATCAAGAGGCACCTCGGTATCTCTTGATCCTATATATCCATATCAACATGTTCCCCTGCCCTACCAAATCCACAATACTCTCCATAAACATCACTGAACGTTTTTCGTGGGCGTTTTGCTTGTGGAGCGGCAACATTAAACTTTTTCATTTACAATCGCTTTCTGACGTGCCGTGGCGGCGGATGCCTAAGAGGGACAAGCACAAACCACGCCCATCCCTCTCAAAAAGCCTTACTTTATGCGGTTTTTATCTTAGCCAAAATATCTCTTCAGCAGACCAGCGAAAGCCTTTCCATGCCTAGCCTCATCCCTTGCCATCTCATGAACAGTATCATGGATCGCATCCAGATTTGCTTCTTTCGCGCGTTTCGCAAGATCAGTCTTACCAGCTGTCGCGCCGTTCTCAGCTTCCACTCTCATCTCCAGGTTCTTCTTTGTGCTGTCCGTTACAACTTCACCGAGCAGCTCAGCGAATTTTGCAGCATGTTCTGCTTCTTCGTAAGCAGCTTTCTCCCAGTAAGTACCGATCTCCGGATAGCCTTCCCTGTAAGCAACCCTTGCCATAGCCAGGTACATACCAACCTCTGTACATTCGCCCTGGAAGTTTGCCCTTAAGTCAGCCATGATGTCTTCGCTGCAGCCCTGTGCCACGCCAACTACGTGCTCAGCAGCCCAAGTCATGTCGCCTCCCTGTTTGGTGAATTTTGCAGCCGGTGCGCCGCACTGCGGACATTTTTCCGGAGCAGCATCGCCTTCATGAACATAACCACATACACTACATACAAACTTTGCCATTTTTTCTTTCTCCTTTTAGATTATATATTTTTGATACGTTGCAAACAATTTAATAATAGTAACTGTTCCTATTTTATATCATATTTCCAATGGATCGTCAATAGGCTCTTACCCATAAAATATTTATTTTTCCATACATTTCCGGCATACGCCAAAGAAATGCACCGTATAACCGTCAATCCTGCCCGGCGATCTTTTCCCCGCTTCCTCCATGATGTGGTCGATGCTGGCCATATCCAGATCCATGATCCTCCGGCATTTTGTACAGATAAAATGATTGTGGGGCTCGGTCCTGGTGTCAAAGCGGTCGGCCCCCTCCGGCGTGGAGATCTTAGCGATCTCGCCGATACTCACCAGCAGGGACAGATTCCGATACACAGTCCCCAGACTGATATTCGGGTAGATCTGCCGCACACTCTCATAAACCATATCAGCAGTCGGATGGTCTTCCCGGGCCTGCAGCAACTCTTTGATCGATTCTCTTTGGCGGCTATATTTCAATGCCCCCATGCAGCCCTCCTTCTCAGGAACTGTCTATGACAAACAGACAACAGCTCCGTATTCGGCGTTTCTATAATAACAGTAATAGTTATCGTTATGATAAGACTGATCTTCCTGTTTGTCAATAGTTTTTTCATTTTTTATCTTTTCATCCATCCATAAATAGGGTAAAATGATTTTTATAAAATCCATTACAAAAATCGAGGTTTTGACTATGAATCGTAAAGCAATATCCGCACTTGAATATACAAAGATCATTGACCTTCTTGTCAGCAGGGCCTCCTCCTCCCTGGGAAAAGAGGCCTGCCGCCGCCTGCAGCCGATCACGGACCTGCAGCGCATCGAGACCATGCAGCTTCAGACCTCCCACGCTTTATCCAGGCTTTTCCAGAAAGGAAATATCTCCTTCGGGAGCGTTAAGGACATCCGCAGTTCCCTGAAACGCTTAGACGTGGGGAGCGCCCTATCCGTCATGGAGCTTCTGGACATCTGCGCCCTCCTGGAAAATACCGGGCGTGTAAAATCTTACGGCCGGCCCGGGCGAGACGATGCCGAGCCAGATTGTCTGACAGCGCTCTTTGACTCCCTGGAACCTCTCTTCCCGCTCTCCTCCGAGATCCGCCGCTGCATCCTCTCCCCGGAGGAGATCAGCGACGATGCCAGCCCGAAACTGCGTCAGGTGCGCCGGGAGCTGAAAAACACCAACGACCGGATACACACCCAGCTGCACGCCATCGTAAACGGCAGCGCACGCACCTACCTGCAGGACAGCCTGATCACCATGCGCAGCGGCCGCTACTGCCTCCCCGTAAAGGCCGAATACAAAAACCAGGTCCCCGGCATGATCCACGACCAGTCCTCCACCGGCGCCACCCTCTTCATCGAGCCCATGGCCGTCGTAAAACTCAACAATGACATCCGGGAACTGGAGATCCGGGAACAGCAGGAGATCGAGGCCGTACTGGCTGCCTTAAGCGAGCTGGCCGCCGTGGACCGAGAGGCCGTGGAGACAAACTTAAGCATCATGGCTGAACTGGATTTCATCTTCGCCCGGGCCTCCCTGGCCATGGACCAGAACGCTACCGCACCCATTTTCAACACAGAAAAGAGGATCAACCTGCGAAAAGCCCGCCACCCCCTGATCCCCCGCAAGCAGGCGGTGCCCATCGACGTCTGCCTGGGCGGCGATTTCGACCTGTTGGTGATCACCGGGCCGAACACCGGCGGTAAGACCGTCTCCATGAAGACCGTAGGTCTTTTGACCCTGATGGGCCAGTCCGGCCTGCACATCCCTGCCGCAGACCGCAGCGAGCTGTCTATCTTCGAGGAAGTCTACGCCGACATCGGCGATGAGCAGAGCATCGAGCAGAGCCTGAGCACCTTCTCCTCCCATATGACCAACGTGGTCTCCTTCATCGAGAAAGCCGATGAAGATTCCCTGGTGCTCTTCGACGAGCTGGGCGCAGGCACCGACCCGACAGAGGGTGCAGCCCTGGCCATCGCCATCCTCTCCCACCTCCATGAGCAGGGCATCCGCACCATGGCCACCACCCATTACAGTGAACTGAAGGTCTACGCCCTGGCCACCCCCGGCGTGGAAAATGCCTCCTGCGAATTTGACGTGGAGACCCTGCGCCCCACATACCGGCTGCTCATCGGCATCCCCGGAAAGAGCAACGCTTTTGCCATCTCCTCCAAACTGGGCCTGCCCGATCATCTGATCGAAAAAGCCCGGGAACAGATCAAAGAGCAGGACGGCTCCCTGGAAGACGTGATCTCCGATCTGGAGGCCAACCGGATCACGATCGAACGGGAACGGACACAGATCGAACAGTACAAACAGGAGATCAGCCGTCTCAAGACCCGCCTGGAAGAAAAACAAGATAAGATCGAAAAGCAGAAGGAAAAGATCATCCAGAAAGCCAATGAGGAGGCCCAGAAGATCCTCCAGGACGCCAAGGACTACGCCGACCAGTCCATCAAACTCTACCACAAATTCCAGAAGAACCATGTGGACTTAGCCGCCGTGGAAAAAGAACGGCAGCGCCTCCGCAAGAAGATGGACCAGGTGTCGGATAAAATGGGCCCAAAACCCGCCGCCCAACCCAAGAAGAAGCTCAAAGCCTCCGACCTGCATCTGGGCGACAGCGTAAAAGTCCTCTCCATGGGCTTAAAAGGTACAGTCAACAGTCTCCCCGACGGGAAAGGAAACTTATTCGTACAGATGGGCATCCTGCGCTCACAGGTCAACATCTCCGACCTGGAACTCATGGACGAGCCCGTGATCACCGGCCCGGCCATGAGCCGTACCAGCACCGGCAAGATCAAAGTCTCCAAATCGGCCGGCATCTCCACCGAACTCCAGCTCCTGGGAAAAACGGTGGACGAGGCATTGGCTGAACTGGATAAATACCTGGATGACGCCTATCTGGCCCATCTGACCCAGGTGCGGATCGTCCACGGAAAAGGGACCGGAGCCCTGCGAAAAGGCGTGCACAACTACCTAAAACGCCAAAAACATGTGCGATCATACCGGCTGGGCGGTATGGGGGAAGGGGATTCCGGCGTGACGATCGTGGAATTCAAATGATCTCCAGATTTATGGTATCCAATAGCAAAGAAACCGAAGGGGGGAGGACTAAAGCGTGTCTTAAAACCTTCTAAAGTTCTGTAAATAACTTGGATTTTAAAATTATTTTGATATAGTTCATGGCCACTTAAATCTTTTAAATATACTTTTCTGCGGGAAAAGCACCAAAAGCGCCGGGGGATTGCGGATCTCCCCCGGACCCCTTAAAACGCTTTCTGAAAGGCAGGTATCCTTCCTTTCCCCTCATCACTTTTGAACCCTTAAAATGTTCGCTGTCCTACTGATCCACCCCTTCGAAGATCTCACACAATCTCATTTCTATATGCGGAAATCTCCGCAGGGCGATCACTGTCTGGGTATTATGATCCTCCGCGTCCGGATCATCCTGCAGGATATAACTATATCTTAATACATATCTTCCATTTTCCAGATAATAGATCTCCACGGATCTTCCCTGGGGGGAGAGTATCCAGTATTCGCTGACCCCTGCCTTTTCGTAGATCTCTTTTTTTACAGTCCGATCCCGCAGCGCGGTAGACGGACTCAATGTCTCCGCAATAAATGCAGGCACACCGCTGTAACTGCCGCCTTTGAGATGTTTCCTGTCGCAGGCCACCATGATATCGGGGACTACATAGTCGTCATTTTCCTCCGGATGATATCTGTAATCTAGGTTTTCCATAAACACGAGACAAACACTGTCTTTCAGACCCATTTTGATGATCGTATTTATGTTATTATTTACAATCCCATGTCTGAAATCCGGCGATGGGGACATTGCGTATACGACCCCATCGATCTTCTCCTGCCTCCGATCCTCATCCATAGCCAGTGCCATAAACTCACATCCTCTCCATCAACTGCTCCAACTGTTCGTACGTCTCCAGTGTATTGACCTGGCGGCGCAGACCCGCGCTGTGGGGCATCCCGGCCGTATACCAGGCCACATGCTTGCGCATCTCCCGCATCCCAGTATACTCCCCTTTATACTCCACCAGCAGCCGCCCGTGCCGCAGGATCATCTGCCGGATCTCCTCTTTATCCGGGCAAGGCTTTTTGACCCCATCCATCACATACGCGCGGATCTGGGAAAAGATCCAGGGATTGCCCCTGGCCGCTCTCCCCACCATCACGGCATCGCATCCTGTCTGCGCAAACATCTCCCGCGCTTTCTCTGGGGAATCCACATCCCCATTTCCGATCACCGGGATGGACACGGCTTCCTTGACCTGACGGATGGCATTCCAGTCGGCTTTTCCCGCATAATACTGTTCCCGGGTACGCCCGTGGACAGCGATCGCCGCCCCGCCGCTCTCCTGGATGATCCGCGCGATCTTGGACAGATCGATATCCGCCCCCTCAAAACCCTTTCGGATCTTGACGGTCACCGGCTTCTTTATGGCTCTGGCCGTCTTTTCCACGATCTTTCCGATCAGGACCGGATCTTTGAGGAGCGCGGACCCCTCCTTATTGTTGACCACTTTCGGCACCGGACAGCCCATGTTCAGATCCAGGATGTCAAAAGGTTTCTCCTCGATCTTCCTGGCCATCTCGCTGATGATATCCGGGTCATTTCCAAAGAGCTGGAGGGATACGGGCCGCTCCCCCGGATGTATCTCCATCAGCTTCTCGGTATTCTTATTGCCAAAAAAGATCGCCTTCGCACTGACCATCTCCATGCACAGAAGCCCCGCCTGCTGTTCTTTGCACAACAGCCGAAATGGCAGGTCTGTAACGCCTGCCATCGGTGCCAGCACGATCGGGTTTTCCAGTTGAACGTTCCCTATCATCACTCCCATATAAACCTCTTTTGGATCCTAACGATCCTTTCAACGATTTTTCTCATAGATGATGCGCAGACCTTTGAGCGTGAGCTTATTGTCATAGATCTCGATCGCATCCGTCTCATCGGCGATGAGTTTCCCCAGACCGCCGGTGGCAACCACGCGCAGATCCCCAATCCCGGATTCCTCTTTCACCTTCTTTATGATATACTCCGTCTGCCCTATGTAGCCATAGACCAGCCCTGCCTGCATACTGGTGATCGTATCTTTTGCCAAAATGGACTTGGGCTTTCGTATCTCGATCTTCGGGAGCTTTGCCGTATCCTCCCATAGAGCCCGGGCGCTGATGCGGATCCCAGGTGACGTGATGCCTGCCACAAAACTCCCGTCCTCCAAGATCAGATCATAGGTGGTCGCCGTACCGAAGTCCACCACCAGCACAGGCCCTCCGTACAGGGAATACGCCGCCACCGCATCCACGATCCGGTCCGCCCCGATCTCCTTTGGATTCGCCGTCACCAGCTTGATCCCGGTCTTGATGCCGGGGCCCACGATGATCGGGCGCACGTTGAAATATTTGATCACACCGCTGTTCAATGAATACATCACATCCGGCACCACCGAGCTGGTCACCACATGCTCGATGCCCTTCGGATCGATCCCCTGGTGTTCCAGGAGGCTGCACAGCCAGATCCCGTATTCATCCGAAGTCCGCACCGGACTGCTGGTCATGCGGTAGACCCCCCTAAGTTCCTTTTGCTGGAATACACCGATGGTGATATTCGTATTACCCACGTCGATAGCCAGGATCATAACTCTACATCCTCCATTCCTTCTATTTCCTCATCCAGAAAAAATACCCGGTAATACATCTCCAGGGACTTGAGCAGCTCCTCCTTCTCCCGGCGGATCTCCTTGATCTTCAGCACACTCCCGATCTCGTCAAACCGGGCGTCCGCATCCATGGCATCCACCCTAAACTGCAAGTTCCCCTCCTCGTCAAATTCCAGGAGCAACACTCCGCCCACGTCCTCCGTGTACAGCACGCACATGATCTGCAGCTCGTCCTGGACTGCGGAGGGCAGAGAGGAAAAATCCGGGTTAAAATAATATTTCTGTTCGTAAGCATTTGCCCCGCAGAGCACTATATTCTCCTGATACATGGCATCCCCCTTGCGCTTTTACACGTATCCGTCCCGTCCACGGACCGAGACCTCTCCAGAGTTGACTTTCACAACAAAGCCATCCTCTCGTTCCACCAGGAGCTCGCCCCGGCCACTGATGCCCCGGGCGATACCGCAGAGTCCCTCCTGCTCCCGGCCCGCCCCTTGGACAGCCACGAAAGCGTCCCGGTTGACCAAGATCCGGTCATAGGCTCCCTGAAAAGGTGAAAGATCCCCGCAGGAACAAAACACCTCATAATTTTCTTCAAAGGCTTCCAGAACGGCCGCAGCCAAAGGCGCACGTCTGATCCGTGCCCCCAGTTCAAGCTGCAGACTGGTCGCTTTCTCTCTCAGCTCCTCCGGAAACACTGTCAGATTGCCGTTGATGCCCACCCCGATCACCACATGATGGATCTGACCTGGGTCTGCGCTCATCTCTGTCAGGATACCGCAGATCTTTTTCCCGGAGATCACGATATCGTTGGGCCATTTGATCTGCGCCTCCAACGGGTAGAGCCGCCGGCACGCCTGTGCCACGCTCAACCCCATCAAGAGTGTGAGCATGGACGCATCCTGGGGCAAAAATGCCGGGCGCAGGATACAGGTCATGGCCACAGAACTGCCTTTTGGCATGACCCACCCCCGTCCCAGACGGCCTTTTCCGCTGGTCTGTTCCTCCGCAGCTACCACCGTACCGTGGACGGCTCCCTGCTCCGCCAGGGATCTGGCCCGGGTGTTGGTGGAATCCACGCTCTCCTCATGATAAAACTGCTGGCCCAGCCATTTCGTGCGCAGATGTTTTTTAAGATCTTTCATTATCCTAAAGTCGCTTCCATCACGGCCTTGATCGTATGCATCCGGTTCTCCGCCTCGTCAAATACCTTGGACTGGGCTGACTCGAAGACTTCATCCGTCACTTCCATGTCTTTTGATCCAAATCTCTCGCCCATCTCTTTTCCGATCGTGGTCTTCAGGTCATGGAATGCGGGCAGACAGTGGAGGAAGATCGCTTCTTTTGACGCAGCGGCCATCACCTCTTTTGTCACTTTGTAGGGAGTCAGCTCCCGGATGCGCTCTTCCCAGACCTCATCCGGCTCGCCCATGGATACCCACACGTCTGTGTAGATCACGTCCGCGTCTTTGACGCCCGCCTGGACATCTTCGGTGAGGGTGATCGTGGCGCCGCTCTCCTTTGCATAATCTTTGCACAGATCCACCAGTTTCTGGTCCGGGAAATATTTTTTTGTGGTACAGGCCACGAAGTGCATGCCCATCTTGGCACAGGCGATCATCAGGGAATTGCCCATGTTGAACCTTGCATCCCCCATATAGACCAGCTTGATGCCCTTCAACTTCCCGAAATTTTCCCGGATGGTCAGCAGATCCGCCAGCATCTGGGTGGGATGATATTCATTTGTCAGACCGTTCCAGACCGGCACACCGGCATGCGCCGCCAGCTCCTCCACGATCTCCTGCCCAAAACCGCGGTACTCGATGCCGTCGTACATCCGTCCTAAGACACGGGCTGTATCCGCGATACTCTCCTTTTTCCCGATCTGGGAACCGGAGGGGTCTAGGTAGGTGGTCCCCATCCCTAAGTCATGGGCCGCCACCTCGAAGGCACACCGGGTCCGGGTGCTGGTCTTTTCAAAGATCAGGGCGATGTTCTTACCCTTATGATGGTCAACGGGGATCCCCTTTTTCTTCTTTTCTTTCAATTCTGCGGAGAGATCCAGCAGATAGGCGATCTCCGCCGGTGTAAAATCCTTTAATGTCAAAAAATTACGTCCTTTTAGATCCATCTCTTATACGTCCTCCTCTTGTATCAGCAGCCCCAGAAATTGGGGCAGTTTCTTATTTTCTATCATCAGTTCGTTTTTCCGCGCTCTTATGATCTCCTCCAGCTCTGTCCATGTGTAGATCCTGTATTTCGTCAGGCGCAAGAGCCTGGCCGCCGCCTCAAGGGCCGCGATGTACAGCTCCTGGTAGGTCCAGTTTGACGAAAGCTTCAGCTCGTGGGCGATCGGACTTAAGCGTCTTTCCAGGAACTGCCGCAGACCATCGCTGGGTCCCCGGGCCGCCAAGCGTTCTAAGTAGATCCTCTCGTCATCCGGCGCGCCGATATAGTAGATCGACCCTTTCAGGCCATAGAGCATGCGCATCCCGTCGTAATACCCGGCGATCATATTGCGCCTGCTCTTTTGCGCATCAAATTCGATGATACTCCCAAGAGAGATCCGCGGCTCCACGGAAAAGATGTTCACATCGTCCAGATCCTTCACCCGTTTTTCCCGGCCCGGTCCGTAGATACGGATCATGATGATGTCCTTGTAGCCCCGGTTGACCAGGGAGCTCAAGGGGACGTTGTTGATCACGCCCCCGTCTATGAAGGTCTTCCCCTGGAGTTTTTCGTTTTTAAATAATGGAAAGATATAGGCGCTGGCCAGGAGCAGATCCGGCAGTTCCTCCGCGGAGAGCTGGTGCACATCCACATCCAATTCTTTGAGTTCGTCCACGCAGAAGGTCAGGATATAAAACTCGATGGGAGAGGCGTGGACTTTCCCCGGATCCACGTACTGCCGGATCAGTTTCCGCAGGGGTGTGATATCCACGCCGCCCTCCTTCATTGTGCGGAATAAGATCTCAAATGCCTCGCCCAGCGGGACCTTCCCCTGGAACAGCTGTGTCATGAGCGCATCATCCACATCCATGACTTTTGAGTAGGAGATGTCTTTCCAGACTTTCTCCGCGTTCTCGTAATCGTCCATGCACATGAGCGCCCCGTTTAGCGCGCCAACGCTGGTCCCGGCGATCCCCTTGATCTTCACGCCCGCCTCTTTCAGGGCTTTCCAGACTCCGATCTGGTATGCGCCCCGCGCCCCGCCGCCCTCCAGCACGATGCCGTATTCTTTTGAAAGGTCTATGACCGCTTCCATCTCATCACTCCTGGCGTCCGTCAGTCAGGACTTCTTTGAGGGAAGTGGCCAATCCTGCCAGGCTCTGGATCTCGGAGGGGATGATGATCTTGGTGGACTGGCCGTCCGCCGCTTTGGCAAATGCCTCCAGGCTCTTTAAAGCCAGCACGGCCTGGTCGGCCCCGGCCTCCTTGATGGAACGGATACCGTCCGCGTTGGCCTGCTGCACTTTCATGATCGCCTCCGCCTGGCCTTCCGCCTCACGGATCATCCGCTCTTTCTGCGCCTCCGCCCGCAAGATCGCAGCCTGTTTCTCCGCCTCCGCCTCCAAGATCGCGGATTCTTTCTTACCCTCAGCCACCAAGATCGTGGAACGTTTCTCGCCCTCAGCGATCAGGATGGACTCCCGGCGTTCCCGCTCTGCTTTCATCTGTTTTTCCATGGCGTCCTGGATGGCCTCCGGTGGGATGATGTTCTTGAGCTCCACACGGTTTACCTTGATGCCCCAGGGATCTGTGGCCTCATCCAGGGATGCCCGCATCTTCGTGTTGATCACTTCCCTGGACGTCAGCGTCTCGTCCAGTTCCATATCACCGATGATATTCCGCAGTGTGGTCGCCGAAAGATTTTCGATGGCCATGATCGGGCTCTCCACACCGTAGGCATAGAGTTTCGGATCTGTGATCTGGAAAAATACCACTGTGTCGATGCGCATGGTCACATTGTCCTTAGTGATCACCGGCTGGGGCGGGAAATCCACCACCTGTTCCTTTAGATTCACCCGCTTGGCCACCCGCTCGATGAACGGCACTTTAAAATGGATCCCCACGCCCCAGGTCGCCTTGTACGCGCCCAGCCGTTCCAGGATCAGGGCCGATGCCTGGGGAACGATCTTGATGCAGGAAGCCAGCACCAGCAAAACAATGAACAAAAAAACTACGAGTACGATAACACTAACCATTTCCTATCCCTCCGATCTCTTGTCTGTAAGATCATCTACGATCAATTTCACACCCTGTACTTCCAGGACGGTCACCACCGTATCCGATGCGATGCTCTTCCCATCCTCTCTCGTCCGGGCCGTCCAATCCACGCCTTTGATCTTCACCCGCCCGGTGCCCTTTAAGTTTTCGATCTTCTCCGTCACCAGCGCCTTTTGGCCCAGCAGACTGTCCACATTGGTCCGCTCCGTCTTCTGGTCCATGAAACGGATGGCCATGGGACGTGTGAAGATCAGGAGCGCTAAGGAGACAACGAAAAACAGCCCGATCTGCACAGGCAGCGGTATCTGGATCAAAGCTGCCAAAAAAGCCGCCAGCGCGCCCCCGGCGAACCAGATCGTCGTCAATCCCAGCGTCAGCGCCTCGATCACCAGCAAGATGATTAAAAGGCCCAGCCACAAGACTGCAGGACTTAAACCCATATATGATCCCCCCTTTCCAACAGTCACATACATCAGCCGCAGATCGGCCATCTGCTGCATATCTTCATTCTTTTATCTTGTCGATATCCGTCAAGTTTACACCTGCCACTGTCAACAACGCTTTCAAAGAAAGATACTCCTCTTTTAGATCGGCATATGTTCTTACTGCATTTTCTTCTTTTGCCAATCGCATACGCCTTTGGACTTTAGCGAAATCTTCTATAGCCCTCTGTGTGATCTCAAGACCGTTTGGCATGTGGCCTCCCTCCCTTCTCTCATCACTGCTCTTTGATGACCGTATCCACTAAGTTACGATCATTATAGCGGTAAAACCGAGACGTGTAAAGTTTTCTTTCACGATCTTCTATCCCTGCGCCGCTGCCGCGCCGCCTCGTACATCAAGATCCCCGCCGCCATAGCCGCGTTCAGCGACTCCGCATGTCCCTCCATGGGGATACGCACGGCCCCGTCTGCCGTCTGCAGCAGAGCTTTTGACAAGCCGTTCCCCTCATTTCCGATCAAGATCGCCGTCTTCCTGGTATAATCTTTCTCATCGTAAGGCCGGCTGCCTCCCAGGTCCGCCGCATAGACCGTGTAACCCTCTTTTTTAAGCTCCCTGACCGCCTCCGGCAGATCCTCCGCGTGATAAAAGGGCATCCGGTAGATCGATCCCATGGTGGACCGCACCGTCTTGGGGCCAAACAGATCCGCCGACTGTCTGCTCAGTAAGATCCCCGACACCCCGGCCCCCTCGGCGGTGCGCAGGATCGTACCCACGTTGCCGGGATCTTGTAGATCCTCCAGCACCACCACCAGCGACCTCTCCCCCCGGCAGATCTGTTCCCAGGTATACCTCGGCTGCACCCCCAGACCTAAGATCCCCTGGGGCGTCTTCGTATCGCTCATATGACCAAACACTGACTCCGAGACCAGCTGGATGACTCCGTCCCGGTCATACTGTTCCCGCTCCTCCTCGGGCATCTTTTCGTAAAAGCTCTCCGTCATATAGAGCATCTTCAGCCAGTCCCCGGGCATCTCCCGACACATCTTCCATCCTTCAACCACAAAAAGCCCCTGTTTTTTCCGGGCCTTTGTCTTTTGGAGCAGCTGGATGATGTTTTTGACCTGTTGATTTGCATTGCTCGTGATGATCAATCTGCTCTCCCTCCCAATAACCTATCCAGGCTCTTGTTCTCCCCCATCACCACCAAAAACTGATCCTCCTCCAGGATCTGATCTGGATCGATGTTCATGGACACCTCCTCGCCGTCTTTGACCGCGATCACATTGACATTATATCTTGCCCGCACGTCCAGCGCGTTCAGGGAATGGCCCACCCAGCGGGGCGGTACATGGATCTCGGTCAGACGGTATTCATCGGACAATTCCAGAAAATCCACCATCCCCCCGGCCATCAGGTTCTGGGCCACCCGCACACCCATATCCCGCTCCGGGAAGACCACCTCGTCGGCCCCCACTTTCCGCAGGACCGTGCCGTGGAGGGCCGTCACCGCCTTTGCCACCACTTTCGGGATCTCACATTCTTTTGCATATAATGTGGCCATGATGCTGGCCTCCATATTTTCAGACAGGGCGATCACCGCCACGTCAAACTGGGAGATATCCAAGGATTCCAGCACCCCCGGGTCTGTCACATCCGCTTTCACGGCGTAGGTGATCTTCGGTGAGATAGACTGGATCGGATCGCTGTCCTTATCCACCACCATGACCTCATACCCGGAATCCCCCAGGGTCTCCGCCACACTGTAGCCAAAAGACCCCAGCCCGAACACTACATACGATTTTTTACTCATGCTCTCTCTCTTTTCATCATTTTGCTTTATTATACCATTAAATATGCTTCGGGGAAACCTTTCTGACTTGAAAAAAAGCCCCTGACCTTTTTCATCATGGATGCGGTCCGTTATCAGTGATCAAAGACAGCAAAAATGTATAAAGCCTTCTCCATATTTTTCTGAGGCCTTCTCAAAAACGGTCAACAGATATATAATGGTAATCGACTGATACGGTCAAGGAGGTTTCCATGAACGAAAAATTTTTTTCTTTACCGATCCAAAAACAGGAGGCAATGATCAACGCCGGTTTCCACGTATTTTCACAGTACCCTTACAAAAAGAGCCCGATGAACGAGATCGCAGCCGCAGCCGGGATCAGCAAGTCACTGCTCTTTCATTATTTTCACAACAAAAAGGAACTCTATCTGTTCCTCTGGGAAAAATGTGTGGGATTTGTCTTTGAAACTCTCGAAGAGAATGACTGCTACGCGCCAAAAGACCTGTTCGACATCCTATATATGGGTGTGCGGGCGAAGATCCAGATCCTGCGCCGCTACCCGGACCTGAGCGCCTTCGCCATGAAAGCGTATTATGAAAAGGATCCCGCCGTGTGTCCCGATATCCTAAAGAGCATTGAAAAATACTCCTCATACAGAACAAATGCAGTGCTCCTAAATCTGGATCCAGAACAGTTCATCCCCGGCCTGGACCTGGAGATGATGTACCACGATATGTACTGGGCCACAGTGGGCTATCTCTGGGAGAAGACCCAGCAGGGGGATCTGGATGCCGACGCGATCGAACAGGATTTCCTAAAACTGATCCGCTTCTGGCGAGCGGTCTATGCGCGAAAGGAGGACACAAGATGAACGCCATCCAGATATCCGATCTGACGAAATATTACGGAAAGACCAGAGGTGTCACGAACCTGGATCTGACTGTCAAAAAAGGAGAGTGCTTCGGGTTCATCGGCCCCAATGGCGCGGGCAAATCCACCACGATCCGGATCCTGACCGGACTGATCCGCCCCACATCCGGACAGGCACAAGTCTTTGATATGGATGTCACCAGGGCAAAGGAGCAGATCCTATCCCGTACAGGCTATCTGCCCTCCGAGACTGCGTTCTATCCCGGTATGACAGCCAAAGAGATCCTGCGTTTTTCCGCATCCCTGCGCAAAAAAGACTGTTCGGAAAGGGCCAGACAGCTCTGCCAGCGGCTGGATCTTCACATGGATCTGCGCGCGGACAGGGCTTCTCTCGGCAACCGCAAAAAGATCGCCATCGTCTGTGCTCTCCAGCATGATCCAGACCTCCTGATCCTGGACGAGCCCACCAGCGGCCTGGATCCATTGATACAGCGGGAATTTTTTACGATCTTAAAAGAGCGGAATGCCCAGGGCGCGACCATCTTCCTATCCAGCCACGTGCTGTCCGAGATCTGGCATCACTGCGCACGGGCCGCCGTCATACGGGAAGGACGGATCGTCGCCTGCGGCCCTGTGGAAGCCCTGGCACAGACCAGGACAAAACAGATCACCATCCACGGGGATGTGGATCTGGACGGCCTGCCCGACATCCGCAGCCTGAAAAAAACAAACGGCCTTTTCAGTTTCTTCTACGATGGGGACTTAAACCGTCTGCTTTCAACACTGGCCGCTGGGAATATCACAGACCTGTCCGTGTCTGAACCGGATCTGGAAGAGATCTTCTTTCATTATTATAAAGATGGAGGTAAAAAAAATGACCCTTCTGAGACTTGAACTCAAACAGAATATCCGCTCCCTCGCCATCTGGACACTTTCCATCGGCGTGTTCCTGATGGTCTGCGTCTTCATGTATCCGGAGATGAAAAATGAGATGCAGGATGTGAGCGGCATCTTTTCCTCCATGGGCACATTCTCGGCTGCTTTCGGCATGGACCGCCTGGATCTGGGCGCACTGACCGGTTTTTATGCAGTCGAATGCGGCAATATCCTAGGTATCGGCGGCGCATTCTTCGC
Source organism: Clostridia bacterium (assembly GCA_910575625.1). GTDB lineage: Bacteria > Bacillota > Clostridia > Lachnospirales > Lachnospiraceae > MGBC164599. The sequence goes on from CAJTFD010000003.1 coordinate 168,412, forward strand.
GGCCCTCCTTGCTGTTGGCGCGCTCGCAAAGGAGGAGTCCGGGCGGACAGCGGAATTCCTCCTGTCCCACCCCGTGAGCAGGCGGCAGATCGTCACCTGGAAACTGGCGGCCGTCCTCCTCCAGATCCTGCTCCTGAACATCATCGTTTTCATCCTCCCGGTCACATCGGTCACGCTGATCGGCGAGACGGTCCCCTGGAAAGAGATCGGCCTTTTACACCTCGCAGATCTCCTGGTGCAGATAGAGCTGGCCTGTGTCTGCTTCGGCCTGTCCGCTTTTTTGCGGCACAACAATGCGGGGCTGGGGCTGGGGATCGCCGCTGTTTTATATTTTCTCAACATCATCGCAAACATATCTGAGCAGGCAGGTTTTTTGAAATATCTCACCCCGTTCGGCTATGCGGAAGGGGCGGATATCCTCACAGACGGATGCCTTAATATAGAAATGGTCCTGTTGGGGATGGGATGGGCTGTGGCCGGATCGGCCATCGCTTACTGGAAATATTGCGGGAAAGATATTATTTGATCGCAAAACATCCAAAAGCATCTTTCCGCATTTATTCAAATGATAAGGGTTATCAGAGGACCGTAGATTTCTGGAAAGACCGGGGGATCGAGATTACCCAGAAGCGTTTTGCCACGTCAAAAAAGAAAGATCAAAAGATGCCGGACTGCGCGCCTCCCTCTCCGAATATCATACGGCATGGAGCGGCCCCTCCCGCGGGGCGGGCCTGGCCGCCCTGCTGCTGGGTGTACACGGCCTGGACGTCACACAGGCGGAGGAAGCCTACAAGATCATCCAGGCTCACAACCGCAAAAATACCAAAGCGATCAAAGCGGATCTTGACAAAAAATTTGGCACAAAACCACCGCAGGGATATCATAAAGTCCTCCGCCCGCTGCTGCGGGTCGTCAAAGAGGTGTGAGTTCCTCCTCATAGTCTTTGACGTAGTAACTCAGGATCCCCTAAAAAATCCTTTCAAGATATCCAATGTCTTCAGCAGCACAGAAAGCTCCTCATCATCCAGCCGGTCCAAGATCGCCTGGGACATCTGTCTATGGTATTCTTCATGATGCTGATACGCTCTCACACCCTTGTCGGTCAGTTTGACGAACACCACCCGTCTGTCTTTTTTGCTCCTGTACCGTTCCACGTACTGTTTTTTTACCAGGCTGTTCATAGCCGTGGTGAGGGAACCCACGGTGATCTTCAGCTCCCTGGCAATGGATGTCATATTTTTTCCTTCTCCCAGACCCACGGCTTCGATCACATGCATATCGTTGTTGCTGAGGTCCTTGAATTCTTCTGTAATGATCGCTTTCTTTTCCTGATCCCAGATCTCATTGATCAATTCCACCAGAACCTGGTTGATCGTCTTATATGCTTCTTCCATTGCCCTTCCTTTCCGCTCCCTCTATCACTCCATCCAGCTAAAAACCAGGCAGAGCAAAACTCTGATCTCTAACCGGATGACGTACTGTGCTGTGACAAAAGGGAATTTATCACTTCTCGTACAGTTTCGATGTGATCCGCCTCATAGGCGTATGCACCGCAGAACAAAAGCCCGTCTTCCACTTCACCCCGCGCGGCCTGGATCAATGCCTCGGTGATGCAGTAGGGCGTCCCCGCCGGATCACAGTTTTCCAGACAGCGGCGACAGGGGCCATGGGGGACCCGCTCCCCGGACATGACCCTCTCCATAAACGGATTCATAATGGCGCGTCCCGGCATACCCACTGGACTTTTTACGATCGCAACTTTTTCTCTGGACGCTTTTAGGTAAGTTTCTTTGTAACGGATGTCCGCGTCGCACTCCTCGGTGGTCACAAACCGGGAGGCCGCCTGGATCGCATCCACGCCCAGGGAAAACGCGTGCGCCGCCCGGGTCCGGTCGCTGATCCCTCCGGCCAGGGCGGTACGGATCGGACGCTGATATTGCTCTTCGTACTGTCTGACCACTGACAGGATCTCCTTTACCTGCACATCGTAGGTCCCCTCCGGCAGATACTCCGTGAGCTGTTCCTGTGTAAAGCCCAGATGACCGCCTGCGCGGGGACCCTCGATGATCATAAGGTCCGGCATCCGTCTGTATTTTTTATCCCAGTATCTGAGGATGACTCCCGCCGATCTTGCGGTGGATACGATGGGCGCCAGCTTTACGTCTGCGTCTCCTGCTATCTTGGGCAGGCTCGTGGGGAGTCCTGCGCCGGATATGATCAGATCCGCCCCCGTCTGGATCGCAGCCCGGACATAGTCCTCGTAATCCCGCATGGCGACCATGATGTTAAAACCGATCACCCCCTTGGGCGCAAGGGCGCGGGCTTTGTCGTATTCTTTCTGGATCGCGCGGAGATTGGCCTCTTTTGTATTTCGGTCAAAATCCGGTTCCTGATAACCGATCTGGGCGGCAGAGATCACTCCTATGCCGCCCTCTCTCGCAACCGATCCCGCAAGACGGCCCAGGCTTATCCCAACGCCCATGCCGCCCTGTATGATCGGGAGCTTTGCCTCTATATTTCCCATTTTCAATGGTCTTATCTGCATCTTGCTCCTCCTACATCTTCCGGAACCGGTCGTATCTGTGCTGTACCAACGCCTCCGCGTCCATATCCCCATATCTTTCCAAAAACTCTCCGATCTGGTCAGCCAGGGGATCTGTGACGGAGCGTATCTCCTGGGCCGTCAGCTCCTCCGGCTCGGCCAGCACACGCTCCACCACACCCAGGGCGTAGAGATCCCCGGCGGTGAGTTTCATCACTTCCGCGGCCTCCCTGGCTTTCCCGCTGTCCCGCCAGAGGATGCTGGCAAACCCTTCCGGCGATAAGATGGAATAGATGGAGTTTTCCATCATCCAGACTTCGTCCGCCACGGCCATGGCCAGCGCGCCGCCGCTGCCTCCCTCCCCGATCACGATGGAGAGGATGGGTGTCTTGAGAGCCGACATCTCATAAAGATTCCGGGCGATGGCTTCCCCCTGGCCCCGTTCCTCCGCCTCCACGCCGCAGAAAGCCCCCGGTGTGTCCACAAAACAGATCACCGGGCGGTGGAATTTCTCCGCCTGCCGCATCAGCCGCAGGGCCTTTCGGTATCCGTCCGGGGAGGGCATCCCGAAGTTGCGCTGGATGTTCTCTTTCGTGTCCCGGCCTTTTTCCTGGGCGATGACTGTCACCGGCATGCCCCGAAAATATGCAATGCCTCCGATCACCGCCTGGTCATCCCCGTAGTACCTGTCCCCGTGGAATTCGGTAAAGTCTGTGAAGAGCGATCCGATATAGTCCCGTCCCACCGGGCGGTCTTTTTTTCGGGAGGCGAGTACCCGGTCCCAGGCTTTGGCCTGGTCCATCTCCGGGGGGATCTTCAGACCCTGGCGTATGCCGTTTGTGAGTTTTTGGGCTTTTTGGGTATCGGATCTTTCGTTTTTATGGAAGCTCAAAAGGCGGCTCAAGACCTCTTTCATCTGCGGCCGCTCCACGATCGCGTCGATGAAACCGTGTTCCAGCAGGAATTCTGACCGCTGAAAACCTTTGGGCAGCTTCTGGCCGATGGTCTGGGTGATCACCCGCGGCCCCGCAAACCCGATCAGCGCACCCGGCTCGGCCAGGATGATGTCCCCCAGCATGGCAAAACTGGCCGTGACCCCGCCCGTGGTGGGATCGGTGAGCACGGTGATGTAGAGCAGTCCCGCATCGCTGTGGCGTTTCAGCGCGGCGGAGGTCTTCGCCATCTGCATCAGGGAGACGATCCCCTCCTGCATCCGAGCCCCGCCGGAACAGGTGAAGATGATCAGCGGCAGCTCCTCTTTTGTGGCCCGCTCCACCGCCCGCGTGATCTTCTCGCCCACAACTTCGCCCATGCTGGCCATGAGGAACCGTCCGTCACAGACGGCCAGCGCCGTCTCCTCCCCGCCTATACGGGCCCGCCCCGCAGTCACCGCCTCGTCCAGGCCGGTCTTTTCCTGGAGGGATGTTAATTTTTCCTCGTATCCCTTGAATTGCAGGGGATTTTTTGTGGTCAGGCCCCGGTCCCACTCCTCAAAGGTGCCTTCGTCTGCCACGGAGCGGATACGCTTATATGCGTGCATCCGGAAATATCCGCCGCATTTCGGACAGATATAATCCCCCTTTTTCACATCCTCGGCGATGATCGCCGCTTTGCACATGTTGCATTTTCGCAAAAGTCCCTCCGGCACTTCCGGACCGCTGGTGTCTGCGGCCGCAGCGCCTTTTCTCTTTGGCAGTCTGGTCTTTTTGAACATATTATCTAGCTTCATACCATACACCTTTGCATTTTCTCAATGAATCCTATGTCAACGTTGCCGGACCTGTAATCCGGGTGGTTCAAGATCTCGTACTGATAATCCACATTGGTATCGATCCCCTCGATGATGACTTCCCCCAGGGCGCTCTGCATCTTGTTGATGGCCTCCCCCCGGTTCTTGGCCCACACGATCAGTTTCGCCACCATGGAGTCATAGTAGGGCGGGATCGTATAGCCGCTGTAGATGGCGGAATCGATGCGGATGCCCTTGCCCCCCGGCAGATACATGTCTGTGATCGTCCCGGGCGAGGGGCGGAAATCTTTCTTCGGGTCCTCCGCGTTGATGCGGCACTCGATGGCGTGGCCGCTCAAGTGGACATCCTCCTGTTCATATGAAAGTTTTTTGCCGGAGGCGATGCGGATCTGTTCTTTGACAAGATCGATCCCCGTGACCCACTCCGTGACCGGATGCTCCACCTGGATCCGAGTGTTCATCTCCATAAAATAATACCGTCCGGAGGCTTCCAGGAGAAATTCAATGGTCCCCGCATTCACATACCCGGCCGCTTTCGCCGCCCGGACAGCCGCCTGGCCCATCTCTTCCCGCAGTTCATCGGTCAGCGCAAGGGACGGGGACTCCTCGATCATCTTCTGGTGGTTGCGCTGGATGGAGCAGTCCCGCTCGCCTAAATGGATCACATGGCCGAAGCTGTCCGCCAGTATCTGAAATTCGATGTGACGGGGGTTTTCCACGAAATGCTCGATGTACATAGTCCCATCCCCGAACGCTTTCTCGGCCTCCTGTTGGGCGGTCTGGAAACTCTGGATGAACTCCTCTTCGGTGTAGGCCGTGCGCATCCCTTTTCCGCCGCCGCCCAGGGCCGCTTTGACGATCACCGGATAACCGATCGCCCTGGCCGCCTCCAGGCCCGTCTGTGCGTCGTAGATGGCTTCCTCGCTCCCGGGGATCACCGGCACACCGGCCGCGGCCATAGTATTCCTGGCCTCTTGCTTATTGCCCAGCCTTGCGATCACGTCCGCATCCGGTCCGATGAACGTGATGCTGCACTGCTGGCACAACTGGGCAAACCGGCTGTTCTCGGACAGAAATCCAAAGCCCGGATGGATGGCGTCCGCCCCCGTCACCACCGTCGCACTGATGATCCGCTCCATACTCAGATAACTCTCCTTTGACGGCGCGGGTCCGATACAGACGGCCTCATCCGCCAGTTTTGTATGGAGCGCTTCTTTATCTGCCTGGGAATACACGGCCACCGTCTCGATCCCCATCTCCCTGCAGGCGCGGATGATCCGCACCGCGATCTCGCCTCTGTTGGCTATCAATACTTTTTTGATCATCTTGTCTCCTCACCTGCTCTATCCTCTGCGGAACACATGGCAGCGTTCCAGCGTTCTGTTTCCTACCCGACCATAAATGTCAGCTCCGCGCTGACGACCACTTTTCCATCCACACTCGCGACCGCCTCGCCTACGCCCACCGGACCTTTCTGCTTGATGATCCGGGTCTCCAGGCGCAGCTTATCCCCGGGGATCACTTTTCCTTTGAATTTACATTTGTTGATGCCGCCGAAATAGGCGACTTTACCCTTGTTCTCCTCCATGCTCAAGATCGCCACGGCGCCCACTTGTGCCAGCGCTTCCACGGTCAGCACACCGGGCATCACCGGTTCCTGGGGAAAATGTCCGGCAAAAAAATCTTCCCGGTAGGTCACGCATTTATACCCCACCGCATACTGCCCCGGTTCATAGTCCTCGATGCGATCCACTAAAAGGAACGGATGGCGGTGAGGTATGATCTCTTTGATCTGGTTGATGTCTAACTGTTTCATCGTCTCACATTCCCCCTATCCTATGCAAAACAGGTCCTGCCCGTACTCCACGGCCTGCCCGTTGGACACATAGATCTCTTTTATGACGCCGTCGTACTCGCTCTCGATCTCATTCATCAGTTTCATGGCCTCGATGATGGCCAGGGTCTGCCCCTTCTTCACTGTGTCTCCCACGGAAACATAGGGCGCCGCGTCCTCCGCCGGGGCTGCATAAAAAGTACCCACCAGCGGAGACTGCATGATCTTGCCCATCTCGCTGCCTTTTGGGGTTCCTGTCTCCTCCGTTTGGGCCGCGGGGATCAGTTGTCCGGGTGTTTCGTCCGCCTGGACCTGGATCCCTCTCTGCCCCGTCTTTTTACTCATTTGCAGTTTCATCCCGCCGTTTTCATATTTAAATCCTGTCAGTCCGGACTTTGATACGGTCTCGATGAGCCTGATCAGATCTTCAAATTCCATGTCATTTAGCCTCCCGGGATCACCCTGTGTATTTTTTCAAAAGGAGCGTCGCGTTGTGGCCGCCGAATCCGAGGGAATTGGTCAGCACATAGTTTAAGTCTTTTTTGACCGGCGCGCCCACTGCATAATCTAGGTCACATTCCGCGTCCACATTTTCTGTGCCCATGGTCTGATGGATGAAACCATCCTGGATGGCTTTTACACAGGTGATGAATTCCACGCCCCCGGCGGCTCCCAGGAGATGCCCGATCATAGATTTGGTGGAGTTGACCACCACATGGTCAGCGGCTTCCCCCAAGGCCAGCCGGATGGCTTTTGTCTCGAAAAGGTCGTTGTGATGGGTCCCGGTGCCGTGGGCGTTGATGTGGTCCACCTGATCTGGTGTGACCTTTGCCTCTTTCATGGCCAGCTCCATGGCTTTTGCCGCGCCGCTGCCGTCCTCGGCCGGGGAGGTGATGTGATAGGCATCCCCGGTGGCCCCGTAGCCCGCCAGCTCCGCGTAGATCCGCGCCCCCCGTGCCTGGGCGTGTTCCAATCCTTCCAATACCACCACCCCGGCACCCTCGCCCAGCACAAAACCGTCCCTGTCCTCGTCAAAGGGGATGGATGCGCGCAGCGGGTCTGTCGCTGTGGACAGCGCAGTCAGGCTTGTAAATCCGGCCACACCCAATGGACAGATACAGCTCTCCGCCCCTCCGGCGAACATCACATCCGCATCGCCGTACTGGATCGCCCGGAGGGCGTCGCCGATGGAGTGGGTGCCCGAGGCGCAGGCCGTCACCACGTTGGTGCATTTTCCTTTCAGCCCCAGCTGGATGGAGATATTCCCGGCCGCCATGTTGGAGATCATCAATGGGACCATTAAGGGATTGACCCGGGCCGGACCTTTCTCCTGGATCCTCTCGTATTCCCGCTCTGTCTCCCGGAGGCTCCCGATCCCGGAACCCACGATCACGCCGACACGATAGGGATCTTCTTTGGAAATGTCAAGCCCGGCATCTTCACATGCCTCTTTCGCCGCGGCCACCGCGTACTGCGCAAAGGGCTCCATCCTCTTTGCCGCTTTGAAATCCATCCGCTCTTTCGCTGTGAATCCCTTGACTTCTGCCGCCAGTTTTACTTTATAATCCGCCGTGTCGAACTGGGTGATCTCGGCGATCCCCACTCTCCCGGCTTTTATGCCGTCCCAGAACTCCGGTACGGTGTTCCCGATGGGCGTGACCGCCCCCAGCCCTGTTACGACTACCCTTCTCTTTAAAACACTCTCCATTTTCTCTCTTCCTCCTATATACGGACAAGATATACGGGCGTCCAGCCCACGCCCATTCGCAAAACCGCGCCTTCCGACGCTCCCCGCTGCTCTGCAGCTCCTTTTGCTCATGATCGGGCGTTCCCTCAGACAAGTGCGATATGGGAAAACTCGTGCCAGCACGGTTTTCACCCTGTCATGTCTGACCTGCCGGACGTTCAGCTCACGCCCATTCGCAAAACCGCGCCTTCCGACGCTCCTCGCTGCTCTGCAGCTCCTTTTGCTCATGATCGGGCGTTCCCTCAGACAAGTGCGATATGGGAAAACTCGTGCCAGCACGGTTTTCCCATATCACACTTGTCTGGCTGAACTGGTTATGTCACATCACCATCCCGCCGTCCACGTGCAGGACCTGCCCGGTGATATACCCCGCCTCCTCAGATGCAAGGAATGCCGCCGCCGCGGCCACCTGTTCCGGCTTGCCGAACCTGCCCAGAGGGATCTGGGCCGTGGCCGCCTCTTTGACCTTATCCGACAGCGCGTCTGTCATATCCGTCTCTATGAAACCCGGTGCGATGGCGTTGACCGTGATGCCCCGGGAGGCCAGCTCCCTGGCCGCAGCTTTCGTCAGTCCGATCAGTCCGGCTTTGGAAGCCGCGTAGTTTGCCTGGCCTGCATTTCCGGTCACACCGGAGACGGATGACATGTTGATGATCCGCCCGCTCCTCTGCTTGAGCATCTGACGGGAAGCAAAACGGATGGTGTTGAAAGCTCCTTTTAAATTGATGTCGATAACCCTGTCAAAATCTTCTTCGGACATCTTCATCAACAGTCCGTCTTTTGTGATCCCGGCGTTGTTGACCAGGATATCCAGCCGGCCATATTCCAAGATCACATCCTGTATGAACTTTTCACACTGGCCATAGTCGGATACATCGCATCTGTAAATGGATGCTGTGCCCCCGTTTTCCTGGATCTTCTGCTGTGTCTCCAAGGCTTTTTCCTCGGAACCGTTGTAGTTGATCACCACAGATGCCCCCTGGGAGGCCAGTTTCTGCGCAATGGCCCGCCCGATCCCACGGGACGCGCCTGTGACGACGGCTGTCTTTCCTTCTAACATCCTGCTCCTCCTCTCAAGACCTCTGTTACATTCTCTATGTCTTCCCACACGGATATGTTATGGACTTTACATTTTGGATCGATCTTCTTCATGAAGCCGGCCAGGGTCTTCCCCGGTCCGATCTCGATGAACTGTCCGACACCCTCTGCGATCATCGCTTCCATGCTCTGCATCCAGCGCACCGGCGAACTCACCTGGCGGACCAGGAGTCCTTTCGTCTCTGCGATGTCCTCCACTTTCTGCGCTGTCACGTTGGTCATATAGGGGATCTTGAGCGGATGCAGCGTGATCTGGTCAAATTCTTTTGCCAGCTCTTCCCCGGCCGGGATGAGCATGGGTGAGTGGAAGGGGCCGCTCACGTTGAGCATGACCGTCCGCCTTGCGCCATTCTCTTTTAACCGGATCACCGCCGCTTCCACACCTTCTCTTTTCCCTGTGATCACGATCTGGCCCGGACAGTTATAGTTTGCGATCCCCACATCCGGCACATCTGCCAGGATCTCCTCGATCTTCCCGGCATCCATGGCCATGACCGCACACATAGCTCCCTCTCCGGCCGGGACGGTGTTCTGCATGAGGATGCCTCTCTTTCGCACCAGACGGATCGCGTCCAGGGCGTCCATGCCGCCGGCCTCCGCGATCGCCGCGTATTCGCCCAGGCTCAGGCCGGCAGTGATATCCGGCTGTAATCCGGCCTCCCTGACTGCCTCTGTCATGGCAAGACAGGTGGTGACCATGGCGGCCTGCGTGTATTCTGTCAGGTCTAATCTGTCATTTTCTTCAAAACAGAGCGCTTTCATGTCCAGATCCAATGCTTCGCTGGCTCTCTCGAAGATCTCCCGGGCGGCAGCGCTGTTTTTGTAAAAATCTGCGCCCATCCCGATCTTTTGTGCGCCTTGTCCCGGATAGATGAAGGCTGTCTTGATCTTATCAGTCATACCACTCTACTCCTTTCATCCGCGCGTCGGTCTCGCTGACCAGCCGGTGGATCAGGTCTTTACAGGATATCCGCTCTCTGACCAGCCCCGCGATCTGTCCGGCCATCACGCTCCCGTTTTTTACATCCCCGTCGACGACAGCGTTCCGCAGTGCGCCCAGGGTCAGATATTCCAGCTCCTCAAAACTTGCACCCTTTTCCTCTAACTCCATATATTTTTTGGTCATCTCGTTGCGCAGTGTGCGGATCGGATGGCCGGTGCTCCGTCCGGTCACCCGGGTGTCGATGTCTTTTGCCTTTAGGATCCGCTCTTTGTAATTGTCATGGACCTGGGATTCGTTGGTGACCACAAAACAGGTCCCCATCTGCACCCCTTTCGCCCCCAGCATAAATGCCGCGGCGATGCCCCGCCCATCGGCGATGCCCCCGGCCGCGATGACCGGGATCTGCACGGCATCGGCCACCTGGGGCACAAGGGTCATCGTGGTGCTCTCCCCGATATGCCCGCCAGCCTCACAGCCCTCTGCCACCACTGCATCTGCGCCGCAGCGTTCCATGCGTTTTGCCAGGGCCACGGAGGCCACCACCGGGATCACTTTTATGCCGGCGTTCTTCCACAACTCCATGTATTTCTCTGGACTGCCCGCGCCGGTGGTCACCACTCTGACCTCCTCCTCGGCGACTACTTTTGCCACCTCATCTGCATGGGGGCTCAGCAGCATGATGTTTACGCCAAAGGGCCTGTCGGTCCGCTTTTTTACTTCACAGATCTGCTCCCGTACCCAGTCCGCCGGGGCATTGGCCGCTCCGATCAGCCCTAACCCCCCCGCTTCGGATACCGCTGCCGCCAGATGGTATTCGGCGACCCATGCCATGCCGCCCTGGATGATGGGATATTGGATCTCTAATAAACTGCTCAATTCTGTCTGCATTTATCTTTACCTCACTTTATCATATCCATTCGTAGAGGGCCGCGCCCCAGATCAGTCCCGCACCGAACCCGGCCAGGACCATCTTCTGCCCGGACTTTAACAGCCCTTTCTTATTCATCTCGTCTAACAGGATCGGTATGCTGGCCGATGATGTGTTGCCGTATTCCTGGATATTCACCGGGAACTTCTCCATGGGTTCCCCCAGACGTTTGGCCACCGACTCTATGATCCTCCTGTTCGCCTGATGGAGCAGGAACCAGGCGATCTCCTCCTGGCGGACTCCGTTTTTCTCCAGCACGCCCCGGATCGCCTCCGGTACTCTCTTTATGGCAAATTGAAAGACCGCCTTTCCGTCCATCTGCATAAAATATCCGTCGCTGTCATAGTCTCTTTTTTCTTTGACATCCAGCACATTCCAGTCGTGCCTGCTCTTGAGGGTGAGCGCACTGCCTTTCGCCCCGTCTGCGCGGGTCACGGGCAGATACATCCTCCGGTCATCCGCCTTTAACACAGCCGCGCCCGCCCCGTCTCCGAACAGGATGCAGGTCCCCCTGTCTTTCCAGTTTGTCAGATTGGAAAGGCTCTCGCTGCCGATGATCAGTGCTGTGCTGTAAATGCCCCCGGCCAGATAGGCCGCCGCAGTGTTGTAGGCAAGGAGGAAACCTGTACACGCGGCACTTAAGTCGAAGCAGGTGGCGTGTATGGCCCCCAGCTCTTTTTGCACCTCACAGGCCGCACAGGGTAGGATCATATTGGAGGATATGGTGGATACGATGATCAGGTCTACCTCCTCAGCCGATACGCCCGCGGACGTGAGCGCCTGACGGCCCGCCTCGCAGGCCATGGAGACGGTCGTCTCTCCGTCGACGATGTGCCGGCGCCGGATCCCGGTGCGCTCCTGTATCCATCCGTCGCTGGTATCCACCAATGCTGCTATGCCGTTGTTGTCTATTGTATAGGAAGGGATGTAGGACCCTGTCCCGCATATACTCACAGCCATATGGTCTCCTTTGATCTATTTTAATCTGTTTTGAATGTAAATTATTTTGATTTTCAAAGTATATACCCTCTCCCCCCGTTTGTCAAGGAATTTTAGGTTAAAAAGGGCCGGGCTGCCGTAAAACAGTACCCGGACACTTTACACGTCCCGGTTTTACGGCTATAATGGTCATGGAACGTGTCTTAAAAACGATACAATTGGAGGAAGCCATGGATATAAGAAGGATCCTCGCGGTCTGGACCGCGAAAGCCGCCTGCAGTATCTGCAGGCATATGGGCAGGCAGGGGGTGACCTGGGCCGGGAAGCTGGCCCTCGCGATCTACCCGCCCATCCTGCGTGAACTGGCTGCCGAGGTCCGCCAGAAGATCTTCATCGTCTGCGGGACCAATGGAAAGACCACCACCAACAACCTGCTCTGCTCCGCCTTGGAGACAGAGGGGGTAAAAGTCATCTGCAACCGCACAGGCTCCAATATGCTAAACGGTGTGGCGGCCGCTTTTGTCCTGGCCGCCGGCATGAACGGGAAGATCGATGCCGACTGCGCCTGCATCGAGGTGGACGAAGCCTCCACCCGGCATATCTTTCCCCAATTCAAACCCGACCACATGGTCCTGACCAACCTGTTCCGGGACCAGCTGGACCGCTACGGGGAGATCGACATCACGATGGATATCTTAAAAGGCGTCATGGACAGCGCACCCCAGATGGATGTGATCGTCAATGGCGACGATGCCCTCTCCGCCTACCTGGCCACAGAGTGCAAAAATCCCTCCGTCACCTACGGCATCAGCGAGCCAGTCGCGGACGCGTCCGACATCCAGGAGATCCGGGAAGGGCGTTTTTGCAAAAAATGCGGCGCGCGCCTCTCCTACCGTTTCTACCATTACAGCCAGTTGGGCGACTACGCCTGTCCCCAGTGCGGTTTCGCCCGGCCGTCCATCGACTACGACGCCCGGGATGTACAGATGGGGGAACAGCTGTCCTTCCGGGTAGGGACGGAGCATATTGTCGCCAATTACCGGGGATTTTACAACGTTTACAATATCTTGGCCGCCTACGCGGCCGCGGATCATGCTGGCTTTACCCTGTCCCATTTCAACCAGATGCTCAAAGAGTTCCACCCGGAGAACGGGCGGATGGAGAGTTTCCGCATCCGTGACACCGCGATCGTGCTGAACCTGGCCAAGAACCCCGCCGGATTCAACCAGAACATCTCGGCCGTCATAACCGACACCCGCCCCAAAGACCTGGTCATCGTCATCAACGACAACGAGCAGGACGGCACGGACATCTCCTGGCTGTGGGATGTGGATTTTGACCGGTTTTCCGGGGATGAGATCCATTCGATCACCGTCAGCGGCATCCGCTGCCAGGATATGCGGCTGCGGCTCAAGTACGCAGATATCCCTTCCATATTGGAGGCGGATGTGGAATCGGCCATCTGGGGGCGGGTGGTGGACGGCTGCGGAAACCTGTACGTGCTGGTCAACTACACCGCTTTATTTAGCACCCGGAACATCTTAAAGAAACTGGAAGGTGAACGATCATGAAACGAGCTATGAAACGGGATATGGAACTGACCATCGGACATCTCTATCCGGATCTTTTGAACCTATACGGGGACAGGGGCAACATCGCCTGCCTGATGAAAAGGTGCACGTGGCGGGGGATCCACGCCCGCACGATCGGATTTGAGAGCGAAGATGAGGTGGATTTTTCCGCCTTGGACATCGTGCTCTTAGGGGGCGGCTCAGACCGGGAACAGATGCTGGTCTGCGAAAAATTAAAAAAGATCCGGCGGGATTTCCAAGATTACGTGGAGGATAACGGCGTTGTCCTGGCCGTATGCGGCGGATACCAGCTCCTGGGAAAATATTATAAGACAAAAGACGGGACGATCGAGGGACTGGACCTGGTGGACATATATACAGAACAGGGCGAGGGCCGCCTGATCGACAACATCATCCTCAAGAGCCCTCTGTGCGAAATGCCCGTGGTGGGATTCGAAAACCACGGGGGCCGGACATACATCGGCAAAAACCGCCCCTTCGGAAAAGTCCTCTACGGGTCGGGCAACGACAGCGAGAGCGGCTGCGAGGGCGTTCTCTACAAAAACGTCATCGGCACCTATCTCCACGGCCCCCTGCTGCCCAAAAACCCCCAGATTTGCGACCACCTGATCAAAAAAGCCCTGGAGAGAAAATACGGGTCCGCAGACCTCGCCCCCTTAGACGACAGACAAGAACAGGAAGCAAACACATATATGATCAAGCGACTGATGAGATAAGGAGGTTTTACATGAAGATCAAGATCACTGGCTGGATGCTCTGTCTCGTCCTTCTCTTAAGTCTGGCCGGATGCCAGAAACAGGACAGTCCTTCCGGCAAAAAAGACAGCACTTCTCAGACAACATCCGGCAGCCAAAATTTTGCCGAGAACGTGGCTTCGGAAAATGAACAGAAAAAACCCGTCGCCGCCATATCCATGCCGTCCCAGTCCGACGAGAAATGGATCAGCGCCGCCGCTTTCATGAACACCAGCCTGACAGACGCCGGTTTTAGAGTATCCGTAGAATTTGCCGAGGACGACGCACAAAAGCAGATCCGGCAGTTAAAAAAATTTGTCAAGCAGAAAGCTGCCTGCCTGATCGTGGCCCCCGTCCCCTCCGCCGACCTCTCCGAGCCGCTTAAGAAGGCCCAGAAGGCAAAGATACCGGTGATCTCCTACGAGCGTCTGGCGACGGGCACGGATGCGGTGGATTATTACGCCGGATTTGACAACCTAGAGGCGGGCAGACAGATCGGAGAATACATCGTAGAAGAAAAGGGACTGGATAAAAAAGTTGTCTCCGGCAATGCGTCCGCTGCCTGCACCATTGAATTTTTCATGGGCGACCCCCAGGACTACAGCGCGAAGATGGTCCACCAGGGCATCCTGGAGATCTTGCAGCCCTATCTGGATAGCGGACGGCTGGTCTGCAAGTCCGGGCGCATCCGATTTGAGGACACCGCGATCCTATATGAGGCAGAGGATACTGCCCAGAAAAACTGTGAGGCCCTTCTGGATGCCAATTATCTGGACAGCCATCTGGATATCGCCTGCACCTCATCGGACTTCCTGGCCTACGGTGTACGCACAGCTTTAGAAAACAGGGACTACACCAAAGGAAACGACTGGCCGCTCGTAACCGGACAGGATGCACAGCTGGATGCCGTCCAGGATATCAAGGCCGGATACCAGACCATGTCCGTCTTCCGCAACACCCGGACCCTGGCCGCCAAATGCGCGGAGATGGCCATAGACTGCATAAACGGCAAGATCCCCACGACCAACGACCAGGAACAATATAAAAAAGGAAAGAAAGCCATCCCGTCCTATCTGTGCAGCACACAGGTCGTGGATAAAGAGAATTATAAGGAAGTCCTGATCGACAGCGGACATTATACGAAGAGCCAGCTGCAATGAGTACTATGATCTACAATCTAAGATGCCCGGTGTGGATAACACCGGGCATTTCATATCCTAAATCTGATCACCAAAAGGAGCTTATCTCGATCTTTATTTATGCCGTCGCGACGCCCCGGCCATATACGAAAATTCCGGTATGGCCGCCAGGAGCGGATACAGGAGCATGGACAACACCAGTCCCCCCACTCCCTGGATCAGGTTCGGGAACATACTGCCGACAGCCGCCGGGACCCCATACAGAAAGCTTTCACACAACGCATAGCCAAACACGACCAACAGGATATCGAAGATCCCGCCAACGGCCACGCCCATCCAAGCGGCCTTTCCTTTTTCCAGGATAAAATGGAATGCCTTCCCCGTCAAAAATGCAACTGCACCCTTGATCAAAAAAGTGATGGGCACATACAAGAAATAACCGCCTAACAAGTCTGCCATAGCCGACCCGATCCCCGCGGCCAGACCGCCGTACACAGGCCCCAAAAAGATACCCGCGAGAATGACGATCGCATCCCCAGGGTGGATATACCCTCCGGTGCCAAATGTGGGGATACGGATCACCATGGTCGCCGCACAGGCCAGGGCCGCAAACAACGCTGCAAGTACTAATTTTTTTGTGTTCTTCATTTCAGTCTGCTTCCTTTCTCTTCATCTATATTCCCTTCACATCCAGATCATCTGCGGGTGCCTGCAGCGGCCCCCCTATCATGCTATTCTGAACGTTCTTTCTTGATCACATCCTGGTATGCGAAACAGTCCTTCGCCACCACCCCGCTCAAGACCAGCAGCGAGATCAAGTTCGGGATCGCCATCAGACCATTCATCGTATCCGAGAAATCCCATACGATGCTCAGCGTCTGGGTCGCCCCAAAAAATGCGATCAGGGAGAAGAAGAGACGGTACGGCTTATTCGCTTTCGTGGAACCCACCAGGAATTCCAGGGATTTTTCACCATAATACTCCCAGCCCAGGATCGTAGAGAAAGCAAACAGCATGATACCGATGGATACCATCCAGCCGCCAAAGGTCCCCAGCACAGACTGGAACGACGCGATCGTCAGGGACGCCCCGGTGAGCAGTTCCCCATCCGCACCCGCAACTCCCAACTGTCCGGAACTGGCGATGACCAGCCCCGTCACGGTACACACCACGATGGTATCAAAAAATGTACCAGTCATGTTGATGTAACCCTGTCTGGACGGCAAATCCGTCTTCGCTGCCGCCGCCGCGATCGGCGCAGAACCCAGGCCCGCTTCATTAGAAAATACACCACGAGCCACGCCCCAGCGCATGGCGGAGAGCATGGAGGCGATGATCGCACCGCCCACACCGCCGGATACCGCTTTCACACTGAATGCCATCGAGAAGATCTGTCCCACGCCGGCTGGCAGATTCTTGATATTCAGGATGATAACGACGAGACCGCATACAAAATACAGGACAGCCATAAACGGCACGATCTTCTCACAGACCTTACCGATACTCTTGATACCGCCCAACAGCACGATCAGCGCCAACACGGTGAGCAGTACGCCGGTCACCGCATTTGGTACACCGAAGGTAGTATTCAGGGCTTCAGAGATCGAATTGGCCTGTGTCATGTTCCCGATACCGAAGGAGGCCATTACTGCAAACAGCGCAAAAGCCACCGCCAAGATCTTGCCCAGGACCGGGATCGGGAATGCGTTTTTCATCACATACATGGGACCCCCGGCCATCTCGCCGTCCTGGTTGACTTCACGGTATTTGACCGCTAAAAGACTCTCTGCGTATTTCGTGGACAGGCCAAACAATGCGCTGAGCCACATCCATACCAGCGCGCCCGGGCCGCCCAAAACCATAGCCGTGGCCACACCCACGATGTTTCCGGTCCCGATCGTGGCCGCCAGGGCGGTCATCAGGGACTGGAACGGGGTGATATCCCCCTCCTGCTGCTCCTCTGTCTTATCTGGTTTACGGAATACAGATTTCAGCGCATACCCCAGATTCCTCCAGGGCAGAAATTTCAGCCGGATGGTCAAAAACACACCGGTGCCCACCAGGAGCACCAACATGATCGGCCCCCAGACAAAATCGTTGACGCTGTGCAAAATTTCTTCAAATAACTTCATACTCCAACTCCTTCCCCTCTTTTATGTGGAGTGATCTATCTGCTGCAGCGGTAGCACAGGTTCTCCCACCTGCGGTCCACTTCCTTCTGGAACTCCTCGATCAGGTATTCATTCTCTTTCTTGAACAGGTGTTTAAAACGTCCCTGTCTGACCAGAAAATCTTCGATCGGCAGCTTCTTTTTCGGCTCATAGTTGAGCGTCCACTTGCCCTCTTCCACCTCGAAGAGCGGCCAGTAGTTCGTCTCCACGCCCAGACGGCAGATCTCCATGATGTCCGCTGTGGGATACTGCCACCCTCTGGGACAGGGAGCCATGATGTTTAGGAAAGCCGCGCCCTCTGTGTAGATGGCTTTCTCGGATTTTACGTGGAGGTCTTTAAAATTTTTCCAGAATGTGGTCTGCGCCACGTAGGGCACGTCATGCTCTGCGATAATGGAAGCTAGATCTTTCCTGTTCTGGGGTTTTCCGTTGCTCTCGCTGCCCACCGGTGTGGTGGTGGTGTTGGCATACATGGGTGTGGCGGAGGAACGCTGGATGCCTGTGTTCATGTAGGCCCCGTTGTCGTAGCAGACATAGACCATATCGTGGTTGCGCTCCATCGCCCCGGAGAGGGACTGGAAACCGATGTCGTAGGTGCCGCCGTCGCCGCCGAAGGTGATAAATTTGTACGTGTCGGCGATCTTCCCTTTTTTCTTCAGCACACGGTAGGCCGTCTCCACGCCGCTCAAGGTCGCCCCGGCGTTTTCAAAGGCGTTATGGATGTAGCTGTCCTCCCAGGCTGTGTACGGGTACATGAAAGTAGAAACCTCCATACAGCCCGTGGCATTCCCGATCACTGCCCGGTCGCCCTCGTGGAGTCCGCGCAGGACATTCCTGGCCGCGATCGTGCCGCCGCAGCCTGCACACATCCTGTGTCCGGGAGCCAGACGCTCCGGTTTGCTCATTGTCTCTTTAAAATTATAGGCCATGATCTTATCCCCGTCCTTTCTACTCTCTCAGTCCCAGATAACGGTACGCATCGGTCACTTCTCCCGCCGCCGCGATCTTCTCCAGCTGCTCAAACACCTCTTCTGCCTGGTCCACACGCACATCCCTGCCGCCCAGGCCGTAGATATAATTGACAGCCAGCGCCTGGGAACGGGCACGGTACAGAGCGGCCATCACCTCGGAACCCAGCGGACCTCCCTGGGATGAAAGGCTCTCTGCACGGTCCATGATCGCCACAGCTTTCACATGGGAGAGCGCCCGCGCGATCTCCTCCGCCGGGAATGGACGGAACAGACGGATCTTCAAGAGCCCTGCCTTGATGCCTTTTTCACGGAGGGCATCCACCGCGTCCTTGGCTGTACCGGCCGCTGAACCGATGATCACCATGGCATAGTCAGCGTCCTCCAGACGGTATGCCTCAAAGAGCC
The DNA here is from genome assembly GCA_910575625.1 of Clostridia bacterium. Taxonomy (GTDB): domain Bacteria; phylum Bacillota; class Clostridia; order Lachnospirales; family Lachnospiraceae; genus MGBC164599. Next base: position 187,205 of record CAJTFD010000003.1, read on the forward strand.
CGTACTCCCGTCCGGATATCTTGGCAAATTCTCTCGCCACATCCAGGACCACCTGTTTTGCGTTGGCCATAGCCTGGGCGTGTTGTTTTTTTGCCTCCATATAATAGTTCGTCACAGAGTAGGGACCCACGGCCATGCGCTCCTGACTGTTCAACAGATAGTGTTCCGGGTCGTAATCCCCCACAAAAGCTTTCACATCCGCATCCTCCAGCAGCTCGATGTTCTCCACCGCATGGCTGGTGATAAAACCGTCCTGGCAGACCATGATCGGCAGACGCACCTTTGCATTTTCCGCGATGGGGAATGCCTGGATAAAATTGTCGTAAACTTCCTGATTATTTTCCGCGTAGATCTGGATCCATCCCGCATCCCTTGCGCCCATGCTGTCTGAGTGGTCGCAGTTGATGTTGATCGGGCCGGACAGGGCACGATTGACCAGTGCCAACGCGATCGGCAGACGGTTGGATGCCGCCACATAGAGTTCCTCCCACATCAGGGCCATACCGCAGGAAGAGGTGGCTGTCAGCGTCCGGGCCCCTGCGGCCTCCGCACCGATCGCCGCGCTCATGGCGCTGTGCTCACTCTCCACCGGGATAAATTCCGTATCCACCTGGCCGTTTGCCACAAAGGATGAGAAGTACTGCGGGATCTCTGTGGAGGGCGTGATCGGGAATGCGGGCATCACATCCGGGTTGATCTGGCGCATGGCGATGGCCACGGCCTCATTTCCTGATAAACGGTCTCTCTTTCCCATAGCTATCTTACCCCCTCCATCTTGATCGCGCCGGCATGACAAGCATTTACGCAGATGCCGCAGCCTTTGCAGTGTCTGTAGTCAAAATCTCCCCTTTTCTGGTCTTTTACGGGGATGGCGCTGTCGGGACAGACCGGTACGCACAACAGGCACTGATTGCAGTTTGCCTCTATGAATTCCGGTTTGATCGCCGTCCACTCCCCGGTGGGAAATCCTGCGGATGTACCGCCCTGGTAGACCTGCATCCCTTCTGTCAGATCCTGCCAGCTGCAGTTTTCATTGACTTTATGTAGATCCATCACTGCACCTCCTGTAATGCCATTTTCAGCGCCTTCATGTTGCCCTCGATCACTTCCGGCTTGGAAGCGAATTTATGCTTGAACGAACTCTCCATCTCCTGCATGAAGGTGGCCTCGTCCATCACGCCGCTCACCTTCACGATGGCCGCCAGCATAGGCGTGTTCGGGAAATATCTTCCCAGTGCCGCCAGGGATACTTTCTTCGCGTCGATCGTATAGATCTTCCCCTCGTACCCTTCCAGGTGTTTCTGTATCTCCTCTTTGGGCTTGTCCGTGTTGACAACGACAGCTCCCTCTTTTTTCAGACCCTGGGTCACATGGACAGTCTCTAAAAGGCTCTCATCCACGACCACCACAAAATCCGGCTCGTAGATATTTGAATGCACCCGGATCTTATCTGGACTGATCCGGTTGTAGGCTGTGATGGGTGCGCCCATGCGCTCTGGGCCGTACTCCGGAAAACCCTGTACATACTTCCCTGTCTGGAAAGCCACGTCCGCAAGCAGCAGCGCCGCTGTCTTCGCGCCCTGGCCGCCCCGTCCGTGCCATCTGATCTCTACCATATCTCTCATGCTCTTCCTCCGATCCCTCGCACTTTTGCTTTTTTGCCTGAAGTGCGCTTACTCGTATCCGCGTTTTTTGTCGTACCACCGATACATTACTTTATTGTAATAAAACTTTTATAAAAATACAAGTTTTTTTTGAAATTCCCAAATAAGGCGTGTCCAGACCTTGTGGGATCTGAACACGCCTCTTTTTACCCTATCCTATATCTAGTGGGTGATCTTGACACTCTTCCCGCTGCTCCACGGTCCGCGATAGACTTTTGGACCGCTCTTATAGAACGCGCGCACGCGCACATAGTATCTCTTCTTCGCCATCTTTGAAAATGTCCGGTTCGTATGACCGCTTGATACCTTCTTCGTCACAGCGCCTTTAAATTTACTGTTCGTCGCATACTGGACCTCATACCCGGTCACGCCCGTGTGATAACCCCAGCTCACATACAGCTTCCTGCCCCAGAAATTGGAGACATACGGACGATCCAGCCGCTTTGGCGTCACCACGATGGTATAGACGCTCGCTCTGTTGCTCTCATCCTGGGCCGATGCAGTGATCTTTACCTTGCCCGCTTTATTGTATACGGTCACTTTACCGGTGCTGCTGTCGACCCATGCGATGGATGTATCGCCTGAAGTCCATTTCACAGTCTTGTCCGTCGTGTTGGAGGGGCTTACGGATGCTTTTAAGTTAAAGGACCCTGCGCCTGCTACAACCTGCTTCCTGCCGGAGATCGTGATCTTCTGGGCCAGGATCTTCTCTGCATATTTCAGCGTATACTTGCCGGTGTGGGAATCATTATATGGATAGATCTTGATATAATACAGTCCCGGGTTCAATGTCTCTTCATATACATATGTTTTCGGGTTCGTTTTTGACGCGCTGTATACGTTCTTCTTACTGATCGAGATCTTGTCGCTGTTCCAGACCTCCATATAAGAATCGTTGATATATGAAGTATAGATCAGCCGCACTCTTTTTTTCGTGGGGACCGATATCTTGAAGAAATCCACCCGATCGTCCATGGACAAAAAACCTGTCACGGTCCGATCATTCCCTAAGCTCATCGCCGTCTCAAAGTCATTATCGTTTGTCTTCTCATCGTTGTTCGCCGCCTCAAAAGCGCCTTTCAGCCGATAAGTTCCTGTATGCTTGTTGTTATAGCCCCATATCTTGATATAATATGTACCCGGTTCAAGAGCCATCTCGGCAGACTTCGTGACCGGATTTATGTCGCTGGACGTGTATACTTCTGTCTTCCAGTACTCCCTATCCTGGTCATTGTTGAGCACGCTGACATAGGAATCGGCCACACTCTGTCCCTGGTAATTGATCGTGACCCACCCGGCTTTCCGTGTGGTGAACTTATAGAAGTCCACTTCCCCCTGCGTGCTGATCTCACCGGATATCCATGCATCGTCAAGCTGTATGGTCATCTCAGAATACCCTGCTGCTCCTGCCTTCACAGGAAACAACATGCACAGCAGAAACAGGAGCGGCAGGACTGCGATCCCCATTTTCTTTGTTTTACTCATAAAAACTCCTCCCTCATTTCTCCTTTTCTTTCAGTATACCATTTACGGCCTGTTTCTTCAATGGCCCCGGATCATATTTCCTTCATTTCTGGAGCCGCCTGGCGATCTCATTGGCGTGGGCGTAGATCTCCTCCGGGTCCTCGCCCACGAAAAACCGCCCGTCCTCGTAGCAGATCCGCCCGTCCACCATGGTCATCCGGATGTTCTGTTTGCTGCCGCTGTACACGAGGTTTTTCGGGATGTGGTTGATCGGCTGCATGTTGGGCTGATGGAGATCTACGATGATCAGATCCGCCAGCTTCCCCTCCCGCAGGCAGTCGCATTCCGGCAGGCCCATGGCGTGTGCGCCCTGGCAGACCGCCATGCGCAGCACCTCCTGGGCGTCCACGGCCGCCGCGTCCTGCTCTCTTAATTTTGCCAGGGCGGTAGTCAAAAACATCTCCCGGAACATGTCCAGGCAGTTGTTGCTGGCCGGCCCGTCCGTGCCCAGCGCGATCGGGATCCCCATCCCCAGCATCTGCGCAATGGGCGCGATGCCGCTGGCCAGCTTCGCATTGGATCCGGGATTGGTCACCACATAAAGCCCCCGCTCCCGAAAGATCTCCATATCTTCCTGGCTGAGATGAACGCAGTGGTAGCCCCCGCCGCCGTATCTGAACATACCCAGCTCGTCCAGGAACGCCGTCGGCGTCTTCCCATAGCGGCCGATGCACTGCTCCACCTCCGCCTTCGTCTCCGAATTGTGGCAGTAGACCGGGGCTTTATATTTTTCCGCCAGGCCGGCCACCGCTTCCAGACGCTCTCGCCCGGTGGTGTATTCCGCGTGGAAGCCCAGACGGAAACTGATCAGCGGATGGTATCCGTTCAGCTCCCTATACCACCGCTCCAGGTCGTCCGGCGACTGACTGTGATCGTTCATCGCCCCCACCAGCACCGTGCGGAAACCCAAGTCGGCGGATGCCCGCGCCACCTGACAGGGATCTAAGTACATGTCGAAGTTACAGGTGATGCCGCTGGTCAGGTATTCCAGGACCGCCACCTTCGCCAACTGATACATATCCTCTCCCGTGAGTTTTGCCTCCAGCGGGAATACCTTATCCTCCAGCCACTGCTGCAGGGGCAGGTCATCGGCGTAACTGCGCAGGAATGTCATGGATGAATGCGTGTGGGCGTTTTTAAAACCCGGCATGATCAGGTTCCCCTGCACGTCCACCTCCCGGTCGAAAGCCTGCGCAGATCCTTTCCCTTTCCCCACATAGGAGATGCAGCGTCCATCCACCCAGACTTCTCCCTCTCCGATCTCTGCGGACCCATCCATGGCTAAGATCCTGCAGTTGTAAAAACGTATTTTCATAAAAATCCTCCCTCCAGAACGTCTCTTAAAGATCCTTCTTTGCCAAACGCCCCGAAAAAGGGATCTACAGATGCAAAAATCCCACTGATACTGGTATCCAGAGCGCTATCAGCACTGCGATCGATATCTGTATGGCGATCGAAACTTTTGGCATATCTGCAATATTATAATATCCTGTGGCGTACGTCAACAATGGGACCGTATCCAATGGCAGTAGATAGCAGTTGGACGCACACAGTACCAGCGGCATCAAGAGCATCACCGGGGAGATCCCCCAGGAGTGGGCCAGCGTCACAAAAGGCAGGCCGAGGATCGAGATCAATGCCGGTCCGATCGGGATCGGGATCAGCAGCACAAAGACCAGCAGACAGATGACCAGCACGATCAGCGCCACCGGAAGTCCCATCTGACCTGCGAACAGCGTCCCCACCAGCCATTCACTCACGCCGCTTGCGTTCAGCGCATTCCCAAATGTCATCATGGAACCGATCAAAAAATAAGATGCCCAGCTCACGTGCTTGACATATCCCTCCCAGGTCAGCACCTGGATCCCGGGAAAGAACAGGAGCGCGAAACCGATCGTCCCCACTACTGTGATATTCAGCGCCGGGATCCAGGAAGATAAGACCCACAGGATCAGCATGCCCGCCATGATCACACAGACGCTGCGCTCCTTTTTATCGAAATGATCCGGGATCTGCAGCGACTCGATGTATTCCCAGACTTTTTCCTCCTTTATCTGTGCAGGCTCGAACACACGGCCGATCAGCAGCCACGCCAACACCAGCGCAACAGCTGTGATCGGCACCGCGATGACCATCCACTGTACAAAAGATATATAAATGCCAGCATCTTCCAGATATCCCATAGCCAGCAGGTTCAGCGGACTGCCCGCCGGCGTCATCATGCCCCCGATCATACTCGCGATCGGCAGCCCGATCATAAAAGTCTTCCCGCTCTTCTTTCGCTCATCCGGATCATCGTATATCTTGAGGAGGCTTAAGATGACCGTGATCAGCACCGCCGTCGTCGCCACATTTGACATGATCGATGATAAAACGGCTGCGCAGAGCATGACCGCAAAGAGCAGATTTTTACTCTTCACGCCGAAGAAACGGATCAGCAGCACCAAGATCCTGTTGGAGAGCGGCACTGCAGCGATGGCCTCCGAGATCCCGAATGAAACCAATGTAAAGAACAGAACATGGTTCGTAAATCCTGACAATGCCTCTGTGATATCCGGCACAGCCCCAAACACCACGCTCAGCGCGATGCTCAGGATACAGGTGATCCCAATGGGCAGGATCTCCGTTACCAGCGCGATGATGACAGCGATCAGCACACCCAGCGTACGGATCCCTGCCCGATTTAACCCTATGCTCTCCGGAACAAATAACATGCCCGCAAGCACCAGGACTGTCAATATGTAGCCCATAATCTGTGTTCGTTTCATGATCATACATCCCCCATGTATCTCTCCATTTAATTTCGGTATGTATTATATATGTTCCTGTTTTTCAGGTAAATCCGCAGTAAGTCCATATTGGATGGGTCCAATTCCTCCATTTTGTACAATATTTCAGAAAAATCCCATTCCAGTCACTTTACATCTTGGCTTTAGAGATGGTGTATTGAGCCAAAATACTAAAATCTGAGAAAGACATGATGAAGTTCCCCCTCTATACATTAGGAGATAAGATAAAGACCGGTATCTGCGATGATCTGCGGATCGACTTCAAAGATCTGGATCTATAAGGATTGACAAAAGACAAAGGTCCATGGTAGGATATCCTATGTTGACAGGTTTTAACTAAATGAATCGATAAAGTGAAGGGAGAAGGAACAATGAGAAAGGGATTGGCACTTTTTACAGCCGCTATGATGGTATTCAGCCTGGCTGCGTGCGGACAGAACAAGGAGACAACAAGCGGGGAGGAACCTGCCGCCACCGAGACAGAGGCGGCTGAGAGTGAGACCACGGAGCCGGCTGAAGAGGCTAAGACCGAAGATACGGACAACGGCGATCAGACAACCTTTACCGTAGGTTTTGATGCGGAATTCCCTCCATATGGATATATGGATGAAAACGGTGAATACGTCGGTTTTGACCTGGATCTGGCGGCAGAAGTCTGTGAGCGTCAGGGCTGGGAACTGGTAAAACAGCCCATCAACTGGGATACCAAGGACATGGAGTTATCCTCCGGGTCCATCGACTGCATCTGGAACGGATTCACCATGAACGGCCGTGAAGAGGAGTACACATGGTCTTCACCGTACATCGACAACAGTCAGGTGTTCGTTGTGGCCGCGGATTCCGGCATCGCCACGAAAGCGGATCTCTCTGGAAAAGTGGTCGGCGTACAGGCAGATTCCTCTGCACTGGCGGCCCTGGAGGATGAGGAGAGCCAGGAGAACTTAGATCTGGCGGCTTCATTCGCGTCGCTGAACCAGTTTGCCGATTACAACACCGCATTCATGGAACTGGAAGCGGGATCCATCGACGCGCTTGCTATGGACATCGGCGTTGCCAATTATCAGCTGAAACAGAGAGAAGGATATGAGATCCTGGCCGGGAATGACCCGGCTGAATACCTGGCGACGGAACAGTACGCGATCGGTTTCCTGAAAGGGAACGACGAGCTCAAGGACACTGTGGAGTCTACCCTGCTGGAGATGGTGGACGACGGCACATTCAATGAGATTGCTGAAAAATACGAAGTGCAGGATACGGTCTGCCTCGGAAAATAAACGGCTCAAGATATACCCGCAGGCCAGTACTCCATCCAGTCAGGAATTGTAATTGGGCTTTGCCTGGCCTGTGCCAGTGCTAGGCAACATTTCGACGGCGATGCGGTGCATCGACTAGAAATGTTAACGACGCAATGGTGCGGAGCAGACGGAGCCAAACTACGATTTCTGGCCGGATGGAGTACTAAAGATATCTGAAAAAAGGGATGGGATATTCCGTCCCTTTTTTCAGTTTATAAAAATACATAGAAAAAAGGAGTAGGATATGAGCACAACAACTATGCTGCAGCTTCTGGGCAGCGGGATGATCAAGACTGCAGCCATCTTTTTTCTGACCCTCTTGTTTTCCCTGCCGCTGGGGCTGCTCTTTTCCTTTGGGCGCATGGCGCGCAACGGACTGATCCGGGGGATCACCAAGTTCTACATTTCCGTTATGCGGGGAACGCCGCTGATGCTGCAGATGATCGTGGTGTATTTCGCACCCTATTATGTGTTCGGGATGCGGATCCCGTCCGGGTATCGATTCACCGCGGTGATCATCGCCTTCGTCTTGAACTACGCGGCCTATTTTGCAGAGATCTACCGCTCTGGCATCGAATCCATCCCCAGAGGACAGTATGAGGCCGCCGAGGTCTTAGGGTACAGTAAGGCGCAGACCTTCGTGAAGATCATCTTACCACAGGTGATCAAACGGATCCTGCCCCCGGTGACCAACGAGATGATCACGCTGGTCAAAGATACATCCCTGGCCTTTGTGCTGACAGAGGTGGAGATGTTCACGGCGGCAAAACAGATCGCGGCAAAGGAGACCTCGATGCTGCCGCTGATGGTGGCGGGCGTTTTCTATTACATATTCAACCTGGTGGTCGCCGCGGTGATGGAGTACGTGGAAAAACGCCTCAATTATTACAAATAAGGGGGACATACTATGCAGGATAAAGTACTTAAGATCAGTCATATGAAAAAAATATACGGCGATCTGGTCGTATTGAAGGATATCTCCCTGGCGGTGCACAAGGGTGAGGTGGTGTCGATCATCGGCCCGTCCGGCTCCGGCAAATCCACCCTCCTGCGCTGCGCCACCATGCTGGAAAAGATGGACGGCGGGGAACTGACTTACCTTGGCGAGCGGGCGGCTTACGAGGAGAGCGGAAAATGCGTGTATGTTCCCAAAGCGGATCTGAAGCGGATCCGCAAACATTACGGCCTGGTGTTCCAGAATTTTAATCTGTTTCCCCACTACACCGTACTGAAAAACATCATGGACGCGCCGGTGAGCGTGGACAAGGTCCCAAAAGCAGAGGCAAAAGAACGGGCCATTTCCTTATTAAAGCAACTGGGACTGGAGGATAAGATGGATGTCTATCCCCATCAGCTCTCCGGCGGTCAGCAGCAGCGAGTGTCCATCGCAAGGGCTCTGGCCCTGCAGCCGCAGATCTTATTTTTTGACGAACCCACCTCCGCGCTGGATCCGGAGCTGACCGGCGAGGTGCTGAAGGTGATCCGTCAGTTGGCAGAGCAGCACATGACCATGATCATCGTGACCCACGAGATGCAGTTTGCCCGTGAACTCTCGGACCGTATCATTTTCATGGAGCAGGGCATCATACAACAGCAGGGCACGCCGGAGGAGATCTTCACGGCGCCCAATGCACGAGTAAAAGAATTTATCGGAAAATTTGCGGGATAACGCATAAGAAATACAACAGGGGGTTTAGCAACAATGAAAGAAGATACAACAACACGCAGCAGTTTTTCAGGAAGGCTGGGCTATGTCCTGGCCGCTGCAGGATCGGCCGTGGGACTGGGGAACATCTGGCGCTTCCCCTATCTGGCGGCAAAATACGGCGGCGGGATCTTCCTTTTGGTCTATCTGATCTTAATGCTCACGTTCGGCTACACGCTGATCATGTCTGAGACGGCCCTGGGGCGCATGACCAAGAGAAGCCCGGTGGGAGCGTTCGCCGCTTTCGGGAAAAGAGTTCCGTTCCGTTTCGGCGGATGGGTGAACGCCATCATCCCCATGCTCATCGTACCGTATTACAGTGTGATCGGGGGCTGGGTGGCAAAATATCTGTTTGAATATCTCAAGGGAAATACAAAGCTTCTGGCTGAGGATTCTTATTTCGCCGATTTCACCGCTTCCGGGGGGAGCGTGGAATTTTGGTTTGTGTGCTTTAGCCTTGTGGTGATCCTGGTCATCATCACGGGGGTCAAGTACGGTGTGGAGCGCGTCTCCAAGGTCATGATGCCCATCTTGATCCTCCTGGCGGTCTTTGTCACGATCTATTCCGTGACCCGCCCCGGCGCAATAGAAGGGGTAAAATATTTCCTCATCCCGGATATCAGCCATTTTTCCTGGATGACGATCGTGGCCGCTATGGGACAGATGTTCTATTCCCTGTCCATCGCCATGGGGATCCTGTACACATATGGGTCCTATATCAAAAAGGATGTGGACCTGGAAAAGGCGACGACCCAGATAGAGATCTTTGATACGGCCATCGCCATGCTGGCCGGTCTGATGATCATCCCGGCGGTCTTCGCTTTCTCCGGCGGCGATCCGGACATGCTGCAGGCAGGGCCGTCACTGATGTTCATCACGATCCCGAAAGTTTTTGCCAATATGGGATTCGGGACTGTTGCGGGGATCATGTTCTTTTTGCTGGTGTTGTTCGCCGCACTCACCAGCGCGATCTCCCTGGCGGAATCCGGCGTCTCCACGTTTGAGGACCAGCTGGGATGGAGCCGCACGAAATGCAGCCTTTTGATGGGGGCTGTGATCTTGATCATCGGCTCCGCTTCCGCCCTGGGATTTAATGTGCTGAGCTTTGTCAGCATCCTGGGCATGTCGATCCTGGACTTCTTCGACTTCCTGACCAACTCGATCCTGATGCCGATCGCGGCTCTGGCCACCTGCCTGTTGGTCACCCGTGTGGTGGGGCTGGATAAGATGGCCCAGGAGATCGGGCAGTCCTCCGCTTTTAAACGCAAGAAGATCTACAACCTGTTCATGAAATATCTGGCAGCTGTCTGTATCGGGATCATACTGATCAGCTCTGTTGCCAATGTGTTGGGGATCATCTCCATGTAGGATAAAAAAGATCCGGGCCATTATTGACCTGGATCTTTTTTATCGCGTTTTTAGTGACAGCCGTGTTCTCCACATCCATGGCTGCCGCAGTCATGCCCCTTGCTGTGTTCGTGATGGCTGCAGTTGGCCTCTGTGGAGTAGACCAACTCATTCTTGAGCAGAGCCTCCACCGCTGCATCCGCATCCCCGGACACACCGCAGAACAGACGGATGCCCGCCCCGTTCAGGGCATTCTGTGCACCGCCGCCGATACCGCCGCAGATCAGGGTATCCACCTTGTTGTCCAGCAGGAACCCTGCCAGAGCCCCGTGGCCGCTGCCGTTGGTATCGATCACCGTTGAACTCACAACTTTGTTGTCCTGGACATCATAGACTTTAAACTGCTCTGTATGTCCAAAATGCTGATAGATCTGTCCATTTTCATAAGTAACTCCAATCCTCATGTCCATACCCTCTCTTTTCTTCTCTTTCTTGTTGCAGCAGTGCCTGTGGCAGCATTTCCCCGTCTCCTCGCAGAGCACGAAGTTGCCGCCTTCCAAGTGCAGCATATGTCCATTTACAAGACACTGGGCGATCTTTCGCCGGGCGCTGCTGTAGATCCCCTGGACGGTAGTCCGCGCTGCATCCATCTGCCGGGCGGCCTGCTCCTGAGTCAAACCTTCATAGTCCATCAGACGGATACTCTCGTACTCTTCCAGCGTCATGGTGACTGTCCCCGCATCCGGGCCGCTGCCCTGCGGCCCGAATCGTATGCAGGACGGTTTGGCGCAGATACGCCTTTTTTTGCATGGCCTTGGCATAGTCTTACCTCCAAAGGATCCTTGTATACATAGTATTATAATCGTGTTTTCGGCATATGTCAATAACTTGTTTTTTCACTGATCACAATCGTCCTGCTCTGTAGTCTTCCATCCTCTATACCGTTATAAAGATGATCTCATTCTTGCTCAATTTCACCTGCACCTCATCCCCGCTGGCCACACGTTTCTCCAGGATCTCATTCGCCAGGGCATCTTCGATCTTGGACTGGATCGCGCGGCGCAGGGGCCTGGCCCCGTATTTGCTGTCGTAGCCCTCCTGGGCGATGTAGTCTTTCACCGCCGTAGAGACTTTCAAGTTGATGGACATCTGGTCTTTGCAGCGTTTGATGAGGTTTTTCAAGAGCAGTGTGACGATCTTGCGGATGTGCTCTTTGTTCAGCGCATGGAATACGATGATGTCGTCGATACGGTTGATGAACTCCGGTTTGAAGATCCGCTTTACCTCATCCATGACGCCTGACTTCATCTTCTCGTAGTTGTCTTCCTCGCTCTCCTCGGTGATGAAGCCAAGTTTCTTCGGCTCCACGATGGACTGTGCTCCCGCGTTGCTGGTCATGATGATGATCGTCTCTTTGAAATCCACTTTCCGTCCCTGGGCATCTGTAATGTGGCCGTCGTCCAGCACCTGGAGAAGGATGTTGAACACATCGGGATGGGCTTTCTCGATCTCGTCGAATAGGATGACGCTGTACGGATTGCGGCGCACTTTCTCGCTGAGCTGCCCGCCCTCATCATAGCCCACATAGCCTGGAGGGGAGCCGATCATCTTGGATACGCTGTGTTTCTCCATGTATTCAGACATATCCACCCGGATCATGGACTGCTCGGAGCCAAAGACCGCTTCCGCCAGGGCTTTGCACAGTTCTGTCTTGCCCACGCCGGTGGGGCCCAAAAACAGGAAGGAGCCGATCGGGCGTTTGGGGTCTTTTAGGCCCACCCGGCCCCGCTTGACCGCCTGGGCCACGGCGCGGACGGCCTCATCTTGTCCGATCACACGCTTGTGCAGCTCCCGCTCCAATTTGGCCAGGCGTTTGGACTCGCCTTCCGCCAGACGCTTGACAGGGATCTTGGTCCAGTCGGATACCACATCCGCGATGGCGTTCTCATCCACAGACAGGTTTCCGTTCCTGGATTTCTTCTTATATTTGTTGCGCTCTTTCTCCATCAGTTCTTCTTTTGCTTCCTGCTCCTTTTGCAGTGCACGGGCTTTTTTAAAATCACCGCTCTTTACGGCCAGCTCTTTTGCCATATAGAGCTGCTGGACCTGTTTTTCCGCCTCCAGGACTGCTTTCGGCATCTGGTAGCCGGCGAGCTGGACTTTGGAGGACGCCTCATCGATCAGATCCAGGGCTTTATCCGGCAGGAAACGGTCGTTGATGTAACGGACGGACATCTTTACCGCCGCATCAATGGCCTCGTCCGAGATGATCACACCGTGGTGGTCTTCGTAGTAGGGACGGAGCCCTTTTAAGATCTCTTTGGTGGCTTTTTCATCCGGCTCCTCCACCGTCACCGGCTGGAATCGGCGTTCCAGGGCCGCGTCTTTCTCAATGTATTTGCGGTACTCCGCGATCGTGGTCGCGCCGATCAGCTGGATCTCCCCTCTGGAGAGGGAGGGCTTCAGGATGTTGGAAGCGTCCAGGGATCCCTCTGCACCGCCCGCGCCGATGATCGTGTGCAGCTCATCGATAAACAGCAGGATGTTTTTATTCTGGGAGACTTCACGGACTACATTCTTGATGCGCTCTTCAAATTCGCCCCGGTACTTAGAGCCCGCCACCATGCTGGAAAGATCCAGCACCACGATCCGTTTGTCCTGGACTGTATCCGGCACAAGGCCCCAGACGATCCGCTGGGCCAGACCCTCGGCGATGGCCGTCTTGCCCACACCGGGTTCCCCGATCAGGCAGGGATTGTTCTTCGTCCGCCTGCTCAGGATCTGTATGATGCGGTTGATCTCCACATCCCGGCCGACGATCGGATCCAGCTTCCCTTCCGCCGCCAGAGCCGTCAGATCGCGGCTGTATTGATCCAGCGTCCGCGTACTGCTGGCATGGTTCCCGGTCATCTTCATGGCCCGGCCGCTGTTCAGCTCTTCTTTTGTAAAGCGCCCGGCCGCGCCACTGGCTATGAGCACCGCTGTATACAGTTTCTGGATATTCACCTCCAATGTATACAATAGCCGCGTCCCCACACAGTCTGTCTCTTTCAAAAGCGCCATCAGCAGATGCTCCGTGCCGACTTTCTTCCCATCCAGGTTGACAGCCTCCTGGTAGCTGGCCTCGATCACCCGCTCCGCCCGGGGTGTGTAACCCCGCGGCCCGTCTGTCAGCACCTCCGCCGGGGGTGCGATCAGCTTGTCGATTAGCCCCGCCAGACGTTCCTCGTCTATGTGAAAATCAGACAGCACGGCACTGGCCGTCCCATCCTCCTGTTTGAGCAGGCCCATGAGGAGATGCTCCGTACCGACATAATTGTGCTTATGTTTCTTGGCCGTCTCCTCCGCAAGTTTGATCGCCTCCTGCGCCTGCCTGGTATAATTCTCCTGCATATCATCCTCCTACAACTGATATCCATCGTAGATCTCATCGATCAGCTGATGGACTTCTCCTCTGGTTATATTTTTACAGGAACTCTTTGCCAGCAATACCAGCAACTGCTCCTTCAATTCCTCCAATGCCCCGATCTTATCAACATCGATGGCGACGACGGCGCCCCTCCGGCGGTCGATGGTCACCAGACCCTCCTGGCGCAGTACGGAATAAGCCTTGTTTACAGTATGCATGTTGATCCCGATCTGTTCCGCCATCTGCCGCACGGAGGGCAGCACGTCCCCCTCTCGGATCCTGGCCGTGGCGATCCCGATCACGATCTGGTTGCACAGCTGCATGTAAATAGCTTCATCACTGTTAAAATCTATCTCTATCACCATCTGTCCATAACCTCTATCATCTATATCTTTCGCATTGTTATACACATAGTAACACAGAACATTTTCCGGGTCAACTTCAACTGTGCGGCAGATGCAGATCGGATGCGGAAAGGGAGAACGGTGTGTTGTCCGCTCTCCCTTTCCATAAAATTTATGCTATCTCCAGCTTGTCTTTTATCTTCGACACCTCGCCTTCCAGGCGGTTTACCCGCAGCAGCAGCATTTCTTTTTCCTCATCAGCCTTTAATGCTTCGTTTAGCTTCCGGTTCAGGTCGCGGTGTCCTTCGGCGATGATGCTGATACCCCGGTTCGTCTCGTTCTCCAGTGTCACCCCAATGGTATTTACCCTGTTGTCCAGATGATCCATCCTATCTTCCAGGTTATCCATCCGTTTTTCCAGGTTATCCATCCTGTTTTCCAGATTATCCATCCGTTTTTCCTGGACATCCATCCTGTCATTGAGTTTCGCTACGTCCAATTTCAGTTCTGACACATCCAACTTCAACTGCGCTACTTCCACCTTCAGTTCCGTCACATCTGATTTCAGCTGCGCTACATCTCTCTTAACCTCTGCTACGTCTTCTTTCAATCCCGCAACATCTTCTTTTAGCTCTGTGATATCATCCTGCAATGGCTTGATCGCTGCGGCAACGATCTCGGCGATCATTTCCAGATCTCTCGGCTCTAACATGACTTTCCCCTCCCTTCTCGACTTGTTCCCCCATCATGCCACGGATCCGACAATATATCAATAGCTTTTATAAAATGTTTCGATTGTTTTGTGAAATTTTATCAGTCAACTGCCCTCTGCACCCGCTCAAACTCATCAAGTATCTCCTGTGCGGGCGCTTTCGTAGCCAGACTGCACACCACGATCATCAAGCTGCTCAGGGCAAAGCCCACCACCAGGGAATACAGCCCAGTCGCTGTACCCAATGTCTGTCCGCCCATCAGCGGGATATAATCCCACACGATGACTGCCACGCCGCCGGTCAGGATCCCGGCCACCGCGCCCGCCAGGTTTGTCCGTTTCCAGAATAAGGACAACAGCACGATCGGACCGAACGCGGAACCTAAGCCCGCCCAGGCGTTGGATACCAGGCCCATGATGCTGCTGTTGGGATCCCAAGCGATGATGAACGCCAAGATCGCCACGACGGCCACCGTGATCCTGCTGATCCGCAGGACTTTCCTGCCGTCCGCATCCGGATGGATATAACTGCGGTAGATATCCTCTGAGACGGAAGACGCCGCCACCAGAAGCTGTGAATCTGCCGTGGACATGATCGCGGCCAAGATCCCGCACAGGAAGATACCGCCGATAAAAGGCAGGGCCAGATCCTGGGTAAATACCTTCGTGATCATCTCGATGAACACGCTCTCTGTGGATGCCGCACCCTCAGCGCCTAAGATCACCGGATAGAGGTACGCGCGCCCCAGCACGCCGATGATACAGGCCGCACCCAGGGACAGGGCCACCCAGATGATCGCGATCACACGGGATTTTTTCAGCTCTTTTTCATTCTTGACCGCCATGAACCTTGTCAGGATATGAGGCATCCCGCAGTATCCAAGCCCCCAGGCCAACTGGGAGATGATGTCGATAGGCCGGTAGGGTTCCCCGCCGTTTGAAAACAGGTTCAGATAGGCATCCGCACCGCCGGCTACCTGACTCTGTTCCAGAAGGCTCCTGAAATCTCCGCCGACCAGCGCCCAGGCCACGATCGGCACTGCCAGAAGTCCGATCAGCATCAAGGTCCCCTGGATAAAGTCTGTGGTACACACGGCCATAAAACCGCCCATGAATGTGTACGCCAGGATCACCAGCGCGCCGATCGCCAGGGCGATATGGTAATCCAGCCCGAATACAGAATGGAACAGCGTCCCGCCCGCCGCCAGTGCGGAAGCCGTATACACCAGGAAGAAGACCACGATCACAACTGAGGAGATCAGCAGCAAGATCCTCTTCTCATCCCGGAACCGGTTTTCAAAATACGCCGGGAGCGTCAGCGAATTGTTCGCCACGATCGTATACCTGCGCAGCCTGGCTGAGATGAACACCCAGTTACAGACTGTACCGATAAACAGCCCAACCGCAATCCATGCCTGCCCGGTCCCCAAGGCATACACCGCACCCGGCAGGCCCATCAGCAGCCATCCGCTCATATCCGAAGCCTGTGCAGAAAGGGCCGCCACCCAGCCGCCCAGGCCACGCCCGCCTAAAAAATAATCCTCCGCGTTGCTGGTCTTTTTCATATACACCGCGCCGATCCCCACCATCATGATCAGGTAGATAACGAACGCCAATAAGATGATCAATACTGTACTGCCACTCAAATCTTTCTCCTCCTTCTCTTCCTCACACCCACCGGCAGATAGACCCGGCGGATGTATGCAAATGTTTTCTCCTCCCCCTTCTCCGACAACATACGGAGCAGCCCTTCCAATTCACGCTTCGTCTCCTCATGCATGAACCAGAGCCGGTCCCTGTTTTTCATATAATACTTGAGTGGGGCTGCATCCGTATATGTATCCCCGCTGTAATTCCTGCACGCGCTGATCCGGTCCATGACCATCTCCACGATATATTTACGGGGCATAGGTACGCCCGCGATCACCGTGTCCGCGCTGATATTGTAATCCACCCAATACTCAAAATGATGCCTGTTGCGCCCTTTATGGTGGAGCCAGGCGGTGGACATACCCTTCTCCTCCCGCTCCCCGTTGTTGGGGCTTCTGTATCCCTGGTAATATCTGCATCCCACCAGGAATTCCACAGGCGAATACTTGGACAGGTCATGGAGCAAGCCCTGCTTATACAGCCCCACGCGGAAGCAGTAGACCATGACCATCCATTTATGCCGCGTGATCGTCTTAAAATGTTTCCAGGGATGCATCATACTGCATCACAACCTCCTTCATCTGCCGTCCGCGCCAACAGCACCAATATCGTACGGGGCGGCACAGCCACATAGTCCTCCTCGATCTGCGGCTCCGTCAATCCCTTCAGCTCCTCCCCGCCGGTCTGTAAAATGATCTCCCACGTCCTATCCTCCGGGATGTTGGGGAGCGCCAGCCGCTGCGTCTCCCAGTACAGGTTACAGGCCAGATAGATAAGGCCCTGATCTGATCCTTTGGATCCCTCCGGCGCTCCTGCATCCCCATCTTCCCGCCCGTAGCCCTCACAGTACATGATCCCCACCTGACGGCTGGACGGTTCCATGTCCCCGTACCATGCCCTCTGCCCATGGTACGAGATGTCCGGGCAGCCCAGACAGCGGTAGTCGATGCCCTGAGGCTCCTTGGACATGTGCAGGACTCTATGCTCCCTGCGGAAAGCGATGGCCTCTTTTACAAAATCCGTCAGCTCCTGGAACCGTTTCGCCCGGCTCCAGTCCACCCATCCGACCTCATTGTCCTGGCAATAGGCATTGTTGTTCCCCTGCTGGGAATTGCCGAACTCATCGCCCCCGTAGATCAAGGGCACGCCCTGACTCAGGAGCACCATCAAGAACGCATTTTTCACCTGGCGGCCGCGCAGCATCCGGACCGACCGTTTCCGGGTCTGCCCCTCTGCACCGCAGTTCCAGGAATAATTGTTGACAGTGCCGTCCCGGTTATCCTCCTGGTTCATCTCGTTGTGCTTTTTTTCAAAACAGACCATGTCCTGAAGGGTAAATCCATCCTGGTTCGCCATATAATTGACTACCGCATGATCCTCCGGGTTTTTGCGCATCCGGGCCAGCGCGGCTCCCAGGACGTTTTCATCACCTTTGAGCCATCTTCGCAGATCCTCCTTAAAGCCGTCGTTGTATTCCGCCAGATTTTTATTCACAAGATCGCTTCCAGGACCGCCTCCAAGACCCTCGAACAGCAGCTTCGTCTGCCCCAGGAGCGGATCAGCCGCCAAAAGACCCTGGGGAACCCCCTCCCCTACCAGATGGAAGCCATCCACATGATACATGATCTTCCAGTGCCTGAGCGCAGAGAGGACCAGCAACGGACTGCACTCCTGCGGGAAATAGAACTCCATGATACATTCGATCCCAGCCTGGTGGAGGGCTTTTACCAACCCCTGAAATTCCCGTATAGAATCGCCGCTGGCGCTATAAGCCGCCTTCGGAGCAAAATAATACCCTTTGGTATACCCCCAATAATTTACGGTAAATCTCTCTCTCACTTTATACGCATATTCCAGGGGCATCTCCTTGGGGATCATGACCTCCTGAAATTCATACGCCGGCATCAGCTCCAGAGCCGTGATCCCAAGCTCCTGAAGATAAGGGATCTTCTCCTGCAGCCCCGCAAACGTCCCTTTCCGGCGCACCTTTGAATTTTTATGCATCGTGTAGCCGCGCACATGGACCTTATAGATAAGTGTATCCTCATACGGTGTCTGCGGCGCACCTGGATCTTCCCAGGAAGATAAGTCCCGCGGGAAAAAACCGCCGCGCACCTGATGGGGGTTCCCCGGATCTGCCATCTCGCCGAAAGCCCCCAGCCCACACAGGACAGGCGCACAGGGATCCGGCGTCACTACACCGTCGATGCGATAATCATATTCCATATCCGCCGGATCGATCCCCGGGACGCTGATGGCACACACGCCGCCCATCCGGTACTGCTCTGTCAGCGGGATCTCCCGCTCTGGCTCCAGCTCCCCCTTCTTATACAACAGAAGGCTGACCTGACGGCCCTCCGGCACAGCCAGGGCAAAACTATATCCTTCCTGATCCTCCGTAACTCCCAATATCCTGGGGTTTCCCTTCCTCAAGCAGCCAAACCTTTTGTCTTCCATACGGGCCTCCTTTTTTGGTCGTTACTTTTGTATTCTATTTTCCTGTACAGCCGTATACATCCATGGATCACAGATCCAGATCTAAAGTGACCGGGCAATGATCCGACCCCATGACCTGGCTTAGGATCCCGGCATGTCTAAGAGAGCCTTTAAGCTCCGGCGACACGCAGAAATAGTCAATGCGCCACCCCGCGTTCCTGGCCCGGGCGTTGAAGCGGTAAGACCACCAGGAATATGCGCCCTCCAGATCCGGGTAAAAATACCGGAATGTGTCGATGAACCCGCTCTCCAATATCTTCGTGAAGCACGCCCGCTCCTCATCCGAAAATCCAGCGTGCCCGCGGTTGGCCTTCGGATTTTTCAGATCGATCTCCTGGTGGGCCACATTCAGATCCCCGCAGAAGATGACCGGGCAGTCCTCCCTCAGCCTGCACAGATGATCCAGGCAGTCCCGCTCCCACTCCATCCGATAGGAGAGCCGGGCCAGCCCATCCTGGGAGTTGGGCACATACATGTTGACCAGGTAAAAATCCGGAAATTTCAACGTGACCATACGCCCTTCCCTGTCATGGGCCTCGACGCCCATGCCGTAACGGACCTCCAGCGGCGTCTGCCTTGTAAAGACCGCCGTCCCGGAATAGCCTTTCTTCTGGGCATAGTCCCAATACTGCTCATAGCCCGGCAGGTCCAGCTCTACCTGCCCCGCCTGGCATTTACTCTCCTGGATGCAGAAGATATCCGCATCCGCTTCCCGGAAAAAATCCTCAAACCCTTTCTTCATACAGGCGCGTATGCCGTTCACATTCCATGATACGAATCTCATACTCTCCTCCGACAATAACCGTCAGTAACAATATTATTATAGTTTTTTTCTCTGATCCTTGCAATCCCCTAATTTATCTGTTAAAGTAGATACAGAAAGTGAGGAGAAAAATCATGTCGCAAGAAAATAATAAAGACTTACAGGGAGCTGCCTGCTCACCGGCGGACTGCGCTTCCTGCTCCAGCAACTGTTCATCCAATCTCACCCAGGGCAATACGCCCAACACCATCACCTTGACGATGGAGGACGACACCGAGGTGGCCTGCGCCATCCTGACTGTATTCCCGTTGGACAAGAAGGAATACATCGCCCTCCTGCCCCTGGACGACCAGGGCAAGAACAACGACGGCGAAGTCTTCCTGTACGCCTTCAGCAAGACAGAACAAGGTGACCCCATCCTGGCCAACATCGAAGACGACGATGAGTATAAGGCCGCCACAGAAGCCTTTGACACGATCTTGGAAAATGCCCGAAAAGACGAGGCCGCAGGCGTACCCATCGAGGAATGATGACCGTCGATAACAGCCACTGATCCCGCCCTGTGCGGGATCTTTTTTATCTTATAGGATCTTGTGATATCTATGACCGGCCGGTGGTGCTCCCCAGGCCGCCATTGCGCACCGCTTCTGCCCCATCATCCACCGTAATGCCATATTCCAGGAAGATCCCCTGCATAAACCCGGTCCCAGCGGGGATGGTCAGCGCCCTGCCCTCCTGGCTGTCATTGGTGATCTTCGCCAGGATATGCCCTTCATTATCCGAATAAAAATAATCGCTGTCGATCACACCCACTGTGTTATCCAACTGCATACGGTACTTAAAGCCCAGGCCGCTCCTTGGATAACATGTCAGGACCCACCCCTCGTCCATCTCCGCCCGGATGCCTGTGGGGACCTTGATACCCTCCCCAGGGGCCAGAATGATCTCCATAGGCGCGTAAAAATCATACCCCGCGCTCCCCCTGGTCGCCCGCTGCGGAAGCCGGATGTCCTGATAGATCTCCTGGATCTCTTTATCCTGCCGGATCGCCTGGCCGCCGAAGATATCCATCCAATCCTCACAGAACCTCTGGAAACTCACTTTGTAAAATCTCGCTATCCGCCTCATGTCTCCCTCCGTTTTTCCTTTGCATGATCACGCCCAGAGGATCACCCGCCCCTGATCCAGGGACTTTTTCACATCGATGACCCTCTGGTTGCTGCTGCCCACCCACTGCAGGCCCAATTCTTTTTTCCCCACCTGGAATTCCCCGTCCGCCAGTACATCCAGGTACGCGATGATCTCCTGGTCTTTCACCTCTTCCCACAGGTATCCTGTGTAGAGCCAGATGGTCTTCTGCGGATATTCCCGGCGGATATTCCGGGCCAGAGCCGTGACTTCTGTGATGTTCTGGATGTGCAGGGGGTCGCCGCCGCTGAATGTGATCCCGGAGATATAGTCCTTGTCCAGCTCCCGGAAGATCTCTTGCCGCTCCGCCTCGGTAAAGGGAAGCCCCCCGTTCGGATCCCAGGTGATGGGATTCTGGCAATGTGGACAACAGTGGACGCACCCGGACACCCATAAGACTACCCGCAGACCGGAACCATTTAACATATCGTCCTTCGTAATATTATGGTAACGCACACTTTTCTCCTATGATCTAGCGCTCCATCCAGACAGATCCAGACTTCAATCCCTGCCTGGCTGGAGCACTGGATCTCATATATAAAAAGAAGCCGCCGCATGATCACAACTACTCATTGTCCGCAGCAGCCTTCCTTTTCACTTTACGCGTCCGCCGGAAGATCTTTTATGCTGAAACTGATCCGGCCCATCCGGTCTTTCCCCATACAGATGACTTTCACCATGTCTCCCAGTGTCAGCACATCCTCAACCCGGTTGACCCGCTTCTTGGCCATCTTCGAGATGTGGACCAGCCCTTCTTTGCCCGGCGCGAATTCCAGGAACGCGCCAAATTCCTTGATGCTCACAACCTTGCCCACGAAGATCTGTCCGGCTTCAAAATCCGTCGTGATGATCCGCACCATCTCAGCCGCTTTGTCCATCCCCTCCTGCTCTGTGCCGCAGATCGATACGGCCCCGTCGTCGGAAATGTCGATCTTCACGCCGGTCTCATCGATGATCTGGTTGATGGTCTTGCCGCGCTGGCCCACCACATCCCCGATCTTCTGCGGATCGATCTGGATCTGGATGATCTTCGGTGCGTACGGACCCACGGATCCCCTGGGTCTGTCGATGCAGGGCTCCATGATCTCCGTCAGGATATACTCACGGGCTTCCTTCGTCCTGCGGATGGCTTCCTCCACGATCGGCCTGGTCAGCCCGTGGATCTTGATGTCCATCTGGATAGCCGTGATGCCGTCGTGTGTCCCGGCCACTTTGAAATCCATGTCGCCGAAAAAGTCTTCCAGGCCCTGGATGTCCGTGAGGACCACATAATCGTCGTCCGTCTCCCCGGTCACCAGCCCTGTGGAGATCCCAGCCACCGGCTTTTTGATCGGAACGCCTGCCGCCATCAGCGACAATGTGGAACCACAGATGCTGGCCTGGGATGTGGAACCGTTTGATTCAAAGGTCTCCGACACGGTGCGGATCGCGTAGGGAAATTCCTCCTCGGAGGGGAGTACAGGCAGCAATGCCTTCTCCGCCAGCGCGCCATGTCCGATCTCCCTGCGCCCCGGTCCCCTGGACGGACGTGTCTCGCCCACAGAGTAGGACGGGAAATTGTAATGGTGCATATATCTCTTGGACGTCTCCATCTCATCCAGCCCGTCGATCCTCTGCGCATCCGCAAGGGGCGCAAGCGTGGTGATCGTACAGATCTGAGTCTGTCCCCGGGTGAACATTCCGGAGCCGTGCACCCTGGGCACGATGTCGATCTCCGCCGCCAGGGGACGGATCTGGGTGATCTCCCTCCCGTCGGGACGCTTGTGATCTTTTAGGATCATCTTGCGCACGGTCTTCTTCTGGTACTGATAGACCGCATCGTCGATGAAAGGCAGCCATTCCTCTTTCTCCGCCCAGGCTTCCTCCAGACGGTCCTTGATCGCGCGGATGTTCGCCTCCCGCACCTGCTTCTCATCGGTAAAGACGGCGTCCTCCATCTCCTGAGCCGACACCATCTCCATCAGCGCATCCACGACTTCCTGGGGCACTGCATAACTGTCATACTCGTGTTTCGGTTTCCCCACCTCAGCGATGATCGTGTCAAAAAAGGCGATGACCTCCTGGTTGATCTCATGGGCTTTGTAGATCGCCTCGATCATCTTGTCCTCCGGGATCTCATTGGCCCCAGCCTCGATCATGATCACCTTTTCCCGGGTGGAGGCCACTGTGAGCTGTAAATCTGATACGTCTTTCTGCGCCAGGGACGGATTGATGATATATTCCCCTCCGATCATCCCTATCTGGGTGGACGCACAGGGCCCGTCAAAGGGGATGTCCGAGATGCTGGCAGCCAGAGCGGATCCCAACATCGCCGGGATCTCCGGATTGCACTCCGGGTCCACGGACATGACCAGGTTGTTCAATGTGACATCGTTTCTGTAATCTTTTGGGAACAGCGGCCGCATGGGTCGGTCGATCACCCGGGAGGTGAGCACTGAATGCTCGCTGGCCTTGCCCTCCCGCTTATTGAATCCGCCTGGGATCTTGCCCA
This sequence comes from Clostridia bacterium, assembly GCA_910575625.1. Lineage (GTDB taxonomy): Bacteria > Bacillota > Clostridia > Lachnospirales > Lachnospiraceae > MGBC164599. The sequence continues at coordinate 210,582 of CAJTFD010000003.1, forward strand.
CGGCATACATCTTTTCTTCATATTCTACACTTAAAGGAAAGAAATCGATCCCTTCCCGCGGCTTCTCGGATGCGGTGGCAGTGGACAGCACGGTGGTATCACCATAGAACATCAGCGCCGCGCCATTGGCCTGTCCGGCTACACGGCCGATGTCGATGCGCAGTGTCCTGCCCGCCAGTTCCATAGAATAACTCTTGTACATATATAAATCTTCCTTTCTTAACACAGATTCAATACAGATATCAAAAGGGGCGGATCGCCCGCCCCCAAACTGCATGATACCTTATTTCCGAAGCCCCAATCTCTCGATCAGTGAACGGTATCTCTCAATGTCAGTTTTCTTCAAATAAGCTAACAATCCGCGTCTTTGACCTACCATTTTCAAAAGTCCACGTCTGGAATGATGATCCTTATGGTGTACTTTCAAATGCTCCGTCAACTCCTGGATCCTCGCCGTCAGGACCGCAACCTGCACCTCCGGCGAACCGGTGTCGCCTTCTGTCCTGGCATATTCCTTCATGATCGCGGTCTTCTTTTCTTTTGAGATCATCTTTTAATCTCCTCCTTCATCCTTGTCTGGTATCCGTATCCTTCGGATACTTTTTTTTATGATCGCCGCATATTAAGAAATGGTCGGAGAGTCCGTTTTCCGAATATGGGCTGTTTTCACACTTTTCATAGTATAGCATAGATGAGATTTCTTGTAAACTATTTTCTTTTTGTTTTATCAAATACAAAGTGTTCATTGATATTTCATAAATACACATTGAAAAACGATCCACAATGTGTGTCCACTGCCCGCTTCATCCCTCCGGCTCCTCCGATATGGAGAAAGCGATATTCGTGGCATGGTCGGAGACCCTCTCCAGCCCGGAGACGATATCCGAGTAGATCATCCCCGCCGCCGGGGTGCACTCATGTCTGGTGAGCCGGTCCACATGATCCTGCTGGAGCCTGCGCTCCATCTCATCCACCTGGTCCTCCAGATCTAAGATCTCCTGCATATGTTCCTGGTTGTTGTTGGAGAACATGTCCAGGGCATACACGGTGATCTTGACCACCATCCCCAGCATCTCTGTGAGGCTCTCCCTGGCCTGAGCGCTTATATCCAGGCTCTGGTCAATGCGCATCTGCGCCGCATCCGCCACGTTTTCCGCATGGTCCCCGATGCGCTCGATGTCGTTGGCCACATGGAACAGCCCGCCGATGCTGCGGGCGTCGTCCACAGGGATCGTGGTCTGGTTGAGAGCCACCAGATAATCTGTGATGGCCTCGTTGAGGAAATCGATATTTTTCTCCACCTCGTAGACCTCCCGGATCTTCTTCTCATCCTGGTCCAGGAGACCGTCCATGGCCCGTTTCAGGTTGTCAATAGCCATATAGCCCATGCGCTCCAGCTCCCTTGTAGCATCAAACACAGCCGTCGCCGGGGAGAACACATTCTTCTCGCCGATAAATTCCAGTTCCATGCCCTCTTCCGCTGTCTGTTCTTTTCCCGGTATGATCTTGTAGGTCAGCTTTACGATCCACTGGATGAACGGGAAGAGGATGATCACTTCCACCACCTTGATGATCGTATGGGCGTTGGCCACCTCACGGGCCGGATTATGACCGGAGATCTGCTCGATAAAGCCGGTGACCGGGTCTAAAGCCAGCGTCAGGATGATCAAGATCGGGATGGAACCGATCACGTTGAACAGGAAATGGATCCAAGCCGCCCTCTTTGCCTCCTGTTTGCCGCCCAAGCTGGCTAATAATGCGGATACACAGGAGCCCACATTACAGCCCAGGATGATGAAGAAGCAGATTGAGATCTCCAAAAGCCCCTGGCTGGCCAAAAGTAACACGATACCCACCGTGGCCGAAGAACTCTGCAGGATCGCCGTTATCACAAATCCCATCAGGACCGCCAGGTAATGATTTTCCAAAGATCCCAAGAGCTGGGTGATCATCGGGGATTCTTTCAGCACCGCCATGGAACCGGACATCGTGGAGAGTCCCATGAATAAGATACCGAACCCTAAGACTACTTCCCCAAACCGGATGACTTTCTGATTTTTGCAAAAGCCGTTCATGACCACACCGATCATGATGAACATAGGCGCCCACTCTGACAAGTTAAAGGAGATCAGCTGGGAGGTCACGGTGGTACCGATGTTGGCACCCATGATCACCCCCGCCGCCTGCATCAGGTTCATCAGCCCGGAATTGACAAAACTGACCACCATCACCGTGGTCGCACTGGAGGACTGGATGATCGCCGTGAACAGTACGCCCACCAGCATCCCCACAAAGCGGTTCTTTGTGAAAAATTCCAGCACGCTCCTCATCTTCGCGCCAGCCACTTTCTCCAGGCCGTCGCTCATCAATTTCATTCCATACAAAAAGAGGCCCAGGCCTCCCATCAGTCCCAGAACAACACTCAGTACTGACATGCTCCCTCCATTCTTTGTGTATGCCACACATTTATCCCATGGTATATTGCCGGACGGCAAAAAAATCTTTAGCCTGTGCAACGTCCGTTCCCAACAGCTGCCCCTTTAACTGCTCCAGGGATGCGAATTTCCTCTCGTAGCGGAGGAAGTGGTGAAAAGTCACCGTGGACTGCACCCCATACAAGTTCTCCTGACAGTCGAAGAGATATGTCTCCACCCCCAGGAAATCTTCTCCCCCTACCGTTGGCTTGTACCCCACATTTGTGATGCCTAAGTACTCCCTGTGCGGGAATCTGGAAACGGTGGCGTAGACGCCGTTGGGCGGCATCAGTTTTTCTTTGGGCGGGATCAGGTTCGTGGTGGGGATCCCGATCGTATGTCCCAGCCCGCGCCCGTGGACCACCTCGCCGGTGGTGGAAAAGTCGTATCCCAGAAGACTGTTGACTTTCTCCATATGCCCTTCATTCAACTGTTCCCGGATGTATGTGCTGCTGATCGGCCGCTTCCCGTCCATCTCTTTCTCCAGGATCTCCACCTGGAATCCGTATGTCTGCCCCATTTTCTGCAGATAGGCCGCGTCGCCTTTTCTCTGATAGCCGAACCGGAAATCGCAGCCCACCACCACCCAGCCGGCGTGCATCTGTCCCACTAAGACCTGCTGGATAAATTCTTCAGGCCCCATGTGCATCAGTCTTGCATCCATCTGGCATTCCGCCAGCGTATCGATCCCCATGGCATCCAGCAGGGCATACCGCTCCTCCCCGGTCAGCAGTTTCCTGGACGGGGTCTCAAAAGCGCAGACGACTGTCTCACAGCACTTTTTCCCAATCTCCAGCACCCGGTTGATGAGTTTTTGGTGTCCCCGGTGCATGCCGTTGAATTTTCCCAGGGTCACCACACTGGGGCCTTGCAGCGCTAGTTTTTCTCTTTCCCTCACATATTTCATGGCTGTCTCCTGACTACAAGAACATCTTTATCGGAAAATATTTCCCAGTGCCCTCTCGCTGTTGGTAGATCCCCTTGAAGATCCCCCGGCTGTCGCAGACCCGCACCCATCCTGGATGGGCTGGACCGTGGTTTTTTACGGGCAGGGGATTTCCATTGTCCAGCAGCTTGTCCTCCGGGCCCGTGCATGTGATCTTGGGGTATCTTTCCAGCACCCGATCGATGGGGATCAGGGCTTCCTCCACCTGGCCTTTTGCCTGCAGGGTCTCCACCTGATCCAGCGTCAGCGCCTGATCCAGTGCGAATGTGCCCACTCTGGTGCGCACCAGCTCCTCCATGCAGCCGCCGCAGCCCAATTTCTGACCGATATCATGGCAGAGTGTGCGGATATATGTCCCTTTAGAACAAGCCACCTCCATAAAGACGCGGGGGCTCGCCATATCTATGACCGTGATATGATGGATCTGAACGGGCCGGGGTTTCCTCTCCACCTGGATGCCTTCCCGCGCCAGCTCGTAGAGCCGCTTCCCCTGTACTTTACAGGCGCTGTACATGGGCGGGATCTGCATGATCTCCCCCTGAAAGCTCTGTATGCAGGCGCATATCTTGGCCGGATCCGCGGTGACGGCGCATTCCCGCAGCACCTGACCGGAGATGTCCTGGGTGTCGGTCTCTGTTCCTAATAAGAGAACGGTCTGGTAGGTCTTTTCTTTGTCTGTGAGCAGATCGCAGAGTTTAGTGGCTTTCCCCAGGCAGACGGGCAGTACGCCCACCGCGTCCGGGTCTAATGTCCCGGTGTGCCCGATCTTCTTTTGCCCCAGGATGCCCCGCAGTCTGGCCACCACATCGTGGGATGTGTAGCCTTTTTCTTTCTTGATATTTATGATCCCGTCTAACATCTGTCTTTCTCTCTAGTCTCCTGTCTGCAGCTGCTCTTCGATATGCAGTGTCAGGTTGTTGATCACATCGTGGGATGTGCCCTTGATCTCACAGCCCGCTGCCCGCACATGGCCGCCGCCGCCGAAATAGGCGGCTACCTGATTCACATCCACTCTCCCGTTGGAACGCAGGCTCACCTTATACTCCATGCTCTCCAGCTCGTAGAGGAACATGGCCACCTCCACGCCTTTGGTCAGACGCAGCTGGCACACAATGCCATCCAGGTCTTTTCCCTCCACGCCGTAGAATGTCAGATCTTTTTTCTTCAGAACACCGACGATACATGCGCCATCTAAGAGCATGATGCTCTCCGCCAGTACACGTCCCATCACCTGGTTCTGGATGTAGGTCTTCTGGTAAAAAGACTCATCGATGATCCGGCTGAAATCAATGCCCTTTTCCATCAGATCCGCCACGATGCGCATCAGCCCCGGTGTGGTGGACTGGTACTGCAGCGCGCCGGTGTCGTGGATGATCCCTGTGTAGATACAGGTGGCCGTCTGGACACTGACCTTCTCCGGATCCAGCATTTTATAGAGCACCTCGGATGCGGAGCTGGCCTGATCCACCACATGACATGTGTCTGCATAGCGGGTATTGCTCACATGGTGATCGATGCAGACGGTCTTTTTTGCCTGGGCAAAGCATTCTGCGACCACGCCCAGGCGTTTCTGGGTGCTGCAGTCCAGTACAGCCAGCAGATCGTATCTTGCCTCGGGGTCACAGACGGCCCTTGCTTCTTCCATGCGCGGTATATATGAAAATACCGGCCCGGGCGGCTCCAGATACACATGAACGGTGATCGCCGGGTAGTTCTCTTTGATATAGTTGTACAATCCCATACAAGATCCGATGCAGTCCCCGTCGGGCCGGATGTGCCCGGCGATCGCCATGGTCCCCACCTGTTCCAGGATCTCTTCTATCCTCTCCATGCAAGTTCCCCTTTCCCATAAATGGTCTACTTATTCATTACCTCGTCGATCTTCCTGGACATAGCCACACCGTACTCGATGGACTGTTCCAGGATGAATTGGATCTGGGGTGTGGCCCGCATGTTCAGGTTCCCCGCCAGCTGGCGGCGGATGTAGCCTTCCGCACTCTTTAAGCCTGCCATGGTGTCTTTCTGGGCTTTCTCATCGCCGAGTACGCTGATGTATGCCTTACATGTCTTTAAATCCGGGGCCACCTCCACGGTCACCACGGAGGTCATAGGCGCGATCCGCGGATCTTTGATCTCATTGCGGATGATGTTGCTCAGCTCCTTTTGCACCTCTGTGTTGACGCGGACGTTTTTGATGCTGTTTTTTCTCATATTGCTGCTCTCAACCTCGTTTTTTCTGGTCTTGTTCTATCTGGGTACTTCCACCATGATATATGCCTCTACCTGGTCGCCCTCCACGATGTCGTTGAAGTCTTCCAGTACAAGACCGCATTCATAGCCGGCTTTCACTTCCTTGACTGCATCCTGGAAACGCTGCAGGGATGCCAGGGCGCCTTCGTAGATCTGCTCTCCATCACGGCTGAGCCTTACTTTACAGTTTCTCTCAAACCGGCCGTCCAATACATAAGATCCTGCGATCGTACCTATGCCGGAGGCATGGAAGGTCTGGCGCACTTCGCCGTGCCCGATCACCTGCTCCTCGAAGATCGGATCTAACATACCCTTCATGGCGGATTCCACATCCTCGATCGCCTGGTAGATGACTTTGTAAAGCCTCAAGTCCACGCCTTCCTGTTCGGCCACGGCTTTTGCCTGGGCATCGGGGCGGACGTTGAAGCCGATCACGATCGCGTTGGAGGTGGAGGCCAGGGTCACGTCTGATTCGTTGATCGCACCCACGCCGCCGTGGATCACTTTGACTACCACTTCCTCGTTGGTCAGCTTTAACAAGCTCTGTTTTACGGCTTCCACGGAACCCTGGACATCCGCTTTGATGATAATCGGAAGTTCTTTTAAGGTCCCGGCCTGGATCTGGTCGAAGAGATCGTCCAGGGAGAGTTTTGCTTTCGTGTCTTCTAATAAATGTTTCTTGTTCTCTGCCACGAAGGTCTGGGCAAAGGATTTTGCCTCTTTATCGTTGTCGAAGGCGACTAGGATCTCGCCCGCGTTTGGCACATCGCTCAAGCCCAGGATCTCCACAGGTACGGACGGGCCTGCACTCTTTACGCGGCGGCCTTTGTCATCCATCATGGCGCGCACTTTACCGGAGCATGCGCCTGCGGCGATGAAATCTCCCACATGGAGCGTACCTTTTTGCACGAGGATCGTGGCGACCGGGCCTTTGCCCTTGTCAAGTTCTGCCTCGATCACAAGCCCTCTGGCCTGCCGTTTCGGATTTGCTTTTAACTCGGCCACTTCGGCCACCAGGAGCATCATCTCCAGGAGGGTGTCGATCCCTTCTCCTGTATGGGCGGATACCGGTACGAAAATCGTGCTGCCGCCCCAGTCTTCGGGGATCAGTTCATGCTCGGAGAGTTCCTGTTTTACGCGCTCGATGTTGGCGCTTGGTTTGTCGACCTTGTTGATCGCGACCACGATCTCGATCCCGGCTGCTTTTGCATGGTTGATGGCCTCCACGGTCTGGGGCATCACGCCGTCGTCCGCTGCCACCACCAGGATCGCGATGTCTGTGGCGTTGGCCCCGCGCATACGCATGGCTGTAAATGCCTCGTGGCCGGGTGTGTCCAGGAATGTGATCTTCTGTCCGTTGACGGTCACCACGGAAGCGCCGATGTGCTGGGTGATCCCGCCGGCCTCTTTGTCTGTCACATTTGTGTTGCGGATGGCATCCAACAGGGATGTCTTGCCATGGTCAACGTGTCCCATAACACATACCACCGGCGGTCTGGCGACCATATCTTCCACGTTTTCTTCTTCCTCGCGCAGCAGCTCCTCGATCACATCCACTTTCTCTTCCGGCTCTGCGATGATGTCGTAGCTCAGCGCGATCTCCTGGGCTTTCTCAAAATCGATCTCATGGTTCACTGTGACCATAACGCCTTCTAAGAATAATTTCTTCACGATCGCGGAGGGCTGCATCTTCATTGTCTCAGCCAGTTCACGGATGGTCATCTTCTCCGGAAGGGTGATCTCCTTGATCTCTGGCTTCTTCTCTTCCGCCTTATGCTGATTTGCCGGTTTCTGTAAAGCTTTCGGAAGACGCATGTTCGGCCGTCTGCCGCCGTTCTGGTTTGGACGGCGTCCCTGTGTCGTGTTCTTTGTATTCTTCGTGTTCTTGCTTTTGCTCCGATCCCGCTCTTTCTTGCTCTCCTTCGGATTTTTGGACTGGGCTTCCACGGAGGGCATATCCCTGTCGCGGCGTTCCTGACCTGGCCTTGAGAAACCGCCCTTGCCTTTGTTAAATTGGCCGGAGGAACGGTTCTGCCCGGAGCGCTGGGAATTCTGGCCCTGATCGCGGCCCTGGTTCCTGTCGCGGTTCTGATCCCGGCCCTGGTTGTTCCGGTTCTGGTCACGGCCCCTGTCACGGCTTTGGCCCTGGTTCCTGTCACGGTTCTGGTCACGGCCCTGGCCTCTCCCCTGATTGTTCCGATCGCGGTTCTGGTCGCGGCCCTGGCCTCTTCCCTGACCCTGGTCACGGTTTGAGTTTCTGTTTGAACGCTGGTCACGGCCCCTGTCATTCTTTCCCTGGCCCTGCTCCCTGTTCTGATCCCTGTCGCGGCCCTGGCCGCTGCGTCCGCGGTTTGACTGATTTTGCTGGCCCTGTTGGTTCTGCTGGTTCTGCTGGTTCTGTCCGCGCTGGTCACGGCCCTGGCCGTTACGCGGGGCTTTCTGCTGCCCTTCCTGCCTGGACGCGTTCTCACTTGTGGCTTTTACATCGTCTTTTGGCTGTCCGCCCTGGGCACGCCCCTGGCCAGAACGGTTCTGGGGCGACCTGCGCTCTTTTTTCACAGCGTGTTCTTTCCCGCCGTCGCTGGCGTTCTGGGCGCGGAAGACGCGTATGATGTTTTTCTTCTTCTTCGGCGCTTCCCCCGTGTGCGTCCCTTTGCCCAGGCCCTGACGCACTTCATCCGCCACGCTCTCCTCTATGGTGCTGGCATGGCTCTTGATGTCCGCGCCTTTACTCCGTAAATATTCGATCACTTCTTTATTTTCCCTGCTCAGTTCCCGGGCAAGTTCATAGACTCTCATTTTTGGCATACACATTCCTCCTTCTTCTGGTGTTGAGCTTCCTCTGCTTCCAACATAGCCTTGGCAAAACCCGCATCCAACACTGCAACACTGGCGCGGAACTCTTTACCGATCGTCTTTCCTAAAATTTCTCTGGTTTCCATATATAAAATAGGCACGCCGTAATAGCTGCACATATTTGTAAACTTTTTCCTGGTATTGGCCGAAGCATCCTCCGCCACGATCACCAGATGCCCTTTGCCGGATTTGACCGCCTTCTCCACAGGGAACTCCCCGCTGGCGATCTTCCCGGCCTTTGCCGCTAGTCCGGCCAGGGACAATACTTTATTCCTTTTCAAATCTTTCCCACTCCTTTTCAAGCCGCTCGTAGATCTCCTGCCCGATGCCCATCTGGAAGGAACGCTCTAAAGCTTTACTCTTCCTGGCTTTTGCAAAACATTGGATGTCCCGGCACAGGTACGCGCCCCGGCCGTTTTTCTTCCCCGTATCGTCCAGCAGGAGTTCACCCTCCGGCGTCCGCAGGATCCGCAGCAGGTCGCGCTTCGGTTTCATCTCCCTGCACCCGATACATTGGCGCAAGGGGATCTTTTTATTTTTCATATCAGAACTCCCCCTCATCCAGCTCTAAGAAAGCAAGGTCTGCGAAATCTGATTCCGGATCGTACACGTCATCTTCATCGTCCTCATCATCGTCCAGGTCATCCGCATAAGACAGCTCGGGCTCTCCTGCTCCCTCGGCGTAGAATCCTTCGACCTCTTCTTCGTAGTTCTCCTCCTCGCCTTCGGCGTAGATCTGCGCAGCTACTTCCCTCGCTTCTGCTTCGTATCGCGCTTTTGCAGATGACGCTGCCTCTCCTTCTATCTCCTGGGACGGTTCCTCTTCTGTCTCTGTGAGCCTGGCTCCGTTTTCATCATTTTCTATCTCCAGGCTCCCCGCTGCGGCCTCTGGGCTCGGCTCAGCTTCCCCTATGTCTTCCTGGGCGGCTTCCACAGCCTCCATCTCCGTTCCGTCATCATCTGCGCTCTCTGTAATGGTCTCCGCTTCCGCCTCATCTTCTCCCAGGGTTTCCGCTGTGATCTCCGTTTCCGGCTCATCCTCTCCCAGGGGCTCCGCTGTGATCTTCGTTTCCGGCTCATCCTCTCCCAGAAGCTCCGCTGTGGTCTCCGTTTCCGGCTCATCCTCTCCCAGGGGCTCCGCTGTGGTCTCTGTTTCCGGCTCATCCTCTTCCCAGCCTTGTGCGGCGACCTCTTCCCCGAGATCCTCCTCTTCCAGCTCTCCTGCATCGATATCGCCGGACTCATCGAATCCATCATATTCTTCGTCTTCATAGTCGTACAGTTCGCCGGACTCTTTCGCCTGCGTCTCACTCTTGATATCGATCTTAAACCCGGTCAGATGCGCAGCCAGACGGGCATTCTGACCTTCACGCCCGATCGCCAGGGACAACTGGTAATCCGGCACCACCACCAGAGCTGTCTTTTCATCGGGATCTGCATATACAGCGATCACTTTCGCCGGGCTTAAGGCATTCTCGATCAGCAGCGCGGGGTTCTCGCTCCAGTTGATGATATCGATCTTCTCGCCCCTGAGTTCCTCCACGATTGCATTGACCCTGGAGCCGTTCATGCCCACACAGGCGCCCACCGGATCCACATCCGGGTCGTTGGACCAGACGGCGATCTTACTCCTGGACCCCGCCTCCCGAGCGATGCTCTTGATCTCCACAATGCCTTCCCGGACTTCCGTCACCTCCGATTCGAACAAACGTTTCACAAGCTCCGGATGTGTCCTGGAAACCAGGATCTTCGGCCCCTTGGTGGTGTCCTTCACCGCCACGATGTAGACCTTGATCCGCTCCGTCGGGTTGAAACGCTCCCCTTTTATCTGCTCGCCCTCTGTCAGGATCGCATCCACTTTCCCCAAATTCACGCTGACATGTTTTCCGAAATACCGCTGGACGATCCCGGTGACCACGTCCTTCTCTTTGCTGTAATACTGGTCGAAGAGGACTTTTCGCTCCTCTTCCCGGATCTTCTGGAGGATGACGTTTTTTGCGTTCTGGGTGGCGATCCTGCCAAATTCTTTTGACTTTATCTCCACTCGGACTGTGTCGCCCACCTGGATGCTCCCGCTCCGCTTGTGGGCTTCAGCGAGGGAGATCTCCATCACCGGATCCTCCACCTGCTCCACCACTTCCTTCTCCGCATAGACATGGAAATCACAGGTCTCCGGATTGATATACACGCTCACGTTATCCGCTGTGCCGAAATGGTTTTTGCAGGCTAAGAGCAGCGACTGTTCGATGGCTCCCAGCAGCGTATCTTTGCTGATATCTTTCTCTTTTTCCAGGATATTCAACGCTTCCATCAGCTCTATGTTCATTTTTCCATTCTCCTCCTTATCAAAAATCCAGAGCCAGCCGGATCAATGCGATATCTTTTCTCGAAAATCCCATCTGGCGGTGACCATCCCCTTCTATGGTCACACTGTTATCATCATATGCACATAAAATCCCATAAAATTCTTTCTCTTTTTCGATGGGCCGGTACGTCCGTATCTCCACTTTCTTGCCCAGGCTCCTCTCGAAATCCTTCTCTTTCTTCAAGGGTCGGTCCAGTCCGGGAGAACTCACCTCCATGATGTAGCTGTCCTCGATAAAATCTTCCTGATCCAGCTTGTCGCTGAACAGCCTGCTGACGGCCTCGCAATCGTCCACTGTGATCCCGCCCGGCTTGTCAATGTAACTGCGCAGATACCAGTTTCCCACCTCTTTGACGTATTCCACATCGACCAGCTCGAAATCCATCTCTTTTAAAATGGGTTCCAAGAGTTTTGTCGCCTTCTCTTCGTATATCTCATGTTTGCTCATCTATATTCCACCGCCTTTACACAGGAAAAAATGTCCTGGCAGGCATATTTTCCCTAACACATGATAAGAGTGGACCGAAGTCCACTCTTACGCATGTCTGATCTATATAGTTCTTTCATATTATAGACCTGGATCCAGGAAAAGTCAATACCTGGATATTTTTTTGATCGGGGAGGACAACTATCTTTTCTCTTGCTCTCTCTGTGTCCGATAGCACACCGGAAAATTTTTCATAATATATCTTCTAAATTATATCTTCGCACGCTCTCTGTCCAAAGAGGATCGTTTCTCCAATTTTGCCAGGATCCGCTCTTTTTGAGAATCCTTCCCCCAGATGATCTGTCACCAGTGCCTTTATCCCCTGTTCCAGGATTCGTTCCATATAGTCTTCGCCTCATACGCAAAAACCTTTCCGCCCATAATAGATCTCACCCCGTCCCTGATGGCTTCATATTTTGCGGCTATGTGCTGGATGAAATTTCAAGTATCGGTGAAACATCTGTGGAGCAATGAAGATGGGGGTTAGAGGGATGCCCTGTAGTGTTTGGGGGATCGTCATTGCAATTGTTTGGTTTTTGCGACTATTTTTCTGAAGATCCTGGGCAGATGAAAGATATCTATTATATCCAAACGCCTGGAGTGTGTTTGTCTGTCGCCGTGACACAAAGATAATATTTTTATCATATCTCTCAAACCTTTGAAAATGCTGTGTTTCCAGTGTTTCTACGCATTTCCTTCCTTTCACTTTTTGATTTGATTTTGCCATAATTTGACATATATTATCATAGTTTTGTGCGGATTTGAGTTATAAATTGAGTTAAATTCCAATTTTGTAACTCGCGTTTTCAGCCCTTGGTAGACAGACGGAAAATGTTATATGGCAGATTTCTTTTTCTCTCGTTCCTTACACATATCGCCCATCTCTCTCTTTGCGTCCTCGTACTGTACATGGGTATATGTATTGAGAGTGACCCCTATGTCGCTGTGGCCCATGATATACTGCAGCGTTTTGGGATTCATGCCGGACCTTGCCATATTGCTGCAGAACGTATGGCGGCATACATGAGGGGTAACTTTCGGCATCTGGATTTTGTAGATCTTGTTATGCTTCTCCCGGATATGTTGAAAATACCTCTCCCAGTGCAATGCCACCATCGGCATATCGTTCTTATCGAGAAAGAGGAATCCGCTCCGTCCGTCAATGATTGGCTCAACCTTTGGTCTTTTCCTATCTTGGAGGATTGACTTGAAACACTCATACACTTCCTCAGTCATAGGTATCTCGCGGGCACCGCACGTTGTCTTCGTATCCTCAATCACATACTGCATATCCCTTGTGCGCTGCAACTGATGGTCTATGACAATCTTCCGGTTTTTCATATCCAGATCAGAAATAGTCAGGCCAACAAACTCCGAGATCCGCAGACCTGTCTTAAAAAGGATAAAGATCCCATCGTAATATCTGCGGAAATGTTTATCGCTTTTCACAAATTCCAGAAACTGACGCTCCTGCTTCCTTGTGAGGGCCTCTCTTGCCACGCTATTGTTGACAACAACTGTGGCAAGCTGGAACTCAAATGGATTTTTTATGAGGAGGTCATCATCTACTGCCATCTGGAACGCTGGACGCACAACGCCACGGATGGAATGTATAGAACTATACCCCCGCCCATCAGCCTGCAGCTTTATCATCCACGCTTTAGCATCAGAGAGTTTGACTTTATCAATCCTCTTCATTCCGAACTCTTCATTTTTTATGATATTAACTACAAAATTGTAACCCGCCTTTGTGTTATGCCGTACCCCCGTCTTTTGAGACACATATTTCTCGACAAGTTCCAATACCGTCATATTCCCGCCGCAAGGCACAGTTCCGCTGTTTAAGTCTTCTTTTATTTTCTTCTCTTTCTCTCGAAGTGATAAATCCTTCCGCTTTCCGGCCGGCGTTTTGTCAGATGGTAATAATTTCCAGCTATATACCGCCTTTCTCTCTCCCAAAACGTCCATGTATTGATATCTATACCTTCCGTCTTTTCCTTGTGTTTCACCATCGTTAAGGACGCGCCCCCTGGAATCCTTCCTACGTACCATAGATAATACGCTCCTTTCTGTACAAAAAGAGCGTTGCAAGCGTAATAAATATACCACAAACAACACCCTTTTTTCAATCTAAATAATAAATTGTGATAGGATATGATAACTTATATCGCATCCACGCTCTCCAGATATTTCTCAAACATCTTTCGTTTTATCATTGTTTTTGTACCATTTTTTAGTACGAAATCATATTCTCCCTCTCTTAATCGTCCTCGGATTGTCGTTGCGCTTATCCCGCTATAAGCCGCCGCTTCTTCTACGGTCAAAAGAATTTTGTCTTTTATCTCAACTTTTGGCGTTTCCTTCATCCCTATTTCTCCTTCTCTTTGCGATACCTTTTTGTCCCGGCATTCGCAGCCTTTGTCTGCTCCCTGCCGAAATCAGCCACCTTTATGCGGTCATACTGCGGCTGCAAATCGTTCTGTTTGCAGAAATCGTTGTATGCCTTGTTTTTCTGTGTCAGTTGGTATGCCATGCGGTCATATTCTTGTTGCAACTTGTCAACGTCCATATCATCACGGGGATTGTTTATCTGCTCCTGCTTTTCAATTAGCTTTCTTTTCCATGCCCGCAGGCTCCGCTCCATAGCACGCTGTTTCTGCTGGAGTTCGTACCGATTTTTATTTTCCTCGCTGTCTATTTTCAGATTGCCGTTTTCGTCCATATAGGGATTTCGTAAGCGCGGATCCCAGGGCTTGTGGCTATGGCGGCAATTATATCCATGCAGTCCAAGAGGATTTTTAACGGTCCCTTGCCCTGTGTTCGGGTCCACATCATAGCCAGTCTGTTCCAGCAAATTCGGGTATTCTGGTGTGGTCCCTCGGATTTTATACACCTTGCCTTGCCAGTTTGCATGAGAAGCAAGGTCCGGCTGTCCTTTTTGCGCCACTCTCGCCCCCAAATGTGCCGATACAAGGACATATTCAGCACCGGCCTCTACTATGTACTGATTTGTCACTTGTGCTGCTGTTTGGTTCATGCTCGTTACCACGCAGCAGCGAACAGCCGCTTCCAGCGTCCGGCGTGCGCCGCTCGGATAGTCCACATAGATTCCACGTCCGGCGTATCTATCCAGAATATCACACACTGCCGCAGAATAGCTTTGCACTCCTGCCGCCACTCGCAAATCAGCTTCGTCAAGCATATTGATAAGGTCAATCTGGCTTTGATTCATGGTTGTGCGTGTGAGGTTTTCCAATTCTCCCAGGCTTTTCTTATATTCAGCATCCATCACTCGGATTACAGTAGGATTCTTCAGCGGATTTCTCGGAAGATACCCCAATAGCCTTTTAAGGATGGTATTATCATCCTTCCATGACGCTATTACAGCATCCTGCAACAGCACCCTCAGTTCTTTTTTTGCAAGACCTGTCATTCTCTTCAGCTTGCGCTCTATTTTTACCTGGCTCTCTCCCATCTGCTTTAATTTCCAGATAAGGCGGTCAGCGGTTGCGGTCATTTCCCCGGCGGAGAGTAGGCGGCGGGTGATGTCTTTGAGGATAAAGTCTTCAAGTTGGCGGTAGAGTTCAAGCAGTCTATCCTCTTTGTTTGTGAAGTATTCCGGCGGCAACATCAGCTTTCGCTCCAATCAATAGCCTGTCCACACCTTGAGCAGAAATTGCACTTCTGCTGATTATGTTTCCTCGGTATGTACTGCTGTCCAACAAACCAACCGCAGTTAGGGCATACCCATTCTGCCCATTTATCCTTTTTCATTTCTCCGCGACCGTCTGCATAATCAATAGCCGTTACAGATTCCCCATGCTTAAATATTGGCTTTTGGGGGTTGTGTTGCTCCATACTCTCAACAGCGTCCGTCAGTGCTTCGTACAGATACTCATTGCAAGTGTTCCTCCCGGCATTTCCCATAAAGTTTCTCATTGTGCTGATACTACCTAAAATGTTTTTCATTCCCCTACTCCTTTCCTGCTGTCCTCTTGACTAAATCTATCCATTCACTGATTCAAGTTGTGGAAGATAATACTTTTCTTCTCCTGCTTTCCTAGCCGCAATAGCCTCTTCCTTTGTGGAAAACGTGCCTAAATGAATGGTTTTTCTATTGACCGTAACTCTTGCGTTCCATGTGCCGTACCGCCTATCACAGTAAACGCCCTTGTACCCAGTCTTATTGTTGGACTGCAATCCCCTATTTATTGAATTGATTTTCTTGTCAGCTATCCGCAGATTGCATTTTCTGTTATCTAATTTATTCATGTTGATATGGTCAACGATTTCACTTGTGGTATTTGTAATTTTCTTATGAAAATAGTCCTTTCCACAAGATACTGCATAACCAACGGCATTCACACTCCAATAACGATTTTTTAGATTCTCCCAATCCTCTATATCGCATAACATATAACTGCCATTGCTCATGCTCACTTTCACATATCCATTGGAAATTTCATAATTATTATATTTTCTTTGCTTATATGGCGCTTTTCTCATATTGCACTTCCTTTCTGCAATGCTCCTAAATAGTTAAATCGTGAGGAAACGGTTAGGAATTACCGCTTTCTCCCCGTCGGGATATCCTCACACTTTAATTTTAATACAGATTGCAGATTCGGTTGTACCATTTTAATCTCTACCAGCGGTCTGTTTGACGAGCCGTACCCATTCAGAGACATGTATGCGCTTTGCTTCCTCGAAAAAGTGGTCGGTAGTTCCGGGAGTATGAAACTGCATTTTCCTATCCGTCTTTTGCTTTTTCTTTCCCGGCGGCGAAAACCAGCCAGTAATATTGCCTGCGCTGTCCTTAATCGGTATGTTTGGCGTGAATACGAATCCTTCATAGACCGCATGTGCATAAGGCGTGTTATACTCAATCTCGCCGCCGTATATCCCCTGCGGATAGTTTACGCTGTTTCGCAATGCCCCCTGTTGGAATGGTATCAGAGGGTCGCAGTCAGCGACAATTTGCATGTTAAGCGCACGCTGGGCAGTACGGATATTGCGGTCAATCCTATCAGTATTCAGTTGTATATCAACATTCCCTATGTGCTGTCTGATTCTCATAAAATCACACTTTCTTGACACTCATCGCAATAATCGCAATATCCATGATGATTGTAACAACATTCATAACAGAAACGCTTCCTTTACCAACAATGGATAATATCACAAAAATCATAGATATTACTGCCATTGCTATTAAAATACCATTTGCTTTCATTTTTCATCCCTCCCAACACTTATCCCTGCAATGATACACCCTGCGACTACTCACAAGCATAACAGGATTGTTGGCTTTGGCGTACCATTTTGGCGGTCGGCGCAATAGTCGCTTGTGTTCCTCTATTTTCCTATTGACTTCATCAAAGGCCTTTCGTAATGCTTCTGCCAGTTCTTCCATTCTTTCAGAAATGCCGCCCCATGCTTCCACTAATTTATCAGCAAATTCTTGTAATGTCATCTTCTACTCCTCCCCAAACAATCCCTCCTGCGGCTCATTCTCGCTCTTGGCTTCTGTCGCTACTGCATTTCACTTTTATATTTTTTATTGCATCTGAAAAGCTAATCCCCCTCAACACCATGTAACTGATTTTGCTATATGGAAGATTGTACTTTCTGCACATATCAGCTAATGACTTTGTTTCTCCGTTATAAGTCACATAATGATTGCTGGTCTTATTGTTTGCATTTTCCAATCTCGTAACAAACCGGCAATTTTCTGGGCAATAATCCCCTTTTACATCTATCCGATCAATTTCAAGTCCTTCTTTATATCCGTGACTTTCGGCCCAATCAAAGAATTTTTGCGGGTCTTTCCACTCGTCACATACTTTTATCCCTTTTGCGCCATAATCTTTATATGACTTACACGCCTTTTCTTCACATCTCCGGCGCATAGAACACCACTTTGTATATAGTTTCGTTCTTCTTTTTCCGTGTGTAGTCCTCTTTTTCGCAAGTTCTTTATATCCGCACTGTTGGCAATGCTTTACATGTCCGCTTGTCAAATTTGCGGTTTGCACCATTGATTCATTTCCACAATCACATTTGCACCGCCACAATCTCCGCTTTCCGTCAGCAGAATTTGTATAATCCAATGCTATTAAACTTCCAAACCTTTTCCCGGTTAAATCTAACGGTTTTCCCATATTGTACCCCTTTCTTACAATCCCTTATAATAGTTAAGTGTGAGGAAATGGTTAGGAATTACCACTTTCTCCCCGTCGGACTATCCTCACACTTTAATCTTAATATAGATTGCAGATTCAGTTGTACCGTTTTACTCTTCACCAAAAAGGCTTCCTTCTTGTTTTGCTTCGTTTTCCTTTCTAGCATCCTCGACCATCTTCTTGGCTTCTTCTTCTGTGTACCCTCTATGCAATACAAGAAATGCCGCCTTTGACATAAATCCTTGATTCGCTAATTGAAGGTCTAACATCATATCCTCTTGTTTATTTGCGACAATATCCGCAAAATCACAGAATATCTCATAGTTCCCATATTCCGATGGTGGATATTCTCCGTTAATTACAGACATAGAATCAATGATATATGCTATGTCATGTATAACACCTACTCTCCCATCACCATTCGATTCTGGTCTATCCAAAACCTGCCTATATGCCAGTACAGTATTTACCGTTCTTCTTTCCGCAGATTCTATCTGTGTCGCAGTTGCGGCAACTATCCTTTGACCGTTAAACACATAATATCCAACATCTAATCCTACTTTGGCAGATAAAATATTCAGATAAAAATTTATACCCTCTATCCGGCTTGTGACCTGCAGCGTCGGCTGCCACTGCTCAAATGGCTTATCCGTCATATCGTCCAGTCCGGTCTTAAGTACCATTCGCGGAAGCTCAATTCCGTTCGCTTCTGCATACTGTATTGCAGACTGCCCAACAATCATTTTCGGTTCGGAGTCCTCTGTTTCCACCCCCAGTGTGGACATTGCAATATCCAGCCATCGCAGCTCCTCTATGCACTCCGAAAAGCACGATACCCCCAATGGGCTGTCCGGGTCTATGGTGTTGCTGTATGGGTTCTTTATGTACACAAATAAAGGCTTTTCAAGGTTCTCCGCTGTGAACTCCGGCACAATGTCCGCCCACTTTGTATTTTTTAGGTCTGTTGGTCGCCCTATTTCGTCCTGATTATCAGAAACAAACGCTTTATTGGAAACTCTGTACACTCTGACAGACACGCTCTCCCCGGCTTCGTCCCGGCGTTCGCCGTCCTCGAACCTGTGCCACTCTGCCCTCGTGTAAAACTTCTTTTCTTTCTGGTAGTATGAGAAAAATATCGCCCCGGTCACTTCCCCATTGCTGTCAAATTCAGTCACAAGAAACCGATCCGGCAGTATGTAGTCCATGCCTTTCCCGTTCCACTTCGCCATAGAGCCGCCCAACATAATCACATCTTGCATAATTCGCTGGGCATTCTTCAAGAAATAATCATCAATGGATTTCTGGATTCTCTTGGCAGTTTCCCCAGTTCCATATTTTGGCTGCACCTTAATGTCAATATTCTGTGTAATCAGCTTAGCCAGTTCCCGTGCTACGGTGTTTGAAAATCGTATTGTCCGGGTATCGCCCTTTACCCACGGCGGCTTTCCGCTCTCCAACTGTCCCCACAGCTTAATGGCAGCGTCCATTTCCGGCGACAGGTACGTTTCCGTGCCGAAAGCCTTTTCGGCGTCCGTTTTAAACAGCATTTTGAATTTCTCCTTTATCCATGTTATCAGTCCCATTTAATCACCTTTATGTTGCAGAATCACACGTTTCATAAACTTCTGTAATCTCCACGGCTTCAACCTCAAAATCAGGTTTCCACCAACTGCTATCAAAACTTGATAAAGCTTTGTTTTCACTCGAATACGTTTTAATTGCAGTATTTCTAATCTCGCTTACCTTTTTAAATTGATTGTGCCTTGTCAAGCTGCAGAAAATCTCAGTTCGGTTATTCCGCATGATTACCCATCGTTTTCTCTCTATTTTCATTTCCCCATCTCCTAACCGTTATATTCTTCCAACTCCCGCACCTGCCGTAGTTCCTTTTATCGTCTTATACTAATCTCAATCATTTTTACTTTTGGCGGCTCCTTGAATTTAATCTTCTGACCGCAGTACGGACAGCATGTATAATCTTCTGATACACTAAAACCGCATTTTTTATTCGGACAACGCCATTCATTAAACCTTTCGCCATGATAAAGCGTATATCCCACAAATTCAGCATATTTACGAATTGCTTTCATTTTCCCATATCCTTTCTATTCCTTTCGCTCCCCGGTATGGCTTGCGGTGTTCTTTGCCGTGGGTGATGGATTGATTAAGGCTCATGGTATGGCTCCGTTGGTGCTTTCATCCATGCAATAACATCAAATGGTATCTGCCGACCGTCTGAATCATTCCATGTACCGCCGCTATATCCGACTTGATACGGTAAAATAGCTTCAAAGTCCGTCATTGTCATTGGCTCGGTATCAATAACCGTCACAATGCACGCAAACGGCTCTTTAGGTAAATTCTCCCCGTCACCGCAGTATATCCACCCACCGCCGCAATCCTCCGCTGACCGTTCCATATTCGCCGTTTGCAGCTTTGCGGATAAGGCTTCTATGGTGTCGGCGGATTCTCTGAACGCTTTTACAATTCCGTCAACGGTGCACCCACTTTTTTCAAAAATATCTGCCTTATACCGCAATTCCTTTACCTGTTCGCTAATGCTCATTCTGTCAATCCTCCCCGTGCAATCTATCATATTCCGCAGAACCAAGCCGAATAATCTCTTTTAACTTCGCTTCGTCCATCAGAATCACATCATCATAGCCTTTTTCTCTCGCCCATATCCTTATCGCTTCAATGCAAGCACATTCTTGCGCATCTGCTACTTTTGCAATAATACTTTGGGTAATTGTATATGCCCCGGATATATCACATTCTGGCACATATCCGCCAAATTCATAATGCGGCTTCCAATCTTCGTCAAGAGTTTTGACCGTCTGTGGATTCGGTTTCACTTTTGGTATATCTTTTGTGTGCCCTGCGCTATAATTTCCACAGTGCGTAATGATTTTAACGCTGTCCTCTAAATTCTCAGTACAACACCTCGGAAAATCAAATATATTCGTACACGTTTTACATAATGGATTCATTTCCCTATCCTCTCCTTTCCACATAACCAATTTCTTAATACTTCCACCGCAACCGCCGCCGCAGGAATGTATAGCAATAATACCTGTCGCTATCCATGCAGTGGTCAAACTCCTTTATAACAGCGTCCTCCGGGCTTTCCATATCCCACGAATACAGCCCATACTCATTTATGGTCGCTTCGCAATCCTCATGATAGCTGATTATCCCTCTGTTTAGGAATGTGGTCTGTACCCGTATTCCGTCCAATACGTCATTTTCTGCACCTTTTGCAATATAATTCCCATGCTTTTTTATTGTTTCGATGAAAGACGCAGCTGACGGGTCAACGATGATAAAGGTCAATTTCCTATCCCCTATCAGCTTGCATATCTCCTGATAGTGTGTTTCATCATCACGCCGGATTCCCGTTTCTTTGCTATCGTAGTAGTATTCAGATTCCTTTTGCGCCCGTTTTCCATCAAACGCCCACAATCCTGCAGCAAACGGGTTGACTGTTCCATAGTCAATAGACACTACCCATTCTTTTTCCCCGGTCATGTGCTTGTCTTTGACGTGCTTATCCTCATCAAACATGGAGTAGACAAGCCCCTCTGCCACGCACCACAGCCCTTGGATATACCGCTTGAAGAATACGCCCACATACATTCCCCGGTATCGTGCTTTTATGCGCTCTGACAGAGATAGATTATCGTCCATCGTGAAGTGCAGGTATACAAGCCGCTTTTCCTCTGACTTATCAATCCAATTTACCTTGAACCAGTGCCGGGGGCTGTCCGGGTTACAGTTGAACCAATACTTTGAACCGTCCACCGAACAACGTCCCGTTGCCTGGTTTACAAAGGATTCCGGCATAAGGGCAACTTCATCAAAAAACATACCTGCCAATGTGATGCCCTGAATCAAGTCCTGTGACCGTTCATCTTTACCGCCAAATATGTAAAAGTAGTTGACTGTGTTCCCCTTGCTTACAATCAGCAGATTGTCGCTTCTCTTGTCTATCACGGTATACTTTCTGCTCGCAAGCATCAGTTTCAGCCAAAACAAAACGTTTCGCCGGAAGGAGCCGATTGTCTTCCCTGCCATACCGAAATTCTGTTGGTTGAAGCTTTCCATAGCCCACAACACATATGACAGCGACATAGACAGCGTTTTCCCACTCCTGATTGCCCCGTCTGCTATGATTCCGTCCATATCCTTGACCGGGCTTGCAGGACACCACCATGTGAGGACTTTCTTCTGCTTGGTGGAAAATGGCTTAAACTGAAAGCCCTGCTTCTTGACCTTTGCTTTCATGGCGGCGGCTCGTTTTGCTATGCCTTTGCGGATATTTTCTATGCGGGTATTGATGTCACTCAATATTTCGATACCTCTATTTCTTCTGCGCAAAATGAATTTACATCATTCGCCATTCTCTCAACCGTCTTTTTGAGTGCCATCTTCGATTCCTCAATTGCACCTATGAGAGTATCGCTTTTTAATTTCATCTGAATTATCCCCATGTCAGGGCAGGATAAAAACCAACCCTCGCAATGAATAATCCTGTGTACTGATACCCTCAAATCTCCAATCTTTCCCTCATAAATAGTGCCACTTTCCGCTGGCTCATTATATCTTGCATTACTCCTGAATTTCATCTTCCTCTACCTCACTTTCCTCCCACACTTCCGCCGCCGTTCCGTTCAGAGCGTCCATGAAATTATCCTCTGCTTCTTCCTCCGGCTGGCTGTCCTTGACCTGACTCTCCAGCTTCAGGAGTTCGATTTCAAGTTTCTGCCTGTCAAGTTGGTGTTTCATCGGGTTGTTGATGAACTTGTCTATCACAATCCCCATTGCAGTAGCAATCTCTGACAGCTTTGCCGCCTGTATTTTCTCTGGCTTTTTCAGTGCTTCTATGTAAGCATCTAGGACATCTTTCGCTTTCTCTTTTCTGGATTCCATATAGTCCAGAATGTCAGCGGTATTCTGTTTTCTTTTTTCTGCGCACTTCTGCGCAATCTGCGCATTTTCATTACAAATCTTTTTTACAGTGTTATCCGACACCCCAAATTTCTTTGCTGTTGCTCTATAGCTGCCAGACTCCACATAATCAGCAATTATTTCTTTTTTCTGTTTATCTGTCAGCCTGGCAGCCACTTTCTATCACCTCAATCTGCAAATGCTTTCTTCCTGTCATTCACACTCTAATACCTTGATATTTCTATTTCTGATTTGCAAAAATAATCAATGTCTTTACTCAAATCCTCAACAACCTTTTTGAGCACTTCTTTTGATTCCTCAATCGCGCTCATAAGAGTATCACTTTTCAACTCCATTTGGCTTATCCTTAAATCTGGACAGGATAAATACCAACCATAACAGTTCACAATCCTATGTACGGATATTCTCGTGTTTCCAATTTTCCCCTCGAAAATAGTTCCGCCTTCTACCGACTCATTATATCTTGCATTGCTTTTAAATTTCATTTCCCTATCCTTTTCCTTTCTCATTATCCAAATGGTTCTATTACCTCAAAACATTCCTCATAAGTCATCCCGGTCACTTTCAGGATTTTATCAATATTCTTTTTCCGAATATCTGTATTGCCATTCAGGAACCGACACATTACAGATGACGGAATGTCGCATTTAGCTGCAAATCCCCTAAGGCTCATTCCTTTGTCGATTATGTATTTTTCGATTCGCCAATACTTCATATCCTCACCTTTGCTTTCTGCTTTGGAGTTAGCTTATCCATATTACACCGCCCATACAATCACTGATTTCATTCAATCAACACAAAATTCTCTTTCAATTCCTCGAACGGCATTTCCAACCATCCAAAATCAGAATCGTCATTTAGGGAATCTAAATGCACATCACCGCCGATAAAACTTATTTCATCATCTCTTTCCCAAATACTGCCGACTGTCACAAATCCATATTCATTTGGGATTTCAAAACCGTCACCGTCGCACTTTGGCAGACACATTTCTTTTATGCACTTATATCTCATGTTCCCTTACCCCTCTCCAATTCTTTCAATGCGGCTTCGGCTTCTTCTTTGATTAGGAAAACACTTTTGCCGATTTCACTTACTGCAAAAGTTCCTGTAATACTTCCATTTGAGTTTGTATAGTAAACGACAACTTTGTCTAAAGCCTTTTCTTCTTCCCAATCATCATCATTCAAACTTCCAAAAGAAAATCCCGTAACCTCATAGCCGCATGGTCTGCCAAAATCAATATCCCAAATTATATCCCCCACCGCACAAGGCAGTTTCAGCAGTTTTCCTTGTTGCTCTAAGTCCTCATATTCTGCCATTTTTTTTAGGACATCTTTTATAGCCTTTTTCACCATGTCGTTACATTCCAGATCATCAACCTTTTTCCACATCATACTATTGGAATTTTTCCAATCTTCTCTTGTCAATCTCTCCATATTTCCCTTTCCCTCCACAATCCCCCTAAAATCCCCTAATTCTATTTTACGGGAGATTTTAGGGGGAGTTGTGCCAATCTTATTCGACTCCTCCCTGTATCCACTTTATCTGGGTTTTATACAACAGCAGATAGTTGTCAGGATTGCTTTCTAAAACATCTTTTTCATCCTTTCATCGAACAAATGATAGAAGAACCTTTTGTATCCATAGAAGTCCGACTTTCCGCACGCCATCCGATCAATATCACCTCGCGCCCACGCCTTCTCTAGCCCCTCATACGAGAGGTTTTCTGTCACGGACAATAAAATATACCCTTCGATCTCTGGCGCGGCGATATGGGCGCAATTTCGCGCGATTTCGGCATACTCCGAGGATTGTGCCAGGGTCCTTAGTTCCGCCCTATGTTCTCTATCCCCCAGCCCATACTCTTCCCACGATTTCCTGGGTGCTGGGTTGCGTTCTGGTTCCGGCTTGGTCTTGAACATCCCCAATTGCTCAAATGTAGCGTATCCTCCGCATTCCGCACGCCTCCCTATGCAGTTTTTTTGGTCACAACATGTTTTGAGGCATGTCTTGCATATGCACCCACGGCATTTTCTCATTTCCGCCACCTCTATCTCGAAATCTTTACCTCTGGTTTTCTTTCTGCCTGCCTTTTCCGCATTCTAGCATTCTGGCAGCGTTTTCGACCAGCCTCCGCACATCACTCGGCACCCTTGACAATTCTCTTTCTTGTTTGGATACCGCTCTGTATGTACGCATAAAATTTGACTGTATGACGGTATCGACACTGTTGATATCCATCATCGACCATTCTCTGATCTGGGATGCACCCCCTACTGCCTTCTGCACAGGGATAGGGAGCTTGTCGAATTCCTCTTCCGCACCGCTCCTTAACGCCTTCCTTACAAGTGCCCATGCTTCCATTTCTGACAGTTCTCTCGGTTTGCTTATCTCATGGAATTTTCCTATGAGCTGTCCGATGCTTGGGGCAAACCCACTCGTATCTGTTGATACATAGGCTTTTAAGGCGATCTTCATTTCCTCGTAACTGTACTCGGAAAGATATTCCCACCACGTTTCCACGACGTATTTGAGTTCTGCCTGCGGTTTCCAGTTTGGATACACAGACGATATGCGCATTAAAAGCTGCTTCGTTTCGTCCCTTGTCACTATGCGTCCCTCCATTTCTGTTCCCAGTCAGAATTTCCGGTTTTCTGCTTGTCCCTTTTCAGGGGGAACAACCCCTGCCAGCAATTCATCACGCTTTGTTCCAAAATCTTAATGGCCGTATCGTTGTCCATATTGTCAGAGAAGGGAATTGCGGACAACTCTTTCAGCTTTTTCATCGCCAGCTCAATCGCCCTATCTGTCATTGGCTTCTTGATCTTCTTGCGCATCTCAAGGTAGTCAATGAATGCCTGGTTGAGAAGTTCGTCCGGGTAATACCGACACGGGACTCCCGTATTGATTTTATTTACCTTACCTTCCCTTACCTTACCTTCCCTTACCTTACCTTCCCTTGTGTCATTCCTGCATACATTTTTTCGATTTTTACATACAGAAACGTCATTTTCGTATGCAATACCATCAATTTTGTCAACACTAACCAAAAGGTACTGTTTTTTTACAAGGATTTCTTTGCGCCTTTTTACTGCATCAAAGTATTGTTCCTGTATCCTTGCCGATGTGAGGATGGAGTAGTCCTCATGCATCTTGGCATCAAATATGCCGTTATTTAAGCACCTTTTCACTATCTCATTTATTAAACTGACAGTCACACCGCTGTTTCCACCAAACCAGTTTGACAAAAACAGTAACGGACTTCTTTCGATCCATTCACAGTAGTAACCCTTTTCGGCGTATATCTTTTGCCAGAGCCGGACTACTACTGCAAACCCTTTTACTCCATATTCTGCTTCAATTTCAGAGATATTATCGTTAGTGCGACAGTCTAAGAGAAAACTCGGTATTCCCTCTTTAGCCACCGCTATGCCTCCTTGTGCCACTCTACCGCCACTGACTAACTCAACAACAGCAGAATAGCTTTTGCCATTTCTCTATTATTCTTACTTCAATTCTTGGATTTTCCTTATCCACATCGAACCTGTCGGAAAATCCGACAACATCATACTGTTTTTTGATTCAAATGCCTTTGCTATAAGTATCCTAAAATTTCTGCAATCCTCATCCCTGCGCTTTCTTTATCGCAAAACATAAACTCAACATCATAGGAGATATGAGCGGCATACATGCGATTCATCAGTTCCCTACCGGATACCCTTGAATGCTTATCTTTGTATTTTACTACGTCTTTTATTTCCTTAAAGCCTCTTCCGTGCTCGCACAATATTACAAATCTCATACCATCCGCATTTGCCCGTCGGATCTCTCTCCAAAATCTGCTTTTATCGTGAGAATACATATTTTTTAACAGCTCTCCAAGGTTATGTTTTCTATCAATCGTGATATCCATATTGTTGGAATCCATATAATCTCCAGTTTCAAGTTTTTGTTCAATATAAGGGATTTTGTGTGTGTCAAAATATTTTAGGATATGTTTATTTGATTTTTCTCTCGTATCACATACAATCATGTCTAAATATCTTTCGACTGATCAAAACGGAAAATCATCGCCGATCCCATCCGGTATGCCCATAAATCCATCATCACTTTCCACAGGTTCATCGTTCTGTTTTGGGGGTGCAGAATCCTTGCCAGACTTACTCCCGCAAAAATTCACTTTGTCTACCAAACATACTATGCTGCTTTTTTTCTCTCCATCTTTTTCCCACTGTTCTGTGAGCATTTTTCCCTGCACAACGATCTCTTGGCCTTTTTTAAAATATTTTTCCAAAAACTCGGCGGTGCTTCTCCATGCCTTACATCGCATAAAACATTTCGATTCAGTATCTTTGTATTTCTCTGACCACGCTACCGTAAATCCCGTATACGCTATTTGGGACTGCGTGTATCTCAGCTCTATATCTTTGGTAAGCCTGCCCTGAAGCACCATGCTATTTACCATTTACGGTTCCCTCCTTATCCATTTTTTCTTTTGCTTTTTTCATACAAGCTAGGCACAAAACTTTTCCTGTGTTGCGCTTCGAAATCTCGACCAGATCGGACGCACTCCTAGGCGGGACAGGTTTAATAATCCCTCCACAGCCTTCACATTCTATGCACTCCCTAATCCGGATCCCTGTAGTCGGCTTTCCGGCTACTTTAACTGCTGCTACATAGAGCATTATTTTTTTTCCAACGCACGCTTGTGGGTTCGATCCGTCAGTACCAAACAGCCTGATCAGTGTTTTTGTGTTGGTCTTATTTAGGACCATAGGCTTGCACTCTTCAAAAAAGAGCGACTGTTTCATAGATCTTGAATTGCTTCTCTGATCAAACGCCTCTTTGAAATCGATATCTTTTATCGTGACTACTCTTTCCGCGCCTACATTCCCAATCAACTCTGCATTGATAAAGTTCGGGTCAAGTACCTTTTCCCATGTTTCTATCATCACGCATCCTCCTCCATAAGTTCTGTTGGCACATCCATCGGCCCTTCGTATCCATACCAGTTACCGGTTTCTTTGCAATCATGGTAGATGCCTATAAGCTCCCGAAATTGGTCGTATCCCTGCATCACAAACTCGGGTGTGCAGAAATATACGCGGACAGCATACGGGGGCCTTTTTTCCTGCGCCACAAACGCGAATCCGTGCTGCTCAAGTGTGTTCTGGAACACCCCTTCCGTGTACATCCCAGCCTGGAATTTATACCCATACTTTCTACAGGAGCGTTCAAAATGTCCGTCCTCGCAGGAATCCGTGCTTTTATAATCAACGATGTATCTCTGTCCCTCGTATTCGGTCAGGCAATCTGGACGACACTTACACCTTTCTCCTGTGGGCGCGTCCGTCCAGAAGAAGCTTTTTTCGTGTTCTCCCGACAACAACGCTGCCGCCAGGGAGTGGCGCATCAGTGCTTCTTGCATATTCTCTATCACTGTCATATCATCGCGGGATACGACCTCTTTCCCGCCTTCAAACGCCTCAGCTAGAAAACGTTCATACTCCTCTCTTCCGGCCTTTGTCCTTCTGTTGATTTCTGGCATCAAGATAAAATCGTTGTAGAAATCATCATTTTCCAATACATATTTATGCAACGCCCTCCCGAACGCCAGCGATGACGAATCCTGTGAGTGCTCCAACGCGTACTTAAAATGGAGCGGAGACTTTGCTATTTTGAAAAGTTCGGACCTGCTGATTCCTTCTGCTTCCCTGTATTCTCTTTGTGACATTTCGCTCCTCCTTCCATCCCTAATCCTCCCATACCTCTGCGATGTACGTGTACCAGCCTCTTTCTTCCTGCACTTCCAATGCGACTTTGACGGCCTTTTCCTTTTCTTTGTATCTCCCGTACGGAAAATCTCCTTCATCTGTGCGCATTACGACTACATATTTTCGCATCAAAATCTCCTTACATTTTCCAACGTCTGCCGTTCATCCAGATACCCTTTGGTGCATTCATGGCACACCCTGGCATTTTTTGCTTCCTTACAGTTATCGCAGTCCCGCTTTGGATACCTCTCCAAAACATCGTACTGCCTGGATAGTATCTCATCTATATCCCTTATCACAAACATGGGCGCACCTTCTGTTGCTCAAGCCACATATGGCTGCATTCTTCGCACATAAGCACACCATTGATAGAATAAAACTTTTCAGCATCGTGCGTGCTGCTCCCGATATATATCCTCTCGCCACAGGTCTCGCAGTACATATGCGGCTGGGCCTCCTGTTCCTGCTGATAATCCTCCGCGTCCCTTACCGGATCATAGCTCCTACAAAACATTTGACACACCTCCTTTTTGTCTCTATAATGAGATTGTGTGTTTTTATGAGTGCCCTGGCCTTGCTCCCAAGTGGCCGGGGTAATTTTATGGCTGCTCTTACGCCGCCCGGAAGCGTCATGAGCAATACATGTTCCCACCCCAGGTCCATGACTCCCGGGACATCCAGGCTCCTCCTCGCAGGGGCTTCCAGAAGCGCATTCAAATAGGCCGTATATACATGCCCTCCTCTTTCAAAAATCACGCCGCTCATTGCTTCTCCTTGCCCATTTTCTGTTTATATAATGCTTTCTCCTGTGTGCTTCCTGCTCGTATTCCCTCATCTTCCTCTCCCCATCGCTTCCCGTCATCATTTCGTACTCGTGAAGGAAAAAATTCTCGCAATCTTTTTTCAGCATCCTTCTTTTGAACGCAGGTATGTATAACGGGTCTTCGTTTTGGGTATTGTCCAAAAAAATGATGGCATTCATGTAGTCCACGATGCTCAGATTCACTATCTCTTCAACCATCATCCTTATGCCTTCGTCAAATACCGGGTCGTCCCGGCATACCAGGCTACCCATCTTGCCTCCCATGGTTGCACCTGCATACATGCTCACGCAGGTTTGCGTTGGGCGAATCCGGAGAATCCGGGAACAGCATATCCTCCGCTTTCAACAGCCGCTTGCGCATCTTATTCTTGATCACTGGGAGCAACAAAGGCTGTTCCTGTATCATATGCGCCACATCTCTGATCTCTTCTCTTATTTGCCTCAGGTACTCCCCTGAGACGATATATTTCTTATCTTCCATATTCCTCCTATCTGTGCTTGATAAAATCAACCTGCACCATATTCCTATCTTCCATGCACCATGGACAGTACATTTTCTTTTTGTGCCCGTTTCCAGTGACTGCCCCAATCTTGGATGCATACGCATGATTTCCGCACTCCGGGCACCTAAAAGTGCGGATGCAGTATGGCTGGTTCCTCTTTGGTTTATTATTCTCTTTCATCTCTCCACGCCCTCACCCCCTTTGCAGGTCCCCACCCCACATTTACTACCGGGGTTTGTTTTTCCAGTTCAGATAGATCGCGTATACCAGAATAGCTGCGACCTCTGCGGCGACCGTGAAGATTATGCCGCATATAAATGGTGGTATGTAAATTTTAATCACCTCCTTAAACTGCCTGCGGACTGCTCCCGTTTCTCTTTCCTCTTTATTTAAGAACACTGCCTCCTTGCTTTTTCAATATCGCTACGCACCTTAAAAGCGTTTGCGTTAGAAAGCAAGACTGCTCTATCTTCTTTTGGGAGCAAAAGCAAAGTGGAAATAAATTCTTTAATATCTTCCTGGTCTTTTTTTGGGATTACCACATCCAATGTATCTATCACGAAATCACCTCCCATATAGTCTCTATGTACATTTATACAATACACTAAGTACATCTCATTGTCAATACATATTTTGGTACTTCGTACATTTTTTTGTGGACTTTTTTGAGATAATGATGTATAATCATTTTTGAAAGGAGGGCGAATGAAAGTATGAAAGATAGGATAAAAAAAATAAGAAAATCTTTTCCAGAATACGGAAAGACACAAGATTCCTTTGCGGACTTTCTCGGAATACCAAAGTCTAATATCGCAAGTTATGAGATTGGAAGGCGCACGCCTTCAGATGGTGTCATTCAATTGTTTTGTGAAAAATGCAATGTGAATAAGGAATATCTGGTAGAAGGTAAAGGACCTATGTTCAAAGAGAAAGATGGTTCGTTTTCGGAACTTCTATCCGACTTGGAGGATTCGGACGATGAGTTTATCAAAAGTCTCATAAAAGTTTATATGGGATTGGACAAAGACAGCAAAGACGCTCTTAAAAAAATCGCAGATGGAATGTTGGAAAAGTACAAGGGGGAGGGTTAGCCCCTCCCTGGTCCATCTCTCCTATGCTTCGCTAATACATAATGATAGATTTTAAATAAATAATTTTTGTTTTCAATTTCTTTCACCATCCTAACAATCTTTTTCCTATACTCTTCCGCCTCAGCATCATTGAGATATGTTTTGCTTTCTGATTTTTCCATTTATATCCCCCCGTTGCGAATATGCGTTCGGTATTTTTTTGTATATTATCGTACGTATGTTTTGATTTGTCAAGAGTAAAAATGTATTTTTTACAATTTTTTGTTAACATTTTGGAGTTTTTGTTGTATGATTGTATGGAATAGAATAATGGAGGAAAAGGGAAATGAAAAGAAAAATGATAATGCTGACGTTGCTCGTTGCGGTTTCGATAACTACTGTTTCATGCAAAAACAACGACACAAAAGAAACTGTTATGGATACTTCGAGTGAAACCGAGGCGATAACAGTGGATCCCGCACAGGGCGAGAGCGAAAATGAAGGTGATGTTTCTGACCTGGATGCTCTGGGCGATGTCGGAGTAGAAAAAGAATTATTCGATGTAAATCTGACTATCCCAGCCGAATTCATCGGGGAATTGGATCAGGCGCAATTAGAGCAGCAGGCGAAAGAGGGCGGGTATGAATTCAAGATAAATGACGACGGAAGTGCCACATACACAATGACCAAGAGCCAGCACAAGGAATTGATGGAGGAAATGGCTGGATCAATCAACTCATCCCTTTCAGAGATGGTTGGGTCCGAAAGCTACCCCAACATTACGGCCGTGACTTCTAACGATGATTTTACGAGTTTCACTGTGACCACAAAATCCACTGAGCTAGATATGAGTGAATCTTTATCCACTATGGCTTTTTATATGTATGGAGGAATGTATGGGATATTCAACGGGGAAAATCCGGAAAATATCCATGTGGATTTCGTGAATGCTGATTCTGGAGAACTCATACATAGTGCCGACTCTTCTGAAATGGGAAGTGTGGAATAAGGATAAAAGCCCCCACGTGCAAAACGCAGGGGCTTTTCTGTTACCTGATCAATACCACTCGGCCCTGGGCCAATGTCTTTTTCACGTCAACAACCCTTTGATTGCTGCTCCCAACCCATTGTAGGCTTAATTCTTTCTTGTCTATCTGAAATTCGCCATCCACCAGCACGTCTAAGTATCGGACTGCCTCAAGATGCTCCACCTCTTCCCATAGATATCCTGTGTAGAGCCAGATGGTCTTTTGGGGATACTTCTGGCGGATCTCCCGAGCCAATGCCGTGACCTCGGAAATGTTCCTGGGATGCAGAGGGTCGCCGCCGCTGAAAGTGATGCCAGAGATATAGTCTTTGTCCAGCTCCTGGAATATCTCCTGCTCCTCCTTTTCCGTAAATGGCAGGCCACCGCCCGGATCCCAGGTTATCGGATTATGGCACTTCGGGCAGTGGTGGGTGCATCCAGCAACCCACAAGACTACCCGAAGGCCGGAGCCATTCAGCATATCATCTTTTGTGATGTTATGATAATTCGTATTTCCTCCTACTGCTTCTTTATGTACTTGCTGCGCACGAATCCATAATACTGCCCGGAAATACGCACGTAATACCATTTATTTCCGTTTTCATCCCTTTGGGTGAAGTTCATCACATCCACAAGGTTTCCTTTGCTCAAACGCGGATATGAGCGTATATTCGGGTTTCCATTCCCAGCCCAGGTCTTGACGTCCAGGGTTTTAGCCGTGACTTTCCCGACAAACAGCCGTTGGGTCTTATCCTGTTTTTTGGCGATTTCTGCGGGGGCATTGGCCTGTCCATCGTGTTTGATGTATTTGGTGTATACATAGCCGATACCTACACCAGCGACTTTTA
The DNA here is from genome assembly GCA_910575625.1 of Clostridia bacterium. GTDB lineage: Bacteria > Bacillota > Clostridia > Lachnospirales > Lachnospiraceae > MGBC164599. The sequence goes on from CAJTFD010000003.1 coordinate 243,158, forward strand.
CATGCGTCCAGTTGCCGGATACCTGCCCATCAACCTCAAAACGATTCCCCTTCATCAGCTCACCCAGGACTACCCCGTTTGGTTCTGCCCGGACATACAGGTTGTCTACTTTTGATGTAGCTGTCCCCGCCGCTCTCCAGGTTTCTTGCGGCGTATTTCCCGGCGCACTCCCTGCGTATTTTGGACGTACGATAGCCTGGATCTGGCTGGCATATCTCGTCCGGCGCATGACCTGCCCGCCATTGCTGTCATTGCTGGCAGATGTGTTGCCCTCAATGGTCGTATAGTTCACGCCATTATATGCTTCGACAAATCCGATGTGGTCCGCTATGCCGTCTTTGTCCCAGTCAAACAGGATGATATCCCCATATTTTGCTGTTTCTTTCGGGACCACTAGACCATTTTTCTTTGCCCAGTTATATACCGTGGGGCAATAAGCCGTTCTCTTCCCGTCGTAAAACAGGCTGGACAAACCACACATCCTAAAGATATCCCAGACAAACGCACAGCACCATGGATACCACGAACCAGATACCGCACCGCCGTAGTAATGAGTGTTGAAGACTACGTTGTTGCTCCCTGGTGGGCTTTCTTTTGTCCCAATATAGGACGCCGCTTTGCTCATGATGAGTTCTGCTTGGTTCATAACGATTTCCTCCTTGTCGTATTGGGTGAGGTTGTATTGGTCGATGATCGACATCACATTGTCAACATAGGTCGGACTTGTGGCGTATCCGCCGTCTTTGATCTCCTGGATGCAGGTCCGGGGATTGGATTGGTTGCAGGCCCCAAAATATCTGGGAAGCCCTGTTATCAAATCGAAATAATCCTCTACCGATTCCGCCAAAGTGTCATATGCCCGGAACAGGTCCGTTATAGTGGTATAGTCCCGTCCGTTATAGCACTCCTGCGTCTTGGTGCTGTATACCTTGCCTGTCCAGCCTGTCCCGGCCTTGATACCGAAATAAGCATTGGCCTTGACCATCAAAGGAGATGTGCCCCACCCCGTCTCCAAGGCTGACTGAGCGATGCAGACGGAGGGCAACACCCATTTCTTTCCGGCTTTTTTTCGTTCCTGGTACTCTGCCACTGCCAGGGCGGACAGTCGGCTGATAAAGTCATCTACCTGTGTTTTTGTCGCCATTGATCCATATTCCTCCTGTCTCAATCTGAGATGCTTGTCCAGGCCAGGGACTATTCGCCCCCGTTGCCCTCTTTGTCAATCTTATCTTTCAGCACCGCGATATAGCGCAACAGCCACTCTGGCACGTCCGCGCCCATGCGGCCGGCATTCTCGATGATGGACAACAGTTCGTTGAGGATATACCAGCACGTCACCAGAAGTCCGAAAAACACACTGCTATGTACGTCCAGGCCGATCCGTCCAGCCAGCATCACTATGAGATAATCCAGGGCGATCGCGGCGGCTATGACGCACATGTACGCCACTTTCTTCAAGATGCCTTTGGCTCCCTTTTTTGAGTTCCAGCCATATGCCGGATCTCCTGGGTGGTCTAGCGATTCTGATTTGCTGGCTAACATCCCGGTTATGTAATCGACTGCCATGAAGATGCATAATATACCTAACAAAGGAAATAGAATCCCTAATTTGTTACTCAGCCAGGCTATTATGCCAGCTAAAATCAGTTGAAATAATGTAAGGTATTTTTCCATATATTTTCTCCTTAACTATTTTTAATCCGAAAATCTATCCATGAGCATTCATATTTTTAACCAATCACGAAAGTTACGCACTGCCTGCATATCCATCCAGACACGTCCGTGTTGTTATTGTATAAAAAAACATCACCATTATTGCCCACCTGAAATATCATTGCGTTATTTTTCTGAGAAATATAGTTGACGATAACGCTTTGGCGCGGACGATATTCTTGTGGAATATTAGAAATTCGAACAAAGTTACTATTAGCTTTGAAATTCGCGTCAATATTTGAAATGATACTTACAATATTCCCTTGTTTGAAAACCCTTAAACTCCAATTGGCGATATTATTAAAAAACTCATTTTCTTCGGGTGCAGGTATTGAAAGCGATTCAACTTCCGCACTGACCGCGCCGATATCCGCTGGGGTGGGTTCGCCTACCCAAGAGTTTTTCTTAAATTCATGAACAGCTAATATAGTTTCGCCTTCGGCTGTTTCTGGAACGATTTGTGGATTATCGAATATCACATATTTTCCTCCATAATCATCCACTGCATCAGATACAAGAAAAGTCAAACCATTGGGCTGATTGAAATCATAATAAATATCTATATAATTTGTACTGCCAACACGCACTACCCTTATTTTCTTAATTTTGAAAAATGAATCATCGTAGGATTTATCGTAAATACTTTTTAATGCAGCTGATGTATATATAAGCATAAGCTCAACCTTATGAGCTTCCGACCATGCGCTATGATACCCTCTTTTTATAGAAATCGTGCACGATCCGTTGCCTTGTGCTATCCTAAACCACCCGGGAGAACCAAAAGTATTACTCTGCCATGTCCAGTTTTTCCATACCCCAATCAAATCATTTGCGCTCGCCGCGCCGATATCTGAAGGGTCGGATGGTATATCGGGTTGTCCTAATAGGTCATTATATTTTCCAGAAAATGCCACATTACTTAGATCCGCATTCCATTTTTTCTGTTTCCCGAACAGCGTCGCGATGCTGTCCCCGGATACCAGGTTCGCCCTCTGTGCCGCCTCCGTAAACTCGATCGGCGTGGTGTTATCGACCAATCCAGGAGATCCAGACGGTCCAGCCGGGCCACGGGGACCTACATCGCCTTTATCTCCCTTCGCCCCCGGTATGCCCTGCGGTCCTTTAATATTTCCGATCAAAATCCTTGCCATCATACACCTCCATCATCTGTTACAAAGTATAGGTTTCCAGTGTCTGCATCATAATCAAACTGCGGCGGCGCGGAACCGTCTGGGTACTCTGCGTATAGGTTTCCGCTCTCACTATCCAGCCATAAAGAGAACATCCCAGACGTAGGGACCATCACCCCGGAATCGCCTTTAGGCCCCTGCTCTCCGTCCTTCCCATCAAATTCCCCGGCCTCGGCCCGCGCCGCTATATCATCTGCCGCCGCGTTGGCATTATCAGCCGCCATATCCGCGTCTATTATGGCTTGTTCCGCTGCGGGCTTGATATCATTGAACCACTGCGTATTCCGGGTGGATTCGTTGGATATCCGGGCCTGTTCGGCGAGCTGGCGTTCTGTCTCATCGGCCTGTCTGGCGTTTTCTGCCGTTATTCTTGCCGATTCGTTTGATTTCCTCGTGTTCTCATTGGTCGCGCGGGTCTGCTCCGCTGCGCCCCGAGCGGTCTCTGCTGTTTTACGGGATGCTTCTGCTGATTCCCTGGCAGTTTCAGCCGCCACCCTGGATTTCTCCGCCTGGATGCGTTTCTGCTCGTCCGCATTGATCTGTTCCAGAATATCCAGGATGTACCCGGCATCAATCTCGGTATCGTCTGTCAGGGTGATTATGAGGTGACTCTGGTTGTTGACTTTTGCGTCTTTGATACCTACGCCCGTGTCTCCTTTTTCCCCGGTGAAATCGCCTCTGGCTACCATGATCTCCAAATCTTCAATAGATACCATCCGCCGCACGTCCCCGGCCTGGAAGCAGACGTAAAAGGCTTTTCCGGATGGGACATCGGGGTCGCCCGCCAGAACTGCCGCCGGCTCCCCGGATACTAGCCGCTCTTTATTGAAATCCTTATGGTTTCCCCGGCGCATCTGAAATGTTACTTTTTGTGTGATCGCCACGGGTTATCCCTCCAATTTATTCTCTCTGATATAACTTCGGATTGCGTTTATATGGCTTTTGAGCGCGTTATCTACCGCATAGAAATTCCCTTTGATATTTGTATCGATCGGCTCTCCACTTTTCTCATTAATCTCATTGTACGTGTACGATATCCGATCTCCCCCATCAATATTTAGTACAGCAAAAGAACTAAGTTGCTTCATATAGCACTTCCTCCCGTTCCTCGATCAATCGTTTCATTTCTTCAATATACTGGCTCATATAGTCTATCGGCGCCTCCTCCCTGGATAAGTCAAATGCCTCAAGTCTTGTGCATCCCTGGTTTTTCTGGCGCACTTTGACTTCCCAGGAAAACTCCAGGCATGGTGTGCCTTTTACGACAAAATAGTCCGGGTGCTTCGAATCTACCCATAAGTCTCCCTCTCCCTCCTTCTGCAAAAATACCTGGTAGCGCATTCCCTCCATCGTCTCTGCGAACATATCATCTAGGAAGATGATGCACACCCCGCCATCATCAGTCTCCCCCTCGCCAACATCCCCATACATGGGGGACGGGGTTTCGTAACAATAAAGCAGGCGTTCGCCGTAATCCTCCGTCTTTACGATATTTGTCTTAGTTGGTGCCACGATAGATTCTGTGGCATATAGTGTGCCTTCTATCCGCACACCAGCGGTTGTGAGACTGATGCGTCTCTGCGGTTCGCTGTTTTTGCCTGTGACCAGGTACATAGATGGGTCTGCACGGAAACTGCTGCTGGTTTCGCCCTCCCAATATATGTTTCCCGTTATATTTAGTCCTCGGGTAAATTTCCATGGGTAATCCGTGATGACCGAACCGTCCCCGCTTTCCATTTCAGACGCGCTCAATACCCGTTTTTTCGAATAAGAACTACAGGCACTAAAAAACTCGTTTGTGTAAATAACAATCCCTTGCTGATTTGCAACTATCGTACTGACTACTTCATTTTCATAAAAAAACGCAAATAACTGAGAAGTCATCTGAATTTTTTGACCAAATTGCGTCCCTACTATAACGCCGGTCCTGTCCAATCTGACCATTTGTCTTTCTTGGGAATCATTCACGACCAGGATGCCGTGTCCATCGTTATTTCCACCGAGCGTAAGCGTCCCGCCCCTGGCGGCGTTGAAGGATATGTACAGTTCAGCCGTTCCGTCCCCATTGAAATCTTTGAGGTATATGCCTTTGTCTGCGCCATTTCTGGTGAGCTTGTTCAAGATATCCGTTTGGCTCAATCCGCTTACAGCGGTGTTTGCCTCTTCGCGGGATATATCCTCTATGGTCTTATCTGTATCACCCGAAGCTAGTAAAAAACTATCGGCTACAATCCTGACTTCCCCCGTATCTGCGTCCGCCAGAAACGTAGTCTTATTGCCTTTTTTGGTTTCGAACCTTCCTGACCTTATCCAGTCTGCAACAATCCCTATTGCATATAGTACATTCAAAATGGCATTATTGTTTTTATCAAACCCAGCTGTATATGTCCTTCCTCCATCTTCAGAGACAAAAAATCCAGAATCAGATCTCATCCACACATGAGAGCCGGGCTGAAAATGACACTTGCCGTTTCCGTCAATCGTGATAGGTCTGTCGCTCTCATAGGATATATAACTCCCGTTTGATTGGAGTTCCTCTGCTCGAAAAAGCCCCATTGCGTTCGCGGCAAGTTGGTTCATATTCTGTACAGTCTTATCGTATTCTGTTATCTGCTTCTCAGAATTTTTCCGAGCCTCCACCACCGCCTGGGCTGCTTCTGAAAAATATACACTCCCATTCCTGATAGGGTCTTCGGCCTGACAGGCAATTTGCGTGTATTCGCCAATCTTGTAATGCACAAAATTGAGGAGTGAAGCATATACGTTTCCTTTGCGATCTGATACCCTTACAATATCGAATGGTTCGTATAAGGGATTGTTTAGTATATCAGCAGAAAACGGCCTAAACACTATCCCAACTATACGCGCCCCAAGGTAATCCGCTATTTCTGATTCTTTTCCGTACGCAAACTGATTATCCTTTATCTCTATGGCATACCCTTCTTCTCCAAAAAGTTTCGATACATCTTCCTCGCCAACAACTCGGATGCCTGTTATGCATACGTCATCTGTACTCACTTTGAGGTTTTTTATGAGATACACATGCTCTGGCATCTCATCGGTGAACAATCCACCATCCACCCTCTCTCCAGAACCATAATCAATGAAATCCCCGCCATCGATCACTGTGTCGTGAGGGTATAGATTGAAATCTCCGCCGTCATAAATATTATACTCGTCCAAAAGAGCTGTGTTGTACCATATAAGCTGCATATACCCATCATTATCGATGCGGACATTGTACCCAGCTATCTGCGCCACCCAGGATACCACTTGACGATATGTAGTGTTTTCCGGCTTTTCGCCTACTATAAAATCCATATTGTCGAATTGCCCAAAGCCTATCGGGATACCACAATCAAGACAGGCATCCGATATAATGGTCTGCAAGGTGGCAGGGTAACTCGTTGTGCTCAAAGAGTAATCTCTGTCAAGCTTATACATCCCGTCCGCAGCGCTGATCTCTATCACATTGCCTGGTGTTTCAGGGACCAGGGTATAGTACACGCCTTTTCTTATCTTTTCGACGGTCCCATCATCTAATGCCAAGGCCACATACAGATTGATGGTGGAGTTGTAAAAATCGTATTGAGAAAACTGCTCATCGTGGTTGGCGATCTTGAGCGTACAGGTTTTTCCGATCGCGGACCCCACACCAAATTTGCCGTCTGAGGTCTTATCTTCAATCGCGCATCCTGAAAGCATAAAATCTTTCGGCTCAAGATGTAAGACAACTCCATTGCTCAGGGTAAAGTCTGCATAATTGACTACGTTCGCTCCGCTATTTAATTTTTCCTTGAACTGTTTGCTTGCGCTTATCATATTGGATTTATCCTTATAGCATTAAACGATAAACTTTCCCACACATCTTTTCCGTTTGCTTTTTTCAGCGTCCCCCAGCTATAGTTGGATGTATAAAAATAATTCTCGGCCCATCCTCCAAGGTCTGCACTCATATACCTCATCAGGTATTTCTGCCTGTTCTTTATTTGGTTAAATATGAACGCTGCCTCTTTTACAGGTATATCTCTCCATTCAAGTGAATAACTTTCGACCGTACCTATCGGTGTGTTGCGCATAACCAAATCCTGGGTGCGGTCCGAGTCATCTGTTGATGTTGTAGCTGCAGATGGCTGAAAGGTGTCTGGTGTTCTTACTGGCGTTCCGTTAAATCCAAATGGTTTAGCCATAATACCCCTCCCTTATCCAAGTGCAAAAATATTGTTTCCCGTGGATGCTTGTTGTAATTTCCCATGTTTAACGACCACTTCTGTTATCTGTTTTCCGTCAAGGTAGATCGGGACTTTTATGACAATCTCTTTTTGCCCTCCGCCCATTTGAGACATAGCGTTTTTTACGGCCTGTTCGATGGTTGATAACGGGGATACGATCTCCGGCTCCCTCTTATTATCGCCGAGCATGGCCAGGAACTCTTTATTCGGCGGGACTACTGTGCCTTGGGCTAGATATGGGATTTTCGGAGCTGTCCAATATCCCACATTAAATCCAAAACTACTGTACCCAGTAATCCCTTGCAGCCATCCCGGGATATCTATACGTAAACTATTCAAAGCACTGGCAATCCCATTTTGCATAGTCTGTATTCCATATAACAAACTATTTATAAGACCTATTATTGCGTTTATTGGATTTTTCATGGCGTTCTTGATGCTTTCCCAGACTATACTGGTTTTGTTTTGTATGGAATCCCACGCCCCTATTATGGATGATTTTATATTTCCAAATTTATTTGATGCCCAATCTTTCATCGTACCCCATACGCCGTTTACTTTTGTGGATATATTATCCCAAGATGTACTTGTTTTTGTTTTTAATTCTTTCCACGTATCAGATACAATGTTTTTTATATTTGAAAATTTTTGAGACGCTTTACTTTTTATCCCACCCCACACATCATTTAGCTTCGTAGAAATTTCGTTCCAGGAGGTGCTTGTTTTTGTTTTTAGCTTATTCCACACATCGGATATGCTGCTTTTTATTCCATCAAACACAGATGAGGCTTTGCTTTTTATCTTACCCCACAATGACGAGACGAATGATTTTATCGCATTCCATACAGTTGATGTTACACTTTTTATCCTATTCCACGCGTCAGAAACAACAGATTTGATTCCATTCCATACGGTAGATGCAAGCGCTTTCAACCCGTTCCACGCAACGGAAAGAATGTTTTTTATAAGCTCCCATATGGTGGATGTTAGGGATTTTACAGCATTCCATCCGGCAGATATAACACCTTTTACAATATCTATCCCTCCGCTTATGATGGTTTTTATCGCGTCCCACACGCCCGAAACAATATCTTTTATCGGCTCCCAAATTCCACTAAATATTTTTTTTATCCCTGTCCAAGCTTTTTCCCAATCCCCCGTAAATACGCCAACGACGAAATCGATGACACCGCTCAATACATCCGCTATGTCTCCTATAGTTTCTATTATGATTTTGAGCACATTTAAGACATTGTTTCCGATAAATTCAATGACTTCCGCAAGAATGGGCATGATATTGTCGGCAATCCATCCGAATAGCGGGACCAAGACTTCCTCCCATAGCAATTTTAGAGCGTCGATCAATTTTCCAACAAACTCTTTAATTTTGTCGACAGCCTCTCCAAACGGTCCCTCCATAAGTTCTTTGAACTTTTCGCCCAAATTTTGCAACACCGGAACGATATATTCGTTGTATCCATCAAGTAATTTACCGAATATTTCTGACAGACCACCGGCTACCGAATCAAAAAGAGGTTTTAGATGCTGGTCGTATATTTCTGTTACGGCATCCCTTACTTTCTGGACCGCATTCAAAATCCCGCTCGTAAAAGGTTCGATAGCTTCAAGAGTTCCTTGGATAGCCTCTTTAATCTTTTCTTTATTGTCGATGATTGGCTGAGCGATCATATTTAAGATGTCCCGGCCAAGTTTTGCAGCGTTTTCGCTAATCAGCATAGTGACTTCCGCGAAAACGCCTATTAGATTACCAGTTATCTGCTGGGCTGTATCTCCACCAAATACAGAAAAAATATCAGAAAATGCAACGGCCAAGTCTCCGATTATTTTCAGAACATCAGTCCCGATGTCGAACATTTCAATAATGTAATTCTTGACGCGGTCTTTGTTTTGCGTGAGATACTTTTCAAGACCACCTACAAGATTTGCGGCAATAGTAAGACCTATGCTCGCCACGGATCCCGCGACCTGTCCGAGTGCCAATGCTAGATGATCCGCAAAACGATTTACCGCCGACACAACGCCCGGATCCGCAAATATCTCTTTTAATGTCTGACCGATTGAGATTATATCGTTTTTTAAATCTTCAAGTATGGGTTTGTAATCACCAAGCCCTTCGAAAAATCCTTTTTTAAACAGACCAGACAATTCTTTTGCTCTTTCGATGATTGCATCTAAAGCATTGCCCATCTTGTCCAGGATAGTTTCTCCCTCTGCAAGGTTTCCGTAATCTACCTCTGGAGCGATCGCCGTTTCCGAACCGGTCATTCCTCCGAGTGTCCCCTTGTCTTTTCCGGGTTCTGCTTCTGGGACTTCGATATCTTCTTTTCCTATCTTGTTTATCTCATCCAGGGGGGATAGGTATCCTTTCGCTGCCTTTTCGGCTTTTTTTGTGGCCGCTGCGGCATCGTCCGTAGCAGCAGCCAGATTCTCAGCCCCATCCGCAGCGGTATTGTAATCATCGCCCATATCCGGGATGGTATTCCCACCAGTCTCGGCCGGCGCGCCGCCCTGTGCCTTCTTTCCCGTCAAGAGTTCGCTAAACGACCGGAATGCGCCAGCTGCCGTGGACAGTTTTGCTATCATCGCGCTCAAAGAGTTAATGACATTTGCGATAAACTTTACAGCTTGTGTCGCTACCGGAAGCACCAGCCTCCCAATATTTGCCATAAGGCCCGTCCAGGCTTGCTTTAGGTTTCCGATCTGGTTCGTCCAGGTATCAGATTCCCTGGCCGCTTGCCCCATGGCCCCGGATAGCCTGTTTGCGTCCTCGACCATCTGCAATAGCGTGAGCTGCTTCTGGGATTCTGATAGTTCGATAAACGATTTCCCGTAGAGTTTATTCGCCGCTGCGTTTCTGGTTGTTTCTGTTGCAGATAGTCCGAGAGCGGCATCGTTCTCGTAATTTCCCTTGAGGAATGATTGTAGGGTTTCTGTTGTCTCTTCCAGGGATTGGTCATAAAACGCTGCGCTATCAGCCACGGCGACCATGGCTCGTTCTGACAAAGCAAGAGAATCAGCTGTATTCATTCCCGTAGTCTTGGCGAATGCTGCTATCTTAGTGAAACTGGCCTTCATCCTGTCTTCAGCCGCCCCTGCCTGTTCCGCAACCCTCGTCAGGCTTTTTGCCGCATCCTCTTCCATGTTTCCAAATACTTGTGAAAATTGGGATTCCATGGCTTCCAGGTCAGATGCAGCATCCAGGGCCTCTTTTCCGAATTTTGCGATCGTTCCAGCAGCAAACACAGTCGCAAATACAGCCCCAATCTTTTTAGTTGTATTCGCAATCCTCCCCATGGAGCTTTTTATGCTTCTCTCGCCCTGATTTAGGCCGCTCGTATCTATCTGTGTATTTATCCTTATACTTCCATCATATTGCGCCACAAAAAGACACCTCCGCATAAGCAGAGATGCCCTTCTTCTCTGCCTGTAACTTTTTCAGGTTAGCGAATGGCTTCCTAAATTGCCATCCGGTTCTTTGTTATGTTTTAAAGATGGGAGAGTGCGGTACCAGACCGCACATAGTATCCATCCGCCCAACGTCCATTTATATGTCTGCAAGGACTGTGCAGGGCCAACCATTGGCCAAATGCGCCCCAGCCTAAAAAGTCAGGAGTGGGGACAAAACCCCGCAAGCCTGGCGACGGCTCTTTGGTCAGCATTCCGCTACGGGGTAGGAGGTTTCCAGAATGCAAAAAACTGGATACCGTAAGAAAGGAAAAGTGAGCCGTTTTTGTATATGCATCACCATCCCCATCACATTCTCATTATAATATGAATAGGAAGATAATTCGTGCCATATTTAAAGGAGATCTGATTAGATCCCCTTTTTTCATGCCACTATCCTTTCGACAATCTTATTTAATATAAAATCCTTTATCTCATCATATCCCCAGCCATATTCCACCAAGCTACCTACAAGCATTTCTGCCTTCTGCACCTGCTGTTTGAATTTTCTTCTTTTTTGCAATACTTTCTATTTCTTCTCTCGCAAGCTCAAACGATATAGAAAAATATTCCCCTCTTTCTCTTTGTTCTTTGAATTTTCTGTGTAATCTCGTTTCTTCTTTAAATGCATTTTGAAAAATTTCAGTATAAATAAAGTCCTCTATATCCATACCGGAAGATGCTTTTATCTGCGAAAACCTCCTATTTGCATCTGTTGCAATTCCGATTTTTACTGTCCCATTACTCATTTTAATTGCATACAAGCATTTATTTGAAGAATTGGTTTCTCGTGTTATCATATTCCTTGTAATCAATTCCCTAACAGATTGAACAACAAATGGATAACAATATCTTTTATTGCGAATCATTTCCTCTTCGTAAAGTTCAACTAACATCATTGCCGAACTCGACATACTCTTGTTGAAACTTATTCTAGCCGCTGCTTCTAATAGCACTTCTGGCTCTCCGGTTCCGTTTAAAATATAGGCTGATAAACTTCCCCATAATTCATAATCTGTTTCCTGCAAATAATCTACTGCAAATTTCAATTTTTCAAAAATATTTCCAACATCTTTCATTATATTACCGCCTTTCTGTAATTGCCTTATTTTATTGGCAGAGAAACGACTAAGGCTTGTCGCTTTCGTGTAGCTATCACTATCTCTGCCATATAAATATTTTACCAAAGAAGAAATGAGTATTTGTACCAAGTTATTCCTACAGAAAAAGACGGCACATTTCTCCGCCGCCCTTTTCTCTCAATATTCAGTTGTAATTGCATATTATAAATCTATGCTAAATACCGCGCTCTGCTTGTTTCCATTTCCATCATATTGCGTTACGTAAATTTTAAAACTACCGGCATTATCTACGCCTATACACGCCCGCGCTTCGCATGTTGCTCCGACGGGCGTTTCCTTCGCATATAAGACCTGATCACTCGGATATGAGTATCCCATTTTTCCAGTAGCATCCACTATAGTATCGTCCATACTTATATACAACCCGTCCATAATACCATCTCTATCAACATATCCGATATTTTCGTATGTATATGTCACCAAATACACTTTCGACGGTTTTTTTTCACTGTAGGGGTTTCTATCCGCCGTTTCTTCTACGGAATTTACCGTAACCTTCCACTGCCCGTTCACAATCCACGATTCACCTATGGCATAAGTTTTTACTGGTTGAACAGTCGGTGCTGGCGTTATCGTGGGGTTTGGCGTTGGAATCCAGGTCGGATTTGCTGGTGGCAGATTCCTAACACTTACCACACACGGAAACCCTCTGCCCCTTACATGTGCATATACCCGGCAATCTCCAACTCCAATACCCCGGACGACGCCATTTTGTGTCACCGTGGCGATATCGGGGTCTGTCGTATACCATTTGACTCTGCCTTTGGTCCCAGTCAGTTTCAGGGCCGCTGTTTTCCCAATCCCTACAGTCAGGCCGGACTTATTCAATTTCGGTGCCTCTATCGTCACCCGGCACACCAGCTTTTTCTTTCCGACTTTAGCGGTGATCCGGGCCGTCCCTTTGCCCTTGGCTTTCACCAGCCCCCCGCTTGTCACTGTGGCCACTTTCTTTTTGCTGGTCGACCACCGGACTTTTTTTGCCGTGCCGGTGACTTTCAAGCTGACTTGATCACCTTTGACCAACGTCACCTTTGCCTTATTGAGTTTTGGCGTTGCTGCCTGGGTGTCGTGGGGATGGACCGCAGCGCATAAGGCTATGGCCAGGACCGCCAGCAGGAACGCCATGTTTTTGAAGTGTTTCTTCATTCCCTAATCCTCCTTTATATTTTGCCATATTATACCATATATTTTCATAGATTACCATATATTTCCAAAAAGTCAATGAGTGCAACAAAAAAGAGAGTGCCGAAGCACTCCCTTAAGCCGACTTTTCTCCAATCTGGATTTGCGCGTTAGCATCGCTGATTTTCTCTGCAAGATACTTTGGCGGGATATAGTTTTCTATGACCATATGCGCATCATTGATGTATCGCCGCTTTAATGCCTTATATGTAGTAAACCGTCCATTGCTGTCATAAAGCCCAAACTCTCGCTTGATCTGATTGTAAATGTCGGTATACACCTCTGACCGCAGCTTTCTATCACTATAAGCATTGCTTGTTTTTCCACCCAAGACTTCCACGCCCCTTTTCTTTACTTTGCGGCTGAGTTCATCCGCTTCCGAGCCGTAAAGCGGGATATCATTTTCAAGATGGTCAACCCTCTTTTCAATCTTGGTTACGCGCTGGTCCACGACAATGACCGCTTTTAGTTCTGTGGACATATTCTCAAATGTATCTGCTGCCTTGAAATAGGACTTCACGAGTTTGCGCTGGACTTCCCATGCCAAATCATCTGTGAATGATTTGACGAGCATCAGATAGCCGGATTCTGTCATAAGTACCAGCCCATTAGGAGCGATAATATTAAGCTCTGTTTTGGCTTCGTCCGTTTTTCGGACGAAGTAATCTTCACCCTCAACAAAATGCTTTTTGTTGTCATTGAACCGCTTTCTTGCGGTTCCATCCGGCCTCTCGTGCACCATGTCGATATCCTTGAAAGTTACCACCCTCTGGCCGCTATACTCTTTTACCGCCACCTCGTGATCATTGATTTTAATAATTTCATCCATACATTTTACCGCCTTTCCGTAATCGCCTTATCCCGGAGTAGGCAGGGAAACGGTTAAGGCTTACCGCTTTCGTGTTGCAATCACTATCCCTGCTAAATATCATGCTACCATATATGGGCAAGCAAGTCGTGCCATGTTTTCCGCATTATAACACACCGCCCTATGTTTTCCCAAACAAAAAAATGCAGGGCCTACTTCAATCAGTAAGCCCTGCGTGTTCATGGGATGCGAATCACAAAACCTTTTTGGGGATACGAGGAAAATCAGCATGTCTGCTGATAGGTGTATGATAGCATGGATTTGAAGATGAGTTGTGCCATTTTATCTCGCCATGCGCTCAAGTTTCTCCACGATGAGCATCTCTGCCCATTCTGGGGGGTCGTGCTTTCCGGATTCCCAATCCTGGAGCGTACGGACTGGTATCCTAAGTTTGTTGCGCACTTCCACCTGCGTCATGCCAGCCTCCATGCGGGCAGCCTTGATTGGGCTGTCCACGGTGAAATTGTAATACTGCATAACAATCTCACCGTCCGGATCTACGAAATCAATCCGGTCACCGTCCCGCTCGGGAGAAAGCTCGCCGCTTTGCGCTGCCTGGTCAATCAAAAAATCTATCACTAAATCAATCGCCTCCGCCGAAGAACCGGCTTCAACCGTCTGACTTTCGTAGATTTCTGAATGGGTTTTTTCACCCCTGACCATATCCGCGTCATCAACATAATATCTTACCTCATACTCTCTCATTGCAATGCCTCCTTAAAATTTATACTATTACATCCGCAATAAATGCGTTTACGTCTCCATTTTCCCAATATTTTTCAAATGGGTTCCAATGGAAACCATGCTTCTTGAGAATCCCCTTTATTTTATATGTGTTCCCAGAAACAATTTTGTCGCATCTGTTGATTGTTACTTCGCAGAAATTGATAACTGCTGTGAAGTAATTGTATTTGCGATTATTGATGATATTTTCCATTTTCTCGTTTTCTGCTGCTTTTCTTTTGGCTTCCGCCCATGATTCTTTCAGGCATTCGCCGAAAGTTTTTTTCTTTTTTCCGTAGATATCTTTCTCGCATACGCCATATTTCTTCCAAGCATTTTGCATGATTTTTGATTTATTATATTTCATCCCCTTATCCCCCTGCGATTAAGTGCTGTGTTATTTGTTGATATTATCATAACGCGAATTTCGTGTGTTGTCAATAGGTTTTTCAAAAAAATAACGGAAACAGTTATTCACCGTTTCCGCTTCCTTGCCGCCGCGATCATTTCGTCGGCGAGAGCAACCGCGCTTTTTCCTCTCGATTTTGCTTGTTTTCCTAAGTCACTTGCAAATCTTGTAATGTTTTGGTTTTTCAGCAAATCAATCACTTCTCCGTACGTTTTTCTTGAATTTACGGATTCTTCGATGATTTTATATGCACCTTTCATTGAATCCGCGTCCTCTTTTGATACATATCTTTTCTGCCCTCCGTCATTTACCATTCCGGAGGTACTATTTGCTTTCGCGGTAAGAAAAACGCTCTCCGCCAGATTTTCGGCATATTGCTTCTGCTTATCTGTTCCTGACTTTCCGCCAAGAGACATGCGGCTAAAACCGGATTTTCCGTTTCCACTTTTTTTGAATCCGCTGCTACCTTTGGCCATTGCCCACACTCCTTTAAATCACATTTTGCTTTTAATCATACACTTTGCTTTCTGTATATTTTCTCCACTTTTTCTTCATTTCCTTTATTGTTGCGGAGACACTTTTTCCACTGGCAATTTTGTTCATCGCTTCTTTTCCAAGCGATGATTTTACGGAATTTGAAGAATGAAAGAAACTTTGAGCGGTTAGATACGCAGAGGCTCTAGGGTATTTTTTTGCAACGGCGGAGGCTGTATTACTTTTTGTGGTTCCTTGTATTATCAGGTCTCCTCGATCAATACTCCTATTAAAAATCATTCTTTGGTTGTTATCATATTCTATGGCAGATTTTAATTCGCTCAAACCAGGAACATTCTTGGCGAAAGCTTCTTTTTCCAATTTTCGTTGATCAATAGCAGCCTTCGCGACATCTCTCGGAAGAATCATCCTTCCGGAAATTACAGGGTCATAAATCCCAGCTTTTTTTATTGCTTCCGACATTTTTTGCATTTCTTGTTTGCTCAATTCCTGATATCCTAAAATCTCTTGACTTTTTCCAGATTTTGTAGTAACAACGCCTTCTTTTATTGTATAATTTCCAATCTGTATTTTCTCCCCGACCGAAACAGGCTTGTTATTACTAAATCCGCTACTACCTTTGGCCATATTTCCTCCTTCCTCCCGAAACCAATCGGGGGGGGGGATCTGATTTATTATCCTTCACATATTGCTTTTCTAAATTTGTCCTGGAACGGCTTTACCCTGATAATATTCCCCTTGCACTCATCCGGAACAGTGCCGTAAAAGATGATGCAGGACGGATTCAGCCGCCGCACCATTTCATGGTATCCGTCTATCAGCATACGCCTGTCACGCTCATTTTTCATACAACCAACAGAAGATATTGCCACAACACTATTTTCTGGCTCACCATCAAAACAGAAATCCCATGACGGCTCATAACTCCATGTGACCGTTGGTATAACCTTAACTCCGTTCTCCTGCAAGTATGCGCCTATCCAATGCTTACGATAATGATTAAATACCTGTACTGCCCGAGGAAAGTCTGCATATGGGGAGAAGTCGGGAGAAAACACATATTTGAACCGTCGTAGCATATCAAGGTATCTGTTGGGATTCGCCCACAACCGGTTGAATTGGTAATCATCTACGAAGAAATGGACCGCCTTATTCTCCGGATCTTTCTCTCTCATAGCATAGTTAAAACCGATAAACTCCTCCGACTCATCAATGTCGTACACGCCCTCTATCGGCGGTATATCATTCGCGCCTACACCGTCAAAGATACGTTTCTCGCAATTTTCATAGAATTTCGTCTGCCGATAGAGGATATCGCCACGCTTGCGTCGCTTCTTGCCACAGCTCTTTTTCTTGGGCTTAGGTGGATCCGGAGACGTGACATAAAAGTTTTCTGTCGAAATGTTCAAATTTGTTATGTTGATATTTTGTTTTTCATCCATATAGTCGTATATATCGATTTGTTTACCCCAGCACATCCTTCAATATAGCCTCGTTCTCCGCTTCCTCCTCAAGCTCCTCTTTAGTCTTTGGTTTTCTGAGCCGCACCAGCTCCTTATTCCTTGAGACAAATTCTTTTTCGTACTTTTCCAACTTCTTCCCTCTGTTCAGTTTGTGCCGAATCCCCGTGACATAAGAGAAAGTCCCCTCCCCTATTTCACGGAAATACCCCAGGAACGTCCACCAGTGCATGTATCCGATTTCCCGCGTCTCTCTTCCGGCCACTTTATTGACAGCCGAGAAAATCATCTGCTCGTCCTGCTTCCAGTCATACACAGGCTTTTCAAGCACAACACCGTCTGGGATTCCTGCCGAAATGAACCATTGTATCTGCTTTTGCGCTTCTTCTATATTGAATCCATCCCGGACGGCCTCTATGACATCCATGGGACAAGAAAAACATTCAAAAATCAGATATGTAACAACAATGCATTTTTCCTGATCGGATAACTCCGGGTCAGAAAAAACCTCGAAGACCTGGAGTGCATTGCGGTAATCGGGGCGGATCGGATAATCCTCCCCCTCAACCGACAATGATTCTGGTAGTGCGCCAATCATTTTTGCGGACCCTTGTGGTCGCGTGGCTTGTATTTTTCCATGCGCTGCAGGCTTATGTTTTGGGCCTGCTCCACTTTTTTATCAAATATCTGCTCCATGATCGGTATCATCGTGGCAAAAAAGGCCATGATCAGCGAGAGGTCCGGGGCGAAATCCTGTTTAGCCTCATACCAGTCCCGAAAAGACAATTTTGCTGTGCCTTCGCCAAAAATCCCATCGATCACCTCACATGCCTGCTCCGAAAACTTCGAGTTGACCGTTGCCATCCCGTCAACCTTTTTTGATATCGCTGCAGCATCGTCATTTTCCTCATCGATATCCCCAATCTCATCCATCTCCCGCGGGATCCCGTCAGATATCTCAATGATTTTCTGATATCCATCTGTAAACTTTTTAAAGAAGGTTGCATCGTTGGACAGGACTTTTACCTTATCCCCGTACTTGTTTAAGATTATCTCATCTACCTCTGCCTCCGGGAGGTTCAAACTATATTGCGCCATGCCTACTCCTTTCTAATTTATGTTTTAATCGCTCAGGGATTTCCCTGCCTCACTCTGGACCGGTGTGCCAGATGCGCCGCCGGCTGTAAATGTTGGAACTTTATTTGCTACAGATACGCTCCCTTGCGTTCTGTTCCCATCCTCATTGATTGTAAATGGGATAGCATAGCCCGAAGTGCTTCCGCCGTCATTGTCGACCACAATCTTGACCGGTACGCTGTACCCTGTCCCGGTTGCGGTGGTCGTCCCGGTATCCTTGACCTCGATATCCAACGTTGCTACAATCATCGTAGCGGATGTATGCTCGTCATCTACTGCCAGGTTATCCGCAATATACTGGATAGGCTCATAAATAGCATCCTCTTCCCTAGCTATGTATTCGTTTGACATAGACGGCGTATAGCCGTTATTCACGAATGTCGTTTCGCCCTGGACGTTTTTGATTGTTTCCGTGTCTGGGTTTGTGTCGATAGACAGGTCGTCGGAATCTTTACCCAGACAAGTATACTCCTTGTTGTCAAATGTTAACCACATAGCGCGCCGTCCGCGCAAAATCTTACCCATTTTGCTCCTTTCTACCCATAACTTTTAAGGGTCAGCGACTTGCTTCCAACCTGCAAGCCGGCGATAATTTATTCAACTTCATATTCCATCACCACATTAGCGGCAAACACGGTTGACTTGTCCCCCTCAACCTCTTCCACATCCGGAAAGCTGCCGCCTGCGGTAATCTTTGTTATTGTTCTGTTTCCGGTCAGCTGGGGAAGGTTCTGAATGTCCTCAAGCCACCCGGTAATGTTGTCCACTACTGCCTGTGCATTTATCATCTGCCCGTTGCCCTGTGGAAAACTCTGATAGGCAATCTGGATAGTCAGTTCCGCTGTGAAGCCGCCAAGTACGTTTCTTTTTTTGATGCTGCCTCCGGCCGTTATGATGTACACGCACTTTCCGACGTCCTTTGAGTTGTACTTGACCTTTGCGTCCTTCGGGATATACGGGCACTCCGCAATCAGTTCCAGAAGCATTTCCCCGACCTTATCATATTCGGTTTTTGACAGGCGTTCTTTGATTTCTTCGGGCATAGGCTACCTCTTACAAAATATCCAGTTCCGCAAAGACTTTGTAAATCTTCGGGGACTGAATGGCGAACCAGTCAACCATTTCCTCATTTTTTGCCCATTGTTCAGTACTGTTGGAATTGCTTGAAAGTCCGCTCTCATTCAGAAAAGCGTGAGTGATTTCGTGACGCAGATTCCAGTTTGTGAGATATGCTTTGCTTTCCTCGGTTTCGCCTTTGCACTTATCAAATAAGGCAATAGCGATTAGTTTTTTGGCTTCGTTACAATAACCGCCATACTGACCGATTTCGGCGTTCATATCCTCCGCAATTTCTTCATCACTTTTAAAAGCAATTCGGTATTCAGTCCCAAGTACATTTATTTTGTCTTTCAATTATCTTCCTCCAATCTCAAACCTCGGTATCAGAGTATAAACGTCCACCGTATCAACGCTAAACGCATACCCGAATTTTGTCTTGATATGCTCAAAAAATCCGCCGGGGTACTTGGTTTCGTCTTGGTCTATCAGTCCGACAGGCACATCAATGTCAATGCCTAATTCCGCTTTCTTGACGACAACGAAGAAATTCTTCCCCTCTGTGTCAAGTGTGAAGCTATCAAGCATTTCATCAGTGGTGAGGTCGTTCCACACTTCCGGCGCCTTATACGGTTTTGGCAGATTGACATTCGGGATTTTAACCACGCACACGCTGGCGTTTTCCATGCCGCTTGCCTTCTGGTTCGCTCCCTGCGTCAGTTCCACCCGGACATTATCAAAACGTGTACCGAAATATGTTTCCGTTTCCATCAGTCCGTTTATGTAGCGGTTATAGATAACCACGCTGTCAACATAGCCTATTCCCATAACATCACCTCGTTTAATAATTCTTGGTGATTTTCAAATATCCGCATTTTTTACAACGATGTGTCCACTTCATACCAATTATCGGTTTGTAATATGGCGCAAATGTTCCATCATAAACAAGTGTGCGGTCAATTTCTTCATAATCATGCTGACAAAACAGCGAACGAATATAATCAAAAATTTTTCTCATGCTTCCTCCGGCTCCCGCGGTTCTTTTGGTTCCTCTGGCTTCTCCACTGGCTTATCCTTCGGCGGTCTGCTTACGTAGCGGTTATAGGCAACCACGCTGTCAACTTAGTTAACACCCACTCAATCACCCTTATTCTGATTTTGGTTCATAATACAAGTTCCCATCTTCGTCAAGAGTAAAATCGTATCCCGTTACTATCCCAAGCTGTATTATATCATCTTTTGTCACAGGTTCCACCGAACTCACATTTCCATCTTCATCAACGGATATTTTATAAAAACCCGATTCTATTGGAGTATATTTCTTTAAATCATCTTTTTTTACGAAGACCGAACCTATTATTTCTGCAAAATTTTCAAGCTGCATTTCGAGCCATTCTTTTGTCAAAAACTTCATTTTTTATCGCCCCGATACAAAATATCCTGAAAAATCTATGTCCTGAATCTCTTTTTCAATCCCGATATCTTCAAGAGATTTATTCCCTTGAAGCGTGATCCCGTTTATTTGCGGTTTTCCGGTTAATTCCTTATAATCAGATATGCCGCCTCCAGATACATGTATGTTTTGGATTTTTCTATTTAGCAACGCAAACACTTCATCCGCTCTCATGCAAAGCACCTACAATTCATACCAACTCTTTGTGGTTTTTTCATACTTAAATAGTCGCCCCGTGTCGAGGCAAAATGCACTGCTTCCAGTTTCAAGGTCATCATACTTTGGCAATTTCGCAATGTCTTTTTCCAATCCTTCGTAGTTTCGGACTTTATCACTTCCAGGCATTGCCACAAATGTTCCAAGATCAGGAATTTCTTCTCCCGGCTCATACCAATGTCCATCAAAATATGTTAGATTTTCTGCTCTCATTTCTTTGCCTCCGGCGGTCTGCTTATAGGGGCATTGCGGCGTGGGTAGGGTATTCCGGCATACAGCAGATTCACGCCGTTGGAATCCGGCACAAGCGAAAGATATTCCCTTACAGTGTCACGATATAGTCGCTCCTGCGCCGCCTTGTCAGACAAAACAGCGTCAATCAGGGTACTGCCGCCCTCTGCTTTTGCCGTGTACGATATGGATTCACTGCCGGAGGAAACGGAAGATACCACTTTCCCCCGGAGTGCGCCGGATTCGTCCGTTATGTACCCCTGCCCCTCTGTCACACGCTTGGTAGCGACATCAATGTCCTTAGCAATCTCAATCAGCTTGCATACGCACCGCTTCACAGCTTCCGAGGAATCCTCGTCAGTTGGGTATGCGAATTTCAGCTTATTCAGCGTGAGAGCGTCCACCCTGCGGCAAGCCTCCCATGACAGACGATTAAAGTCGGTTTCCGGCATGGATTCCTCGCCGTATATGCTTTTGTAGTAGTCGTAGGTTACATATCCCATAGGCTACCCCTTGCATACTTCCGCATAGATAGCCTTGATAACTTCTGCGTCATAAAGGGCGTTGTGTTTCTCACCCTCAATCTGCCGCCCGCACAGTTCAGAAACAATGTCCTCTCTGCTCTTGTCAAAGGCTTCTCTGTCAGAAATTCCATAATGCTTTGCGATATCCTGATTGATGTCGTGACAAGCCGCTGATACATTCCCCGGCAAGCCAAAGGCTGTGCCAAAAATATCAATCAGCAAAACCATGTCATAATGGCACACGTCTGAAACAAACTGAACCTCATCGAACTGTTTCAGCCACTCGCCCAACTCATACCGAATATCCGCTTTACTGCCAAGAACAACCGTTGTGTTGCTGTCCTCTCCAAGCCTTGCGGCAAGGGTATCATTTCCGGCAAGAATTGTGTGTTTCAGCACATTTTCTTTAATCCAATCATCACACTGATTTTCTTTATATGTGGAAAACTCCGCATAGAACCGCTTGCCATTCTCCGCAACAATACCGATACTGATAAGAGATGTTCTCTTATGTAGTCCAGTAAATTCTGTATCAAAAAATAATTTCATTATGTTTCTCCAATCTGGTTTCCGGCATGAAATACTTTACATATCCCATGCCGGAATCCTCCTTATGACAGCTTCGTACTCTTTGCCCTTGTCGTGCCGCCGGATTCCTCGCCGGTTTCGCTTGCGCTGGAAACGCCCGGTTTCTTGCTAAAGAAAATCAGGTCAGGCATAACAACCTTACAGCCGTAGTGGAAGAACATGCCAATAGCATACGCATTGGAAAGCTCAATCTGCTTTGCCTGGTATTCGTCTGCCATAACCGGCTCTGCAATCGCCCCGGTACACATGGCGATAATCTCAACACCCTCCGGCTGATGAACATTGGAGTAAATCCATGCGCCGTGATACCGCCCGAACTCCGCAACGTCCGTCTTGACATTGGCGTTTCCTTTGGTGTCGATGTAGTCCCGCATTTCCTCGTAGGCTTCCGGAGATAGGACAACATGAATGTCCTCTTTCTCAATACCGTCAACAAACTCATTCTTTGCGGTGTGCAGCTTCATCACGACAGCTGTTACCCGGTCTTTGATGGTATCGCCGGATACCGTGACCTCTGTACCGCCGGCAACCGTCCCAACAGTTCCGTCACTCTCTTTGCGCTTTCCAACAGCTACAAGGAAAAAGTTTTCGTCCAGCTCCCTAACCATGGCACGGGTAATAGCTGTTCTTCTTTCAGACAGTAAGCCGGGGATTCCGCCAAGCCGAATATCCTTTTCCTCGTATTCCTCCATGATTTCCTTGTCGATGTCGATATCAACGGCAACTTCAAATCCTCTGCCAGGCTTGCCTTTTCTTGCTGCCCTTGCCGTGCCGTATTCCTCCGATTTTGCAGAAGCAAACCTTTTCGCCACAAGCGTTCCTGCCTGCGGGTCGCCGGATAATCTCTGATTTTTGAAAAGGCTTGAAATTGTCCGTCTGCCAACATTCTCAATAATTCCCTTATATTCCTCTGCAAGTTTCAGTTTTCCGTCTTCAGTTCCTGCCAAATCGGAAAGTTTTACAAGATTTAATGAATCAATAGCCATAAAAATAATCCTTTCTACCCATAATTTTTAAAAGGTGTGTGGGTCAGCGACTTACTCAAACGTAAGCCGGTACTCGATTTAGAAAATCACAGGAGCCGGACTGGTATCTTTTGCCGGGGCCTGCTTCGGTTCGGACTTGTCCGTAAACTTCGGTGCACTGCCGGAAGCTTTCTCTTTAGCTTCGGCTTCTGCCTTTTCAGCTTCGGTCTGGTAGAAGTGGTCTTTTTCGTTCTCCTTTGCCAGATAGTCCGACAGACCCATAAATGCGCCGTCCTTCCACTTCAAGCCGTCCTCGCCCATGATTTCACGCATGAGCGAATCCCTGACACGTCCCGATTTGATGCCCAGATTATCAAACTCGCCTTTCAGATAATCCCGCTGGTCACGCTCCAAAATCTGCTTCGCAGCCATGTCCTGCGCTTCTTTTGCTGCCTGCTTATACTTCCGGATTTCCTCCGCCTGTTTCTCCGGGTCGATGTCCTTGAATTTCTCCAGAGTTTCGTTTGCCGTGTCAAGCTGCCCTTTGTAATTGTCCCGGTCAGCTTCTGCTGCCGTTAGCTTTTTAGCCTGCTTGTCAAACTCTGCAATGGTCTTGTAATTCTCCGTCACCGCAGCATTGACCGCCGCTTTCTGCTCGTCCGTAACCTCGATTCCTGCTTCTTTCAAAATCTGTTCAATGTTTTTCATGTTTCGTTATCCTCCTAACATGGTTTTTAACAGCGTGTCCGCTGTATGGATTTAGGCAGATGAACCTCTGCCGGGGTAATTCTTCACAGCGGAATCGAACCGCGCTTACTGCCAACGCCCCTACCTTTTCAAGATACTTTCGCTGCGCATCACGATTTTTCTATCAAGGCGACTGGATTTGAACCAGATATGAAGAACTTGGCACGTCTGCCAAACAGGAGATGAAGGAATCGAACCCTCGTACCGTAGATTTGGAGTCTAGGCGATTTCCAGTTATCTTTAATCTCCCAGGAGTGCGCCCACCCACAAGGGGCAGACGCTTGATAGGGAAATGTAAGGGACTGCATAAAGCCGAATTGCGCTTATCCATTTAAGGCTCGCTCTGCAAGCAGCACTCTATGGCTTACGTCCCTAATGCACCCGTGCGGAATCGAACCGCCTTTACAGCACCATTACTGACGGATGCACCCTCATGAAAGGAGGGTAGTATTTATCAAATATTAGATAATGTCAAAATAAAAATGCCAGCAAACACGATTTCTCGTATCTACTGGCACTGAAACTTTGTTACTGGCACTAAACATTATTCTGTTTTCTTGAAAAACAAATCAGATTTGAGTTCCTTGAAATAATCTTCACAAGCCTGTTTATACCCCTGATTGTATGCCTGACTTTCTCTGATTTCTCTGTTCATCTTATCGTCAGCGTTCTTTTGCAGTCTGTTTGTTATTTCTTCGTATTTATCCTTTAATTCTGACATGCTTTTACCTCCATATCCTTAATATCCATAACCGTTTCCCTCTTGCACTAAACGTTATTCAGTTTCTGCTTCTGTCAAATTATTGTCTGGTATGTAAAAATTCATATCAATTATGACATTCTGCTTTCCAATGTTTATATATTCGCCGTAAAGATGAATGAAATCCCATAACTGGAATGATGTATAACCATCTTCATCTATCTTTGGCATATGCGGAGTGACTGGCTTTGCGCCTTTCGCGCTCAACACCTTGTTCAGCTCGTCAAACTGATGGAAATATATTTCTGCTCCAAGCGGAGTAAGTTTCACTTTTACACTGTCATTCAGATTGAGTTTTTTCATTCACTACCTCCATATCCTTTATATCTACCACGCTCTCGTTTTTGCACTTCGGGCAGAACACAATGAGGTTTTTCGCATCCGTGTCCGGTCTTATTTTCGTTCGGGTTTTTCCTCCGCAGATGGGGCAGAGTACCCATTGATATTGTGTCATGGCTGTTACTCCTTTAAATGCAAGGATATATAATCTAAATTCTTTTCCAAATCGTTATTTTGAATAAAGTTATCAATATCTTCCTCGGTTGATACCTTTGATATTTCTTTCCTCGCTTTATCAATCCGTGTGTAAAGAATTGCAACCTCTGTTTCCAATTCATTCAAAAAAGTCAGTGCTTTGTTTTTCTTTTCTTCAATATTCATTTCCCTATTTTCCTCCCGATTTCCTAATGCCTTTTACTGCTTATATTTTACCGCAGTTTGGCGGGGTAGTTGTACCAAGTTAAAGGCTATTTCTTGTTACGAAATACAGCTTCAAAAACTCCTACGATAATTTCACCAACAAGTCCAAGTAAAATAACCGTTCCGCAAAATATCCAAAAGCTGCCAAATATGAATTGTAAAATTTCCAACATTCCCATATCCTCCCTTTTCAACTTTCTAATATGGATTGAGGGAATTGAACCCCCGGCACTCCGGCACGTCTACCAGAACCTCGCCCTCATTACCTCGAAATTTCCCTCTCTTTAATAGTCGCGCTTCTTAAAAAGCGAAAGTTCTTTCATGTGCGAAATCCACGCATTATTATGCAGTTTCCGACAGGGGAAAACTCCCCTATCAGAGTTATTTTGTTTTCGACAGGGCAGTGACCGCTTGCTCCTGTCTAGCGTAGAGCGACTACGCAACATTTGGAAGAATGGATTTGAACCATTACCTAATAGCGTGCTCCCAACAGTCATAGAACGGAATCGAACCGCGATAGCGTATCGTGCTCCCAATTACACCACTTCCAAACCTAATCTTTAATTTATACATGCGTCAGCTACATGTTAAATGGATAGGCAGGAATTGAACCTGCATATTAGGCACACTATAGCCACGGAGATTTGCACTCCTTTTCGTTTCGGTTAGCCTTCTACTCCGGCTCTACCATTAAGCTACTATCCACTTTTGCACCGAATAGTCCCACACAGCTCACGGTGCTATGGTCTGCTTCCTATAAGTCGCCGCCGTCCATCACGGATTTTACCCGTGTCGCTCTTTCAGACCTCTTCCACTGTCCATTTTCTGTCTGCAAGGACTGTGCAGGGTTGCTGTTACAGAGGAGTATCTGCCGGAGCTACCGACTTGCGGAATTGAACCGCCCGCCCAAGCTATAAGGACTAGAACACTGCGTTTCTCTTGACAGCTTTTTCAACCATTTACATCATACCACGAATTCAAAAATTATTTGTACCAAATTAAAGCAAAAGAGCGGCATCACTGCCGCCCCTTGTCGTGGGAGATTTTTTCATTTTAGGTATTGACTTTTGTGTCACCATATGCTATGATTTATGTGTCGCCAAAAGAAAGGAGGTATTGAATGTCGCCACGAACAGGCAGACCAACGGATAATCCCAAAAAGCATGAAACGAGGATAAGAATGTCAGATGAAGATATTCAGATTTTGGAGTATTGCTGTAAAATGACAGGAAAATCAAAAGCAGATGTTATCCGAGAGGGTATCCGAGAGATATATGCCAAAATAAAAAAATAACGATTGCGCCCCGACTAAAGTTTGCAATCGTTATCATTAGTCAATCCACAAGGGAATTGATAAATAGACTATATCATTTTTCTTGTGGAAATTCAAGTATAAGGAGAATGATATTTATGGAAAAAGACTATAAAAAAGGCATAATTGATACGTTGCACCATATTTCCGATGATGATAATGTATTCTTGCGCCGAGTGCTTATTATTTTGCTGTACCATGTGCAGAAGAAAGGTGGTGCGGCATGACTTGGAGGAAAACGCTTTTTAGACTTCTTTGGAAATGCAGTGCTGATGATGAATGGTTTCTTTACAGGCTTTACATTTCGCTCCGTGATTATCTTGCAGAAAAGGAAAGAGAGGTACAGGCATGAAAGACGAACGTAAATTCAAAGAGGTTATACATACAATCAAAGGTGCAGAGAAAGACAAGGACAAGTTCTGCAAGGCGGCGAGGATTGAAAGACAGCCTATGAGTGATGAACGGTTCAAGCTGATTATCGAATCGGGATTGTTGGCGTTGGGAATGATTTTAATATTTTTGTTCTTTTTCACTCTGTTTTACTTGTGCAGATAAGGGGTATATATGGCAAAATATTATCCCGGCAAGAAAATAGGAAAATTAACGATACTTAAAAGCGTTCGTATAAAGTCATATTATGGATTTGAATGTCAATGCGATTGTGGAAACACTCTGACTGTGGCTCGTGGCTTCTTCTCAAAATCAGAAATATGCTGCGCTGATTGCAGAACGCCAAAGGTAGAGGATATTTCCGGGCAGAGGTTCGGACGGTTGACAGCTATAAAATACGCCGGTAAAAGTAAGGGAAAACAAACTTTGTGGGAATGTCGGTGTGATTGTGGGAAAACAGTAGTTGTTCACCAACAGAACTTAAAAAGCGGTCATACAAGTTCGTGTGGTTGTTATAATAGTGAGGTTGCTTCTGGAGCATTAAAAACTCACGGCTTGTCCGGGACACGCCTATATACGATATGGCACGATATGATTTATAGGTGTTACAATGATAACCACCGCTCATACAAAGATTATGGCGGCAAGGGAATAATTGTTTGTGAAGAATGGAAAGACGATTTTGAAGCCTTTAGAAATTGGGCGCTCCAAAATGGATATAAAGACAATCTTTCCATAGATAGAATTGATTCTGATAAAAACTACTGCCCAGAAAATTGCAGATGGGCGACCAATATTCAGCAAGCAAACAATACTTCCCGTAATCTTATTTTTACTGTTGATGGTTGCACTGACACTTTAGCCAACCTTTGCAGGAAATACAGCATACGCTATTCTGTAGTGCATGGGAGAATTAGGAATGGATGGGATGTTGAAAAAGCATTAAAAACACCAGCGAAAGAAAAGAGGGCAAGGAATTAACCTTGCCCCGATTTTTACATATCTGCAATTTCTCTTGCGTATTTTCTGATGATTTGCCTTTCCTCTGCAACATCAGAATCGCGATAAATTTGCTTTAACATACCGCATACGCCGGACATAAAATCTTCCAAAGCGTCAAGCATTTTGTTCTTTGTCATATCATCCCGGCTGTTGGAATACTCCCTTTTGCGGTTCCTGTACTCGTCCATGTCGGTATCATCACCAGACAGGCGGGAATAATTCGGTCTGTGCATATACTGTCCGTTCCTTTGGTTCCGGCCCCGGCGGTAGGAATTGCCATTATCATAATCGTTGGAGTAGTTCCCCTCCCGGCTATAATCGCCGTTACGGGAATACCCACCACGCTCCCGGCTGTAATCATCCATGTCCCGGCTATATCCGTCCCTGGAATAACCGCCGCCGTCCTGCATCATGTTGATTTTGTCCACGCCCTTCATAATCTCCACCAGCTTATAGGCGTTGTCAAGGTTGGAAGAAGTCAAGCCCTTTTCCTCAATCGCTTTTAACTCTTTTTCTGCGTTTTCTCTCAATTTATGCATAGCTTAACCCTCCCTGTTAATCGTGATGTTTGCGTTTTGCATATCAATCGCCTGCGTGGAGGTATTCTTGATTGATACCTGTACGCAGCAGCCCTTCGGAATCCATACATCTGTAGCCATAGCCACATTGAAGTAATCGCCAACTGCTGCCGGGGTTACGATTGCATTTGTGGATAAGTCTGCCTCTCCGTTGATTGCGATTGCAACAGATATCGGGCCAGCCGTTCCGCCAGTCGCAACAGCGATATTCCCAGAAAAGATTACCCTGTATTTTGCTCTGCAATTCTGCGTACACCCACGAACCGTAAACTGTCCACTGCCTGTTCTATGTAAGACAAGACCTTTATTGCAGCATGATGTTTCCCCAGAAAACAAAGCGTTCTGATTTTCCTGTATTGTCTGCACAGGAACATTTACAAATTCTGCCATGTTATTTACCTCCCTACTGCGTCAAGCATGGTGTTCATCTTTTCACGCCACAGCTTGTTTTGTGCTTCCTGCTCTGCCTTTGCCGCAACTGCATTTTCTTTCATCTCAATACGGTTCAGCAGGTAGATAAGGAAATTTATATCGTCCATGGAAAGAGACTCTTTTTCAATGACGCTCTTTCCGTGTTCCTCTAACTTCTTTTCTATTGATTCTTTCATGGTATCCTCCAAATAAAAAACTACCAACTGTTTATAGCTGATAGTTTCTGGATTTCTATTCAATTACAAAAATTATTTTTTCTTTCCATATCCGCAACTCGGACAGGTCTTTCCGTCAACATATGCATTATTCACATAGCCACATTTTGGGCATTTATAGCCACCCTGCTCAAAATTTCCGACAAGAACAAAATCACCATAATCAGTATTTGGGTTATCTTCTTCAATGCGGTATTCCGTTTCAGCACCCATTTGTTTCATAAATTCAAGCACATTTTTGTCAGTGTCAGATATTCCAGCAGAAGAAAGAATATTCTTGATAGATTCTTTCAGTTTGTCAAAATTTCCGTCTACCATTGTTCGGATTTCTTTTTCTCTCCTTGCGGATTCGTCCATGAAATCCTCATAATCTTGTTTTGTGCTGTTTCCTCTGTTTAAGATAATGTCATCATACCACGGAAATTCTGCTGTTTTTGATTCAACAAAATGCGCTGACGCCTCTGTTCTATCAAAAGCATATTCTATTAAATCAGATACGCTTTCATAATCTTCGTTTACGTCCAAAATAAACATTGATACCTTATGTAATTTTGCCATTTCCCCACTCCTTTCCATGCTTTTATTATCGCATAATTAGAAGTTTTTGTTGTACCAAAGTAATCGCCGCAGAAACCCACAAACTATCAGCTATATTCAGTTGTCAATGTCCAGTTAATCGCAAAAGGACAGAATCCATGTTCTGCCCTCCCACGTTGTAATAACGGCTCATGCCGAACATTTCCGATGTTTCACGGAAAAGATACTCTTTTTTCAGTTTTTAGCAGTTGCCGCACTGATTGCAGTTACCGCCCCAACCGCCGCCGTTGAACTGTCCGCAGCAGTTTGTCGGGAAAGTCACCTGTGCCGGTGGCTGTACGACATATGCCGGAATCGGGCAGTCGTTGCCGGTTCTACGGATGATTTGTGCTGTGTTAGCGTCCATTGCCGCCATAAGGGTAGCGTTCTGGTTTGCCTGTGAAGCTGCCAGTTTAAGCGTCTGGTTTTCTGCCTGCAGATCGGAAATCTTCTCCTGACACAGATAGTCAAGGATTGCCCTCGTTCCTGCGTTCTGGCTGTCAATGATATCGCGGGTATTTACGTTCATGGTGTTCTGCAGATCGCAGGTATTCTTTGCCATGTTGTAATTTACGCCGTCAATCGCGCGCTGTGTCTGGCAGCAACAATCAGATAACTGACTGGACAGATTACAAAATCCACGTTCAACGCCGTTAAATCCCTGCATCATGCCCATCTGCGTGCTGTTGAATCCACTGTTTACTGCATTTGTCAAAGCATATGTGCTGTCGCAAATTCCCTGCTGGATTCCTCTGATACCGTTTTCAACGCTCTGGAAGTTCATATCCTGACACAAATCGGCTCTGGTAAGGGCACCGTTTGCTCCGTTACCGCCGAAGCCACCGCCCCAGCCGCCGAATCCACCCCAGCCGAACATACCAAAGATTAAGAAAAGGATAATCCATGCTCCCCAATCTCCGCCGAAACCGCCGTTGTTGTTATTACAACCAGAAGGCTCTACATTCATCGTAATTGGTACTCCTGATTCCATCATGTTTTTACTCCTTGTGATATATTTACAAAATCATGGCCATTGATTTGTATGCTATTTAAAAAAACCTTTAAACATCCCCTGCATCTGTTGTGCTTGCTGCTGCGCTTGGTTAAGCTGCTGCTGGCTCACCTTGCCAGATTGGAGCAGCTTATTTATTTCCTCCTGCGGGTTTTTGCCTTTCATCTGTTGCATGAATTGCTGGAACTGCTGCATTATATTGCCGCCGTTCTGACCGCCCATCGCTCCAAAAACCGGACTACTCATTAGCATTCCCTCCCTTATTTCTTGGCTTGCTTGTTCCTGCCGCTGCTCTCTTGGTATC
The DNA here is from genome assembly GCA_910575625.1 of Clostridia bacterium. Lineage (GTDB taxonomy): Bacteria > Bacillota > Clostridia > Lachnospirales > Lachnospiraceae > MGBC164599. The sequence continues at coordinate 274,234 of CAJTFD010000003.1, forward strand.
ATCGCCAGTTGGAGTATTGGCAGGAAAGTTGTTCAGCTTGTCTAAAATCTCCATGTATTTGCCCTGTAAATCGTCGTATTCTGCTCTTGTGACATATTGTCTGTCTAAATCTATTTGAGCAGGATTTGGGGTTTGTGGCACGTTCTGTGGAATATTCTGATTGCGTTCTGTATAATCAAATACCCTAAGCGGCAACGGAATGCCTGATGCGTCCGCAGATTTGATATAAAAAACAGGTGATTCGCTATCCATCAGCAATACAGATTGTCCAGCTCCTACCATCCAACTTTTAGCCGCCGCCTCTCCCTGCACATAAATCAAGGATTGATTCGGCTGTTGTGGCTGAGCTGCCATTTTTTGCTGTGATTGTAATTGTGCCAATCTATCCATAGGCACCTGTGTATCGGGTTGATATACCCACTGCCCAAATTGATTTAAACAATATCCCATCTGAACGCCCTCCGATTTCTTTCTATGGGTAAATTTTCGCATAAAAATAGAGGATTTCCCATACTCGGAAAACCCTCGTTTTTGTTGCGTTTTTTATTCAATTATTCTCCGTATTTATCGCGGTATTTCTTGAAAAATGCCTCTTTAAGCGGCAATACCTTTATAATTTTTTCAGTGACGGATTCAGAAAGTTTATTGATTTTATTCATGCAATATCCCATTTTCCCGGCGATTTCTTCAAAACTCATTCCATCGCCTTCATTCCTCAAATCAAAGAACATGGATTCGTCCGGCGTGAAATTACACTCATTTCTAAAAAGTTCCAATTCCCATTTAACAAATCCTTCGACTTCTTTTTCTTTCTTCTTCCTCATTCCACCGCTACTTTCTTTTCTTCTTAGTTCCCTTCGATTTTCCGTTCTTCTTCACTCTTACCTTCTGCCCCATTGAATACATCACCTCCGACTTCGTGGTTGTAATAGTTCTGCCCTTCTCCGTCCTGTGATACATAGTCGTAGGACTGGAACACATACAACCAAGCCATATTTGTTCCGACAAGTAAGACGATAAGCAGGATAATTACTATCCACATTGTTTTAAGTTGCTTCGCCAGTGCGCCCAGTGCATCTGTTGCACTGTTTTCTTTTTTCTTCACATTATCCCTATTTTCCATATCCATTATTAATCCAGTACCTTTCCGCAAATTGCTTAATTTTATCAATCAGTTCCCTTGCTGTTTCCTCGCTTACTGATTCATCAAAATTCAGATATGATACGTCTCCATCTCTAAAGCAAAAAGCTAAAGTATGCTTGTCTTTTATTTCTGCAAGCTCACCCGGAAGCATTACCCTTTCTGTAAACGGTTTATCTTTGTTTATAACGCTCTTATTTTCCATCTCCATATATCTCCTTAATCCGCTCCATGTTTTCTTCTGAAATATTATATCCGACAAACAGCCTGTGAGGAATACCACTTCTATCAATAATCGTAATTGATTCTGGATTTGTTTCTATGCCTTTGTTCTCTGCTCTAACGGAACACTCAAGCTCTATCGCCTGTCCGCATTCTGGACAAAATTTATATGTTTCCTCATCATTCACTATGCTGTGATTTTTGCATTTCGGACACACTTTTACCGACATTCCATAATGGAATGATAAACATTCCTCTGTGCAATCAGGCTTTTCGCATATACTACAATCTGGCGTGTCCAACATTTTCATTGGAACATTTTCCACGTTTACACCTCCGCTCTGTATTTCCCTCATTATAGCAATTTTATGGAGTGGTTGCAATCAGTCTTTTCTATTTTGACACACAAACAATCGCTATACATATGCAAATAGCTACTATTGCTCGCCAATCAATTTCAATCTCGCAAAAGAATAAATTAATTTTCATTTTATCCCCTCTCCCAAAAATAAATAACATTCTTTCCTCCGCTGTCCCATGTATCATAATACCACCCGTCCACCACCGTCACTACATGCCCATCAAGACCTAAAACGTATGTACCATGTGGGAAGTTGCAACAGAATTTGTAAACGTCCATAGGATAGTCCGGCTCATAGCGTACATACCCGTTATCTGACAGGTATTCTCCCCATACCTTATTTGCTGACAGAACGTCCTTTTGCCGGTATGCAATCTGAACAAGGTCGTCAAATACTTCGTTCCATGTGCGCCCCGTAGCCTTGCAGCACGCACGAATGGCACAGTCACCGACACGCCTTTCCTTGGGGTTGGGGTTGTATTTTATCCATTTACTCATTTCAACATCAACTCTCTTTCGATTGGATCGGTTTCGCAATCATTCTTATGCAGCCCAAATGGAAGTTCGTAATCTTCCGGCAGCACCCACAAGTGATACATTCCGGCTTCGTCAATTAATCTATCCTCTCTCGGGAATACTTCTATTGCAGTCCGCTTTTTTCCTGCTATGTCATTCTTAATTTTCTGCTTTTCAGACCAAGAAATATCCGTATTATCTCTATTCCTTATGCAGAAATGTTCCACAACGCCAATATCCGTCTTAATTAGACGTGTCATTACGATGTATTTTCTGTCAAGCCGATAGCACCTGTCTAAATCTCCGCACCAACCGTTTCCATATTTTTTATCTTTTGGCGATAATTCTCTTATCCATTTACTCACCTTACCCACCTCCTGTCAAAATTTTACAACAGATTCGGGCGGGGGGTTGTACCATTTTATATTGCTTATTAATAATTGGGGGGGGGGGTAAGAAGCTTGCAGCGCTCTTTTGAGATTTAAAAATTTGAGTTAAATTTGAGTTAAATTAAATAGATATATCATTAAAAATACTATAAAATAAATGATTTTAGTTATTAGTTTGTCTGTCGCCGTGACAGACGTACAGATTTCCACTAAAACAGCAGAGATCAATGTCGGCGGTATCACAAATATGAATGCAAGTGTGCTCCCGGCAAATGCAACAGACAAAACCCTGAAGTATGAATCAAGCAATCCATCAGTCGCAACGGTAGATGCTGCTGGAGCCATCGTGGGCGTTGGAGCTGGTACAGCAACGATCACTGCAAGATCTGCGAATGGCAAGTCCGCTTCCATGCAGGTAACGGTCAAATTCGTAAACGCTACAGGCGTCACAGTATCACCCAATGAGGTATCAACATTAGGCATCGGGAGTGTGAGAACGCTGGAAGCGATCGTAGCACCAGCGGAAGCATCCAATAAGACAGTCTCCTGGAGCAGCGACGCACCAGCTATCGCAACTGTTGAAAAGGATACCGGTAAAGTGACAGGTATCGCCGAGGGTACTGCAACGATCACTGCAACAACAGAAGACGGTGGATTTACCGCTACATGCCAGGTTAAAGTGGTCAAAAATGACGGTATAGATATACGTCTTGAGAATCCATACAAAGGAATCGAAGGCAATACGAATACTGTATTATACGGCGATAACATGCATGTTGCTGTAACATTGACGAACGGGGATGCCCCGGCAGCTGGCGAAAGTGTTGTTCTGACATTGAAAGATCGTGGTTACAATACATGGGGTCAGGGATTATCATACAAATATGAGGTGAAAAATAAAGTCGAGACTACAGATACAAACGGACGTGCAATGTTTGTAGTCGGTCCTAGAGATGGTGTAACGAATGCTGATATATTGAATGAAGAATATGCATTTGTTGGCAACCTGGTAGTAACTAGGACAAAAACAAATGATGGTTCCGATATCACACAGAAGGAACTGACAGTCAACACAGCAACAATAGCGACAGATGGTATCCAGGTTCTCAACAGGGATAAGATCAACCCGGCAGACGAAGGAAAAGCTGACTGGAAAGCACCTTACACCACATATGCCTTATATGCAAATACAAGTTCTGAAAACAAACTGGCACAAGAGTATGTTGTCAGCCAGAAGGTAAGTCCTGCTGGTACAACAGACAATCAGATTGAATTTTCTGTCAGTGCAAATTTAATGTACGGTGATGAGACAAAAGAGGTACGTGACAGTTATGTATGGCCAGAAGAAGGTACGGATGAAAAGACAGGCAGTACAGTAACTTCCATATACAGTGCAAGTTCTAATACGTCAACACAGGTACAGGCTAAAGATATACCGGAAGGTATAAATAACTTAAGAGTTAATTTTAGAAAAATAGATTTATCAGATTTTTCAGCCATCTATGTTACTGTCTATGGCAGTAAGGGTGAAGTAGTAGCTACGAGAACGATCACAAGCGCATCTAATCTTCAAGAAGTTACGGAGGATAATGAAGGCGGACAGAGAAGTATCCAGCTTGGTGATCTTGATGGACATGGGAAATTACGCCTTGTCGTATCACTTGAAACAAAAGGACAGATCAAAGATGGTGGGGAAGGTTATATCGTTGCGAAGATCATCGGTTCTTATGCAAATGGTAAATTAGAGCGCAAACCTCATCCGATAAGCACTGATAAGTATGTAGAGTGGACAGATGTCTCTAATCAAGTAAGTTATGAGACAACACTTGTTAAATCAGGAGACGATTATTATTATGATGTTCTTTCTGATATCCTTCCGTCAGATGCTTTAGGAGCTAATAAGGAATATGAAGTACGTATACCTGCATTCCCATATACAGGAGATGCATTCATCTCAGTAAAAGGTGGATATACATACTTATATCCGACCGAGAACAGTAGATATTCTTCTACAAAGCGGAATATCAATGTGATCAATCCTCAGTGGAATGATACAACGAATCGGATGAAACAAGCTATCCGTATTACGAACGAGGAAGAAGCAGGACGTCGTCAGTCTGTTGATACTACGACAAGCAGCAACAGCTTAGTCGTAAACTCTGAGAAAACTGGTATGACCGCCCTGAAGGCAAAGATCACTATACCAGGTATAGAGGAAGATGTATTTAACGAGCAGAATGGTCAAGTATTATATACATCTGTTCAGTGGGCTCCTGTGACACGGGATGCAAGCGCCACAACACGCAACGAGTACTATGCTGTTGAAGGACAGGGCGTACGGATCGTAGCTCAGTTATGCGATATCAATGGAAACGCAGTTTCCGCAAAAGATAAGAAGATCAAGATCACAGCAGAGAATACAGACTTTACTACCTGGAGTACCGAGAAGAGAGGTATAATAAAGGATGTCGAGAATACTCGTACTGGGCAAGTAAATCTTGTATACAATAGCAGGACTCCTAATGCAGGCGTATGGGATACCGATGAAAATGGTAAAGTGGTAATAGAGCTTCAAGGTGTTGAAAATACTGCGGTCGTTAGAGGGTTGCGTGCAACAAACGACGAATTTAGGGTTAAACTGTCAATCGTTGACGGTAAAGGAAACTTAAAAGAAGAAATAACAACAAATGATGGAAACAATGATATTTATTGGGTTGATCTAGGTCTGGAATTCATTGATTCGACGAATAATGGATATCGCGTCGTTGCATTTGATAAGACAACGCAAAATGATCAGGCCAGCAGATTTACAGCAGGCAAGAAATGGACTGTTGGTTACCGTCCGATCGTTTCTAAAAATGGGTTAGATTCAGTTAAGAACACTAATCTCAAAGAGATCAAAACGGATACAGTTGCGATCAGCTACGAAATATCAAGTAATGACATCATTGAAGCGAATACGAAAGATGGTAAAAATCCACCGAAGTATCTGAATTCCAATGGCAATAACAGTGTTGACCTGACATCCGATGAGATCGGGCATGTGTTCTTGTCTGGCTGGATAAAGAGTACTGAATCAGATCTGGCAGGCATTACATTTGTGACTGCAAAGGGTGAAAAGAAAAATATCGGTATCGGAGATGCCATCTCACAAGCTACGACTTTGAAACATGAGATCATCTGGGTTGGAGAAGGAACAAACAAGAAAGAAGAAGGATTTGACAGATTCCGTGAGATCGTCAGCGGAAATACAACCAATAATATTTATATCGGATTAGCCGATGATGCGGGCAGAACCTATCCGGATATTGAGGTTACGTATTGGTTTACACGTCAGGATAACACTGTTGTAGATATCGACGCTGCTTTGGTTAGTAGCAATAGTGTCTCAATAGTTGATGGCAAAATAAGTGGTAAGACAGCGATCCAAACAGATACCAAGAATAAAAATGGTACTAAGAGAGGATATATAGCGATCACACCTGATATTTTAAATCAGCTTCCGGTAGATCCAAACGGATATGTCATTGAAGCTGAATTCTCTCCAGCTGGTCTGGATAAGGGTCAGGTTGAAAAGGTACCGGTGACATTTAGTACGTTCACTGTCAAAGGAAATGAGGCTAAAGCAAGTGCAGCTCCTGAACCACAAGCGCTTCAGAGCGACGATCCAAATGCTGTTTTAGAGAACGAAGCTGTTGAAGTAAATGAACAATTTGTCCTTCCAGAATAATTTAAAAGTTTTTTCTGAAGGTCAATGAACAAAGCTCTGGAGTGACTGAGTGATCAGCACTCCAGAGTTTTTTCATACACTGATCAAGTATGAACGATCCAGTATATAAGAATAAGATGAGAGGCAGTCTCTGGTTACAAGATCCAAACAGGATCAAGGGATTCTGGGGATATTACTTGACTAAAATATTTAAAGATCATATCAGCAAAAAACAAAGGAAGATATATTGTGATGGATATAAGTATTTTAGTTAGTGCTTCTGGTATTTTGGGATTGGCTATAACTATTTTAGCCATATTCTTAAAACCCACCAAAATAAAAGAAATCTCCAAAAAAGATATGGCGTCTGTGATCATATGGTTAGCTCTGATGGTCCTCGGATTCGTGGATCTATATCAGACCCATGGTCGCGGAGACACAATTTCCAACAACTCAATTTCCAGCAGCATGATTTCCAATAATGCAAGATTCATTATCGATCATTATGATCAAATAAAAAAATTGAAAGCATCGTATTCAGATGCAGACACAGAAACTATAAAGAATAATAAAGTAGACTTACATATTGTCGAGAAGGCCGGTATCGTATATCGGAATTTACAGAAAACTGGAAAACCAACCTTTTTAACTGGCGCTGATGTGTCTTCTGCTAAAGTGATTTTTCTTGATTATTTCAGCGATGATATAATCTATAGCTGCACATCCAAAAAAGAGGCCATCCCTTTTGTGCCTCCAAATCACGATAAGTTCTATTGTGTTGTGGTGCATGATGATTATGACTTTCATGTTTCCCATCCTATCCAGACCACCGAAGACGAAGAAACCGATGATAATAGCGTTGATATCCAGTTGGATAAGAAAGGAGCTACGTACACCCCATTATCCCAGATCCATTTATATATGCAAGACCCAGGATCGGATGGATCATACACCGCCATTCCTTCGGGCTATGTTCTTCTATTTCACTGCACGAGTATAAGTGACGGGGAATCACATTTAGTTTATGATACGAAAGAAATACCCGCTTCCGGGATCCTATCGTGTTATGGTGAATATTTCAGTTTAAATACCGACTATGAGATGGATCTTACTCTCTGCCATCAATCTGATAAGAATAAGGAATTAGTGCATCAGACATTTAAAGGTCCTGTTCAGAATTCTACCATGACAGATGTCGTTTTCGAATTGGATAACAAGAATGGTACATCTGAGTGAAACAACGAAACCATGGATGTGTACATATTAAAATCTGCCCAGATCTATCCTATAGTTGCCGTAGTTGAAAACGGTATAGAGCGCGACACCAAAAAAAGAGGATCTTGCGTAAAATCTGTTTAAACCAGACATGGAGATCATCAATAGGATCAGACTTTGAGAAAAGCGGGGCAGGAACAGCCGCCTGCATTTGGCATTTTGGCAATATCAAGCAACCGTTTTTTAGAATGGGATGAAAAGGAAACATTGTCCATTACGATTGCGATACCTTTAGGATAAATCCTCAAAATTTTCTGTAAGAATAAATATAAAAACTCTGGAGTACTGGTTTCTCGATCACTCCGGAGTTTTTATATTTATCTATCATGTTTACTGCATATCTGATGGCTCACCGGAAAATCTTTTATAATAGATCAATGCACGTTCCTTATCCAGAGAGAAACGCTTTTCCAGTTTGGTGAGGATGCGCTCCTCAGAGGAGCCTTCCTCCAGATTATCCAGGACCAGCGCTTCTATGCCTTGTTCTAATCCCCGTTCTAATCCTTGCTCTAATCCTTGTTCGATGCCTTGCTGGATGCCTTCGTTCCGTATAGTTTTCGCCTCATACTCCAAAATTTTTCCACCCATAACAGCTTTCACCCCTTTCCTGACGGCTTCATGTCTTGCTGCGATATGCTCCAGGACTTTATTGGACATGTCCAGGAGTGTGCATTTTGTGTATTCGCTGATGGCTTTTTGCTCTAACAGCCCCTCCAGCTTATCCTTTATCTGTCCGTACTCCTGCATCAGGCATTCCAGTTTCGCTCTATCCTCCTCATATTCATGGAACCTGCTCTCATGGGTGAAGATATAGAACGGGAGTAGGAAGAGAAGATCCTTCCTGAAGATTTCTTCCAGTGTGTAATCCTGTGACCGCATCACGAGGACCGCATACTCTGTGATCCCGCCCGGTGTCACCATCCTGATCCTCATCTCATCCGGGGTTGATGCAGTGCACCGCAGGTATAATACGGCTGAATGCGGGAAGGTCACGGTCAGTGTGTTTCCGACGACTTTCCCTTGGTCCAGGGCTATCTGCGTATCATATTCGAAAAACCTGACCAGCATGCTGCTGTCCGGGCTGCTCTGGCATTCCAGATGGTATTTCTTTGGCTCCCTGCCCCGGATCTCAAAACTGGAGTCTGTGACCCGCCCTTGCCCATCCCCGTCCTGCCGGTTCAGGAAATGCTCGCTGGGAAAGAAGACGACCTTCTCCTGGCCGGTGTACCGTTCCCCGAACACTTCGTTGATCACGGGGATGATCAGCGCGCTGCAGTCATTCAGCAGCGTCCGAAATACATCATCATAGGGTGTGTTTGTCAGCTTCATATCTTATCCTATCTGTACTTTCTGTTTGGTCTTTATTATACATGAAAAGGAAGGGGGTTGCAAGTGGCGGTCAGGGGTCTTGGCCCCATTGGATATGCGTATATGGGGAATCCTAAAACTGTCCATCATACGATCGAAGGAGTCTCCCTGGAAGAACCTGAGCGCTTTATGAGTGGGTCATGCAACAGCTCGATCGATGCACGGACAAAAGAATCTGAAGCAACTGAGAAACCAGTGCTCCAGATCCTTTGATCATCTTATCTGTAAACAGATATTTGTGTCCATTTATTTATTGGATTTCCGCTGCGCTGTTGACACCAGCACCCGCTTCGATTACCTCGTTCGGTCCAATCAGAGACTGTCCTCCAACATCTGTTTGGAGGGCGTAAATAATTTTGTGTCTATGAAATTTAAGTTCTCCTGATAAGGATTCGATATGTAACTTCCTGCTGTCGAATCTGTGACTTTTCAGTTGTCGATTTCTTATCTTAGTTATAGTATAACCAATTATGCATGGTTTATTCAGTCTTATGAAAATTTTTGCATGGCAAACAGGCATTTGTATATTGCTGTCTTTTGTGGGCTCTGCCCACACCCGGCCTCCGGAATAAGGTTGGGGTTTTCCGGCAATGATACAAATGCCGAAGGAATAAGGTTGGGATGGCAGATGTCTGGTATCTGCTGTCCCTTCCTTTTTTACAGATAACTGCTGATCCGGTCTTCGTACAGGACGATCAGCTGATTCAGTACCTGGTCCCAGTTGCGGTATCTCTGCGTCCATTTCTTCACTACATTCTCACTGGCCAGATACAGCATCTTTTCTAATGCAGTGTCGCTGGGAAACACACTTTTTGTTTTGGTGACTTTCCGATACTGCCGGTTTAAGCCCTCTATAATATTTGTCGTGTACATGATCCTGCGGATATCATCGGAAAACTGGAAGAAGGAACTTACATCTTCCCAGTTATCCTCCCAGTTGCTGATCGCATAGGGATACTTTCGCCCCCACTTTTCTTTCACAGCTTCCAACTCTGAAAGGGCAGCCGTCTCATTTGGAGCATTATATACTGCTTTGAGATCGGAAGAAGATTTCTTCAGATCACTGTGATCCACATATTTAAAGGAATTGCGCAGCATATGGATGACACACCTCTGGATCTGCGCCTGCGGATAGACGGCCTGTATGGCCTCCTTAAAGCCGTTGAGCCCGTCTACGCAGGAGAACAGCACATCCTTCACTCCGCGGTTTTTCAGATCATTTAACATGCCCAGCCAGAACTTACTGGTCTCATTTGCCCCCACGGTAATGCTCAGGATTTCTTTATACCCTTCCACGGAGACGCCCAGTACCACGTAGGCAGCCCGGCTCAGGATCCTTCCGTCTTCCCGTACTTTATAGTGGATGCAGTCCATAAATACAAACGGATAGACTGGGTTCAACGGGCGGGACTGCCATTCTTTTACCTGTGGGAGGATCTTATCTGTGATCTTACTGACCATCTCTGCAGATACTCCGATCCCATAGAGATCGTTCAACTGGTCATGGATATCCCGGGTACTCATTCCGCGCGCATACAGGGGGATCACTTTCTCCTCAATACCAGAAATATCCCTTTGGTATTTGGGGATCAGTTTGGGCTCAAACTCCCCATTGCGGTCTCTGGGGACATCGATCGTGGATTGCCCGTACTGACTCCTGAGATTCTTTTTGGAATGTCCATTTCTTTTATTATCTGTCTGGACATCCCCTTTCTGATTTTTCTGATATCCCAGAGAGGCATCCAGTTCAGCCTCCATTAGTTCCTGGAGGATATCTTTGAAACTGTCTTTCAGGAGAGCGTAGACATCCGCAACGCTGTTTAAATTGTTTTGTGCAATGATCTGTCGTATCTGGTCTTTTGCTACTGCCATAAAAAACTCCTTTTCGATAAGAATTGTCATATCTGGATTCTTACCAGAAAGGAGCCATTTTTTACCAGAAACACAAACTTTTTTACACTACCCAAGGGGTACAGTTTAGAAACAAGGCTCCCCCTTAATAAGGTCTGCAGATGCGGCACCTTTATGACCTCTTCCGTCTCCTTTCCTGCGTACACCTTTACATGGTGTTCCTCCACCTCGATCTTCGCCGGGGTAAAGCTGTACCTGCGGTATACCTCATCCGGGAGCTGTTTCCAGCCATCTTTTCCAAATTTATCTTCCAGTTCCTCATCCGTCATGGAATGTTCCACCACAACTACCGGAAGCCCCTCCAGATCTTCTTCCCGTTTCCCCTGCTTTTTCTTCGGTTTTATGCGGGAAACACTTTCTGCCTCCTCCTGTGTGTTTCCCTTTTCAGCGACAGCTTCAGATTCGTTAAAGAATACGATTTTCCCATCCACTTCCATAAAGGAAACCTGGCCTTCGGCCTCATGTTTTTCCGATGACCTGCCAAACCGGTGCCGTTTTAGATCCGCCATCTGTTCCAAAACAAACTGGAGCGTATGGTCGATATTTTCAAGCTGCTCCTGCTGCGACAGGAGCAGTCAGATAAGCGTTTCCCTGTCAAGGCTGTTCAGTTGTTCTTCCGTATATTTTAATGCCATGCTGTTTTCTCCCGGTATCCTGATAGCTTGATCATACCATGGATACGGGATTTTTACGAACCCGGCGCTGCCGGATGTCCGTCATAATGCCTATGGTTAAAACAGCGGATATGGCTCCTGTACAGCGCTACCCCTGGGATTCTTTCCAGAAAGGGAAAGGTGCGTCTGCGTCTGTCACATCCCTTTTTCCAGTACGCAGCGAGGTTGTGCAGAGATGGGGCGGGCATTTTTTTCAGCAGGAAAACAGTCTGAAAATTTCTCCGTTTTGCACAAAGTCATCCCATGTATTCCGGCGGTTCCACCGGCCTGACCGATTTCTTCGGGGTGATTGTCAGCCCTTCCATCAGCCATCGGAACTGCTGCGGCGTTAATCCACGCACCTCATCCGGGGTGCGCGGCCACTGGAACCGGCTTTCCGAAAGCCGCTTGTATAACAGGAGCCAGCCGTCCCCTTCCCATACAAGCCCCTTGATGCGGTCTGTGCGCCTTCCGCAGAAAAGATAAAGTGTATCCGGGATATATGGCCGCTTACCGGTTTGTGTTTCCACAAGTGCCGCCAGTCGGTCCATCCCGGCGCGCAGATCGGTGTAGCCACAGACAATGTAGACATCTTTAAAGCTGGTGGCGTCATTAAGCATGCTGCACCACCTTAAGGACTGCCGCAAGCAGCGGCATGGGTGTGGATTCCGTTATGTGGATGGAAAAACCATTTACAGAAACAGAAAGCCCCTGCTGTATACCGCTGCCGCCTTGTGTTTCCTCCTGTAGGAGGCCTGGATTTACTGGGACAATCTGCTGCACCGGAGCCTCTGGCGCAAGGGATTCCAGACACACTTCCCTTACGCGGCGCAGTCTGTAATAATAGTTTGCTTTCGTAATGCCATGGCCGGCACACCAATCGATGACACTCATGCCTGCGGGACGGTTCTGGCATTCCCTGATCTGTGCGGCCCATTCTTGTAAACGGTACTGTACAGCCACTGCCGTTGTTTTTGAACTCATAGACTTACCTCCGTATAGCGGTATCAAAAGTTGAAACTTAACTTTTAATACCATGATAGAAATATAGTCTATTGTCACATATTTTGCCGCCGTAGTCGAGGTACGCACTATCTACCGTTTACGTTTACATTCCTGACAATCCCTGCAAAACATGCTATAGTTTGGATGAAAAAACTCTGGAGTAGCCAAAAACCAGCACTCCAGAGTTTTTCTATTTTAAAGGAATTACAATTGCTACAGATTATTCTAATATTGTAACTGCTGTCTGCACTGTCTGGCTCATTGCGCCGCCAACCTTACCTGTAACCGTGATGAAACAGATACCAGGATTGACTGTCATATCTGCAGTTAAATCAATTGACAGCTTTCCATTTACTAAAGCCTGATCTACCATGTGGATTCCAGCAATCGGTATATTGGGATCCATACCTGGCACTGAAATATCATAATCTACAGTAGCATTATCATATACATTTTGATAATCATCTAATACCTGAACATCAATCGTGGTATTTCCACCCTTTGCAACAGCTACAGCCTTTGGAACAGCCTGGACACTTAAACCACTTTCTGCCCACCTGATAGTCTGTTTGAGGCCAGTCTCGCTGAGCGTTAAACTTGTGCCATGCCCGACGTTTATGATCGGCTCTCCAGAACCATTCAATCTGAAGTTTGCATTATTTACTTCAGCGGCTTTAATCTTGCCCGTCAGATACATGTCAAAATTGCGTCTGCTCGTCACTGTGGCTGCTTCGCCATCCTGGCCGAGAAGGTAATCAGACAAATTGTTGGTAGATATCGAAACAGGTTTGCCAGCATTATCAGTAATAGTATTTGATGAAAGCGTATAGTTGACAGGAACATGATCAATCATAATAGGTGTAGTACTTCCATTCTCAGGTCTACCAATCCGAGCTACTGGCCAGTAACCAATCTTCCACTGCTCGCCAACTACGCTATCAATAGCAGTGATATCCATTACCGAATTACTATACTGTGTCTCGAAACCAACAAGCTCATCATTAGCATTAGTTCCAGGATCAAGTGCTGCTGATTCTTTGAACTGCAAGCCAAGATCTGCCCAGTAAATATCAGCCCCGTTATTGATCTCTGCCAATACCTGCCCATCACGGATGATGGATAAAGCTACAGTAAAGCCAGGGCATGAAGCTCTCAGATTCCGGATAGATGCCAGCCCGTCGCCCAACAAATCTAGGTTGACCTGTCCATTTGTATCTGTTGCCTGTAATGTTGAAGCCAAAATCACATTGGCATTCCGCATGTTTCCATCAACGAAGAATGTATTTGTGTTGAGTGTCGTATTTGTTGTAGCGCCAACACCAAGTTTACTATCCGTATCATAATCGAATGTAATCGACTGACCAGGTAATGTCTTCCGGTTTCCATTGACATCACACAGCTGCGCTCTTACTGTGACAATCTGTCCTTCGACGGAGTAGTAATCATTCTGCTCGTCTGTTGAACCTGAAGAAACAGGCGTCCACTGAACAGATGTATATAACTCTTTACCGTTCTGTACGTTGAATTCATCATCACTTAACCCATTGATATTGAGTGTTGCCTTCAACTCTGTCCTACCCGTATCTGTTGTACTTACAATTGCATTATTACTAACCTGACTTAATTGCGGTTCTACAACTCTGGTAGCCTCCTCATTTGTAATCAGAATCGGATCATTTGGATAATCAGCTCTATTTCTTACAATATCATTTTTATTCTGAGTAGCTACAGCTGGGTACGCGTAAATACTCTTTACATTATTATCTTTATCCCTAAGTGTGATAAAGGCATCTCCTGTATATGGGAATACAGGAACTGTATATGATACTTGATCATTGCCAGCTGCGGGACCCTGACCTGTAAAAAGATTATTGAACTCGCTAACACTCATACTGCTCTGCTCGCGACCGACTTCAGGAACAGTGACCCAATCTACAGTCCCCTCCGGAAGCGGCTGCCCATCAATCTGGGAATCTCCCTCAAGTCTCCACATGCCTTTTACAGATTTCAGGATATAGTTTTCTTCTGTCACATATACCCGTCCCTGCGTTATCAAAGAAACAACAAGGCGACGTTCTGCGTTACGGTTCTGCGCCTGATTGCCTGCTACTTCTGACAGATCAAGCTGGACACTTAATCCATTACTCACATCTGTTGTGTTATTCTCACGTGTGATTGTTCTTCCGCTCAGACGCGTCTGCGGCCTTCCCGGAACTGTCTCATATAAGTCGACATCAATCCTTGTAAATTCGGATAGATTAATCTTAGCAAAATCTAAGGTTAAATACTGAATCCCTTTGGGTACTTCCGTAATCTGTGTCGTAGTCCTCTCGTCACTCTCGCGGTTATATACTGAGTATAGACCAGATGCCGCACCAGTTACAGTACCGCCCTCAGTAAAATCTTTCTCCCAGTTTGGTTCGCGATCTGCTTTCTCCTCCAGCCCAAATCTCATTTCTGCGTTCGTTGTAAATTCAACACTGTTTGCACTCAGATTATCTCTGGGGCTGACATTCTGGTCGACAACAAATTCCTGATTTCTCTGGCCAATCGAATTTGTAAAATGAGTATGAGGAACAGATGCTGTATTGACGACCCTGATACCGTTTGTCAGTATAGTTGCAGTATTAACAATAATCTCCTTACTTATCCCGCTGGAAGCTTCTGTTGCAGTAAGTTTATAAACTTCCGCTGCTGCTCCACTATCTATAGCACTCAACTTAGGAGTTGTATTTACTAATCTTGCCTGAGGTGCAAGTGTAAAATCTACATATCCCTCATCATTTGTGCTCTCATAGTCCTCTTTGAGTTCATACTGAGGCTGTTCAAAATTCACACCACTACTTGTATTTACTCCATCTCTCTCACTTGCCAACCGTTCCCACTTCATTACAATATTAGCTTTTTGCATGGGCTGGCCATTTTTTCTCATCTGCACACGGATGTTCATGGGTTTTCCCCACAGAACGGTATTACCGCTGACATCAACTTTCTGTCCATTTTCTTCGTATGGATTGGTAAGCTCAATCTCCATGTCATCTGAAGCCACTACATTAATCTCATACTGGGCTGTAACATTGCTTCCGTCTGTAGCTGCTGCAGTAATCACTGCTTTACCGACTGCTATACCTTTCACCCTGCCATTCACATCAACAGTTGCTATGTTCACGTCGCTGCTGGTCCAGTCGAGCAATTGTGTGGATGCATTTGTCGGCAGTATTGTCGTAGTAAGGTCGATAAATTCATCAACGCCTACCTCTGCTGAATTGGCGCTTATCTGGATTTCAGTTACTTTTACGTTTTTAACTGTTATCTCTACGGTGTCTTCTTTCCCATTTGTTGAACTAGCTGTGATAATGGCTGTACCTTCCCCAGCGCCTGTCACAACACCTGTCTCAGGATTTACAGTTGCTACTTTTTCATCTGAAGATTTGTATGTAATCTTTTTGTCTGTGGCATTCGCAGGAAGAACACTGGCTACAACCTGGGTGATACCGCCAACTCTAATCTCAGTCGGGTCAGCAGAAGCCTGTACGTCTGTCACGGCGCTTTACTAACTTAATACCCCAAAGATCAAAGCTTTCAAAGAGAGCGGAGAGATTTCCGAGATACGGATGATCTCCATCTACACCGGGGATGTTGAGAGGGCAGAAGGCCTATTCCAGACAGATTGTGTCACATCATCCATGGAACAGGCATTTGTGAGCCAGTTTCCGGCGGAGGAGATCCATCCGACATCCAAGCGTAAATTGTGGATATGGCGAAAGCCTTACAGAACAGGAGGTGATGCGGCTGATCATACAGCCTCTTGCTGAGAATAGGTTAAAGGATAAGCGTGAGCGGATCAAACAGGTCATTGGCTCCGTCAAAAAGATAGGGGATGAGCAGAAACAGAGACTTGATGGATATGAAGTGCACTGTGGCGGTCGCCCTGCATTTATCATTTTCCAAACAAGTCGCTGTGCGTCCCGGTACGTACCAATGTCAGCACCAGGACATCATCGTCGATACGGTAGACCAGCAGCCAGTCCGGCAAGATATGGCACTCACGGTGTCCCGTCCAGTTGCCGGACAGAGGATGGTCCTTATTCTTTTCCGGCAGTGTATCCCCGCGTGACAGCGCCCGGATGATGTCATCCAGCAGGGCAATGTCCAAACGGCGTTTTAGAGCCAGCTTGTAATCTTTTTTAAATTGCGTGGTCCAGACAATATCACGCTTCATCGTTTCAGCTCCCGGAGTGCCTCTTCCACATCGGAATAGTGTTTTACTTCCGGGTCATGGGCGATCCGTTCCGCTTCCAGCATGGCGGCGATGGTCTCCTTGTTGGGCTGATCCAGCCTGACTTCAAAGGGAAAACCGCCAACGCGCAGCGACTGGCGCAGGAATACATTGATCGCGGTAGTCAGGTTCATTCCCAGCTCACCGTAAAGAGTTTCACATTGTTTTTTGATATCATCATCCATACGGACACTGAAATCTGTCGTTCCTGTCATAGTATCAACCCCTTTCGCATTTTATCGCACCTATAGTATATGCCGTTTGCACTGCAAAATCAACTCGACAGACGTAAAATTAACAAATTTTTAAGGAGATACGCCATAGGGAGCGAATGGATGAGGGCATATTGTTCCTTTTAAGTTGATATCATTCCAAATAGAGAGTATACTATTTTCCAAAGAGAGGTGGGATCTTTATATATAACGGTGGAGCCGACTGCTGAAAGATGGGGATTTCTGACAGGCGGGTCCGCATACTCTGCTCAGAAGGAAAGATATCAGGTGTTACCCGCGAAGGATGCAGTTGGATGATTCCGACAGATGCGAAAAAAACAGCGGATGGACGGGTTGAGATAACGGAAAGTTTACTGGCAGCCATAGACAGGAAAAAATAGGATTGGATTCCAGACGGCCACTGACAAAAGGGGATCGGAACGTTTGACGGAAGAATTTGATCCTTGTGTATGATCTGGTAAAAGAAAAAGAACCACTATCAGAGAATATCATCAAACAGATCCATTATCTGGTGCTGGCGGATAAACGGGAAGACCGGGGTGTTTACAGGAGAGTCCCTGTCAGGATCATGGGGGCGGAACAGCGGCAAACTGCTTTGTATATAACCTTTCAAGAGTTTCCCGTAAGGAGACTCTTTTGTTGTATGAAAAGGATAAAAATTCATGCGATGTATCACATTTTTGTGCTATAATTTATTTTAGATCATCGTATTTGCATGATCTGGGTGTCAAAATCTCTTTTGACATTTGTATCATTTACATTAAGCTTAAACCGAAAACAGATAAAGGGTGGAACAGAGTATGGATGCTAAAGAAATATCAATGTTTCGTTTCTTGGACGGAGCAGATAAAAAATTTATTATTCCAGTTTATCAAAGAGCATATAGCTGGAAGCATGAAAATTGTGAAGCGTTGCTGAAGGATTTGACAAGTGTTTATGAAAATAACTATGTTTCTCATTTTTTTGGCAGTATAGTATATGTCTCAAATGATGTTGGCGGATGCAATGAGCATATTATAATTGATGGTCAGCAGAGGATTACTACGGTTTCTTTACTCTTACTTGCAATTAGGAATTACATTATAGAACATCCGGATATTGATACAGGTGTGAATCCAAGGAAGATCACGGATGCATATTTGACAGATGTATATGCAGATAACGAGAAAAAGTTGAAACTTAAGTTGATCCAAGGTGATGATGAGGCATATGACCGTTTGATAGAAAATGGCACTCCAATTGCCAATAATAATATCACTTCGAATTACAATTATTTTTTTAAAGAAATTTCTAAACGTAATGCTTTGGAAATTAAGGGGCTTTATGATGCTGTTATGAAATTGATCATTGTCAATATCAGTTTGAAACCACAGGATGGTGATGATCCACAGCTTATTTTTGAAAGTTTAAATTCAACTGGTTTGGGACTGGATGAGTCGGACAAGATCAGAAACTATATTCTTATTGGAATGCCGGCAGCGAAGCAGGAAACTTTTTACAAAAAGTATTGGGAACCCTTAGAGAGACTCGTGTCACATAATGATATGAAAACCTTTATTCGATATTATCTTTCGGTGAAAACAAGGGACTTATTTAAGGAAGACAGGTTGTATTTCAGATTTAAGAGTTTTCGTATGCATCAGGTTTGTACGATCGAAGAGATTTTTGAAGATATTTTGCTATTCGCTGGTTTTTATAAAACTATCCGTCATCCAATGAATAAGAAGAATAGTTATGAAGTCGTTCTGGCAAGAATCAATAAATTGGAAATAAAAAGTTGCACTCCTATTTTGCTGGAATTATTTATTGCCCATGAACAAAACCAGCTAAGTGATATCGAATTAACAGAAGCATTCCATACCTTAGAGAGCTATATGGCACGAAGAATCATATGCGGTCTTGGAACACAGTATTATAACAAACTGTTTGTTGGTTTGGGGGCAGAGATTGAAAAACTTCTGGAGAAAGACGGAGCTGCGTATTTAGATGCTTTTAAATCTGTCTTATTAAATAAAACAGGAAAAAGCCGCTTCCCGAATGATCACGATTTTATGGATAAATTTATGACTTTTGAACTTTATAATGCAAAAGCATCTGTCAGAAAATATTTTCTTGAACGGTTTGAGAATTTCGGAAACCGTGAAATGATAGCGGTTGAGGAACAAATAAGCGATGGTTCTTTAACTATCGAGCATATCATGCCTCAAACATTGACGGAAGAGTGGAAGGTTGGGTTAGGAGAACAATGGGAATCAATATATTCCAAATATATTGATACGATTGGGAATTTAACATTAACGGCGTATAATAGTGATTACAGTAATCTCAGTTTTATAAAAAAGAAAACTTTGCCAGAGAAAGGTTTTGATACAAGTAAGTTACGGTTAAATGCGTATGTCAAAAATTGTGAGTTTTGGGGAGAAAGTGAAATCCTTGAACGTGCCCGGCGATTATATAAATTAGCGGAACAGATTTGGCCTATGGCTGAAACAAATTATGAATCGCAGGAAGAAGATGATTGGATTTGTTGGGATGATGAGGATTATGATTTTACAAACAAAACTATTTTAAAAATCATACTTATGGGAGATGAGTTGCAGACTGAAAATATTACAGATGCTTATCGGAAAATTAATGTGACGGTTTATAATATGGATCCGGCCGGCTATGTGGCAATGGAAAACTCGTGGAGTGGAACAAATGTGGGAAGGATCCGCAGCCCCTATGAGGTGGGACCATCAGTCTATATTACTACGAATCTTAGCTCTCAATCCAAGGCGGCGGCTATAAGAGAATTATGCGAATATTTTAGGTTTGATTCCTCAGATTTGCGATATTTAGTAAAAGATACGCAAGAAATGTCTCTATTATAGCAAGCCGGTTCAATTTAGAGGAAAGAATATATACATATCGACAGAGTGGTTTGATGAGAGCAGAAAAGATTTGGTGGAATGGTATAAACGGCATACATAAAAAATGAGCGCTGAAAATATCAGGGTTGAAATGGGATGCAGCGATAATATCCAATATTGGAGTAGATGATTTGGATCATGAGAGCTTTGATATTTTTAGAAGAGAGGCCTTGCAAAGCGGGTGCATGTTGCCCTTTGGCTGGACGGTTGAGACGCAAAGGTGGTAAACGATACGGTTATTGGGAAGTTTACGAATAGTTTTCACATTCCCATCGTACCATTCCCAGATGGGAGTGGCAGGACCGGGAGGCTGCTTGTGGATCTGGAATTGATGAAAACTGGATATCCGCCGATTGACATTAAGTTTACAGACAGGATTTCTTATTACAATGCGTTTGGTGGATACCTTGTAGGGCATGATTCTGGTGCAATGGAAAGATCATTCGCAGAGTATGTAGATAAAAGGTTAGATAGTTATTTGGCAATACTTATTTATGTAGGGATGGATCATCTTGATCGCAGTTGATTGGCATCTGGACACTGAACATATACCTGTAACGATCACTGAGAAAGGGAGTATCATCATGGCGCAAGTGCTAAAACAAGAAAAGACATATACCATCAAGGATATCTATAATCTGCCGGAAGGCAGCAGGGCAGAATTGATCGACGGTCAGATCTATTACATGGTACCACCCAGCCGTAAACATCAAGATATCGTAGGTGAGCTGTTTGGGAGGATCCGTGGATACATCAGAACAAATAACGGGACATGCAGGGCCTATGTCGCTCCATTCGCCGTGTTCCTGAATGAAAATGATAAAAATTATGTGGAGCCGGATATCAGCGTTATCTGTGACCCCGATAAACTGAATGACAAAGGCTGCGCTGGTGCACCCGATTGGATCATAGAAATAGTATCGCCAGGCAGCAGACGGATGGACTATTACACAAAGCTCTTCAAATATCGCACTGCTGGCGTTCGGGAATATTGGATCGTTGACCCCGAAAAGGACCGTATCCTTGTTTATGATTTTGAATCAGAAGATACGGGAGATCATACCTTTCGCGATCCGGTAAAAGCTGGCATCTATGATGATCTGTTTATCGATTTCTCTGATATCGCTGATCTTCTGGACATTTAGTCGAGCAAGCCCATCGGCGAGACCGATGGGCTTCTTATGCCCTATATGGACCTAGCATCTCTTTGTCCTAAGTTCGGCATAGCGGGACCAGAATAATTTAATTGCTATAAATGAGCAAATTTGAAATTTTGCACAAATTTGTCCGTCGTGCTCTCTACAATCCTTTAAAAACAAAAACTCTGGAGCAACCGAAAAATCGGTGCTCCAAAGTTTTTAATCCTTTTATCTACAGACAGAGATTTTAAGCAATCCATTTACTGGATTTCAGCTAACTCATTAACATTAATCTGACTGCCTGCATTAGGTTCTGTTGTCTCAGATCCTTCTCCTTCTGGAGTAGTAGCATTGACAGATACATCTGGTCCAGGTATCACTCCCGGCGCTGTCCCAGTAACAGTGAGCAGAATCCTATTATTTGTCACAGCAGATCCATCAATCTTTCTAATCATGACATAATATTTCTCGTCTGCTGTCAACTGCACACCTCCCAAGAAATCAGCAGCTGTCTTAGTTGCTTTGAACTCTACTTTTCTGGCTGTGCCTGTTACCTTGTCAGCCGGCGTTACAACTTTTTGGATAGTTGCAGATATCGGTTGACTATTGAGTGATACTGCGATATTTTTAGCGTTTACAATATCATATTCTACCTTGGTGCCTTCTTTATAGAATAATTTTCCGCTATTATCTTTTACTGTGATATCAATGTTTGTATCATCTAATTTGCCTAAATCGATTTCAGTCGGATTGATCTCTGCTTTCTTTCCGTTTCCAACCCAATTTACACCATATTTCAATACAGTATTTTTCAGATCAGGAGCGGAGTCGAAACCGACATTATTCTTAGTTGCTGTCTTTCCATCTTTATCTACGTAGTTGAATACGATATCACTCAACGCTGCTTCAGATAAATCGAATTTACCGTTCAGATAAATCCATCCGATATCATCGGAAGCTATTTTTGCAGATTTATCCTCATTAATCGTCAGATATTTGCTTGCAACTGCAGTATCATTACTTGATACAGCTTCAACATCGCTACTTGTCAAGCTATAGTCAATCTTTGCATTCTTGACAGTGATCGGTTTGCGACCCTGATCATCCGCTGATGTCTTTGAAATAACGTGAGCATTTGCACTGACTACTTTACCTACAGAACGATATCCGATCAGCCACTGTTTATCTAAAGTACTTACATCCGGTGAGTTTAGAGATTTTTCACCATCATAAGTTGTAGCAGAGCTCGTTCCTTCAGAATAACTTAACCCTAAATCTACCCAATAGATATCCGCCAAGTTCCTATTTACTACAGTTTCTTTTCCTTTACTATCAATAACACTTAATCTGACTTTATAGTTTTCAGCGGTCGCTGTCAGACTCTGAACATAAGAATCTGCACTGCCCAGGAGTTCGAGAACAACTCTACCATTGGTATCTGTCTGGAAGTTAGGTGTCACACAAGTTATGCCTCCATCATTTGCGCCAACGTTTATATTATTCCCGTTCGCTTTAAACTGAATCTGCTGATTTGAAGATGATTTTGCATTTCCATTGTCGTCAAGTAACTGAGCCTGGACTTTAACAATCTGTCCTTCTACTGCATAGAAGTCGTCATTTGGAGTTGTGACATCAACAGCACCCTTGATGTACGGTGCCCAATGGATCGCTGTATACAATTCCTTACCTGTTTCTTTATTGAATACAGAATCTGAAAGACCTTTTACATTGATCGTTGCTTTTAATGAGGTCACACCTGTTTTTGTGGAGTTGACGATCAGCTTGCTGCCATCATCTGTCCTCGTTACATCTGTTCCGTCAATCGCACGACGTGTCTCTGCTTCGTCGCGTGTTACCAGGATAGCTTTTGCAGGTACTCCGTCTTTAACGATGTTTGCATCTTCAATTACGTTTTTATTATTAACGGCTTTTGCAGGATATGCATAGATAGCTTTTACATTGCTTCCATTTTTTGCGTAAATAAACGCATCACCAGTATATGGATATCTTGGAACTTTATACGTGAATGCTGTACAGTCCTTTACACCACTCTCCCAATCTTCCCCTGGTATATAAGCTTGTGCATTCGTAAGAGTTATCTCATCATAGGTAACATCGTTTGAAACGTCTGTCCAAGTAACCAGATTGTCACCTTTCATTTCACGTGCGGGAGCAATCCCTACGCTCTCATCCTGAGCAAAGACACCTTCTACTTTATCGAGAACGTATCCTTTTTCGGAAGCATCTACTTTACCTTCTGTGATCACTTTAATTGCAAGACGGTATTTAGCAGCATTATTCTGAAGCTCAAACTGTTTACTCAGAATCCTACCATCTACAGTCCCATCAAAATTACTGTCATACTTTATTGTTTCTCTTTTAACAAGGGCTCCCTTGCTGTCCTGCAGATCGATCTCAATCCTTGTGTATTTTGAAAGATCAACTTTCTTGAAGTCAACATTCAAATGCCTAATACCCAAAGGTATATCTGCTATTCTTGCTGTCGTTGATTCATTTGTCTCGCCATTGTATACAGGATAACCATTTGTTGCGCTTGCACCCTCAAATGTTGTCCATACCTTGTTTTCCTTGTCACCCGAATCTTTGCTGCCATATGTGATCATAGGTGTTGCTTTTAATACAACTCTATGTGGCTTTGTTGCATCATTTTCTGGGCTTACTTTCTGGCTTACAACATATTGACGATGTGTTGCAGTTGCATCTTTCGGCATGCTTGTATATACAGTATTGACAAAGTTCTCTGCATTGTCAGAAGCTTCTAACGTTTTGTCTGTGTTATCGACTTTAATGCCGCCCAAACCAATCGTTGCTGTGTTGACAGTGAGTTCTTTATGAGTAGCATTTGCATTCACATTCAGCCGTGTAGCTGTAAGGGTATAAATTTCAGCTACTCCGTTTGTTGCATTTTTATCTGCATACTCATCTTTCAGGCCTACAACGAATATAGCATCACCATTGCTGTCGGTAACTGCATAGTTTTTCTTGATCTCATAACGATTATCTAAGTCCTTACCAGCAGCATTAACATCATAATCATTTCTGTACATTCTCAGTGTAACATTTTCATTCGGTACAGCCTGACCATTATCTGCCACATGGACTTTGATCAGCATATCTTCGCCAAATAATACAGTATCCTTTATTGACTCCGTATCTGTTTCTTCGTATGCATGAACGAGCTCTATTGTCATATCTTCCTGTTCGCTTACGATAATGGTGCATACAGCAGAAACGCCGCTTCCATCTTTGGCTTTTGCAGTTATGATGGCTTCGCCTGTAGATTTGGCTGTTACTTTGCCGAACTCATCAACTGTCGCTATAGCCGGATCACTGCTTGACCACTCAAGATCTTTGACAGATGCATTTTCTGGAGTAAACTTAGGTGCCAGAGTCGTTGTTCCGTTCAGATCGATACGTAAAGTCGGCTCTGTAAATTCAATCTTTTCTACAGGAACTTTTACAACCTTTATTTTAACAGAAGCTTTCTTGCCATTCTTTGAGCTGACTGTGATGGTCGCTTCGCCTTCACTTAAACCGTGGACCATGTCGATGCCATCCATCTTTACCACTTCGGCTATAGCAGGATTATCCACACTGTAGCTGACTGTCTTGTCTGTCGCATTTGACGGAAGGACAGTTACTGTGATCGGTTCATAGTTGCCCAAGCTGACATCCGTATTTGCCATAGAAGCTTCTACAGATGTCACGGCGACAGATGACGTTGCTGCCTTAACAGTCACTTTACAAGTTGCTTTCTTGGTGCCGGCTTTTGCTGTGATCGTAGCTGTACCAGCTTTCATACCTTTTACGACACCCTTCTTGGTAACTGTCGCAACACTCTTGTTAGATGTGCTCCATGTCACTTTGCTGTCTTTCGGTGTTACAGTTGCTTTTAATGTAGTCGTCTTGCCAACGTTCAGAGAAGCGTTCTTCTTATTCAGCTTCAGGCTCACGTTCACAACTTTAACTTTTACATATGTAGTTACTTTCTTGTTATCTTTACCTGTTGCAGTTACATTAATTTTAGCTGTGCCAACTTTTTTGCCGGTGATAATACCGTTCTTGTTCACTGTGGCAACGCTCTTCTTGGCCGATGCAAATTTAACTGGTGATTTCTTCGCGCTTTTCGGGCGAACGATAGCGTCTACATTCACCTTGCACCCTTTGCCAAGAGTGATCGTCTTCTTAGTTACATCTTTGGAACCGACCTTCAATTGGACTTTAACGCTCTTGATGCTCTTGGATGCCGCCTGTACTGTGGCAGTCCCGAATGATGATACCGCAGCACTCGAGAATACCATAGCAAAAGCGAGCATGTATGCGAGCAGTCGTTTCCATCTTGCTTTTGATCCTGTCATCTTTTCCTCCTTAGATACTTTAGAATTTAGATTGATG
Organism: Clostridia bacterium; assembly: GCA_910575625.1. GTDB lineage: Bacteria > Bacillota > Clostridia > Lachnospirales > Lachnospiraceae > MGBC164599. Next base: position 299,763 of record CAJTFD010000003.1, read on the forward strand.
CAGCCCTCCAAGGGGCATCTCCCCTCCATGCTGCCGCAACGATATACAGCAAACTGCAGCTAGGCAGTTGCACATAGCAGACCTCCCGGACGCCTCTTGCCCTAGGTCTTTCGGAATAGCGGCTACTGAAACTAAATAATCACATTGATAGCTCCCCAAACATGCCACCCCCTTCCAAGCACCGCCTTCACTACTCCGCAGATATATCGTTATGGATTTTATTATGTCACAAATTCCCTTAGTTGCTATATTTTTTTTGAATAAAATATTCTTATAAAGAATATAGGCGCTGGAAAGATCTGGAATATTTTTCGCAGCCGCCGCTCTTGATTTTATTCCCTATCTGTTTTATACTAAAAGCACCTAAGTTTATAATTACAACCTGGAAACTCCACTGGTCTTCGGCTCAACTCCCCCATATCTATAGCAGGCAGTGGAGATGATAAATGCCGCAGACGATATTCATATCGTCCATATTATATTCTTGTGATAGATCTTTTGCCAGGAGGATGCTTATGAAAAATATAAAGTTCATACGGGTAACGCGGGATATCACCCAGCTCAAAGTACAGATGGACACCGGTATCAGCCAGAGCACGATCTCGAAATACGAGACCGGGGAAGCCCTCCCTACTATTGAGAATCTGCTTTTATTGAGCGATTATTATAACGTAAGCCTGGACTACCTCATGGATAAGACACGGATACAGAAAAGATATCCGCCTGATTAGGAACTGTATGTAATTTAAGACGCGCTTTGATCTTGGACGGATGCTGTCATAGAAAAAGACAAGCAGATGGTATAGGTTATTTATATACGATCCCTTAGAGCGTGTTTGGGACACGCTCTAAGGCTTGTTGGGCATGGACCCGGCGGACATGGGCTTTGCCCTGTCTTATATGATCCCTATCGTGCAAACTCTCTTAAATCTTTTGTTCCAGCGCTTCTTTCGCCGCTTTTAATTCTTCCTGCGAATATTTTTCTAATATCTTCTGCTCGGGTATATCAAGATCCAGCATGTTGGCCACCGCGATGATCCGCTGCCTTTTCTTTTCCCTCTCTTCGCCTCTCTTTTCACCCCTCTTTTCACCTCTGCGTTCGCCCTCGGCCAGTCCCTCTTCGAATATCAATCTCCCTACTTTCGTCATTGTGAGTTCCCTCCTTATCTCCTCCGCATCTTCTCTGCTGATGAATTTATCCGTGACCACCAATAGCCCGGAAAATACAAACTTCTGTTCCCTCTCATCGCTCATCTGTTTAGCTAGCCCGATGACCTGCCTGATCCGTTTCTGCTTATCCTCCAGCCCTTTCCCGGCAAGCGGCAGTATGATCAACTGCATCGTTTCCTGTTCTGTCAGCGCCTCCCCTCTTTCCACTTTATGCCTGACACCCTGGTATATCTCCTCCGCAGGGATCCGGCTCACAAATACCTGCTCCATCTGTAATGTGATGCACCCCGTCCGGAACTGGGCTGCCGCTCTCTCCACATCTCCCGTATAGACCACGATCATCCGTATATACGGGACTCTCCCCTCTTCTCTGTATAGCTTCTGCACTACCCTCGCTATGTAATTCATGTATTTGATCCGGTCCTGCTCTTTATCCGCCGACTCATAGTCCACCAGCGCATAGGTCCCATCCTCCAGCAAGAATAGGTTATCCATACGCATCTCATTTGCAGAGACCGCCGGCAGGTCTGTGGGGCGGACCTCCCTGATCCTTGGCAGCTTCAGGCCATACGCCTCAAATGACCGTTCCCTATAGGCCTCGCTCAGTATCTTAAACTCAATATCCTTATTCTGATATGCGATCCCTTCCGCCACTTCATATCCTCCTTCCTCTGTCGCCAGGCGGACGATCCCGCATATGACCCTCCAGTGTTTTTATCATTGTAGCATCACCGGCCACATGCCGCAAGATATTCCCTCCGCCCATCTATGATCATTATAAAGCGATCCGCCCCATTTGTCATTGAATCTGTAATTGAAAAAACCGCCCCGCACGCCCACGCGCACAGGACGGCCTTATGACAGCCATCTACTCTTTCATCTTCGGCTTAAACACCAGGCTGGCCAGGTACGAGAAGATCAGCGCGGCGGACACCCCCACCGCACAGGCTGTAAAACCGCCCATGAACAGTCCGATGAACCCATTCTCGTCCACCGCCTTCTTCATCCCTTCCCACAGCACATTTCCAAAGCCCAGCAGCGGCACACTGGCCCCGGCCCCGGCAAAATCCACCAGCGGCCCATACACTCCCACCGCACTCAGGACCGTCCCCGTACACACCAGCAGCACCATGATCCGCCCCGGCATCAATTTGGTCTTATCCAGCAAGATCTGCACCAGGGCGCAGATCAGACCGCCCACCCAAAACGCATGGAAATAGTCCATCATTCTCCTCCTTCCCCGGCGCACTCCACCACCACCGCATGGGCGATGCCCGGCACACTCTGACCCTCGTTAAAACTCACCTTGGACAACAATGCCCCCGTGGGCACAAAAAGCACCCGTTTCCACTCCCCCGCCTCGATCCTCGGCAGGATATAGGAGACAAAGACCGTGGCCGCACAGCCGCACCCGCTGCCGCCGGAGTGGGTATCCTGCGTCTCTGCGTCGTAGATCTCCATCCCGCAATCCATATGCTGCTTGCTGATATCATACCCTTTTTCCGCCAGCAGGTCCCAGAGGATCTGCTGCCCCACCTTTCCCAGATCCCCGGTCACGATCTTATCATAATCTTCCGGCATCCGGTTAAAATCCATAAAATTCTGGTAGATCGTATCGCAGGCCGCCGGAGCCATGCAGGCGCCCATGTTCAAAGAATCCTTCAGCCCATAATCGATGATCTTCCCTGTGGTCAGCCCTGTGATCTTCGCTCTGCCCCCCTGCTGCCCCAGCACGCACGCCCCGCTGCCCGTCACCGTCCAGGTGGCAGACAGAGGCCGCTGGTTTCCATAAGCCAGCGGAAAACGGAATTCCTTCTCCGCGCTGCCAAAATGGCTGGACGTGACAGCCAGCACATAGTCCCCGTAGCCGCCCGCCACCGCCATAGAGCCCAGGGACAACGCTTCCCCCATGGTGGAGCAGGCTCCGTAAAGTCCATAGACCGGGATACCAAACTCTGCGATCCCGAAGGACGAAGCCACGGACTGGGCCAGAAGATCCCCGGCGTAGATCATCCGTATCTGCCAATTTTTCAACTTCGCTTTGGCGATAGCCAGCCCCACCGTCTCTTTTTGCAGCGTGCTCTCCGCCTCCTCCCAGGAATCCGTCCCGAACATGGGATCCTCCCCGATCAGATCGAATTTATCGCCCAACGGCCCTTCCCCTTCCTTCTTTCCCACAATGGAAGCGCCGCTTATGATAGAGACCGGCTCCCTAAATCCTATACTCTGCGTTCCCACCATCTGTCCATCCACACACATGCACCCCTTTCTCTCATATATTTTCACGCAACGCCGGAGATCTTCAGCCCCCAATAGACGATCCCTAAGATCCAACTGGAAAAGATCCCGAACAAGATCACCGGCCCCGCGATCGTGAAGATCTTGCATCCGATCCCCATGACCTGCCCTTCCTTCTGGAATTCGATCGCCGAGGCCGCCACCGAATTGGCAAACCCGGTGATCGGCACCAAAGATCCCGCCCCGGCATACTTCGCCAGTTTCGGATAGATATTAAACCCCGTCAGGAGAACGCTCAGTAAGATCAGGATACCTGAAGTCCAGGACCCGGAGACCTGTTTTTCCAATCCATATCCCAGGCACAGGTTCATGATGCACTGCCCCACCACACAGATCAGACCGCCTACCAGAAAAGCCCTGGCCATGTTCAGCGGCAGGCTGTGGGTGGGTGTGATCTGCTTTACATATTTTTCATACTCTTTTTGTTTTTTTTGCGTCTGTATATCTGGCATACAGATCCCTCCTTTACTACCATCCTTTATAGAAAAACCACAGGGAACCGGTCATCTTGCCCAGGGCGATCGCGATGATCACCGCAGGGATCCCGTGCTTGAATTTCAGCCGCCGGGCGACCACCGGGAAGATGTCCGCCATCTCCGCCAACGCCAAAATCCATCCCCCGAGAAAGATCCCCGAAAACAGCCCATACACGCCCAAGCCCCAGGCGCCAAATAAGATCCGCATATGGAACACATAAAACACATTGCCCGCCAGCGCCCCCAGCATCATCACATCTTCATACAATAAGATCCTATCCGCCGTGTGGGTGATGCCCGCATACCGGGGGATGATCCCCAGGCCGATCAAAAATGCCACCGCCGCGCTGGCCACGATCCCGCCCGCGCACAATCCCAGAAATCCCATACCTATCTGTGCCCACATTCCTGCGCCTCCTCCCGGTTGATATCCTCGATGATCGTATTGTTCACATCGTCCTCATACGCCCGCATCTGCACCTGCATGGGCGTTGGATCCTGGGTGATCTTCTTTTTCCCAAAATGGTTAAAAAAGAACAGCACCCCCAGCCCGATCCCCAGAGAATACGTCACCTCCAATATACTGAACCCCGGCGCCGGCTGCCCCGTCATCTGCTCGTAGACCTGGGCGAATAACTTGTTGATGTCCACATCTGTATTGAACGTCATGATCGAGAAAGCTGTTCCGAAAAAAGACACCAGGCACACAAGCCCCGCCTTCACCCAGCTCCAGAAAACATGCTCCTGTTTCTCCGTCTCATAGGTGATGATAAAAGACGGCTCCCCGATGTGGGTCACCTCCAGGTTGGGCTCCTTCTTTTGGATATCGTGGATGATATCGATGATCGACACCACATACCGTCCCGGCTGCCCGGGCGTCAGGTTCACCACCGGCAGCACCCGGCACTTGTCCACAATCTTACTGTCGCTCCCGGATAATTTCGCCACATCCTGCAAAAACACCTGGGGATGATCGACTTCCACATTCATGTCTGTCTGTATATATAAAGTATCACTCATATAAAAACCCTCTTTCCGCCTGCATGCGATCTAATGCTAGAGCGTGTCTTAAAAATGCTTTATGTCAACTGCATGTCACAATTTGTGGGAGATTTTCACCGAATGAGGGCGGCGTAGCGGGCTACGGCAACCGAATGAGGAGAAAATATACCGCAAAGTGGGGCTTGCAGGTGGCGTGAATGATTTTTTAGACACACTCTAGTATGCCGGAAAGAGGGAGCTTTATGCATATTTATATTTTTCCGCGCATGATCTTCAGGATCTTTTTTTCCATCCGCGAGACCTGCACCTGGGATACGCCCAATCTCTCCGCGATCTGGGTCTGGGTCATATCCTGGAAATACCGCATATAGATCAGCTTCCGCTCATCCGGTTCCAGGTACTGCAAGATCCCTTCCAGGAAGATCCGATCCAGCGCCTGTTCCTGGGCATTTCCTTTTTCCATCAATTTATCCTGGAGGGAGATATCCGTCCCATCTCCCTGGTAGATCACCTGCTGCAGGGATTCCACCTCCGCCGCGGCTTCCGTGGCCATCACCAGCTCCTCCGCCGAGACGCCGGAGGCCGCCGCGATCTCCTCCACCGTGGGCTCCCGCCCCAGTTCTTTTTCCAGTCGTTCCCGTACGGTGTACGCTTTATAGGAGATCTCTTTTAGTGAACGGCTGACCCGGATCATACCGTCGTCCCGCAGGAAACGCTTGATCTCCCCCGCGATCAGCGGGACTGCATAGGTCGAAAATTTTACTTTGTAATCCAGATTGAAGTGATCCACCGCTTTTAAAAGGCCAATGCTCCCAATCTGGAACAGATCGTCCATCTCCACGCCTCTGTTCCGGAACCGTTTGACCACGCTCCAGATCAGGCCGATGTTCTCCTCGAACAAGGTGTCCCTTGCCGCTTTATCCCCCTGGTGCGCCTGCCTGATCAAGGCCCAAGTACGGTCATCCCTCACATCTACCTCCCTATGATCTTCTTCATATGCACAGCCGTTCCCTGTCCAGGCGCGGATTCCACCTGCACTTGATCCATAAATGCTTCCATGAACACAAAACCCATCCCGGAACGGTCCATCTCCGGCTTGGTGGTGTACATAGGCTGCATGGCTTTTTCAACATCCGCGATGCCCGTTCCAGTATCCCGCACCGTTATATGGACAGCCTCTCCCTTAATCTGACATTCCAGGCGTATCTTATGTACCTCCCCCTCATAGCCGTGGATGATGGCGTTGGTGATGGCCTCGGAGAGGGCGGTCTTGATATCCGCCACTTCCTCCAGGGTGGGGTTTAACTGCGTGCAGAACGCCGCCACGGCGACCCGGGCAAATCCCTCGTTGCTGGGGCGTCCGTCAAACTCGATGACCATTTCATTTTCTGTATCTTTTTTATTGCTCATCTCTCTTTTCCTCCCGATGGATCTCCATGATCTTGTGCATTCCGGATAAATGGAGGATCTTGTCGATCCTCTCGCTCACATGGACCGCCTCCATGCTCCCGCCCCGCAGATGGAGCTGACGGTAGCGGCCGGCGACCACGCCGATGCCGGAACTGTCCATAAAATCAGTATTGCGAAAATCAAAGATGATATGCTGGATGTGATAATTTTCCAGATAATGATCCGTTTCTTTTTTTAGTCGCTCCGAGTTCGGATGGTCCAACTCCGCCGGCATCTGCACGATCAGGCTGACGCCCTCGATCCGATACACCTGTTCCATAAGCATCCTCCTCTTTTTTTATATATTGATGGGCGGCATTTTTTGCCTATCCTGTCCAGCCTCGCGGCAAGAGCCCCACACCCACCTGATATTTTGATAAATGAAGGGGATGCGCGTTATCTTTTTGCGCATCCCCTTTCCTGAGGTTCCTCCATACCGTATCAATACAGTGCTTCTCCTGCATATCCCATGTCATCCATACCGCCCAGATCCATGCTCTCCTGGGTCATGCCTGTCAGATCCTGAGCCTGGCCATCCAGTTGATCCTGGGCCTGGCCGTCCTGCTGCTCCTGGCCTTGCACATCTTCCTGCGGCATATATTCCGCAAGATTCTGCCTCAAGGTCTGATATAATGGGAGCGCCTGTTCCGACAAGCTGTTCTTGTCCACCTCGGCGAGCAGGCTGGCCGCTATCTCGTAATTCTGCTCGGTAAAATAATTGACCGCCTGTGCCAGATTATCGTAATCCGTCACTTTCTTAGCCGCCTCCTGTGACTGCTGCTGTGTATCGTTGGAGCTGACCTTGGAACTTTCCAGTTCCGCCTCCAGCTCAGAGATCTTCGCATCCCTGGTGGACAGCTGATCCCCGTATGATAAGATCTGCTTATTTGCCGAACTCTGCACCTTCTGTGTCCTGTCCGGGATGACCAGGAACCAGACCGCCGCCACACCCACGATGATCCCGATCCCCAACGTGACCAGCGTCCCCCACATGGAACTCTCTTTAAATGCGGGCGGCTGGATCACCGTATCGTTGCCGGAGCGGAAGCGGTAACCCGCCACATGCGTATCCAGTTCCTCCTCCTGTCTGCGCCCCCGCTCCCGTTTATCCAGGTTGGTGACCATGCCGGTCTGCAGATCCACCTCACGCAGGAAACGTAAAGTGGTGGTATTGGTCTTGTCGATCTTGGCCGCCCTGCGCAGCGTCTTCCTGGCTTTCGTGTAAGAACCCTCCCGGATCTGCAAAAGCGCCAGGAGATGATACCCCTTGATCAGTTTCGGGTTCTGGGCCAGTACCTTCTTGAGCTGGATCGCCGCCATATCCTCATGGCCCTCCCGACAGTATTCCAGGGCCTGGTTGTATTTGCGGATCGTCTGGTTGATGTTCTCTAATTTATTAGGGTTGGCCTGGAGCTTGCCGATGTAGATCTCAGCCAGGTTGTCCCTGGGCGACAGATTTTTGCTGATGACCCACTCGCTCAGAGCCGATACCACCTCACCCGTCTCAAAATAGACCAGCCCCAGCAGGTTTCGCGCCTGGATATTGCCCTTGTAAAATTTCAGGCTCTGCTTTAGGCAGCTGATCGCGCCGGAGAGATCTCGGATGCCCGCTTTTTCCAATCCTCTATTATAATAGAGTTTCGACAGATACATGGCCTTCTTCTGTACCGCGATATTCCAGCCGCAGCGGTTGCAGTGGTCCAGGCCCGGCATGACGGATACGCCGCAGTTCATACACTCCATAGGCTAATTCTCCTTGCCTCTGTTGATATCCGCCATCATCTCTTTCAGCAGATCCAGCACATCCGTCAGCTCTCTGTCATAGATCGCATCCTCCGCATCCCCCACATCCAGACACGGCTCAAATTTCTTCAGTTCCTCATCGTAATTGATCATCCTACTCTCCCTGCTTTCTCTTGCAACAGCCCCTTGATCTCACCGACCAGATACAGGGAACCCACGCAGAACAGCAGCCCATCCCCTCTCTGGCTGCAGGCCCGCATAAAAGCCTCCTCCACGTTGTCCACAGCCTGTACCTGTCCGCAACCGTTTTCCCTGAACAGATCGGCCAGCGTCTGTGCATCCACAGCCCGTTCATCCTTTATCTTTGCCGTCACCACATGGGCCGGGCGGATCCCCGTGCTGATCCGGCGGATCATATCCGGATAGTCCTTGTCATCCACGGCTGCAAAGAGCAGCGTGATCGTATGATCCTTCTGGAAATCAGCCGCCGTCTCGATAAAACGCGCCACACCGTCATCGTTGTGGGCTCCATCCACGATGATCCCCGGACGGATCACTTCCATGCGCCCCTGCCACTTGGTATTGGCTATGCCATTTCTCACCTGTTCCCGGGTAAAGGCCATCCGCTCCCGCAAAAGCTCCGCTGCCCGCAGCGCCAACGCCCCGTTCATGACTTGATATCTGGCGATAAAAGGTGTGGTAAAGACCTCCCCCGCATAGTCGCCATCCACTGTAAAATCGATCCCCTCTGATGTGATCTTCTGGATCTTCACACATGCCTCCGTCACCGGATAGGACGGTGCGCCCGCCTGACGGGCCGTCTTTTCGATCACATACGCCGTCTCCGGGCGGTTCCCATCATAGATGACCGGAATGCCCGGTTTGATGATCCCCGCTTTCTCCCAGGCGATCTGCTCCACCGTATCCCCCAGATACTGCACATGGTCCAAACTGACCGATGTGATCACACAGGCCATGGGATGTTCCACCGCGTTGGTGGCGTCCAGCCGTCCGCCAAGCCCGGTCTCCATGATCACGTAGGGGACTTTCGCCTCCCTGAACATCCACATCCCCATCAAAAAAAGCGTCTCAAAATAGCTGGGATGGCAGTTCCCTTCCGCCAAGAGCCCGTCGATCATGCCTTTTACTTTTTCAAACGCCGCAAGGAACAGCTCGTCCCCTACCGGCTCCCCGTCGATACAGAAACGCTCGTTCACCCGTATCAAATGGGGGGACGTGAACAGGCCGCACCGATATCCGCCCTCCTGGAAGATGGAGGCCAGATACGCGCAGACACTCCCCTTGCCGTTGGTCCCCGCCACGTGTATCACCTGCAACGCCTCCTGGGGATCTCCCAGACGGCGCAGGCATTCCTTTGTGTGTTCCAGGCTGTTTTTCGTAGTAAATTTGGGGATCTCCCCTATATATGACACAGCTTCCTCATAAACCATCATACTCACCCACTTATCTTGTAGTAATTTGATTCCTTATCTTATTATATAACAGCGGCAACAGATGTCCAGTACCATTCGTAAGATTTTATCCGACAGATTTTTTCTTCCCCTGCTTCAGCACCGAATAATATCTCTGATAGGTGGCACTCAAGGCTTTCCTTGTGGAACTGTTGCTGCGCTGGACCACCTGCACCTTATCCATATTTTCAAACACATAGCCACTGATCAGGAGCGTGGTCGGATCCAGGTAATTTGTCTCTATATATTCCCCGTTGATCATCACTTCGCTGGAGGGGGTAAAATGTGTCCCTATTATGTAAGAACTCTCTTTCAGTCCAGGCGCCGGGCGGATCTCATCCAATGTGGCATCGTATACGCCCATGCGCATCTTTGTCGGCAGGTAAGGACTCCTGCCCTTGTACACATACTGTTCCCCGTACAGGATATCATACTGGAGCATCTCCAGATCCACCTGGTAATCCTTGGTATTCCGCCTGGCCTGGTGATAGCGAAAGATATTCCCCTCGTAGATATGCAGCCGTTTCATCAATTCCGCCGCGATCTGGTAGGAAGCCAGATTTTCATCGATCTTTTTTAAACCCATGTTATCCCAGATCACATACTGGGTCTGGAACAGATAGCGGTTCTCCATATCCTCCACCTGCAGCCCCATGGTCGGCAGATGGTCGCCGTACATCACAAGCACTGTCGGCTCCCCATTTTTTTCCAGGGCCTGGATCAGTTCCTGGATGAACAGGTCCATCTCATAGATCTCATTTACATAGTATTCCCATTTATAGTCCTGCCCTGCCGTTTTGGAGCCGCTCACTGTGATCTTCGGGTCTTCCAGCATGGGTTCGTCGGGATAATCCCCGTGGCCCTGCACCGAGATCGTATAGATATAATCGCTGCCCTCACTGGATCTGAGACAGTCTAAGATCGACTGGGTCAGCACCCGGTCCCGCACCCAGCCAAGGGGATTCTGGTCGTCCTCCTCTTCCATATACTCTTCCGAGGTAAACGTATCGAATCCCAGATTGGGAAAGACCGTCCGCCGGGCGTAGAAATTCGCCTCATTGTTATGGATCGCATGGGTGGTGTAACCAAGTTTTTTCAGCACATAAGGCGCGCTCTCGCAGGTGGTCTCTTTCAGGATGCTCTTATACGGATATTCCCCAGGGCCAAAATAGCGCAGGCTCATCCCCGTGATCGTCTCAAACTCCGTGTTGGCCGTTCCCGCGCCCACGGAAGGGACACGGTAATAGCCGGAGGAATACTTTTTCATCAGACGGCGGAAATTCGGGATCGGGTCTTCCGAGAGTTCCAGGTAATCGACCATGGATGGGTCGAAGAAGGATTCCAGCTGCAGGAAGATGATGTTGGGCATCCGATCCTCTTGCCCCTCTTTTTTCCCATCCTCTTTTTTTTCATCCTCCCCTTTCCCTGTCCCGACGATCTTATCGATGGTCGCTTCCGAATAATCCGGCGGGCATCCGATCCCCGTATTAAAGATCGTTGTCATCAGACAATAGGGATACCCATAGTCCTCATAGGCAAAAGCGATATTCCCAAAATAATTGGACAAGATCCTCTTCTCCAGCGCGACCCTGGTCACCCCGGAAAACGCCAGCACCGCCGCCAAAAAGAGCGGGATGTTATAGCGGTAATACAGCCGCCCCTGGTATTTCGGCGCTTTAAAAAACAGCAGCACCAGCCCGGCAAAGACCACGACCATCAAGATCACAACAACCACCATCCCCACAAACGGCAGATAACGGTTGGCGATCTTCAGCGCATCCGTGATCAGATGCAGATCCGGCCCTGTAAAAGGCGTGACCCGCTGGGCCAGCAGCACCCCATTGATGATCCCTAAGCCCAGCCAGAAGATGCACAGCAAGATCCGGACAAACACACGCCTGCGCACCAGATACACAACTAATGTAGTCAGGAAGATCAGCCCCGCGTTGTAGAGATAGACCAGGGGCCTCTCCTGCACAAAGAAGAACGCTTCCCGCAGGGAATGTCTGGATATGGCTTCGATGATATAATATCCGATCAGTACCGCCAGCATCTGCAGGAGCAGTGAGATCTTGTTCAGTGTCTGGCATGTTGCTCTTGTGCCCTTATTTTTGTCCATACACACCTCCTGTCTGGATCTTGTCCCGGTCGCGTTTACAGTTTTTCCAACTGCAATCTTACTTTTTCCATCATATCCTGGTATTTCTGCAGCTTATCCTTTTCCTCCTGGATCTTTTTCTCCGGCGCTTTGCTGACAAAATTCGGATTGTCCAGCATCCCCTGGGCCCGGGCGATCTCTTTTTTCAGCCGCTCTTCTTCTTTTTGCAGCCGTTCCCTCTCTTTTTCCTTGTCCACCAGTTCATCCAGGGGCAGATAGACCACCGCATTGGAGACTACGATCGATACGGAATCCTTCGGGATCTTGTCTTTGCTGGACTGTACCCTGACTTTGGACGCGCTGAGGAAATTCTGATAGGACTGCTTCATCAGCTCATACATCTCGCAGGCCGCCTCATCCGCGCCCACGATGTAGACTTTTGTCTTCTTGTTGTGGGGCACGTTCATCTCGGCTCTGGCATTGCGCACGCCGCGCACCGCCTCTTTCACGGCCTCCACCAGGGACGCATACATCGGGAACTCCCATTCCTTGCGCACAGTCGGCCACTGCGCGATCATGATGGACTCTTCTTTTGGCAGCAGCGTACAGTAGATCTCCTCTGTGATAAAAGGCATAAAAGGATGCAGGAGTTTTAACGCCTCGGTGAGCACTGTGCGCAGGGTCCACATGGCGTAGTCAGCCGAATCCTGGTCCGCATCCGCTTTCCAGATCCGCACCTTCGCCATCTCCAGATACCAGTCGCAGAACTCATCCCAGATGAAATCATAGACCTTCTGGACTGCGATGCCCAGCTCGAATCTGTCCATGTTCTCCGTCATCTCACCGATCAGCTCATTTAATTTGTTCAAGATCCAGCGGTCTGCCGGTTTCAGATGGAATCGCTCCGGCGTCTGCAGGTCTTTTCCCTCAATGTTCATCATGATGAACCGGGAGGCGTTCCATACTTTATTGGCAAAATTCCGGCTAGCCTCCACTTTCTCCCAGTAAAACCGCATGTCGTTCCCCGGCGCGTTCCCGGTGATCAACGTCAGCCGCAGGGCATCCGCCCCGTATTTGTCGATGACCTCCAGCGGATCGATGCCGTTCTGTAAGGATTTACTCATCTTGCGCCCCTGGGAATCCCGGATCAGGCCGTGGATCAGCACATGATGGAACGGCACCTCACCGGTCTGTTCCAATGCTGAGAAGACCATGCGGATCACCCAGAAAAAGATGATGTCATACCCGGTCACCAGCACATCTGTCGGATAAAAATATTCCAGTTCCGGTGTTTTTTTTGGCCATCCCAGCGTGGAGAAGGGCCACAGCGCGGAGCTGAACCAGGTATCCAGTGTGTCCTCATCCTGGGTCAGGTGGGTACTGCCGCATTTCGGACATTTCTCTGGTGCGCCTTTTGACACCACGATCTCCCCGCACGCATCGCAGTAATAGGCCGGGATCCTGTGCCCCCACCAGAGCTGCCTGGAGATGCACCAGTCACGGATATTCTCGAGCCAGCGCAGATATGTCTTGTCAAACCTCTCCGGCACGAATTTCAGTTTCCCGTCCTCCAATGCCTTGATGGCTTCTTTTGCCATCTCGCTCATCTTCACAAACCACTGGGGTTTGATCAGCGGCTCCACTGTGGCACGGCAGCGGTCGTGGGTCCCCACGTTGTGTACATGTTTTTCCACCTTCACCAACAATCCCTGGGCTTCCAGATCCGCCACCATGGCCTTGCGCGCCTCATAGCGGTCTAACCCTGCGTACTTGCCGCCCCTCTCGTTGATCGTGGCGTCGTCGTTCATGATGTTGATCTCTTCCAGGCCATGGCGTTTGCCCACCTCAAAGTCGTTGGGGTCATGGGCCGGTGTGATCTTCACGCACCCGGTCCCGAACTCTTTATCCACATACGCGTCCGCGATCACCGGGATCTCCCGGTCCGTCAGCGGGAGTTTTAAAGTCTTTCCGATCAGATGGGTGTACCGCTCATCCTCCGGATTGACCGCAACGGCTGTATCCCCCAGCATGGTCTCCGGACGGGTGGTGGCAATCTGTACATACTCGTCGCTGCCCACGATCGGATACAGGATATGCCAGAAATGCCCTTCCTGTTCTGCGTGCTCCACCTCCGCGTCGGAAATGGAGGTCTGGCATACGGGACACCAGTTGATGATCCGGGAACCCTTGTAGATGTACCCCTTTTCATATAATTTTACAAAGACCTCTTCCACCGCCTGGGTACAGCCCTCATCCATGGTAAAACGCTCTCTGTCCCAGTCTGCGGAGGAACCCATCTTCTTTAACTGCTTGATGATCGTGCCGCCGTACTCTTCTTTCCAGGCCCAGGCGTGTTTTAAAAACTCTTCCCGCCCGATCTCATCTTTGTCGATGCCCTCGCTGCGCAGTTTCTCCGTGACCTTGACTTCCGTGGAGATCGCGGCATGGTCCGTGCCCGGCTGCCAGAGGGCCTCGTACCCCTGCATCCTCTTGAAACGGATCAGTATATCCTGCATGGTATTATCCAGGGCATGTCCCATGTGCAGCTTTCCGGTCACATTTGGCGGGGGCATCACGATCGTAAAGGGTTTCTTGTCGGGATCTACCTTTGCGTGGAAGTACCCGTTCTCCATCCATTTTTCGTACAGCCGCTCCTCTATATCCTTCGGATCATAGGTTTTTGCCAGTTCTTTTGCCATTGGTCTATTCAACTCCTTCTTATGATTTAAAAACACCCTCTGCTGCTGTTCGCTGCAAAGGGCAGTATGATTCCCAATTTTAATACATCATAGTAGGCTTTCTCTGATTTGTCAAGTTCTTTACGATGAAAGTTCCGGACAGCAGCAGGTGGATGGCAGACATTTCTGCTACTCCACACTTTTCAAAGATTCCACCATGTCGATCTTCTTTAATTTAAAATGCATAGTCAGATTTACGAAAGCAGAAAATCCGATCGTAAACAGGACGCTGTACAAAAAGCTGGGCCAATAGATATTGCGCCCGAACATGGCCGCGTCCACTTCCACTGTGACGATCACGAACCGATGGAGCACGATCCCTAAGAGGGCCCCAAAAGCCGCCCCGATCAGAGTCAGCAGCACATTCTCCCGGAACACATAAGCCGAGACTTCCCCGTCGAAAAAGCCCAGCACCTTCAAAGTGGCCAGCTCCCGCTTCCGCTCTGTGATGTTGATGTTGTTCAGATTATACAGCACCACGAATGCCAACATGCCCGCCGATACGATCAGCACCACGATCACCGAATCCAGACTGCTGAGCATGTTCTCCAGCTGGTCCGCGATGCTGCCCGTATAGCTGATGCTCAGGGCCGCCGGAGAATCCATGATATCCCGCCCCACCTGTTCCGGATCTGCCCGATATTCTTCCTGGAGGATCACCAGGCTGTCGCTGCAGTCCGCATTCTCCCCGAATGCGTCCGCAAATGCCTCCGGCGTCATGTACAGATAGTGGCTCATATAATTTTCACAGATACGCCCGATCGTGACCTGCCCGCTGATCCCGTCCTCGATCTGCAGGTCAATGGTATCCCCGGGCTCCGCGCCCAACATCTTTGCCGTTTTCTCCGAGATCGCCGCGCCTGCGTCCGTGAGTGTGTACTCCTCCTTGTCTCCCCGTTCCCGTAGAGTTACCAGATCGGAGAAATTTTCTGTCTCTTCCGGCACGATCAGGTAGATATCCGTATTTTTCTTCTCCTTAGACGCTGTCATCTTCTGGAAATAGACCTGGATGGAACTCTCGATCCGCATGTCCGTCTCCAGGTATTCTTTTAACTGCGCTTTCTCCTGCTTGCTGGCGTCTTCATCCTGCAGGACTGTGGCATCGTAATGCTGGAGCTCCCCATATTGGAGCGTGCCGATATCCATGATCGAATCCTGCAGGCCGAATCCCACCAGCATCAGGGCTGTACAGCCTCCGATCCCAATGATCGTCATGAAGAAACGTTTTTTATAGCGGAAGAGATTGCGCACCGTGGATTTCCAGGTGAAATTCAGACGTTTCCAGATAAAGGGCGCGTATTCCAGCAGCACTCGTTTTCCCTCCTGGGGGGAAGCCGGGCGCATCAGAGCTGCCGGTGTCTCTATCAGTTCTCTATAACAGGCGGACAGTGTGGCCAGCAGCGTACACGCCACGGCCGCCGCCGAACCGATCAATGCGTAGATCATCTGGTAGGGGATCTCCACCGTGGGCATATGGATGTACATGATCCCGTAGGCCGTGATGATGATATAGGGAAGGATCTTCTGTCCGATCAGTGTGCCGCATATGCTGCCGCCCACCGTAGCCAGCAGCGCATAACCCAAGAATTTGGCCGCGATCGCCCCTTTGGAATAGCCCAGGGCTTTCAGCGTTCCGATCTGGGTGCGCTGATCCTCCACCATACGGGTCATGGTCGTCAGGCTGATCAGTGCCGCCACCAAAAAGAACAGCACCGGGAAGACCCGGCCGATGTTCCGGATCCGGTCCGCATTGTCCCCGTAGCCGCTGTGTTCCGGTAAAGAACTGCGGTCCTCCACATACCACTCGGGAATCTGGATCGCCTCCACGTCTTTCTGGGCTTTGGCTAGTTCCTCCTCGGCTTTGGCGATCTCCTCCTGGGCTTCCTTCTCGGCGTCGGCATATTCTTTTTCCCCATCCTCTAACTTCTTCTCATTCTCCTCGATCTCAACGATTGCATCGTCTAACTTTTGTTCGTTTTCTTGGATCTCCTGCTCCGCTTGAGCGAGCCGTGTCTCGCTGGCCCTGATCTCCTCGGCCGCCGCATTCAGCTGTGCCTGACGTTCGTTCAACTGGGCCTGTCCGCTGCCCAGCTGAGATACGCCGTTGTTGATCTGCGCCTGGGCTGCGTCCAGCTGGCTCTTTGAGGCTTCCAGTTCCTGACGGCCGCTCTCCAATTGCTGCCCGGCTGCGTCCAACTGCTGCTTACTTTGGGCCAGGGCCGCCTCCTGACTCTGGATCTGGGTCTCCTGGGCAGCAAACCGCTCTTCGGTCCGCGGGTCTGTCACTCCAGCCGATGCCACAAACTGCTCATAGCGCTCCCTGCCCGCAGCCAGCTCTTCCTTTGCCTGAACGATGGCTGCGGCTCCCTGTTCATACTGGGCCCGGCCGCTGTTGTATTCCTGTTCTTTCTGATCAAATTCCTGCTTGGAGGTATTCCAGGCTGCATAGCCCTGATCCGTCTGAGCCTGGGAATCATTGAGCTGTGCCTGTCGGCTGTCCAGCTCGTTCTTTGCCGTGGCCAGCTGCGCTGCGCCGTCCTGGTACTGCGTCCGGGCATCGGCCAGCTTCTTTTTGCCGTCCTCCAATTCCCGCTTGCCATCCTCCAATTTCTGCCGGCCGTCTGTGTATTCCTGGCGGGCGTCGGCCAGCTCCTGGCGGCCGTCTTCCAATTCCTTTTTCGCCTTATCCAGCTCCTCCTGGGCCTCAGCTCTGCCGTCTTCCAGCTCCTTTTCGGCATCAGCCAATTCCTGGTCAGCCTCTTCTCTGATGGAATCATAACGGATCTGGCACCGCTCCTCCTCGATATCTTCCACCCGGTACTTGATCTTCTCCACCAGATTTTCATACATATCTGTATAACTGGTCTGTTCTCTTGCGCCCTTGGCCAGCAGATAAGCCACCGTATAAGCCTCTTTATCAAAATTATCTTCCGTCACATAGCCATAGCCGCTGACCTCACCGGATCCCAACGTGGTATTGCCCCGTTCAAAAGATATGTACAGCGGACTGCTGCAGGTCCCCACCACCGTAAAGACCTCCTGCTCAAGGATACTGTCCTCCTCCACCTGGACCTGGATCTGATCCCCCAACTTTAGCTCGTCCCGCTCGGCCATCTGGGCATCCAGGAGACATTCCCCTTTTTTCTCGGGCAGACGGCCCTGGATCACCGACACCTGATTGATCTGCTCACCCAGGGTCTCCAGATGGATCACCTGCTGTTCGCCCTCCTGGCCGCTCAGCACATCCAGCGCATAGCCGCCTTCCACCGTCTCCACACCTTTGACCTTGCGCAGGCTATCCAGATCCTCCTCGGTCAGCCCCAGCGTTCCCATGACTTTTAGATCCATCAATCCCGACGCGTCATAATAAGCATCCCCGGAATAACGCATATCCGGAGAGGCCGCCTGGATCCCGGAAAAAAACGCCACACCCAGAGCGACGATAAAAAATATAGAAATAAACCGGGCAAAGCTTTTCTTTATATCCATAAAGAAATCTTTTCTCAGTGCTTTCTTCACGTGTCCTCTCCTACCATTCGATCTCTTCAACAGGCTGCGGTGTCTCATTCATCTCCATGGAAGATACCTTCCCGTTCTTGATCTGGATCACCCGGTCCGCCATGGGCATCAATGCGGAATTGTGGGTGATCACGATCACTGTCATCCCCCGCTGCCTGCACATATCCTGCAAGAGCTTCAGGATCGACTTTCCGGTCTGGTAATCCAACGCCCCTGTGGGCTCATCACACAGGAGCAGTTTTGGATTCTTGGCCAGCGCCCGGGCAATGGATACCCGCTGCTGTTCCCCGCCGGAGAGCTGCGCCGGAAAATTTCCCAGACGGTCGCTCAAACCCACTTCCTCCAGCACCTCCCGGGCATCCAGGGGATCCTCACAGATCTGTAAGGCCAGCTCCACGTTCTCCAGAGCAGTCAGATTCGGCACCAGATTATAAAACTGAAAGACGAAGCCCACATCCTCTCTCCGGTACAGAGTCAGCAGACGGGAAGAAAAAGCCGCCACATCTTTTCCGTCTACCCACACCTGGCCTGAAGTGGCCTGGTCCATGCCCCCTAAGATATTCAGCACCGTGGTCTTGCCCGCCCCGCTGGGACCCACGATGACCACAAATTCCCCTTTCTCGATGGAAAAATCAATGCCGTCCACCGCCTTGATCTGCACATCGCCTTTTCCATACACTTTTGTGACCTGTTCTAATCTTACAAAACTCCTCATATCACCACACCCTGCCCAGTGTCCTGCATTCTTTCCTTATACATTGCATGTCTCCTCATTTGACTTTTCCTCTTTTATCTCTATCATAACATATCCGTCCCTGCATGGCAAACGCTGTATTTTTGTCTTATTTTTACGGTCAAAGCAATATTTCTCCATTTTTTCTCTGTCAGATCTATAGTATAATCATGTATATATTGCTCTGATACAAGGAAAGGAGGACGATCCATTTGAATATGTATACCATAACTTTTATGCCAGATGACAGATCTATCCAGGTGGAAGCTGGCACCACCTTGTTGGAAGCCCAACGCAGAGCCGGTTATGCGCCGGAAGCTCCCTGCGGAGGCAATGGAAAATGCGGTAAATGCACCGTTGAGATCCTGGAGGGAGCCGCTTTAGGGATCCAAAAAGCCTGTTCCATCCATATCGGACACGATATGACCGTGCGCCTCACCACCCGCACCGTCAAAAACCAGATCTTGGAAAAAGGCCAGGGCCGCACGGTGGACATCCATCCCTGGCTTCCAGACGCGCTAAAAGACTCTGAAAAACAAGTCTGTCTGGCCGCTGTCGACTTGGGGACGACCACCATCGCCGCCTATCTGTTAGACGCCCAGGACGGCCACACACTGGCCGTAAACAGCTGCTTAAACCCCCAATCCCCCTACGGCGCCGATGTGATCAACCGCTGCGAATACGCTCTAGGCGGAGGGGAGGATACCCTGGCTGACTGTGTCCGTACGTCCATCGACCGTCTCGTACAAGAGATGGCACAAGAGGCATCCGTCGCACCGGAGCAGATCGCCAGTCTCTGCATCGTTGGGAACAGCTGTATGCAGCACTTGTTCCTGCACTGGCCTGTCAACAGCCTGGTGGCGGCTCCCTATCTGCCCCACTCAAAAGACCCTTTGATCGGCCTGGCCTTCGACTTTGGCATCCATATCCATCCCCAGGGCCGTCTGTGGGCATTGCCGGTGATCGAGAGTTTCGTCGGAGCTGATACGCTGGCCTGTATCCTGGCGACGGACCTGGAAAAACGGGATAAATGTACATTGATGATCGATATCGGCACCAACGGCGAACTGGTACTCTCCAAAGACGGAAAACTGCTCACCTGCTCCACCGCCGCCGGCCCAGCCCTGGAAGGTGCGAAGATCAGCTGCGGCATGCGGGGCGGGACAGGCGCCATCGACCATGTGACCCTGGATACCCACCAAAAATTATCTTACTCCATCATCGGTGACTGTGAGGCCGCCGGGATCTGCGGCTCTGGCCTTTTGGACCTGACCGCCTGCCTGCTGGATCTGGAGATCATCGATGAGTCCGGCTATATGGAAGAAGATTTTCAGATCACCGATAAAGTAAGCCTGACAAAACAGGACATCCGGGAACTGCAGTTGGCAAAAGCCGCCATTGCCGCAGGCATCCGCATCATGTGCCAGCTGTGGGGCATCACTCTGGACGATATCGACGAGGTACTGATTGCCGGGGCCTTTGGCAATTACATGGACCCGGAGAGCGCCTGTGCCATCGGCCTGCTCCCCATGGAACTCTCCGGCAAAGTGACCCCCATCGGAAACGCCGCCGGTGAAGGCGCGAAGATCGCCGTCTTAAATGAACAAGAATTCCACCGGGCATGTACCCTGGCCACACAGGTAGACTTCTTAGAATTGGCAAATCGCCCGGAATTTCAAGATACTTTCGTAGACGAATTGGGCTTTGAACAGGAGGAAATGGAATGACCAATATAGATGATCTGTTAAATCTTGCAAAAGAACATGGTTTTACCCATGCAGGCACCTTGGATCCGGATACTTTGGTCCTGATGCCAGAAGTGCGGGATATGTGTCTTGCAAATACCTGCGGACAATACGATAAGAACTGGTCCTGTCCTCCCGGCTGCGGCACACTGGATGAATGCCGCCAGAAAGTCTCCGGCTACCATTCGGGGATCCTCGTGCAGACCATGGGCGAATTGGAGGACAGCATGGACTTCGAAACGATGATGGAATTGGAACAGCGGCACAAAAAGAATTTTATGGAATTCAGATGCATACTGGCCGAATCCTTCCCCAGACTCCTGCCCCTGGGTGCAGGCGCATGTACTTTATGCAAAGAGTGTACATATCCCGCTAAACCCTGCCGCTTCCCTGAAAAGTCTATGTCGTCCATGGAAGCCTACGGGCTGTTGGTCACTCAGATCTGTACAGATAATGGGATGAAATATTATTACGGGCCGGATACATTGGCCTATACGAGCTGTTTTTTGTTAGAATAAAAGATAGGGATATAAGATATGGCCGGGGTGTCAAAACTTTTTCATAGGTTTCGACACCCTATGATATTTTACAGAAATATATTGCACTTTCTAAGCCTTTACATCAACACTCTCATAATTAGGATCCGCGCTGGGTGGAACATAGATGGGCCCGCCCACATATTCAATCTGTACATCTGGATACTGTGTGATCTCCACATTGATCGTACCTGGTATGAATTCAAAATTCCCATTCGCCACTTTCATGTCGAAATTCATCTTATCCATCTGATAACGGATCGTCAGATCGGCCTGCTTTACAGGTGTGGCCTCGCTTGCTGTAGATATCTGTGGAGCAACATTTCCTTTATTTAAATTATCACTGATCTTCCCTTTCAATAACAACTGCCCGTCTCCATCCACAGAAACAGTTGCCTGGTACATGACTGGTGATCCATTTCCCTTTTCTCCGATACCCAAAGAAGAACCCAATAAAGCGTTCCCGGACTCATAAGTATCCAGGTTCAACTTGATCGGCTGGCTCTTGATCTGCATATGGCCTGCTTGATTGCTACTGATCTCCAGATTCGCAGTCCCTTCATGACGTTCAAATTTTGCCTTCTCTATCTGCATCTCATATGCAATCGGTATCGTCGTAATCTGTATAAGTGGTTTCATACTCTGCCTCCTCTCCTATTTTTTATATCGTACGTTTTGGAGAAAGTATAAGCTGTTTTTTCCATTTTTCTATCCAATTTTCATTTCATCGATTCCTTATCGTAAAAAACTCACAAGCATTATACTTGTGAGTTTCATTATAAACTCCCCGAGTAGGACTCGAACCTACGACAACGCGGTTAACAGCCGCGCGCTCTACCAACTGAGCTATCGAGGAATATCCTGATCTTTTGCGTACCTTCAAAACTGCATATACGATGTCCTCTTACCATCTGGTCAAACCCTCACCCGATTAGTAGCAGTCAGCTCCACATGTTACCATGCTCCCACCTCTGCCCTATCTACCTCGTCGTCTC